>NZ_JBEXNC010000030.1:0-78361 GCF_040610935.1 Lentzea sp. NPDC003310
ACGGGCACGCTTTTCGCCCGTTTGACATCCCTACCTGGCTGTGGCCCGCTCTTGGTGCGGCTCGTGATGGGACCCCACCGCCGAGGCGCCCAAACAAAGCAACAGGCAGGCGCTCTGAGCAACAGGCGTGCCATCAGCCTGCCCACAGCGCGGGCCCCCTGATCAGATTGCCGGGGGTCTGGGGGCAGAGCCCCCAGGGGAAGCACGCAACAGGAACCCGCCAACGCAAAGGGAGCAACAACGCAACAGCAGCGTCAGCCCAACAAAGTCGCCGCAGAAGGATCCGAGATCAACGCCACGAACGTGTGCCGATCGGCCCACCGCCCAGAAACCCAGGCAAGGGCCCGCCCCAACCCCTCAGGCGTATCAGCGGCATGGGGCACAGAATCCGCCATCCACCACTCAACCCGAGCCCCGTCAACGAACAACGCCTCATGCACAACAACAACACCATCAGGCAGCGCAACCGAAAGCAGCTCACAAGCCATCCGAACGGCCCCGAGATCGGCCCACCCCACGACCTCACCGACATGATCGGGCGACCCGGAGAACTCCTCAGAGGCGAGCGCCAGATCCAACAGATCGGCAAGCTCCTCCGACCCATCGGCAAGCAGCACCCGATCAGCCGGCACCACCCCGAGCAACCAGGGCTGATCCATCACCACAACATCATCAGCGGCCACAACCGCCCCGGACAACACCCGAACCCGCGCAGGAGCGAAGTCCCCTTCCGGCAACCCGGCATAGGCCCGCAACACCACGGCGTCAGCCACGACCCGATCCGGATCCCCAAGCCGCTCCAACACGAACTCCGCGTCATCGTCGTCCAGGATCTCCAACGACGAACGAACCCCAGCCGCCCGAAGCACGTGCTCCGGCAACGACAAATCAGGCACGACGTCGAACAGCCCGTCCAACAACGAAGCCCCGGGCAAGCGGTACGACCGCGGCGGCAACCCGGCCAGCGACGCGTAGCGAGCGATCCACCAGCCCGTGTACCCGTCGGGCTCGGTCACCGCACGCCAGGTCACCGGGTCGGCAGCCAGCAACCGCAACGCCGCAGGCCAGTCAGCGACCAGGTCCAGATCCCGCACGGCCACCACCCGCACAGGCTCGTCGACAGCGGACGACCACCAGGCGGACTCGTCGGCGAGGTCGTGGTCGGGACCGGACGGCTCGTCGTCGACCACCAGCGAAAACCCGTCGACCACGCCAAGCGCGACTAGAGCAGCACGCGGGTAGCTGTCGGCGATCTCCTTGGACAGCACCGGAAACGCGTCCGCCTCGAGCACGCCGACCAGGGCCGAGTCCGGCAGCAGCAACTCGTCCGCGCGGTGCCACTCGCCCTCGGAGTCCTGCAGCGCCAACGCACCCAGCCACGGCTCCTCGCCGGCGCGCAGCCCGGCGCGGTCCACCAGATGCAGCACGGTCTCGACGAGTTCCAGCCCGTCCAGTCCTGCCTCGGCGTCCTCCAGGGACCGCGCCACGTTCTCGCGCAGCGACGGATCCGCCAGCAGTTCGGCGGCGCCGGCCTCGACCGCACCGAGCCGGACGAGCAACGGGTGCACGGCGTCGGCGTGCACCACGCGGAGGCCGGGCAGCGGTTCGGCGGCGATCAACGTCGTGTGCGGTCCGGTCACCACTCGGCCGTCGGCCAACGGCACGGGCAGCGCGCGCAGGGCTTCGCGGACGTCCGGGTCCACGTCGGCCAGCGGGGCGAGGGCGGCGTAGACGTCGTGCCACCAGCCGGGGTCGCCGGAGACCTCGGTCAGGGCCGCGACGACCTCGGCGACGGTCACCCGCGGCACTTCCAGCGCGGCCAGGGCGGCGGCGTGCACCGGTGCGGACAGCTCGGCGTCCAGCAGGCCCGGCAGCGCGTCCTCGACGAGGTCGACGAGCTCCTCGGAACCGATGTCCAGCACCCGAGCGCGCGACGGCTCGATCCACTCGCCGGACGCCAGCGGCAGCCATGCGGAGGCGCGCAACGACCGGAGCACGGCGGTGCGCAGGCGATCGTCCACTTCGGACAGCGGGAAGCCCGGCAGCGGTACGAGGGCGGTCCGCTCGATCGCGGGCACCCGCGCGACCAGGGCCGGGTAGGCGGCCGCGGCGGCGTCCAGCACCGACCACGCGGCGGGGCCCGGCAGGATGCGGCGGCGCGACGGCTCGACCGGCAGCGTCGCGATCAGCCGGGCCGGCAACGACAGGCGCTCGTCGGTCGGGGTCGGCGCGTGCAGCACGTCCTCGCCCAGCGGCTCGTCGAGCGGGTACGCCCACGAAACAGTCCACTGAGGACGGTGCTCGACACCCTGCACGAGTTCGGAGGGCAGCTCGCCGACGGTGCGTTCGACCAGCCAGCGCGACGAGCCGACGGTGACGACGCCGTCCGCGGCGACGAACCGCTCCCACGACTGCGCGCCGATCTCGACGCGCTGCAGCCCCGGCAGGGCGAGCAGCAGGTCCGGGACCTCGGCGGCCAGGTCGTCGAGCGACAGGTCGACCTTCAGCGGCAGCCGGACCTCGGTCGTGAACCCGGCCGGCACCTCCTCGGTGACCGGCCAGACCAGCCGCAGCACGGGCACGTCGCCACCGCGTTCGGAGGCGAGCTCCGGCACCTCGGCGCGCGTGCGCTCGGCCGAGAACTCGACGCCACCGGACGTGGAGATCACCCGCGGCGCGTCGGACACGGCCAGCACGGCCGCGAAGCCGACACCGAACTGCCCGACGCCGGACTCCTTCGAGGACGCCCGCAGCGAGGCCAGCGCGGCCACGCCGGCGGAGGTCAGCGGCGCACCCGTGTTCGCGGCCCGCAGCTCACCGTCGACGAGGGTGATCCGCAGCACACCCGGCTCGGCGCCCGCGGCGTCGGCCGCGTTCTGGGCCAGCTCGACCAGCAACCGGTCCCGGTAGCCGCCGAGGCGGAGGTCTTCCTCGGCGTTCGCGTCCTCGCGGAACCGGGTGGGCGAACCGCGCCACGCGGCGAGGACCGAGGTGCGCAGGGCCTCGGTCCCGAACGGGTCGGTCACTCCGAGATGTCCGAGGCGGCGACCGGAGCGGCGGCGTCGTCGGAAGCCTCTGCGACGACCTCGACCACTTCCAGCTGCGCGTCGTCGTAGACCAGGTCGGCGACCGGCACGAGCGAGCCCATCTCGACCTCGACCTGCGAGTGCGCGCCGCAGCCGTACTCGGCGTGCACGACGTGGCCGTCGGCCGGAGCGATCTCGTTCGCGCAGACGCCGAACGCCGAGCCGAACGCGCCCGCCACGCGGGTGTAGAAGCCGCAGGTGCCGCAGTGCGCGGGGGCGCTGCGGGCCATGTCGGAGCGCGGGCCGAAGTCCGAGGACGCCCAGCGGTCGGCGGCCTCCAGGCGGCCCTCGCGGGAGAGCACGCGCTGCCGGCCGAGACCGACCTCCAGCGCCACCTCCTCGACCGCGGGGTCGTCGGAGTGCACGTACGCCTCGACCAGGCGCGGGTCGTTCTCGCGCGGCGGCATCAGGTCGCCGACGCCCAGGTCGCCGGCGCGGACGCGTTCGCTCCACGGCACCCACTCGGGGGCGACCAGGGCGTCCTTGCCCGGCAGCAGCACGACCTCGGAGATCGAGACGGGGCTGCCCTCGCCCGCGTAGGCGACGGTCACCGCCCAGGTCCAGCCGCGGTAGCCCGCGTGGTCGGCCTCGAAGAGGTGCGTGACGGAGTACTCGTCCTCGTCGTGCACCCCGATGTGAGCGCCGACGCGTTCCACACCGGCCTCTTCCTGCGCGGCGGCGCGGGCGAGGTCAACGGCGTCGAGGAGCATCTCAGTCGCGGTCACGACATGAATTGTGCCGCAGGACTTCGCCGGGACGAAAACTCGTGCCACCCTCCGTTGGGTGCGCTCACCCGTCTGGCTGGTCGTCGTCGCGGTCTTGGCCGCCTGTTCGACGCCGCAAGAAGCAAAGCCGCAGGTAGAAGTCCTGCAGAAGATCCCGCACGACACCGGGGCGTTCACCCAGGGGTTGGAACTGGTCGACGGCGTCCTCTACGAGGGCACCGGGCTCGAGGGCGAGTCGACCATGCGCGCGCTCGACCCGTCGACCGGGAACGTCCAGAAGAAGGTCGACCTCCCGCCGGACTTCTTCGGCGAGGGCATCACCGTCGTCGGCGACACCATCTGGCAGATCACGTGGCAGAACGGCGTGGCGATCGAGCGCGACCGCAAGACGCTGGACGAGCTCCGCCGGGTCAGCTACCAGGGCGAGGGCTGGGGCATCTGCGACGACGGGCAGCGGCTCGTCATGAGCGACGGCACCGCCAAGCTCACGTTCCGCGACCCGAGGTCGTTCGCCGAGACCGGCAGCGTGCAGGTGACGCGGGACGGCAAGCCGCTGACCCAGCTCAACGAGCTGGAGTGCGTGGGCGGCAAGGTCTGGTCGAACGTGTGGAAGACCGACGAGATCGTCCGCATCGACCCGGCCACGGGACAGGTGACGAACACCTACGACCTGTCCTCGCTCAAACCTCCGGGTGACGTCGACGTCCTCAACGGCATCGCGCACGTCCCCGGGACCAACGAGTTCCTGGTCACAGGCAAGAACTGGCCGACCATCTTCCGAGTGAGGTTCAACGGGATGGGGCAGGATTGACGGTGTGAACGGCGACCGCGGGTGGAGTGACGACGAGACTCCGAAGCGTTACCCGTGGCAGGACGACGAGTACCGGCCCCGGGAGCGTCGCGGAACGCCGTCCGAGCACGGTTTCCAGCCGCCGCCCAGGCCGCAGAACACCCGTCCGCTGCCCAACTCCGACCAGCAGACCACCCCGACGCCCAAGCCGCCGCGCAAGCTCACGGTCACCCGCGTCGCGTGGTTCCGCAGCAAGCAGATCTCGCAGCAGGCGGTCGCGGCGTTCCGGCGCGCGGCCCGCGCGGACGGCGCCGGCAAGTCCGGCATGACGTCGGTCACCTACGCGGTGATGATGAACTACGCCGCCGACGCCGCGATGGCCGTGGCGCTGGCGAACACGCTGTTCTTCTCCGCGGCGAGCGCCGAGTCGAAGACCAAGGTCGCGCTCTACCTGCTGATCACGGTCGCGCCGTTCGCGTTGATCGCGCCGGTGATCGGACCGCTGCTCGACAAGATCCAGCGCGGCCGCCGGCTCGCGCTCGCGGCGTCGTGCGTCATCCGGATCGGCCTGTCCGTCGTGATGGCGCTGAACTTCGACAACTGGCTGCTGTACCCGGCGGCGCTGGGCAGCATGGTGCTGTCCAAGTCGTTCACGGTGCTCAAGTCCGCGATCACCCCGCGCGTGCTGCCGCCGGAGATCACGCTGTCCAAGACCAACGCCCGCATGACCGTCTTCGGACTGGCGGCGGGCGCGGTGTTCGGCGCGCTGGCGGCGGGCTTCGCGAACCTGTTCGGCTCCCCCGGCGCGCTGTGGTTCACCGCCGTGCTGTGCGCGGTGAACGCGTGGCTGTGCATGAAGATCCCGTCCTGGGTCGAGGTGACCGAGGGCGAGGTGCCGGCGACGCTGACGTCCAAGCCGCAGAAGCAACGCATCTCGAGGCACGTCGCGGTCTCGTTGTGGGGCAACGGTTCCATCCGCATGCTGACCGGGTTCCTCACGCTCTTCGCGGCGTTCGTGGTCCGCGAGCAGACCGAGGGCGACGCGGTCCGGCAGCTCCTGCTGCTCGGCGTGATCGCCGGCGCGGCGGGCATCGGCAGCTTCCTCGGCAACGCGATCGGCGCACGTCAGCACTTCGGCAAGCCGGACGAGGTGATCATCGCCTGCGTCGCCACGGCGCTGGCGGCCACCATCGTCGCCGCCGCGATTCCCGGCCTGATCACCGCGGCCGTCGTCGGGCTGCTGGGCGCGACGGCCTCGTCGCTCGCGAAGATCAGCCTCGACGCGGTGATCCAGGACGACCTGCCGGAGGAGTCCCGCGCGTCGGCGTTCGGCCGCTCCGAGACGATCCTGCAACTCGCGTGGGTGTTCGGCGGCGCGCTCGGCGTGCTGCTGCCCGCGACGTTCTGGATCGGCTTCACGGTGCTCGCCGCGCTGCTCGCGCTGGGCCTCACGCAGACGTGGATGTACCGCAACGGCACGTCGTTGCACCTGCTCGTGGGCAGGCTGGTCCGCAGGCCCGCTCCGGCCACCCCGTAGGCTGCCTGACGTGCGTCGACTTGCTTCTGTAATGGCTGCCAGTGTTCTCGTGCTGTCCGGGTGCTCGTTGCAGGCCCACGACCCCGAGGTCACGTTCTACGCGAACGGCAAGACCATCCGCATCGAGCCGACGATCTACTGCGACGTCACCGGCGAGAACTGCGCGGAGAAGAACCCGCCCGGCTCGCTGAAGGTGCCGGCGGGCAAGGTCGTGCAGATCTCGGTGGACGGGCAGCTCGCCGACGGCCTCTGGGAGGTCGTGTGCGTGTACGAGAACGCCGCGAAGGTCCAGGAGGGCTGCACCTCGCCGTTGCTCGGCAAGGGCGAGAACTACACGTACACGCTGGCCGTGCCGAACGACTCCGACCAGCTGGTGCGCATCGAGGTGCACGAGGCGGCGGGCGCGGTGCTGGAGACCGGCCAGCCGCTCATGCGCGGTTCGTGGGTCGTCGACATCACGCGCTAACGCCTGCCGAACGCCTCCCACCACTCGGTGGGCGCGATGCGCAGCGCGGACTCCATCAGGGCCTTGCCGGTGTCGGTGACCACCGACGCCTGCATGGTCTGGATGAAGCGCTCCATCTTGGCGATGCCCGCGGCCTGGTACTCCCTGGCCTGCAGCAGCAGTTCGAGCTTGTCGGCGTCACGGGAGCAGCGCGCCTCGGGCGTGTGGTCGATGTCCTTGGCGGCCTCGTGCTCGGCCACCAGCGCCTCGATGTGCGCGGCCAGCGGCGGCGGCAGGTGCTGGACCTGGTCGCGTGCCACGGCCTCCGGCGGCACCTTCACGTCGAGGTAGAGCTTGCCGACGTACGGGATGTCGCCGACGCGCGTCTCCGGCACGTCGTGGAAGAGGCCCAGGGTCGCGGCCCGGTCGGGGTTCGCGCCCTCCTGCACGGCGAGCGCGAACGCCAGCACGCCCACCCGGAACGAGTGGGCGGCCACCGACTCGGGGTGTTGCACTCCGGCGAAGAGCCACCCCGCCCTGGGCAGGCGCTTGAGCTGGCCGACCTCGTAGACGAACTCGACGATCCGATCCGCGTCAGACATGACGCCGATCCTTTTACGGATCGAGGTCCCGCGCCACCGCCCGGACGACCTCGGCGATGAGCTTCATGTTCTTCTTGTCGGACGGGTAGCGGCCGCGGCGCAGGTCGGGCTGGACCTTGTTCTCCAGCAGCTTGATCATGTCCTCGATCAGGCCGTGCAGCTCCTCGGCGGGACGGCGGCGCGCCTCGGCGACGGACGGCGCGGGGTCGATCAGGCGCACGGACAGCGCCTGCGGGCCGCGGCGGCCCTCGGCCATGCCGAACTCGATGCGCTGGCCTGCCTTCAGACCGGTGACACCCGGAGGCAGGGCGGCCTTGCGGACGTAGACGTCCTCGCCACCGTCCTGCGTGACGAATCCGAAGCCCTTCTCCGTGTCGTACCACTTGACCTTGCCGGTCGGCACCGCGCTCACCATTCCCTTGCTGCTGGCACAACGAACGCGCCCGGGGCGTACCCAGGACGCGTCCCACCAGAGTAGCCAGAAGACCAGGACGAGGGCACCTCCGTTAGCGCGACTAGAGTCCCGGTCATGACCGCTCCGAAGTTGATGCCGCTGGCCATCGGCCTGTTCGCCGTGGGCGTACTGGCGATCATCGCGGTCTTCGCGTTGTTCGTCGCGGGCTACAGCGACCTGCCCGTGTGGCTGAACGTCGCGGCCACCTACCTGCCGGCCGTCGGCCTGGGCCTCGGGATCATCGCGGTGATCAGGAAGTCGCGGCAGAAGAGGTCCTGAGCCAGTCCGGGAACTCGCGCAGGTCCTCCAGCACGACCGCGGCGCCCGCCTCCGCCAGTTCCGCGCGGGAGCACGGCCCCGTGACGACACCCACGCCCAGCGCTCCGGCGGCGGCCGCACCGCGCATGTCCCCGACGTGGTCGCCGACGTAGACGGCGGCGCCGTGCAGCTTGAGCGACTCGGCCTTGCCCGTCGCCCACAGTTCGCCGTAGAGGTGGTCGACCTCCCAGCCCAGCGCTTCGAGGTGCAGCGCGGCGTTCTTGCGGTACTTGCCGGTGACGACCATGGTGGTGCCGCCCAGGTCCCGCACGCACTGCAGCGCCATCGCCGCGCCCGGCAGCGCGATCGTCGAGGGGATCACGACCTCCGGGTACAGCGCGCGGAAGAGCGCGACCAGGTCCGGGACCTCCTCCTCGGGCACGCCCATCTCGCGGTAGATCATGTCGAGGGGCGGGCCGAGGTTCGCCGCGAAGTGCTCGCCGTCCAGGTCGTACCCGGTGCGGGCACCCACCTCGTTCATCACGGCGGCCATGCCGGGTCTCGGGTCGATGAGGGTCATGTCGAGGTCGAAGCCCACGGTGAACGGCACGGAACCCGACTCTACGTCTTTACATGACCAGTAATTGTGTAAAGGTGGGACGGTGAGCGACATCACCGAGCTCTTATTGGACGCGGCCGCCGACCTGTTGGCAGCCAGAGGATTCCACGGGCTGCGCATGATCGAGGTCGCGAGCCGCGCCGGCGTGAGCAGACAGACCGTCTACAACGAGTTCGGCAACAAGGAAGGGCTCGTGCAGGCCGTCGCGGTCCACAAGACGGAGGAGTACCTCTCCGGGATCACGACCCGCCTCACCGAGGACCCCGACCCGTGGGAGGCGATGCGGTCGGCGTTCCGCTTCACCTTCGAGCAGACCGAGAAGGACCGGCTGGTCTCGGCCGTGCTGACCGGCCAGAACGCCGAGGACCTGTTGCCGTTCATCACGATCCGCGGCCACCCGATCCTGTTCCACGCGACCGAGGTCGTCGAGCAGCACCTCAGCAGGCACTTCCCCGGCCGGCACGTGCGGCTCACGGCGGAGACGACCGTGCGGCTCGCGCTGAGCCACCTGCTGATGCCGAGCGGCGACCTGGACGGCGCGATGGACGCCGTGGTGCGGGTGGCCAGGGTGACGATGAACGCATGACCGCCTAGATCACTCCCTCTGTTGCAATAATCTTGCAACAAGGGGAGGTGTCCGGTGGTCACTGTCTCGGCGCGTCTGCGCGCGGGTGCGGCGTTGCTCGGTCCGGCGTTCGTCGCCGCGATCGCGTACGTCGATCCGGGGAACGTGGCCACGAACACCGCGGCGGGCACGACGTACGGGTACCTGCTGGTGTGGGTGCTCGTCGTCGCGAACGTCATGGCGGGGCTCGTGCAGTACCTGTCCGCGAAGCTCGGCCTGGTCACCGGGAAGTCGTTGCCCGAGGCGGTGCGGGACCACCTGCCGCGTCCGGTGCGGCTCGCTTACTGGGGCCAGGCCGAGGTCGTCGCGATGGCGACCGACCTCGCCGAGGTGCTCGGCGGCGCGATCGCCCTGCACCTGCTCTTCGACCTGCCGCTGCTGCTCGGCGGCGTGATCACCGGCGTGGTGTCGACGCTCCTGCTGCTGGTGCAGGACAGGCGCGGGCAGAAGCCGTTCGAGCGGGTGATCACGACGATGCTGGTCGTGATCGCGGTCGGGTTCGTGGCGGGCCTCTTCGTGTCACCGCCATCGGTCTCCGGCGCCGCGTCCGGGCTGGTGCCGCGGTTCGACGGCGCCGACAGCGTGCTGCTCGCGGCGGGCATGCTCGGCGCGACCGTGATGCCGCACGCGGTGTACCTGCACTCGGCGCTGGCCCGCGACCGGCACGGCCGCGACCCGTCCGTGCTCGGCGCGACGAAGGTCGACGTCGTGGTGGCGATGGTGCTCGCGGGCGCGGTCAACATGGCGATGCTGCTGCTCGCGGCGTCCGCCCTGCAGGGCCGCGAGGGCGTGGACACCCTCGAAGGGGCGCACGCGGCGGTCGGCAGCACCTTGGGCGGCGGGATCGCGCTGCTGTTCGCACTCGGTCTGCTGGCGTCGGGCTTCGCGTCCACGGCGGTCGGCTGTTACGCCGGCGCAGTGGTGATGGACGGGCTGCTGCGCGTGCGAATCCCTTTGCTCGCAAGGCGTCTGGTCACACTGGTGCCCGCGCTGGCGGTCCTGGCGTTCGGGGTCGATCCCACGTTCGCGCTGGTGCTGTCGCAGGTCGTGCTGTCGTTCGGCATCCCGTTCGCACTGGTGCCGCTGGTCTGGCTGACCGCGCGCCGGTCCGTGATGGGCTCGTTCACGAACCGGCGCGTCGTCACGGTCGCCGCCTGGGCGGTGGCGTTCGCGGTCGTCGTGCTGAACGTGGCGCTGATCTACCTGACGATGTCCGCGTAGGAGACGCCGACCTGCTCCAGGGCGGTCTCCATGATCCGCATGATGTCGAGGGTCGCCGACCAGGGCACGTCGTAGTGCTGGACCGCTCCCTGGCCGACGCTGATCTCGACCGCGTGGATCTGGTGGCGGTACCCCATGTCGTCGGTCGTGTGCTCGACGCCGTTGATGATCACCTTGGTGGGGTTGTACGCCGGGTCGACGACCTCGATCCTGCCCTCGGTGCCGACGATCTCCGCCGCGCACCCGAGGTCGGCGACGAGCGAGCAGCTCAGCAACGCCTGCGCGCCGTTCTCGTAGCCCAGCAGGACCGACGCGTCGGAGTCCACTTCGGACGGTGCGAGGCCGCCGTGCGCCGCGATGTGCGTCGGCATGCCGAGGATCCGGTGCGCGAGCGAGATCGGGTAGACGCCGAGGTCGAGGATCGACCCGCCGCCCGCCTCCTTCGCCCACAGCCGGTGGTTCGCGTCGAAGGCGTGCCGGAAGCCGAAGTCCGCGGTGATCGTGCGCACCTCGCCGATCTCCCCGGCCTCGACGGCGTCGACGACCTTGCGGATCAACGGGTTCACGCGCGTCCACATGGCTTCCATGAGGAACTGCTTCCCGCGCGCCTCGGCCCTGGCGATCATCTCCTCGGCCTGCGCGACCGTGAGGGCGAAGGCCTTCTCGCACAGGACGTGCTTGCCGGCGTCGAGCGCCGCGAGCACGACCTCGTGGTGCTGACCGTGCGGCGTGGCGACGTAGACGATCTCCACGTCGGTGTCCGCGAGCAGCTCGCGGTAGTCGCCGTACGCGCGCTTGATGCCGAACTCCTGGGCAAACGCTTGCGCCTTCGTGATGTCCCGCGAAGAGACCGCGAGCACCTCGACGTCAGGCACCTTGAGCATGTCGGTGGTCACGGCATGCGCGATTCCACCGGTTGCGATCACACCCCACTTCATGCGATCAGCTTAGATTGGAGGTATGCGCCTCATCCTGAACGTGATCTGGCTGGTGCTCGCCGGTTTCTGGATGGCCGTCGGCTACGCCGTGGCCGGCATCATCTGCTGCATCCTGATCATCACGATCCCGTGGGGCATCGCGTCGTTCCGGATCGCGAACTACGCGCTCTGGCCGTTCGGGCGCGAGGTCGTCGACAAGCCGGGTGCGGGCACGGGCTCGCTGCTGGGCAACGTCATCTGGATCGTCGTCGCCGGCCTGTGGCTCGCGATCGGGCACATCATCACGGGCATCGCGCTGTGCGTGACGATCATCGGCATCCCGCTCGGCGTCGCGAACTTCAAGCTGGTGAAGGTCTCGCTGGTGCCGCTGGGCAAGGAGATCGTCGAGGTTCCGTGAGGACCTCCCGCGCCTCGTCGGGGGCGAGGCGCGGGAGATCACTCAGGGGCGCGAACTGTCAGGCTTCGCTGTCCAACAGTTCGTGCAGGCACAGGATGTTGCCCTCGCTGTCGTGGAACCACGCCGCGCGTTCACCGCCCATGACCGCGATGTGGTTCGTGGTCTTGAAGTCCGGCATGTCGTAGTCCTCGAACTTCACGCCCTTGTCCTCGAGCTCGCGGATCTCGCCCTCGAGGTCCGGGACTTCGAAGCTGAGCACGGTGTGCGCGGTCTGGGCACCCTTTTCCGCTGGCATCAGTCCCAGCGCGTCTCCCTGGCCGAGCGCGAAGATCCGCGTGCCGTCGGGGCCGGTGGAGAGGGGCTTCAGGCCGAGCATGTCCGAGTAGAAGCGGCCGGCGCGTTCCGGGTCTTCCACGGGCAGCATCGTGGTGGTCCTGGTGGCGGTGAGCATGCTCGCCTCCTTCGACTCAATCCACTGATGTTGCGCCCGTCACACCCCTCTGACAAGGGCTTCTTCGGTCACCACCGGGTCACTACGCGTGGCGCGCGCTGTCGTCGAGGCCGAGCAGTTCCACCGACCGCGCCCGCATCTCGACCTTGCGGATCTTGCCCGTGACCGTCATCGGGAACTCCTCCACGACGTGCACGTAGCGCGGGATCTTGTAGTGGGCGAGCTTGCCCGCGCAGAACTCCCGGACGGCCTCGGCGGTGAGCCCCTCGACGCCGTCGCGCAGGCGCACCCACGCCATCAGCTCCTCGCCGTACTTCGCGTCCGGCACGCCGATCACCTGGGCGTCGAGCACGTCGGGGTGGGTGTGGAGGAACTCCTCGATCTCGCGCGGGTAGACGTTCTCGCCGCCGCGGATGACCATGTCCTTGATGCGGCCGGTGATGTTGACGTACTCGTCGTCGTCCATCACCGCCAGGTCGCCGGTGTGCATCCAGCCCGCGGAGTCGACGGCCTCGGCGGTCTTCTCCGGCTCGTTCCAGTAGCCGAGCATCACCGAGTAGCCGCGCGTGCACAGCTCCCCCGGCTCGCCGCGTGGCACCGTGCGACCCGTCTCCGGGTCCACGATCTTCACCTCGAGGTGCGGGCCGACCCGGCCGACCGTCCCGACGCGGCGGTCGAGGGAGTCGTCGACGCGCGTCTGCGTGGACACCGGGGACGTCTCGGTCATGCCGTAGCAGATCGAGACCTCGCGCATGCCCATCCGTTCGACGACCTGCTTCATCACCTCGACCGGGCACGGCGAGCCCGCCATGATGCCGGTGCGCAACGACGACAGGTCGTGGCCGTCGACCAGGTCGAGCATCGCGATGAACATCGTTGGCACGCCGTACAGGCTGGTGCAACGTTCTTCCTGAACCGCCGCAAGGGTTTTCGCCGGATCGAACGCGGGCGCGGGGATCACGACGCACGCGCCGTGACTGGTGGCCGCGAGGTTGCCCATGACCATGCCGAAGCAGTGGTAGAACGGCGGCACCACGCAGATGCGGTCGTGCTCGGTGTAGTCGATCAGCTCGCCGACGAAGTAGCCGTTGTTGAGGATGTTGTGGTGCGACAGCGTGGCGCCCTTGGGGAAGCCCGTCGTGCCGGAGGTGTACTGGATGTTGATCGGGTCGTCGCGGTCCAGCTCGACGTCCGGCAGCTCGTCGCCGGTCCACTGTGGATCGTCGACGAACACGACGTGCTCCAGCTCGGGGCAGCGCGGCCTGACCTCTTCGATCATCGCCGCGTAGTCCGACGTCTTGAACGACCGCGCGGACACCAGCGTGTGGACGCCGGCCTGGTTCAGCACGTACTCCAGCTCGTGCACGCGGTACGCCGGGTTGACGTTGACGAGGATCGCGCCGATCCGGGCCGTCGCGTACTGCACGAAGACCCACTCGGCGCAGTTCGGCGCCCAGATCCCGACCCGGTCGCCCTTGCGCACGCCGAGCGAGTGCAGCCCGGCGGCGGCGCGGTCGACCTCCTCCGCGAGCTCCGCGTACGTCCACCGTCGATCTGTGGCCTTGTCGACAAGTGCCTCGCGATCACCGAACCTCGCGACGGTCGCCGCGAGGTTCGCGTGGATCGTGTCGCCCAGCAGCGGGGCGGCGGAGGTGCCCGAGGAGTAGCTGGCGGTCATCCCCCAGACGGTAGTCAGGCTCCGGCGTATGGCAAGGGCACGACCAGGCACGGACCGCCGCTGTAGAGCCCCGCGTCGATCGCCAGCACCTTGTCGTCGGCGTACACGAGCGGCCCGTCGATCTGCTCCGGCGGCACCCCGAGCTGGTCCGCGATGACGCTGTGCCCGTGCACGATCCGGCCGCCGCCGAGGGTCGCGAGCAGCTCGTCCGCGATTTCGGGCCCCTGCGGACCGCGGAACGCGTAGCGCGTCGTCATCTTGCGCCAGCACTCCCACCAGTCGACGAGGTCGTCGCTCTTGAGCACGTGCCGGACGGCCTCGTTGACCTCTTCGATCGAGGCCCCCCATTCGAGGTAGGCCACGGTGTCGGAGTGCATCAGCAGGTGGTCGTCGCGCAGCTTCAGCACGGGCCGCGTCGTGAGCCACTCGACGTGCTCGTCGGTCAGCCGGTCCTGGTCGCTGCGCAGCCCGCCGTTCAGCAGCCAGCTGCGCGCGAACGACCGCGGCCCGAGGCTGTCGGGCACCTGCTCGTCGCCGAACCGGTGCATGCCGAGCAGGAGGATCTCGTGGTTGCCGATCAGCGAGTTGACCGAGCCGCCCGCCTCCGCCGCCTCGTCACCGAGGCGCATGACCAGGTCGATCACGCCCACGCCGTCGGGACCGCGGTCCACGAAGTCGCCGAGGAACCACAGTTCGGCCTCACCGCCGGCCCAGTGCCCCTCCTCGTCGCACAGCTCGGCGACGTGCAGGGCTCTGATCAGTTCCGAGAGGTGTCCGTGCACGTCACCCACGACGTACATCGGACGGCGATCCGTGTCCACCTCCGCGACGATAGGTGATGAACCCTCGCGCGTCAGTGTTCGGCCTGATTCAGCGCTCCCCCGACAGGCTCGCCCACACCGCGCGGCAAGTGGCGGACACACGACTGCGGGGGCCGCGAAACGCGACCCCCGCAGTTGCACTCCGTCCTACAGGTCCAGCAGAGCCAGCGCTTCGCGGACCTTGACCACCAGTTCTCCGTCGTTCAGGTCACCGGGCTCCCACAGGTCCGGTGGGCCGTAGTCCTCGATGACGAAGAAGACGTCGTTCAGGGCGGTGCCGAGCGCGCCGCCCACCCGTTCGCCCTGGCGCTGTTGCCGCCTCGACGCGTTCATCCACTGCGTGCCGAACGCAGGCGGCGCGATCTCGCCGGCGACGACCGCGGTCATCAAGGCCAGCTGATCGGACACGGCCGAGCCGGGTGCGACCTCGTGCACGGTCACCCACACCCGCTGCAGGGGCGGGTACTGGGCCGCGATCCCGGTCAGCGCACCGCCGAGCTTCTTGGCGACACGGCCGAAGCGAGCCCTGGCGTCGTCGACGCCTCCGACGCCGACGACAGCTTGTTGTTCGGATCGATGAAGCCGACCGCCTGACCCTGGTTGCGGTAGTTGAACCGGTAGATCTTCGTGTTTGGCACGGTCATGTGCGCTCGCATGGCCGCTTCGAACTCGGCGAGCTTCGCCGGGTTCCGGTTGCCGGTGATGCCGAAGTCACCGGCATGGGCGTCGTACTTCTTGCTCATGGTGCTCGTCTTGGAGAAGTCGGACCTGCTCTCCCAGCCGCCCTTCGCGCCCGACGTGGGGCATCCCGTGTTGTGCACCAGGACCGAGGTGTCCCCGGCCAGCACGTAATAGGTGTGAATGCCTTCAACCGTGAGGTTGTAGACCTTCATGACCTCGGTGTGCCTGGTGGTGCTCGTGACGGCCACCTGGTCACCCGTCACGGTCCGGAGGTGCTCGCCCGCCCGGACGTCCTGCGCGTCGATCCACTGAACCCCTGTCCAACGCCCGCAAGTCAAACGAACGGCCCCGGTTCCTGTGGGGAACCGGGGCCGAACTGCTTCTGCGGTCAACGGCAGATGCTGCCCTATTGGGGTCGTGAGCGAAAAGAGGCAGGCAGGCTACCTGAAGGTTCCCGGCAACGGCCCGTTGTCGAAACGGCCTTCATTGAGCACCTTCTGGAAATACTCATCGACGTAGGTTTGCCGATAGGTGTTGTTCAGCAGGCCGACTGCCTCTGCTTCGGCTTTGCCGATGAGACGTTTCGGTTCACCGACAACCCCTGCGGCTCCGTAGTCTCCGAACCGATCACCGAAGGCGGTAACCGCGCCCCAGTAGAGTTCCGGCGGATCGGGGAACAGGTCGAGCAGCACCTCGTTGTGGCCGACCACGCGCCAGGTTCCGTTCTTGATCAATCCGTCGCCGGTGTAGACCGGGATGTGCCGGGCCAGGTGCTGGTCGACACGACCGACTCGTGGCGCCGAGAACACGCCTTTCAAGAGCCCGAGAGCCAGGCCGGTCTGGTCGTCCGACAGCACTACGGCCAGGTGGTACCCGTGCTCTGCTGCCGGAATCGCCACCACGTCTCCCCGCTTGGCCTTGGCGAACCGTTTCGACACCTTCACCGTCAGGTCCACCACGTTCTCGCTGCCGATGTCGGAAAACGAGAACTTGGCTGCTCGCAGGACTTGGAGAAGGTGGCCCGCCGCATCAGCCGGTGAAGCGGGTTGGTCGCTGTCCGAGTTGGCGTGCTCGATCAGGAAGGCCAGCAGTTCGGTCGCCTCGTTGAAGGTGTTGTCATTCAGTCCGGAAACGCGTTCGGACGGGTTCGCCTTGTAGAGACGATTCCCGGCGATCTTGACCTTGAATGCCAAAGGGAACGAGAACGCGCTGTTGGTCGGCTCTGAAGAACCTGCGATCTCAAGGAACTCGCCGAGGCTCGGGCTTACCCCTTCCTCGTCGGAAAATGCATCGGCAACCCTGTTGAACAGCTTCAACGCCTCTTCGAGTTCCACTTCTGACAACGCTTGAGGACTCATGGGCACCCCTCGCCTGCGATCTGCTTCAGCCGCTTTTCGTAGCCCTCGTACTCGGGACGCTTCTCTTCGACCAGAGGGTTCTGTCGAACTGGACGACCGCCGTCACCCGCACCGGCTACGGCAAGCCGGGCACGGGTGCTCAGGAGTTCAGCCTGGCCGGCAGGTCCGGCCCGTCCGACGTCACCATCGAGGTGTCCGGTGACGGTCAGACCTGGACCGCGGTGGCGGCCGGAGCGGGCATCGCGACTCCCGGACAGCCTGGCCGGTCCTTCCCGATCCCGACCTCGACGACCCGTTACCTCAAGATCACCGGGACCGGGTTCGGCGCTGACACCTTCGGTGACCACTACCTGCAGTTCGGTGAGATCGAGGCGTGGTGATCCACAGGCCGAAGCAGTAACCCCTTCCCCACAGCGGGGGCATCTGGAGAACGTCCGGGTGCCCCCGCCGTCCGCGGGACTTGCCGCGAACGTCAGCTGGTCCAGTCGCCGAACGGGTCAGCGGAGTGACCGACTAGTTCCGCGATCGACTTCAGCACGCGCGTCGGCCGGTACGGGTACATCTCGGCGGTCTCGGCGCTGAAGACGCCGGACAGCACGAGGATGGTCGACAGGCCCGCCTCGAGGCCCGACCGCACGTCGGTGTCCATCCGGTCGCCGATCATCAGCGCCTGCTCGGAGTGCGAGCCCAGGGCGCGCAGGGCCGACCGCATCATCAACGGGTTCGGCTTGCCGACGTAGTACGGCTCACGGCCGGTGGCGCGCTCGATCAGCGCGGCCACGGCGCCGGTCGCGGGCAGCGAGCCCTCGCGCGACGGGCCGGTGGCGTCCGGGTTGGTCGCGATGAACTTCGCGCCCTCCTCGACCAGGCGGATGGCCTTGGTGATCGCGGTGAAGCTGTAGGTGCGCGTCTCGCCGAGCACGACGTAGTCCGGGTCGCGGTCGGTCAGCACGTAGCCGATCTCGTGCAGCGCCGTGGTGAGGCCGGCCTCGCCGATCACGAACGCCGAGCCGTTCGGGCGCTGCGAGTCGAGGAACCGGGCGGTGGCCAGGGCGGAGGTCCAGATGGACTTCTCCGGGATGTCGAGGCCGGTGCGCTGCAGCCGTGCGCGCAGGTCCCGTGGCGTGTAGATGGAGTTGTTCGTGAGCACGAGGAACGGGGTCTCCGACGCCCGCAGCTCCGCGACGAACTCGTCCGCTCCCGGGATCAGGTGCTCCTCGTGCACGAGGACGCCGTCCATGTCCATCAAGTAGTGCCACATGGGCCTAAGTATCGATCACGCGCTTGCGAAACGTCTCGATCTGGAGCTTGAGATAACGCTCGATCACGTCGAGCTCGGCGCCGTCGAAGTGCTCCATGACCTCGACGAGGCTGTCGCGGGCCTTCTCGAACGGCTCGCCGAACTTGTCGACGTCCCCCACCGTGACCTCGACGAGGACCTTGCGGCGGTCGTGCGGGTCCCGGACACGCCGGACATATCCGGCACGTTCGAGGCGGTCGATGACGCCCGTGACGGCACCGGTGGAGAGGCCGGAGAGCTCGGCGATCCGGCCGGCGGTGAGGGGGCCCTCTGCCCGCATGGCGAGATCGAGGCACTTCTCGTCGGTCGCGGAGAGGCCCATCTGCTCGGCCACCCGCGCGTGGAACATGACGGTGAGGGCGCTCTGCTCCCGCATGTACCAGGTGAACCGCTCCAGCACCTCAGGTTCCATGTCGAACATCTTAGCGACTAAGACAATTCGTTGTCAGAGTGCTCCAATCGGGCGGAACGTGAGAAACCTCGTTTGTGGAGTCACCTACAAGGGGTTGTTCATTAAGCTAAATAAGGTGACAGCAGTGGAGTTGGGACTACCCGTCGTGCGGGGCACCCCGGACGCGTCCGCCCGTCCGGACTCACCCCTGCTCGTCGACAGGTTCGGGCGGGTCGCGAAGGACCTCCGGGTCTCGCTGACCGACCGCTGCAACCTGCGCTGCACCTACTGCATGCCCGCCGAGGGCCTCGACTGGCTGCAGAAGGACGAGCTGCTCACCGACGCCGAGCTGATCCGGCTGATGCGCATCGCCGTGGTCGACCTGGGCGTCACCGACATCAGGTTCACGGGCGGCGAACCGCTGCTGCGCCGCGGCCTCGAGCAGGTCATCGCGGCGACCGCCGAGCTCGACCCACGCCCGCGCATGTCGATGACCTCGAACGGCATCGGCCTCGCCCGGCGCGCGAAGTCGCTGAAGGACGCCGGTCTGAACCGGATCAACATCTCGCTCGACACCCTCGACCCCGAGCGGTTCGCGACGCTGACCAGGCGCGACCGCATCACGGACGTGCTGGACGGCCTCGACGCCGCCCGCGAGGCCGGACTGGAGCCCGTGAAGGTCAACTCCGTGCTGATGCGCGGGGTGAACGAGGACGAGGCCGTGCCGCTGCTGCGGTTCTGCGTCGAGAACGGCTACCAGCTGCGGTTCATCGAGCAGATGCCGCTGGACGCGCAGCACGGCTGGACGCGCACGAACATGGTCACGGCCGACGAGATCCTCACGATGCTCTCCTCCGCGTTCACGCTGACCCCGTCCGAGGTCCCGCGCGGCGGCGCCCCGGCCGAGCGCTGGCTGGTCGACGGCGGCCCCGCGGTCGTCGGCGTGATCGCGTCCGTCACGAGGCCGTTCTGCGCCGCCTGCGACCGCACGAGGCTCACCTCGGACGGCCAGATCCGCAACTGCCTGTTCAGCAACGGCGAGACCGACCTGCGCACCCTGCTGCGCGACGGCTCCCCCGACGCCGCGATCGCCGACGCCTGGCGCGCCACGATGTGGGCCAAGGCAGCCGGGCACGGCATCAACGACGAGGGCTTCTCGCAGCCCGACCGTCCCATGAGCGCCATCGGAGGATGACAGTGAGCACCGCCGTGAACGTCCGCTACTTCGCGGGCGCGCGGGCCGCGGCCGGAGTGGCCGACGAGGACCTGCTGCTGGACGCCACCGACCCCACCGTGGCCCTCGTGGTCTCCACGATCGGCGAACGCCACGGCGACAAGCTGAACAAGGTCCTCGCGGCATCCAGCTTCCTGCTCGACGGCGTGGCGGTCCGCGACACCTCGACGCGCGTGCCCGCAGGCGCTCAACTGGACGTGCTCCCGCCCTTCGCAGGCGGCTGACCGAGCCTCGCTCGACCGGGAACCGTCGTCCCGGATGGCCGAACACGCGTGAGCCACGCCTCACTTTCCGTGATAGATCTCGGCCGATCTCGGAATGGAAACGGACCGATAACGACGCCTCTGAACTGCGGTTTTGTAGGCCCAGCACAATAAACCAAACTGTTACTGTGATGCGCGTCACGGTCCGAAACATTTGGAGACCGGCTCGGCGGTTACGTACGGTCGCTCCTCGGCTGGCCCGAACCGGCCACAGGCACGACCGGAGAACCGAGCACCGAACCCAGTCCGAGGGTCTCCGGCACATACCCCGAGCGAGAGAAACCGCCGGACTGGGACGCAGGAACGCACCGGGCCCCGAACCCGAGTTCCTGGCAGCAGGTGAGGTGGACCGAGAGGCACATGGCTTTCAACCGAGGCAACAAGCGCAAGCAGGGCTCCGCCGCTCGCACTATCGCCAAGGTCGCGGCTGTCGGCATCATCGCCGGCGCCCCTCTGGGCCTGGCCGTTGGCACCGCCAACGCCGCCCCCGGAATGGACTGGGACGCACTCGCGCAGTGCGAAGCCAGTGGCAACTGGGCCGCCAACACCGGCAACGGGTTCTACGGCGGCCTGCAGTTCACCCAGCAGACGTGGAACGGCTACGGCGGCCAGGGCAACCCGGCCAACGCCTCCCGCGAGCAGCAGATCGCCGTCGCCGAGCGCGTGCTCGCCGGCCAGGGCCCCCAGGCGTGGCCGTCGTGCAGCAAGCGCCTCGGCGCGTACACGGGCGCGGCCCCGAAGAAGGCCCCCGCCCCGCAGCAGCGCAAGGCGCCGGTGCAGCAGCGCCAGGCCCCCGTGCAGCAGCAGGCGCCGGTCGTGCAGCTGGACGCGTCGAAGTCGAACCCGAACGGCAACTACGAGATCAAGGCGGGCGACACCCTGTCGAAGATCGCGGAGGCCAACAAGGTCGAGGGCGGCTACCAGGCCATCGTGGAGAAGAACAAGGGCTTCATCACGAACCCGGACCTGATCTTCCCGGGCCACAAGATCTCGATCTGAGCCTAGAGCTCACAGATCAGCAGATCGCAGGCCGCAAGACCGCCAGCCCGTACGCGGGCTGACAGACCAGGGATCTCACCGTTACCCCCCGACGGTGAGGTCCCTGCCTGCATTTCACGGGCAGGCAGGACGAGCACGAGCACTGCAGGAAACAGGCGCCAGCCGCATCACGCGCCCACGCAAGCAGACAACCACGATCGAACAGGCGCCCGCCCTCGCACGGCAACCACGCACGCAGCCTGGCGTGGCGATGCGAAGCGAGCCGTACGAACCTCGACGCGCTACGAGGCGATAAGGCCCCGGCCTCGGCGATCGGGGCTTGACTTTGGGTGCGAGGTGCTACCCCTCGCGGATCGGCCGGGCGCTTTTCAGCCCGGCTTTTAAGGCCGACCAGCGCCTCGCAAGGGCCCCGAAGTCAAGCCCCGATCGCAACCCACTACATCGTCCCGGCCTGATGGACCACCCTCGCAAGGCGACCGGAACCAACCCAACGCGACCAACCCCCGACAAACAGGCGCCAGCCCACGCAAGCCGACCCGCACCCGCTCAGGGACAGTTGACCCACTCATCGGTCCCACCAACGAAAACCTGCCGCTTCCACACAGGCAACCGAGCCTTGACCTCGTCAACAAGGTCAGCACAGAGGGAAAACGCTTCCCCCCGATGCTCAGCCGCCACAGCACAGGCCAAAGCCACATCCCCGATCTTCAACGGCCCAACCCGGTGCGAAACAGCGATCCCGTGCACCCCGGAGTACTTCGAAGCCAACGAGGCCACAACCTCAGCCACCACGTCAGAAGCAGACGGATGCGAGTGGTACTCCAACTCGACCACCGACCGCCCCCCGTCGTGATCCCGCACCACGCCGGAAAAGGTCACCACAGCCCCAGCAGACTCAGAGGCGACCAACGCCGCATGCTCCTCAACGGACAACGGCTCCGAAGTGACGACAGCACGCAGCACGCTCACGAGTGATCCCCTCCACGCAGTTGGTCGAGCGCGTGCTCGAGCACGGACCCGAGCACGTCCAACCCGTCCCGCACCCCACCGGTGGACCCAGGCAGGTTCACGATCAACGTCCGCCCAGCCACCCCGGCCACACCACGGGACAACACAGACCCAGGCACGCGCGGCCATCCCGACATCCGGATGACATCGGCCAACCCAGGCACCTCGTAGTCGACAACCGCACGAGTCGCCTCAGGAGTCCGATCGGTCGGGTTGATCCCGGTACCCCCGGTGGTCAGAACCAGGTCGGCCCCAGAAGCCACGGCAGTCTCCAACGCCGCACGCACCGGGTCACCGTCCGGCACCACCACAGAGGACGCAGAGATCCCGCGCGACTCCAGCCACTCCACGATCAACGGCCCGCTGCGATCGGGATAGACCCCGGCCGCGGCCCGGTTGGAAGCGGTCACGACGACAGCAGAGGTCACTGGCGCTCCCACAACCCGGACTTGCCGCCTTCCTTGCGCTCCACCCGCACCGCGTCCAACGACGCCGCGGGGTCCACCGACTTCACCATGTCGTGCAGGGTCAGGCCGGCCACGGAGACCGCGGTCAGCGCCTCCATCTCCACGCCCGTGCGGTCGGTGGTGCGGACGGTGGCGGTGATCAGGACCGACTCGGGGGCCAGCGCCAGGTCCACCTTCACCGACGACAGCGCGATCGGGTGGCACAGCGGCACGAGCTCCCAGGTGCGCTTCGCGGCCATGATGCCCGCGATCCTGGCCGTCGCGAGGGCGTCGCCCTTGGGCAGTCCGTCGGCGCCCAGCAACTCGACCACTTCCGCGGTCGTGTGCAGGACCCCGGTGGCCACGGCGGTCCGGGTGGTCTGCTCCTTGCCGGAGACGTCGACCATCCGGGCCGCGCCAGAGGAGTCCAGGTGGGTGAACTGCTTGGTCATACGGCGATCGTATGCCCCACCGCACCCGGACAGCCCGTGTCGAAATCCCCTAGGAGGTGGCGGCCTTGCGCACCGCTTCGGCCACGGCCGGGGCGACGCTCGTGTCGAAGACCGACGGCACGATGAACGACGCGTTCAGCCTGTCCCCGTCCACCACGTCGGCGATGGCGGCCGCCGCGGCCAGCAGCATCGCGTCCGTGATGGTGCGGGCGTGCGCGTCCAGCAGGCCGCGGAAGACGCCGGGGAACGCCAGCACGTTGTTGATCTGGTTCGGGAAGTCCGAACGGCCGGTCGCGACGACGGCGGCGTGCTGCTGGGCCTCCATCGGGTCGATCTCCGGGTCCGGGTTGGCCAGCGCGAACACGATGGCGTCCTTCGCCATGGTCGCGACCTGCTCGGCACCGAACAGGTTCGGCGCGGACACACCGATGAACACGTCCGAACCGACCAGCGCGTCGTGCAGGCGGCCGGCCTGGTTGTCCTTGTTCGTCGAGGCCGCGATGGACTTCAGGTTCGAGTCCAGGCCCGGACGGTCGCGGTGCACGATGCCGTCGACGTCCACGGCGATGATGTCGCCGGGCGTCTGCGCCTGCAGCAGGCGGATGATCGCCGACCCGGCCGCACCGACACCGCACACCGTGATGCGGCAGTCCTTGATGTCCTTGCCGACGACCCGCAAAGCGTTGCGCAGAGCCGCGACCACGACGATCGCCGTGCCGTGCTGGTCGTCGTGGAAGACGGGGATGTCGAGCTTCTCGCGCAGGCGCGCCTCGATCTCGAAGCAGCGCGGCGCGGAGATGTCCTCGAGGTTGATGCCGCCGTAGACGGGAGCGATGAGCTCGACCGCGCGGATGATCTCCTCGGTGTCCTGGGTGTCCAGGCAGACCGGCCAGGCGTCGACGCCCGCGAACTTCTTGAACAGCGCGGCCTTGCCCTCCATCACGGGCAGGGCGGCGGCGGGGCCGAGGTTGCCGAGACCCAGCACGGCCGAACCGTCCGTCACCACGGCGACGGTGTTGCGCTTGATGGTCAGGCGGCGCGCGTCGTCCGGGTTCTTGGCGATGGCCTCACACACACGGGCGACACCCGGCGTGTAGGCGCGGGACAGGTCGTCGCGGTTGCGCAGCGGGACCTTGGACGAGATCTCGATCTTGCCGCCGAGGTGCACGAGGAACGTGCGGTCCGACACCTTGCGGACGACGATGCCGGGCAGCGTCTCCAGCGTGTCGGTGATGTCCTTGGCGTGGTTCGCCGACAGGGCGTTGCAGGTGAGGTCGATGACGACGCGGTCGTTGTGCGACTCCACGACGTCGAACGCCGTGATGACACCGCCCGCGCGGCCGACGGCCGAGGTGAGGTCACCCGCGGCGCTCGCTGACGGCGGCGCCTCCAGACGAACGGTGATCGAGTAACCAGGGCCGGGGACCGGCATCGTCGTCCTCCCACGAAGTACAGCTCAAGCGGGAAACGAGCCTATCCCCGGGCCCTTTGCGGTACTCACCCGACTCGGCGAGTTTTAAGACCGGCCTGACAATCCACTCAGGACTTGTTGATCTCGGTCACCGGGTGCGTGTACGGGAGGTCCTCCGACGGCAGCGGGAACGTCACCGTGCCGAACGGGGAGAGCGCACCCTGCAGGTCACTGGTCAGTTCGGTGACGGGATGGCTGCCGTCCGCACCCTCCGGCCAGTGCGGGTCGACCCGTCCAGGGCGTCCTTTCGCCACTTTCTCCTCCTCGGTGGTGCCTGCTGACGGGCACAAGTGTGACAGAGCACGATGAGAACCCGAGCGGCCCATATACCGTGGTGAGAATGTCCGGCATCACACTCGCCGACTGGCTGCGCGCCCAGGACGACGTCGCTCTCGTCGCGCTGCTGCGCGCGCGCCCCGATCTCGCAACGCCCCCACCTGCCGATATGTCCGTGCTGGCCACGCGGGTGGGCACCAGGGCGTCGATCGCGCGGGCCTGCGAGGACCTCGACACGTTCACGCTGGCGGTCCTCGAGGCCCTGGTCGTGGCGGGTGCGGACGGCGAGCCGGTGGCGTTGCCCACACACCTGCTCGGCCCGGACGTGAAGCCCAAGCCGCTCAAGCAGGCGGTCGCGCGGCTCAGGGCGCTCGCGCTGGCCTGGGGCGAGGACGACGCGCTGTCGGTCCCGCCGGTCACCAGGGAGGCCTTCGGCTCGTTCCCCGGCGGTCTCGGCCGCGGCACCGGCCAGACCTACGACCTCGACGGCATCTCCGAGGGCGAGCAGCGCGTCCTGCAGAAGCTCGCCGCCGGCCCGCCCATCGGCGACACCAAGGACGCCTCCCGCGTCGTGCCGCTGGAGAAGGCCGAGACCCCGGTGCAACGGCTGCTCGCGCGCGGACTGCTGCTGCGGCGCGACCCCGGCACCGTCGAGCTGCCTCGTGAGATCGCTCTCACCCTGCGTGGCGACCGCCCCCTCGGCTCGATCCAGGTCACCGAGCCGAAGCCGAAGACCAGTGCGCTGCGGCAGGCCGACGTCGACGCCACCGGAGCGGGCGAGGCGCTGGAGCTCGTCCGGCACGTCGAGAACCTGATCGCGAGCTGGTCCGCCGAACCGCCGCCGGTACTGCGGACCGGCGGCCTGGGCGTCCGCGAGCTGCGCAAGGCAGCCAAGGACCTCGACGTCGACGAACGGCGCGCGGGCCTGCTGATCGAGCTGGTGGTCGGCGCGGACCTGGTCGCGAACACCGAGGCCGCCGAACCCGAGTGGGTGCCGACGACCAAGGCCGACGTCTGGCTCGCCGCGACCACCGAGGTCCGCTGGGCCACGGTCGCGCACGCCTGGCTCGACCTGCCGCGGCTGCCCGCCCTGATCGGCCGCCGCGACGAGAAGGACAAGCTCTTCACGCCCCTCGCCGACGAGATCCGGCGCGCGCAGGCGCCGCGGGACCGCCGCTGGGTGCTCGACGCGCTGGCCGCGTTCCCCAAGGGCACCGCGATCGCGAACCCCGCCGACCTGGCCGCGCTGCTCGGCTGGCGGGCTCCGCGCCGGGGCGGCCGGCAGCGCGACGAACTGGTCCGCTGGACGGTCGAGGAGGGCACCGCGGTCGGCGTGCTCGCCCTCGGCGCGATCACGGGCGCGGGCCGCGCGCTGCTCGACGAGGGGCCCGGCCACGCCGCGAAGTCCCTCGGCGACGCCCTGCCCGCGCCGCTCGACCACGTCCTGGTGCAGGCAGACCTCACCGTGGTCGCCCCCGGCCGCCTCGAACCCGAGCTCGCGGACGAGATGGCGCTGGTCGCGGACGTCGAGTCCGCCGGCAGCGCCACGGTGTACCGGATCAGCGAGGCCTCCGTCCGGCGCGCCCTCGACGCCGGCCGCACCGCCGACGACCTGCAGGAACTGTTCAAGCTGCGGTCGCGAACGCCCGTCCCGCAGTCGCTGAGCTACCTGATCGACGACGCCGCGCGCCGCCACGGCAGGCTGCGCGGCGGTGCGGCGGGCTCGTTCCTGCGCTGCGACGACCCGGTGCTGATCAGCGAGGTCCTCGCGCACCCGGAGGCCGCGCGGCTGGAGCTGCGCCGGATCGCCCCGACCGTGCTGGTCAGCCCGTTGCCGCTGGCCGACGTGCTGGACGGGCTGCGCTCGGCCGGGTTCGCCCCGGCCGCGGAGGGTCCCGACGGCCAGGTCCTCGACCTGCGGCCGGGCGGTCGCCGGACCACTCCGAGGCAGCGGACGGCCCGCAAACCGGCGTCACCCGCCGTGCCCGCCGACGAACGGCTGGGTGAACTCGTCCGGCTGGTCCGCGCCGGTGATCGCGCCGCAGCGACCCCAAGGGGTGAACGCGTGGCCGTTCCCAGCAACCTCGGCGCCGGTCCGTCCGCGACGCTGTCGTTGCTCCAGCAGGCCGCACGGGCGCGCCGCAAGGTGCTCGTGGGGTTCGTCGACTCCCACGGCACGGCGGCACAGCGCGTGATCGAGCCGCACGTCGTCGGGGGTGGAGTGCTGGAGGGCTACGACCACAGCTACGGAGAGGTGCTGAGGTTCCCACTCCATCGCATCACGTCCGCCGCGTTGGTGGACGAGGACTGACGCTCGGTCATCCCCCGGACGGAAAATCGGATCACCC
Source organism: Lentzea sp. NPDC003310 (assembly GCF_040610935.1). Lineage (NCBI taxonomy): Bacteria > Bacillati > Actinomycetota > Actinomycetes > Pseudonocardiales > Pseudonocardiaceae > Lentzea > Lentzea sp. NPDC003310. The sequence goes on from NZ_JBEXNC010000030.1 coordinate 26,875, forward strand.
TTGCGTGGCTGTTGCGCGACCTAGCGTCGAGTGGCGTGGACGTACCCGAGACACGTCCACCGACCAAGGAGGTCCTGCGCACATGGCCAGCTCCCGGTGGGCTTTGAGAGCCGCCGCCACCGTCACGACCCTGGCGTTCGCCCTGCCGTTCTCGACGGGCACCGCGAACGCCGACCCGATCCTCGTCCTCTTGCAGGACAACAACGTCAACGCGACGGTGGGGGTGAGCGGCAACGTCGACATGCTCGACGTCGCGGCCGGCGCCCACCTGGCGATCGACACCGGTCCGGGCATCAGCGTCATGACCAACGGTGGCATCCAGGCCGCTCTCGGAGTCGCCGCCCAGGTGGACGCGGGCGTCGGTGCCGAGGTCGAGGTCGACGCCTACGAGTCGGAACTCGAGATCGAGCTCGACGCGGTGGTCGACGCGGAAGTGGAAGTGGAAGGCGTTCTCGACGCCGCGGTGGCAGCTGACACGGACGTCGCTGCCGACGTGAGCGCAACGGACGACGACCGCGCACCCGCTGCCGCGCCTGCCGTCGTGACCGCGGTCGAACCGGTCACGCCGACCGCGGCACCGGTGCCCGCCGCCGTTCCCGCCGAAGTCGCCGATGTCGCCGTGGACGCGTCCGCGGACGTGGCGGCCGAGGTGGACACGGTCGTGGACGCGGGCATCGACGCCGACGTCGACGCGGTCGTCGGCATCGGGGTGGACGGGCACCACCACTGCCACCACCACGGGCTGCTCGACGGCCTGCTGGACATCGGGATCGGCGCCGGGGTCGGCGTGGGAGCCGATGTGGACCTCGGTGACGGAGACGTCGACCTCGGTGCCTTCATCGGTGTCGGCCTGACCATCGGCTAGCGAGACCGCACGGCGAAAGGACCACCGCTTGGACCCACCAGCGAACTGAGTCAGACCGCAACGACGAGGCGAGCGCCGCACCCGAAGGTGGCGCTCGCCTCGTTCAGTTGTGTGCGGTTGTAGCTCCGGCGGAAGGAGTTCAGCCCGCGCGGACGGACATCCACTGGCGCATCGCGTGCTCCACCAGCGTGATGAGCGTCTGCTTCGTCGACTGCCGGTTGCGCGCGTCGCACGTGACGATCGGCACCGACTCGTCGATCGTCAACGCCTCGCGGACGTCCTCCAGCCTGTGGTGGAGGAGGCCGTCGAAGCAGTTGACGCCCACGACGTACGGCAGCTGCCGGTCGTCGAAGAAGTCGATCGAGGCGAACGCGTCGGCCAGGCGGCGGGTGTCGACCAGGACGATGGCGCCGATGGCACCACGGACCAGGTCGTCCCACATGAACCAGAACCGGTGCTGACCCGGTGTACCGAAGAGGTACAGGATCAGGTCGCTGTCGAGCGACACGCGGCCGAAGTCCATCGCGACGGTCGTGGTGACCTTGTTGGGCGTGGCGGAGAGGTCGTCCACCCCCGCGCTGGCCTCGGTCATCACCGCCTCGGTGGTCAACGGGACGATCTCGGACACCGAGCCGACGAACGTCGTCTTGCCCACACCGAAGCCACCCGCCACCACGATCTTGGCGGAGGTCGTCGGCTTCCGTGCGCCCTCGGCGCCCTGGGGACTAGAGCCTGCGAAGCCCACTGAGCACCCTCTCCAGGAATTCCATGGAAGGCCGGTCCCCCACGACCAGACCGCCCTGGTGAATCAAAACCAAACCCATGCTTGCCATGTCGCCGATCAACACCCGCACGACGCCTAGTGGCAAGCGTAGGAGTGCCGCGACCTCGGCCACCGACCGCGTGTCCACACACAGCCCGCAGATCGACCTGTGCTCGGGAAGGACTGCGGCATCCCGTTCGAGGCCCTTTTCGCTGGTGGAGATCAGCGCCTCGATAGCCAGGTCGTAGTCAGGTCGTGTGCGTCCACCGGTGCGTGTGTAAGGCCGCACCAGTGAACCCGAGTCCGCAGAAGCATTCTCCTCCGGACGCACTTGCGGCTGCGCACCGGTGCTGTACGCCGGCTGCGCGCCGGTCGTGTACACCGGGTGCGGGCCGGTCGTGTACGGCAACTGCTCCGGCACCGCGTCCGGCATCTCGTGCTGGCCGAAGAGGTCCGCACCGGGGCCACCGAACAGCCCGGTGCCGTACCCGTCTATGTCGAACCGGTTCGGCACGTCGTCGTACTGGTACGACGACGAGTCGTCCACCTCACGCTGAGACATATCGCCTAGCCCTTGCCCTGTAACTCGCTCATCGTGGGGCGCGTCCTCGGTTTCTTCTGGTTCTTGGGGTATGGCGTCAGGCTCGTCGAACTGGAACCCACCAGAAGCCCACTCCTGGTAGTTGAAGTTCCTACCGAAGCCACGGCCTCTAGCGCCAGATCTACCAGCCATTTGTTCTCACCCCTGAACTTCAGATGAGGTCTACCGACGGACCACACCCTGGAGCTGCGCGCGCAGCTCCGGGGTGAGTTGCTGACCGACTCTCTCCACCAACAGCGTCATCTCGTAGGCCACGAGGCCGATGTCGCAGTTGGGTGCCGCCAGGACGGCAAGGCAAGAGCCGTCACTGATCGACATGAGGAACAGGTAGCCCCGCTCCATCTCGACGACCGTCTGGTTGACCCCGCCTGCTTCGAAGCAGCGGGCAGCACCCTGGGTGAGGCTGACCAGTCCGGACGCGACCGCGGAGAGCTGTTCTGCGCGGTCCCGGGGCAAGCCCTGGGAACCGGCGAGCAACAGCCCGTCCGCGGACACCACAACGGAATGTGCCACACCGGGCACCCTCCGCACGAAGTCGGTGATAAGCCAACCAAAGCTGCCTGGCTGCGCTGCGGTCGTCACTCCTGCTCCTCGTTCTGCCGGCTCGACTGGTCACCAGCGTATGCCTCGATCAATGCGTGCCGGCCTCGCTTGACACCACTCTGCAGGCTCGACATCCGTCCGCGCACCGCGTCGGCGGTGCGGGGCGGCAGCGGCGGGCGCTGCGCTGTCGATGTCAGGGACTGCGGCTTGGGTGCTGCAGATCCTGGCACGAGCTGAGCCTTCGGTGTCCGTTTCGGCAATCCTGCCGTGGTCTTCGTCTCCGGCGTCCTGTTCAACAACGCCTGAGCCGCGTGCCATCCCTCATCGGCTGGCGATTGCCAGGCCGACTCGGAAGTGGGTGCCGCCGCTGGAGTCTCCTCCACAACGGGCTCGGGTTCCACAACTCGCTCCTGCTCGGCGGGTGCGGGTACTTCCTCGACCGCCGGTTGGATCTTCGAGCGCGGCGTGCGCACGGGAAGACCAGCGGCCGACGTGGTGGTGGGTGCCACCGCCGGGACAGGCTTGCGGGTTCGGGTCGGCAGCTCGGGCTCGGGTCCGTCCGACAGCGGCGGGGTCGTCGGGGGCTCGTCGATGTACTCGACAGAGCCCTTGTCCGTCCCGCCGAGCCGCGACTCGACGTGCCCGTTGGTGGCGGCCGGGGAGTCGTCCTCCGCGGCCGAGGGAACCGGCTGGGCCGCCGATGCGGACGTCTCGCTGCCCACGGCCTGGAACCACTGCGACAGGACGGCCTCGTAGATCGGGAGGCGTTCGGTCGGGGCGTCCAGGTCGTGCTCGATCTTCTTGCGCGAGGCCTCCGAGGTCCCGTTGCGGTGACCCATCCCGATGTCGAGACGCCCCTCGCCGTTCGTCACGCCGTTGGACGAGGCGGGCTCGTCCTCGATCGGCGGGATCGGCACGAACTGGGTGGTCTCGTAACCGGGCTCGAAGGAGATCTCGCCGGCTTCCTCGTTGCGGTCCTCGTAGGCCGTGAAGAGCGTGGGCTCGCCGAACGAACCCTCCGGCTCCACCGCCGCGAGCTGGTCGCGGCGCCAGCGCTCGGACGGCGTCACGTCCTCGATCGGCGGGTCGCTGTACACGGGGATCGCGGTCGCGCCCGCGCCGGTGTCCGTGATGGAGCTCGGCACGAAGTTGACCGGGATGCCCGGGTTGCTCGGGCTCGACTCGTCGACGCGCGGCTGCACGCCCGTGGCGCCGCCGAACGCGCCGGCGATGCCGCTGGCCCTCGTCGCGGTGGTGCCGATCTCCGTCGTGTGCTCGGCCGGGGTGATCGGCGCCATCGCGGGCGACGACTGCATCGGCGACGACGGCGACATGCCGAACGCGGAGGCGAGCGAACCGGAACCGGACGGCGGGGTCGAGGCGGGTGCCTGACCGGGGATCGCGGTGAGCGTGTCGGGCACGATCACCAGTGCCGTCGTGCCGCCCTCGATGTCCTCGTTGCCGCGCAGGCGGACCTTGATGTCGTGGCGCTTGGCGAGCCGCGCGACCACGTACAGGCCCATTCGGCGGGAGACGGCGACGTCGACGTCCGGCGGGTCGGCCAGGCGCTCGTTGGCGTCGATGATCTCCTGCTCGCCCATGCCCACGCCGCGGTCCTGGATCTCGATCGCCAGCTCGCCCTTGCGGGTCTTGGCCGTGCGAACGGTGACCTTGGTGACCGGGTCGGAGAACGCCGTGGCGTTGTCCAGCAGCTCGGCGATGAGGTGCACGAGGTCGTTGACCGCGCGGCCCTGGACCGTGAGGTCCGGGGTCTGGCCGACCTGCACGCGGGCGTACTGCTCGACCTCGGAGACCGCGGCGCCGAGGACCTCGGCGGCCGGGACGGGCCGGGTCAGGCGACGCGAGAGGTCCGTACCCGAGAGGACCAGCAGGTTCTCCGAGTTGCGGCGCATGCGGGTCGCGAGGTGGTCGAGCTCGAACAGCGAGGCCAGCTGGTCCGGGTCCTGCTCGTCCTGCTCCAGCCGGTCGATCAGGTTCAGCTGGCGCTCGACCAGGGCCTGAGAGCGGCGGGAGAGGTTGACGAACATCGCGTTGACGTTGTCGCGCAGGAGGGCCTGCTGGGCGGCCAGTCGCACCGCTTCACCGTGCACCGCGTCGAACGCGCGCGCCACCTGACCGACCTCTTCGCGGGTGTGCACCGGCACCGGTTCGACGGCGGTCTTGGCCGCGTCCTCCGGGTTCGGGTCCGCGAGGATCCGCTCGACCGCGTCGGGGAGACCGTGGTCGGCGACGTCGAGGGCGGTGCGGCGCAGCGTGCGCAGCGGGTTGAGGATCGAGCGGGCGACGAACAGCGCCATGAGCAGCGCGAGCGCGAGGATCGCGAGCACGATGCCGGACTCGATGTACGCCCTGGTGCGCGTGCTGCCGGCCAGGTCGTCGGTCTTGTTCTGCAGCTGCTCGACCAGCAGGTTCTCGACGTCGCGCGTCAGGTTGACCGTCAGCGTGGCGGCGATGTCCCACTTCTCGGGCGTGACCTGCGTGAAGTCCTTCGCGCCCGCCTGCTGGTTGATCGCCGATTCCTGCATGTCGTTCGCGTTGTCGACGATCAGGCCGGTGACGGTGTCGTCGTAGATCTTGGCCTGCTCGGGCGTCGCGGACTTGCGGAAGTCGTTGCGGGCCGCTTCGAGCTCGGCGTCCGCGGCCTGCAGGGACCGCAGCTGGGACGGCGTGAACGCCTTGCGCTGGAAGACGTCGAGGAGGATCGCCCGCTTGAGCGACTCCTGCTCCTTGATGCGCGCGATGGCGTTCGTGGTCAGGTGCAGTCGCACCAGTTCCGGGTCGTTGATCTCGGAAATCGTCTGCTCACCGAGGTTGATGAGCGTCTCGATGGACTCCGAGTAGGTGCGCTGGACGGCCTCGGCGGGGTACTGGGTGTCGCGCACCGAGTTGCGGAGGCTGTTCAGGCGGTCGAGCTGCTTGGCCGCGACCTGGAAGCGCTCGACGGCCGTCGAGTTCAGGTCGGAGCTGAGTTCGGCGATCTTGTTGCTGAACGCCTCGCTGGTGTCGTTCACGCGGCGCAGCTGGCGTTCGAGGACGACCCTGTCGACCCTCTTGTTGGACGCCACGTAGCTGACCGACAGGTCGCGTTCGCGCTGCAGCTGCTGCACCAGGTCCGCGACGGCGGTCTCGAGGCGGATCTGGTTCGCGAGGTTGTTGAACTCCGTCGCGTCCTGGAGGTCGGTGCGCACACGCAGACCACCCAGGGCGAGCGCACAGACCGTCGGGATGAGCAGAACGGCGAGCAGCTTCGTGCGCAACCGCCAGTTGCGCAGGCGCCAGCCCGCGGATCGGGCAGATCCTGAACCAGGTGCGGCACCGACGTCGTGCTTCACCGGGTTCGGTGTCACGTCCATCGGTCCGTTACCCAGCGCAGCCAGTCCGTCACCCGATTCGGGCCTTTCGGAGCGTGTGGTGTCACCCACGCCAAACTGGCTGGGACCTCTCTCACGTCGGGCCACTCTGGGCTTCCTCTTCCAGCAGCAGTGTCCCGGTCTCTCCCCAGGACCGAGCATGGACTCGTCAAACGGGCCGAATTGCAGCACAGAGGTCGTTCGCCCGGTGAGGCGCCCTACCCCGTCTGAAGACACGTAGGTCTACTACGACCTGTGCCACCCGAGCCGGAAGGGTAATGGGCACCCCCGGTGTTGGGGAAGTCTCCAGAAGCACTCACCGTATCGAGATGGGGTGTCGTTTCATACGTTCAGGTGGTTAACATCCCCGGTTGTCGGCACACCCCACGTCCGTTCGAACTCGCAGTTCGGACTGCGGACGCCCTGGTCTGTGGTGACACTCACTGATCAATTCGAAGCTACTCAAGGCCTACCGGCGAGAGGTGCCATGGCTACCCGAGCCACAGCGTTGCGGCTGTCCGCAGTGCTCATCACGTGCGTCCTGACCGCGAGCTGCGGCCTGTTCGGAAGTTCGTCGAACGGCGGCAACGCGGACGTGGAACGCAACGTCATCCGCATCGGCGTGCTGCCGGTCGTCGACGTGGCCCCGTTGCGGATCGCGCTGAACGAGAAGCTGTTCGAGAAGGCCGGACTGCAGGTCAACCTGGTCACCCAGCCCACCGAGGCCGACGCCATCAAGCAGCTGGACACCACGCTCGACCTCACCTGGGCGACGCACGTCAGCCTCTTCCGCGCGGTGGCCGAGGGCACCGAGCTGCAGCTGCAGGGCGAGGCCTACCAGGCCGGCCCGAACTCGATGGCACTGGTGTCGAAGGCGGACTCGGACTACGACGACCCCGGCAAGAAGTCCACGCCGACCATCGCCGTGAACAGCGAGACCGACATCGGCGCGCTGACCACGCGTGCCGTGCTGGACACCGCCGCGGTCGAGAAGCAGAAGATCAAGTTCCGGTCGATGCCGTTCGCCGACATGGAGGCCGCGCTCACGGCGGGCACGGTCGACGCGGCGTTCATGATCGAGCCCTTCATCACGAAGGCGCAGCGCAAGATCGGCGCGAAGATCGTCACCGACACCGCTCGCGGCCCGACACTGGACTTCCCGATGTCCGGCTACGCGTCGTCGAAGAAGTTCGCCGAGGCGAACCCGAAGACGCTGAAGGTGTTCCGCGACGTGCTCCGCCAGGCCCAGCAGCGCGCGCAGGCCAACAAGCTCGCCGTGCAGGACTCGCTGACCAGCTACGCGGATGTCGACGCCTCGACCGCGGCCCTCGTGTCGGTCGGCACGTTCCCGCTGTCGCTGAACCCGATCCGGCTCCAGCGCGTGGCCGACATGATGGACACCGAGGACGTGCTGTCCGGTCGTCTGGACGTGCAGCAGCTGTTGCCGCCGGGCACGACGAATTAGTTGCCTGAAGGCATGAGAAAAGGCGGGCCGGAATCACCGGCCCGCCTTTTCTCGTCCGGTCACTGTCCGCCAGCGGCCGATATGCAGTAAGTGAGACCCGGAGCCGGTTCGGTGTAGGAAATGGCCGTCGCCTCACCGCAGTCCGCGGTGCCGGACTTGACGACCTTCTCGACCTTCAGCACCTTCTGGACGGCGGCCGGACTCGTGCCCTTCGAACAGTCGACGGGCTTCATGCCCTCCATGTTCATCTTCACGAGCTCTTCCTGGTAGCACTTGCCTTCTTCGAGCTTCTCGACGAGGCAGAGCTTCAGCGACGAGGTGCGCCGGCCGGACTCGGTGTACTCGGCGTAGTCCTCGCTCGGGCACGCCTCCGACGTCGACTTCATGGCCTTGGCGATGATGTAGTTCGCCTCGGCCGAGCCGCAGTCGACCTTCTTGTACTTCGGGCTGAACGTGGTGCCCGTGACGCTCGCGCAGTCGCCCGGCTTGGCCGACGGCTCGGTGATGCTGCTCAGGCCACCGCTGATCAGGGCCTTCACCAGGATGCCGACGCCCACCAGGACGACGATGCCGATGATCGAACCGATGATCTTGCCCGCGCCGCTCTTCTTGGGCGGCGGGCCGTACGGCATCGGCTGGCCTAACGGCTGGCCGGGAGGCGGCCCGTACTGGCCGGGCTGCTGGGCGTAGGGGTCACCGGGCTGGCCGGGGTAGCCCTGCTGGGGCGGGGGTCCGTAGGGGCCGGGCTGGCCGGGTTGCTGGCCGTAGGGCTGCTGGCCGTAGGGCTGCTGCGGCTGTCCACCGGGAGGCGGCCCGTAGGGCCCTGGCTGCTGGGGGTAGTTGGGGTCGGTCACTGGATTCCTCTCGGATGAGTCACGCGAAAGACAGCGAAACCGGAGCCGTGGATCACGACTCCGGTTTCATCAGGTCAACGCCTGCTACGCGGGTGCACCGACGCAGTAGTTGAGCTTGACCTCGGGGTACGTGTACGCCGATTCCCCCTCGGCGCACTGCGGCGCGGCCGCTTCCTTGACGACCTTGGTCACCTTCATGGCGGTCGACACGGAGCAGTCGACGGCCTTGACGTCCATCGTCGTGGCGGCTTCGTCGTAGCACTTGCCCTCGGCGAAGAGGGGCGCGATGCACAGCCTGGTGCTCGGGCCGCGCTTCACCTTCTGGCTGATCTCCGCGTACGAGTTGTTCGCGCAGCTCTCGTTGGCCGCCAGCGTCTTGCCGATCGTGTAGGTCGCGTCGGCAGAACCGCAGTCCACGACCTTGTACTCGGGCGCGGTGGTCGGCCCGGAGACGACGGCGCAGTCCCCGACCTTCGCCTGCGCGACGTCGCTGGTGAAGTAGTTGAACGCGTAGAACGCGCCACCGACGACGATCAGGCCGACGATGTAGGTCAGGATCCGCTTGCCGATGCTCGCCTTCTTCGGCGCGGACTCCTTGGTGGGCTCCGGCGCGGACGCGGGCGAAGCGGATTCAGTCGTGCTCATTGCGGTTCTCTCATTTCCCAATACCCCAGATGGCCCATGCCCCCCGACACAGCCGGAGCAGAGAGTGCCACGCAGCGCTAAAAAGCGCCGGGGTTTTACGGAAACGTTACGACCGGTTGGATGATCTAAGAGGCTGACCGTCAGTGGACGATCACGGAGAGTCCGTAGATGACGACGGCCGCGCCGAGCAACGTGAGGACGTAGGGCAGCGCCCGCCGGCCGAGGCTCTTCCTGGGCGCGGACGGCTCGTCGATGATCACGCCGCGCAGCGTTCCACGTGGACGGTCGCGAGTGGAGCGGTTTCGCGTCAAACGTGAGAAGGCCCGCGTTACTGCTTCTGGTCGCCGCGCTCGAGGCAGAAGGTGATCGCGGGCTCCGGGAACACCGCGGCGCGCTGGGTGCCGCAGGCGGTCTGGTCGGCCTTGCCGCTGACGACCTTGGCGACCTTCACCGAGTCCTTCGCGGTGCAGTCGACCTTCGCGATGCCGGCTTCGGAGTCCTGGCCGTAGCAGGCGCCCTCGACGAAGTTCGGCATGAGGCACAGCGTGGCGTCGCCCGTGTACGTCGAGTAGTCCATGCCGCCGGACGGGCAGGTCTTCTCGTTCCAGTCGAGCACCTTGGCGATCTTGACGTTCGCCTGCTCGGACCCGCAGTCGAGCGCCTGGTAGGTCGGGTTGTCGAGCGCGCCGGAGATGCGCGCGCAGTCGCCCGCGCGCGCCGCCTTCGCCACGTCGCCCAGCTGGTTCATCACGAACCCGCCGAGCAGGACGAGCGCGAGGACAACGGCGAAACCCAGGCCGACCTTCTTCATGGCCTGGGTATCGGCGTCAGCAGGGGGTGAACTCAACCGAGTTCACCCGATCAGGATCCTTCGTGGACACCCATGCAGTAGACCGAGGCCGGCTCGCTGAACCGCAGCTCGCTCGAGCCCTCGGGGCACACGGAGCCCTCCTCGGGCAGCCCGTCGACCTTCTTCACGATCTTGACCGGCGAGTCCTTCGTGCACGCTTCCTTCTTGAAGGCGCCGTCGTCGCTCGAGGTGTAGCAGTTGCCCTCGGCGAGGTTCGGCATCAGGCACATCGACTTGTCGCTGCCCGACTGCATCTGCTCGTAGATGCCCTCGGTGGGGCACTGGTCCTCGGCGTTCTGCAGGACGGCGGCGACCCGGTGCGTGGCGGAGGGGTCGTCACAGCTCTGCGTGGAGATGTTCCAGTCACCGTCCGGCTTGTCCACGTCCTTCGGCGAGGCGCTCACGCAGTCGCCGACCCCGGTGGTGTTGAGGGCGGTGAGCCCCCACACGCCGGCGCCGACCAGGACGACCGCCAGCACGCCGACGATCACGAACTTCAGCCAGCCGTTCTTCGTGGGCGTCTCGCCGGTCTCGGCCTCGTCCGGTACCGGGGTCACCACGGCCGGCGGCTCGACGGGATCAGTCGACTCGGTGCTCATGGGCGAGAACGTACGACACGACGTGTTGGCTTCGTGTGTCGCCTCACAGTTGTCGTCACCAGTTGACGCAGGTCGAACGCATTTGGCGTCGTCAGGGAGACTTGTGGGCGTGACCGATGGCCCTTTGATCGTCCAGTCGGACAAGACGCTGCTGCTCGAGGTCGACCACCCGCTCGCCGACGACGCGCGCACGTCCATCGCGCCGTTCGCCGAGCTGGAGCGGGCTCCCGAGCACGTGCACACCTACCGCGTGACGCCGCTCGCCCTGTGGAACGCGCGGGCCGCCGGACACGACGCCGAGCAGGTGGTCGACGCCCTGGTGCGGTTCAGCCGCTACCCGGTGCCGCAGCCGCTGCTGGTGGACGTGGTCGACACGATGAGCCGGTTCGGCCGGCTGGTGCTCACCAACAACCCGGCGCACGGGCTGGTGCTGCACTCCAACGACCGCGCGGTGCTCGAGGAGGTGCTGCGCAACAAGAAGATCGCGCCGATGTTCGGGGCGCGCATCGACGACGACACCGTCATCGTGCACCCGAGCGAGCGCGGCCGCCTCAAGCAGCTCCTGCTCAAGGTCGGCTGGCCGGCCGAGGACCACGCCGGGTACGTCGACGGCGAGGCGCACCCGATCGAGCTGGAGGAGGACGGCTGGAAGCTGCGCGACTACCAGCGCCTCGCGGCCCAGGCGTTCTGGGCGGGCGGCTCCGGTGTCGTCGTGCTGCCGTGCGGCGCGGGCAAGACGCTGGTCGGCGCGGCGGCGATGGCCGAGGCGCAGGCGACCACGTTGATCCTGGTCACGAACACCGTGGCGGGGCGGCAGTGGAAGCGGGAGCTGATCGCCCGCACGTCGCTCACCGAGGAGGAGATCGGCGAGTACTCGGGCGAGCGCAAGGAGATCCGCCCGGTCACGATCGCGACCTACCAGGTGATCACCCGCAAGTCGAAGGGCGAGTACAAGCACCTGGAGCTGTTCGACTCGCGCGACTGGGGCCTGATCGTCTACGACGAGGTCCACCTGCTGCCCGCGCCGGTGTTCCGGATGACCGCGGACCTGCAGTCGCGCCGCCGGCTCGGCCTCACCGCGACGCTGGTGCGCGAGGACGGCCAGGAGGGCGACGTGTTCTCGTTGATCGGCCCGAAGCGCTACGACGTGCCGTGGCGCGACATCGAGGCCCAGGGCTGGATCGCGCCGGCCGAGTGCACCGAGGTCCGCGTGACGCTGACGGACAACGAGCGCCTGCAGTACGCGACCGCCGAACCCGAGGAGCGCTACAAGCTCTGCTCGACGGCCCGCACCAAGATCCCGGTGGTGCGCCGCGTGCTGGAGCAGCACCCCGACGAGCCGGCACTCGTGATCGGTGCTTACCTGGACCAGCTCGACGAGCTGGGCGAGGAGCTGGGGGCGCCGGTGATCAAGGGGTCCACGAAGAACAAGGAGCGCGAGGAGCTGTTCGACCGGTTCCGGCGCGGTGAGCTGCGCACGCTCGTGGTCTCGAAGGTCGCGAACTTCTCCATCGACCTGCCCGAGGCGTCCGTGGCCATCCAGGTCTCCGGCACGTTCGGCTCGCGCCAGGAGGAGGCCCAGCGCCTCGGCCGCATCCTGCGTCCCAAGGGCGACGGCCGCCAGGCGCACTTCTACTCGGTGGTCGCCCGCGACACCCTCGACACCGACTACGCCGCCCACCGCCAGCGGTTCCTCGCCGAGCAGGGCTACGCCTACAAGATCGTCGACGCCGACGACCTCGTCGGATGACGACCTGGTGGATGTGGAACCCGGCCGGCACCGCCCCCGCGCGGCGGTTCCGATCGGAGGAAGCACTCGCCAGGTCGGCCGCGGACGCGCAGGTGGTCAGGTCGAGCGACTTCACCTGCCCCGCCCAGCGCCGCCGGGCCACCGCGGTGCGGTCGGACTTCCTGCGGGTCGCCGGCGATCCGGTGCAGGTGGCGCTGGTCGAGCAGCGGCTGTGGGCGTTGCTCGTGGCGCTGCGCCGGGTCCAGCCGCTGCGGGACGCGCTGGCCGCGGCGGTGCCCCGGGCGGGGCGGGCGGCGCTGGTGGCGGAGCCGTCGCGGGAGCTCGCGGAGTTCGACCGGCGGTTCGACCGGTTCGCGGACGCGCTGCGGGTGCTGGTGTCGGACCCGACGCCGGAGCAGCTGCGGCACACGGCGGCCCTGGACTAGGCCGCATCCCGGAAGTTCGTCCGGTGGCAGGCGCGGGCGAGACCCCCGGAGACGGCGCCACTGCCGCCCGACGGACTTCCGGGCCGCGGCCTAGCGCCGGTCTTTCAGCGCAGGCCGATCAGGGCCGGGATCTCCGCCACGCTCGGCAGCAGGTGCGTGTGCCGTGCCGCGCCCAGCTGCTCGGCCGTCTGGCTGCCGCTGAGCACCCCGACCACGAACCCCGCGCCGGCGTTCGTGCCCGCCTCCAGGTCCCTCGTCGTGTCCCCCGCCGTCAGCACACGCCGGACGTCCCGCACGCCGGTCAGCTCCATCGCGCGGTGGATCATGTAGGGCGCCGGCCGGCCCGCCTCGACGTCGTCGACGCAGACCACCGCGTCCAGCACGCCCTCCTGCCAGCCCAGGACGTCGAGCAGGCCGTCCACCACCGTCCGGTCGAAGCCGGTCGTGAGCGCGACCTTGATGCCGTTGTCGCGCAGGACCGCCAGCGCTTCCGGCACGCCCGGCATCGGCGTCGGCGGCGTGTCGGCGTAGTGCTTGGCCAGTCGTGCGCGGAAGTCCTGGACCTCGGTGTCCACTTCGGACCTGCCGAGCATGGCCGCGATCGCCTCGCGCTTGTCGGCGCCCATCCACCTGCCCACGTCGTTCGCGGAGCCGCCCGCGGCGGTCACCGTGTCCGCCAAGGCCCGGTAGACCAGGCCGTGTTCCTCCACGGTGGTGCCGGCGATGTCCAGCGCGACGAGGTCGATCACGACGCCCTCCAGTCCCGCAGCAGCGCCGGGTGCGCCTGCTGGGAGTTCTCGATCGAGAAGCTGACCATGTCCGGCCGGTAGCGGTCGTCGGAGTACTCGACCGGCCGTCCGTCCACTCCGGACGCTCGACGCCGTTCCCGCAGCAGTGGTGATCCCAGCGGGACGTCCAGGAGCTCCGCGTCCGTCTCGTCGGCCGCCACGGCGTCGATCTGGTGCCGGGCAACGGTCATGTCCACGCCTTGCTCGGCGAGGTGTGCGTAGAGGGAGCCGCTGTCGCAGTCGAAGTCGAACAGCAGGCGGCCCACCGGTTCCACGAACGTGGTGCGTTCCAGCATCGTCGGCCGCCCGTCGATGCTCCGCTGCCTCAGCAGCTGCACCACCGGGGTGCCCTCGTCGAGCTGCAGGGCGTCGGCGATGTCGGCGTCGGCCGGGCGCCGGGCGATCTCCAGCGTGCGCTGACCGGGCACGTGCCCCAGTCCCGCCGCCCAGCTCGAGAACGACAGGAACGTCTCGAACGGCTGCGACAACGTGTGCCGGCGCACCACCGCGGGCTTGCCTCGGCCGCCGCCGATCATGCCCTCGGCGCGGAGCGAGGTGAGGGCCTGCCGGACCGGCGCCCGCGAGGCGTTCCACTGCGCGCTCAGCTGCGACTCGGACGGCACCGCGTCCCCGACGGCCAGGTCACCGGAGGCGATCCGGCGGCGCAGGTCGGCCGCTATGCGCTCGTGCAGAGGCATGTCCATGGCGCCCACCATACATGTCATAACAAGTCTTAACTCGCGGTGAACAGTTCAGTCGCGGCGTTGCGTTCTGGTCTTGTCGACGCTCATCGTTCTTGTCATGACAAGTGTGGACCTGGTGGTCGTCGGCGCGGGGGTCGTGGGGCTCGCGCACGCCTGGCACGCGGTGCGGCGGGGGTTGTCCGTCGCCGTGGTCGAGCGGGACGAGCGCGCGGTCGGGGCTTCGGTGCGCAACTTCGGGCACGGGTGCTTCACCGCCCAGGACGGGGTGGCGTTCTCGTACGCGATGGCCGCTCGGGCGGAGTGGGTGGCGCTGGCCCGGGAGGCCGGGTTCTGGTTGCGCGAGTCCGGTTCGGTGGTCGTGGCTCGGGCCGAGGACGAGGTGGAGGTGCTGCGGGAGTTCGCCGAGATCCGCGATGTCGAATTGTTCAACAATCCTGGTGTGGGATCGTTCAACGATCCCACACCAGGATTGTTGAACAATCTTTTTGAAGGATCGTTGAACGATCCCTCGAGCGCACGACGCACGGCGCTGCGACCGCCGACCCGCACCACAGGTGGACGCCACGTCCCCGGCACCGCCCGCCTCCCCCTCGACGTCCCCGGCACCGCCCGCCTCCCCCTCGACGTCCCCGGCGCCGCGCGCCTCCCCCTCGACATCCTCGGTGCCGCGCGCCTTCCCCTCGACATCCGCGTCAACCCACGCGAGGCCGTCCACGCGATCGCCGGACTCCTGGCCGCCCGAGGCGTCACCTTCCACTGGTCCACCAACGTGCTCACCGTCGAACCGGGCCTCGTCCGCACGTCCCGAGGCGAGATCAGGTGCAGGACGACGGTGGTCGCGGTCGGCCACGACGTCGACAGGTTCTTCCCGGACCTCGCCGAACAACACGAAGTCCAGCGCTGCCAGCTGCGCATGCTCCGGGTGGCCCACGACGGCGTGGTCGACCCGGCCGTGCTGACCGGGTTCTCGATGCTGCGCTACGACGCGTTCAAGCACTGCCCGAGCCTCACCAACGTCCGCGACCGCCTCACCGCAGACCACCCCGAGCTCGTCGCGGCCGGGCTGAACCTCATGTTCACCCAGCTTCCCGACGGCTCGCTCACCATCGGCGACACCCACCACTACGGCCGCACCATCGAGCCGTACCGGACGGAGGAGCTGGACGACCTGGTGCTCGCCGAGACGGCGCGCTTGCTGGGCGTCCGGGAACTCCGCGTCCTCGAACGCTGGCGCGGCGTCTACGCGTCGGCCCCAGAACCCTTCCTGACCGCGACGCCCGCGCCTCTCACCAGGGCTGTCTCGGTCACCTCCGGCATCGGCATGACCACCGCGCTCGGCCTTGCCCCGGCCGTGCTCGACGACCTCCTCCAGGAGATGTGATGAGAACCCTCAGCGTCGTCCTCTCCGCGACACTCGCGTTGACCGCCTGTGGCACAACGACTTCTGCCAGCAACACGGATTGCCCGAACGGCAAGGTCCGGTTCGGCGTCGAGCCGTACGAGGACCCCGCGAAGCTCAAGCCCGCGTACGAGGTGCTCGCGCAGGCGTTGAGCGGCAAGCTCGGGTGCGAGGTCGAGCTGCAGGTCGTCGACGACTACGCGGCCGAGGTGCTGGCCATGCGCAACGGCAAGCTGGAGATCGCGCAGTTCGGACCGCTCGGGTACGTCTTCGCGTCGCAGAAGGCCAGGGCGGAGCCTGTGGTGTCGTTCGCGGACGGGGCCGGGAAGCTCACCAGCTACACCGCCGGCATCTGGGTCGCCAAGGACTCGCCCGTGCAGAAGATCGAGGACCTCAGGGGCAAGTCGCTCGCGTTGAGCAGTGTCGGTTCGGCCTCCGGGGACGCGCTGCCCCGGTACGGGCTGAAGAAGCACAACGTGAGCGACGTCAAGCTCGACTACGCGGGCGGGCACCCCGAGGCCATGTTGTCGCTGATCAACGGCAAGGTCGACGCGGCCGAGATCAACAGCCAGCAGCTCGCGACGGCGAAGGCGGCCGGCACGTTCGACGAGTCGCGGTTCCGCCAGGTCTGGAGGTCCGAGCCGATCCCGAACGACCCGATCACGGTGCGTGGCGACCTCGATCCCGCCTTCAAGGGCAAGGTGCGCAAGGCCTTGCTGGAGCTCTCGCCCGCCGACGTCGCGAAGGTCGGGGCGTTCCTCGACGTCACACCGCCCGGTCCGCTCGTCGAGGTCGGCAACGACACGTACAAAGTGCTCTTCGACCTCGCGGCCACCCTGGGGCTCAAAGAAGAGGACGTCTGATGCTCGCCATCCGCGGCTTGCGCAAGGCGTTCGGCGGCCGCACCGTGCTGGACGGGTTCGACCTCTCGGTCGAGGGCGGCGAGTTCGTGGCGCTGCTCGGGCCGAACGGGTCGGGCAAGTCCACGGCGTTGCGGTGCGTGGTCGGGCTGGAGACGCCGGACGGCGGCGAGATCGAGGTCGGCGGGAGCGCCGCGATGGTGTTCCAGAAGATCCACCTCGTCGGGCGGCGGAGTGCTCTCGACAACGTGTGTTCCGGTGCGCTGGGGCGGCTTCCGCTGCGCCGCTCGCTCTTCTTCCCGCAGGCGGTGCGGGAGGAGGCGATGGCCTGTCTGGAACGGGTCGGGCTCGCCGACCGCGCGCTGGACCGGTGTGCCCGGCTCTCCGGCGGGCAGCAGCAGCGTGTGGCGATCGCGCGGGCGTTGTGCCAGCGCGCCAACGTGATCCTCGCCGACGAACCCGTCTCGGCGCTCGACCCGCGGTCCGCCGTGCAGGTGATGGAGTTGCTGGAAACCCTGGCACGCGAGGGAAAGGCCGTCGTGGCGGTGCTGCACCAACCCGAGCTGGCGCGGACGCACGCGCGGCGGATCGTCGAGATGGGGGTGGCGGCGTGACGCGGGTTCCGGCTCGTCCACGGCCCTCCACCGCCGTGTGGATCGGCGTCGCGGTGCTGGTCGTGGTGCACGTCCTGGCCTGGCAGGCCACGGAGTTCTCCCCCGCCGCGCTGGTCGCGGGCTGGGAGGGCATGGCCGACTTCCTGGGCGAGTCGTTGCCGCCGGACCTCTCGGTGCTCGGGAAGTCGTTGGAAGCAGCGGTGATCACGCTCTACATCGGACTACTCGGCACCACGTTCTCGATTCCGTTCGCGCTGGTGCTGGCGCTCACGGCGTCCAGGGCGACCACCTCGGCGGCGTGGGCGCGGCAGGCTTCCCGTGCGGTGCTGTCGTTCCTGCGGTCGGTGCCGGACGTGGTGTTCGCGCTGGTCTTCGTCACGGCGGTGGGGCTCGGGCCGTTCGCGGGCGTGCTGGCGCTGGTGTTCCACAACACCGGTGTGATGGGCAAGCTCTGGGCCGAGGCGATGGACGAGAGCGACCGCGGTCCGCGCGACGCGCTCGCGGTGACGGGTGCGTCCGGGCCGCAGATCGCGCTGCACGCCGTGCTCCCGACCGTGTTGCCCTCCCTCGCGGGGCTGCTGCTCTACCGGCTGGACGTGAACGTGCGGTCGTCGCTCGTGCTCGGTCTGGTGGGCGCGGGCGGGATCGGCTTCCTGATCAACCAGTCGATCAAGCTGTTCCGGTTCGACGAGATGGTCACGCACATCCTCGTGGTGCTGCTCCTGGTGGTCGCAGTCGACCAGGCCTCCGGGTGGGTGCGGCGGCGACTGGGCACTTGACCTGCGCACGAGCGGCCGTTACGCAACGATGACGTCTCACGCACGTCCCCATGAGACCCGTCGGGAAGGCTGGAGGCATGCCGCGCGTACTGCTGATCGAGGACGACGAGGCGGTCCGCGAGGGACTGTCGCTGGCCCTGACCTACCAGGGGCACACCGTGGACGCGGTGCGCACGGGCGAGGAAGGCCTCGAGCTGCTGGGCAGCGTCACGCCCGACGTCGTCGTGCTGGACCTCATGCTGCCGGGCGTGGACGGGTTCGAGGTGTGCCGCCGCATCCGCGCGACCGGTGAGCTCCCGATCATCATGCTGACCGCGCGCAACGACGACATCGACGTGGTCGCGGGGCTGGAGGCCGGCGCGGACGACTACGTGGCCAAGCCGGCGCAGGCCCGCGTGCTGGAGGCGAGGATCCGCGCGGTGCTGCGCCGCTCGTCCGCCCCGGTCACCGAGGTCGTGGCCGAGCGGCACGGCGACCTGACGATCGATCGCGACGGCCTGGTCGTGACGCGGCTGGGCAGGCCGGTCTCGCTGGCGCCGACGGAACTGCGGTTGCTGCTGGAGCTCTCGTCGTCGCCGGGCCGGGTGATGTCGCGGCAGCAGTTGCTGAGCGCGGTGTGGGACCAGGGTTACCTCGGTGACTCGCGGCTGGTCGACGCGTGCGTGCAGCGGCTGCGGTCGAAGATCGAGGACGACCCGGCCGCGCCCGTGTACGTGCAGACCGTGCGGGGCTTCGGCTACCGGTTCGGGCCGCTGTGACGCTCCGGCTGCGGCTGCTGCTGGCGTTCGCACTGCTCACCGTCGTGACCGCGGCGGCCGTCGCCGGCGCAGGGTACGTGCGGGCGCGCGACGCGATCGTGCAGCGCGCGCAGGACAACGCCGTCATCGAGACCACGAGCCGCGTCGAGCAGCTCTACCCGCTGCCCGCGCGGGCGGTGGACGCCGCCACGCTGGAACGGGTCGCCGCGCGCGTCTCGGGCCGCGAGGGTTCGGCGATCGCCTACAGCAGCGGGACCTCCGCCGGAGGCATGGACCCGTCGGTGATCACGGCGGAGCTGCGGTCGCTGGTGGACTCCGGACGGGTCGGCTGGCAGCGCGTCTCGTACGCGGACAGCGTGTGGCTCGTCGTCGGCATGCAGCTGCGGACCTCGGACGGCGAGCCGTCGGGCATCGAGGTGTACGTGCTGCGGCCGTTCACGTCGGAGATCGCGTTCGTCGACGAGCTGGCGCGCAACGCGTGGCTGATCGGCGGCGCCGTGCTCGTGCTGGCGCTGGGCCTGGGTCTGCTGGCGGCACGGGGCGTGCTGCGTCCCGTCCGGGAGCTGCAGCTCGCCGCCTGGCAGCTCGGGCAGGGCGACCTGTCCGCACGGGTGCCGGTGCGCGGGCGGGACGAGCTGGCGTCCGTCGCGACGACCTTCAACAGCACGGCCACCTCCCTCGAACACCACGTGGGCGAGCTGCGGCGGATGGAGGCGGACGCGCGGAGGTTCGTCGCGGACGTGTCGCACGAGCTGCGGACCCCGCTGGCCGCGATGACGGCCGTGACCGACGTGCTGGACGCCGAGACCGCGGCGCTGCCGGGCGTGGCGGGGCAGGCCGCGCGGCTCGTGAACCGCGAGACGCTGAACCTGACGAGGCTGGTGAACGACCTGATCGAGGTCACCCGGTTCGACTCGGGCACGGCCGCGCTCGCGCTCGACGACGTGGACGTGGCCGACGTCGTGCGGACCTGCCTGCGGATGAGGGGCTTCGCGGACGTGTCGGCGACGCTGCCGGAGGGTGTGCGGGCGCGGCTCGACCCGAGGCGGCTGGACGTGATCGTGGCGAACCTGGTCGGCAACGCGCTGCGGCACGGCTCGCCGCCGGTGTCGCTCGCGCTGTCGGTGGCGGGCTCGTCGCTCGTGATCCAGGTGGCGGACCGCGGGCCGGGGTTGCCCGACGAGGTGTTGCCGCACGTGTTCTCGCGGTTCTACAAGGCGGACTCGGCTCGGGGGCGGTCGGAGGGGTCGGGGCTCGGGCTGGCGATCGCCTGGGAGAACGCGCGGTTGCACGGCGGGACGCTGGAGGCGGGGAACCGGCCCGACGGCGGGGCCGTGTTCACGCTGCGGTTGCCGCTGGGTGGTGCGGCGTGAGGCCGAAAACCCCGCGCCGGCTCACCCTGGCGCTGCTCCTCCTCTCCGTCCTCGCCCTCTTCACCGCGTGCGGCATCCGCCCCACCGACCCGATCCCGGGCCTCGCCGCCCCCACCGGCCCCGTCGAGAACGCCTCGCCGTCCCTCTTCTGGGCCTCCGGCGGCCGCGTCGTCCCGGTCCCGAGGCCGCAGGGCAGCCTGAGCGGGTTCGACGTCGTCGCCCTGCTCGCCCAGGGGCCGACGAACGCCGAGCAGTCGCGCGGGCTCACCACCGAGGTGCCGTTCGACGCCGCGCCCGCCACCGTGGACCGGGTGGCGAGCGGCCTCGACGTCAACCTGTCGAGCGACGTGTCGCAGCTCAGCCCCACCGCGGTGCAGCAGATCGTGTGCACGTTGCTGGCCGTGCAGCCGGTCGGGTCCGTGAACCTGCGCGGGGGCGGGCATTCGCTGGAGTTCCAGAAGTGCGCTTGAATCGGCGGTGTGCACGTCTACTCCATCCCGATGCGCGCGCGGTTCCGCGGCATCACGCGGCGGACCGGTTTGTTGTTCGAGGGGCCGGCCGGGTGGGGTGAGTTCTGCCCGTTCGAGGAGTACGACGACGACGAGGCCGCGGCCTGGCTCGCCTGTGCGCTCGAAGCCGCCAACGACGGGTGGCCCGCGCCGCTGAGGGACCGCATCCCGGTCAACTGCACGGTTCCCGTGGTCAGTCCGGAGAAGGCGCACGAGATCGTCACGCGCTCCGGGTGCTCCACCGCCAAGGTCAAGGTCGCCGAGTCGACGCTCCACGACGACTGCGCGCGGCTTGAGGCCGTGCGGGACGCGTTGGGGCCGAGGGGCTCCATCAGGGTCGACGCCAACATGATGTGGGACGTCGACACCGCCGTCACGGCGATCAAGGCCATGGACAGGGCCGTCGGCGGGCTCCAGTACGTGGAACAGCCGTGTCGCACGTTGGACGAGCTCGCGGCGGTGCGCCGGAGGGTGAGCACGCCCATCGCCGCGGACGAGTCGATCCGCAAGGCAGAGGACCCGTTGAAGGTGGCGGTGTCGGGGGCCGCGGACATCGCGGTGATCAAGGTGGCGCCGCTCGGTGGGGTGCGGAAGGCGTTGGAGGTCGCCGAGGCGTGCGGGTTGCCGTGCGTGGTGTCGTCGGCGTTGGAGACGTCGGTCGGGATGGCGGCCGGGGTCGCGCTGGCGGCGGCGCTGCCGACGCTCGACTACGCGTGCGGGCTGGCCACCCTGCAGTTGCTGGACGGGGACGTCACGAGCGACTCGTTGCTGCCGCAGGACGGCTACCTGCCCGTGCTCACCAAGGCGCCGGTGCCGGACCGCATCGCCGAGTTCGACACGCAGGACCAGGCCTGGATCGACCGGTACGAGCGGGTGCTCACCCGATGAGCTGCTCCAGCTCGATCCTCAGGTGCACCGGCGCGTCCACGTAGACGCCGTCCTCCAGTCGTAACGAGGTCAGCGAGAGCGGCGCCAGGTCGACGATCCAGTACGACCGGATACCCGCCTGCGCGTACTCGAGGCGTTTGGCCTGGCAGTCGGTGTAGCGCGAGTGCGGCGACAGCACCTCGACCGCCACCACGACATCTGCGGCTTTGAGCAGGTCGGCGCGCTTGCGGGGGCACACGACCAGGTCCGGGCGCCGGACGAAACCGGGTCCGTCCGACGGCCCCAGCCCCAGGTCCACGTCCAGCGCGTACACGACCTCCAGCTCACCGGGGAGCTGCGCGGCGATCTGCGTGATCAGGTTGCCGCAGGCGTAGTTGTGCGCGGGGAGCCCGGCGGGCGACGGGACGAGACGGCCCTCGACGAGCTCGGCGCGGCCGGGTTCGCCCAGCGCGGTGTACTGGGCGACGGTGAGCGGATCGGTCACGGAACCCACCGTCGCACATGGAAGAGCTCTACGGCTTGCCGCGCTTCAGGCCCTGCTCGGCCGCCCCCAGGCTGAACACGATCCCCTCGGTCCGGTCGATCGCCTGCGTCCGCCGCTCCGAGGCCGGCACCCGCGTCAGGTCCACGAGCCGGATCGGCGGCCCCAGCTCGACCAGCGTGGGCGTGTAGGTCGCCTCGACCACCGACCAGCCGGCCGCGCCCTGTTCGAACCGGAAGCGCGCGACCACGCCCTCCTCGGTCACCCCGCGCGGTTCGGCGTGCCGGGCCACCTCGTTGCCGAGGCCGTACGCGACCCACTTGTTCCCGATCTTCTCGAACGGCTGCACGACGTGCACGTGCGTGCCGATGATCAGGTCCAGGGCCGGGTCGGCCAGCAACTGGCGAGCCAGCGCCTTCTGGTCCGCGGTGGCCTCGTGCTGGTACTCGTTGCCCCACTGCACGGACAGCACGACGACCTCGGCGCCGGCGGCACGGGCGGCGCGGGCGTCGGCGAGGATCTTGTCGGCGTTGATCTGGTTCGCGCGCCACGGCTGGGGCAGCGGAATCCCGTTGAAGCCGTACGTGAACGACAGCTGCGCGACCTTCACCCCGCCCGCGTCCAGGATCAGCGGGGCCGCCGACTCCTCCTGCGTGCGGAACGAGCCGGTGTGCTTGAGGCCGACGGCGTCCATCGCGTCGAGCGTCGTGGTGATGGCCGAGACGCCCCGGTCCAGCGTGTGGTTCGAGGCGGTCGAACAAGAGTCGTAGCCCACGTCGACCAGGCCCTTCGCCACCTCGGGCGGCGCGAGGAACGCCGGGTAGCCGAAGAACGGGCCTTCCTTGGGACCGAGCGGCACCTCGAGGTGGCACAGGGAGAGATCGGCCTTCAGCGTCTCCTTGATCCCCGAGAACAACGGCAGGTAGTCGCGCCCGGCCGCGCCCCCGTCGGCCACGGCCTGGTCGGTCAGCGCCGGGTGGATCAGGATGTCGCCGCCCGCGGTCAGCGTGAACGAACGCGCCGGCGGCGGCCCCTGGGACGTGGACGCCGGCGGAGGTGGCGGAGTCGAGGTGACCACCACGGGCGAGCCGGTGCACCCGGACAGCAGAAGGCCGGTGGCCAGCACGGATGCCGGCCACCGGACCACACGCCTCAGCGCTGCCGCCGTCGTCGCAGGACCACGAACAGCACGACCGCGAGCGCCGCGGCCGCCACGGGCAGCACGCGCTTCAACACCGGCACGCCTGCCGTGTCGATCAGGTCGATCGGCTCGTCGGGGACCACTCGGAGATGCTGCTGTTGCGCCACCTCGTCAGGATCCACGGATACCAGCGTGCTCGCCAGGCATTCCGCGAACTGGTCGACGAGCTTGCCGCTGACCTCGGCGATCAGGCCGCGACCGAGTTGGGCGGGCCGGCCGGTGATCGCCAGGTCGGTCTCGACGTCGACCGTGTCGCCCACCACGAACGTCACCACGGCGGACGCCGTGCCGTTGCCGCGGGTGTCCTTGCCCGCGGCTTTCATGACGGCACGGCGCAGCACCGGGTCGATCTCGACGAACTCGCCGCTGCCCCGGTACAGCAGCTGCACCGGGCCGAGCTTCACCTTCACCTCCCCGCTGAACGTCTTGCCGTCCACCGAGGTGAGCGTGGCGCCGGGCAGGCACGGCGCCACCCGTTCGGGGTCGATCAGCGCCTCCCACACCTCCTCGGCGGGTGCGGGCGACGTGAACGAGTGCGTCAACTTCATCCGACCGCCGCCGTCAGCGCACGCCCGGTCAGCACCCTGGCCAGGTTGTCCTTGTAGCCGTCGCCGGAGGACGCGCGCCCCGCGGCCGCCGAGATCGACTCGGCCGTCGCGGGCAGCCCGACCAGCGCCGACTCGACGTCGGTCGCGCGCACCGGCCCCGACCCCACGTTCGTGAGACCCACGCGGGCGGCGGCGATCGTCCCGTCGCGCACCTGCACGGCCGCCGCCACCGCGACGATCGACCACGCCTGCGCGACCCGGTTGAGCTTCTCGTAGTGCGCGCCCCAGCCCGTGTACTTCGGCACGCGCACGTCGAGCAGGATCTCGTCCGGGGCCAGCGCCGTCGTGAAGTAGTCGACGAAGAACTCCGCCGCGGACACCTCACGACGGCCGCCGGGACCGGCGATGACCATCACCGCGTCCAGGGCGAGCACCGGCGCCAGCAGGTCACCGGCCGGGTCCGCGTGGCAGAGCGACCCGCCGAACGTGCCGCGGTGGCGGATCTGCGGGTCGGCGATGGTGTCCGTGACGAGCCTCAGGAGCAACGCGTGGTCCTGCACCAGGTGGTCGCGCTGCACCTCGTAGTGCGTGGTCATGGCGCCGATGAGCAGCGAGTCGCCGTCGTCGCGCACGCCCGTCAGCTCGGTCAGCCCGCCGATGTCGATCAACGCCGTCGGCGCCGCCAGCCGCATCCGCAGCACCGGCACGAGCGACTGCCCGCCCGCGATGACCTTCGCGTCCTCGCCCTCCTCGGCGAGCATCCGCACGGCTTCGTCCACAGTGGACGGAAACAGGTACTTGAAGTCCGCCGGGATCACGACTGCCCTCCCTGCGCGTCGATGGAGCCGAGCCCGCCCGCGGCGACCTCACCGGCTCCGGAGTCCTCACGTCCCTGCAGCGCGGTCCACACGCGCTCGGGCGACATCGGCATCTCGATGTCCCGCACGCCCAGGTGCCGCAGGGCGTCCAGCACGCTGTTCACCACGGCGGGCGTCGAGGCGATCGTGCCCGCCTCGCCGACTCCCTTGGCGCCCAACGGGTTGGAGGTCGCGGGCGTCGTCGTGCGGTCCGTGAGGAACGCCGGCAGGTCGGCCGCGCACGGCACGAGGTAGTCGGCGAACGTCGCCGTCGTCAACGTGCCCATCTCGTCGTGCGTGGCCTCTTCGTACAACGCCTGCGCGATGCCCTGCGCGAGTCCGCCGTGCACCTGACCGTCCACGATCAACGGGTTCACGACCGTGCCGACGTCGTCCACGGCCACGTACCGGACGATCTTGACCATGCCCGTCTCGGTGTCGACCTCCGCGGCGCACAGATGGGTTCCGTGCGGGTACGAGAAGTTGTCCGGGTCGTACGTGGCGTCGGCGTCCATGCCGGGTTCCATGCCCTCGGGCAGGTCGTGCGCGACGTGCGCGGCCAGCACCACGTCGCCCAGCGTCCGCGCCGTCGACGTGCCGCGCACGGAGAACGAGCCGGAGGTGAACTCCACGTCCGCCTCGTCGCACTCCATCATGTGCGCGGCCAGCGTGCGGGCCTTGGCCAGCACCTTGTCCGCCGCGTGCACCAGGGCCGTGCCACCGACCGCGAGCGAGCGGGACCCGTAGCTGTCCATGCCCTTGTGCGACGTGGCCGTGTCGCCGTGCAGCACCTCGACGTCCTCGAACGGCACGCCGAGCTTGTCCGCGACGATCTGCGACCAGACCGTCTCGTGGCCCTGGCCGTGCGGCGAGGTCCCGGTGATCACCTCGACCTTGCCGGTGGGCAGCATGCGGATCGACGCGGTCTCCCACCCGCCCGCGCCGTACCGCAACGCGCCCAGCACCCGTGACGGCGCGAGGCCGCACATCTCGGTGTAGGTCGAAATGCCGATGCCGAGCTGGACCACGTCACCGGACTCACGGCGCCGTGCCTGCTCCTCGCGCAGTTCGTCGTACCCGAACAGCTCCATCGCACGGGCCGTGGCGGCCTCGTAGTTGCCGGAGTCGTAGGTGAGACCGGCGACCGTGGTGAACGGGAACTCCTCGTGCCTGATCCAGTTCTTCTCGCGGATCTTCATCGGCTCGATGTCGAGCTCGACCGCGAGCTCGTCCATCATCCGCTCGATCGCGAACGTCGCCTCGGGCCGTCCGGCGCCGCGGTAGGCGTCCGTGGGCACCTTGTTCGTGAACACGTTGGTGCACACGAACCGGTAGGCGGCGAACTTGTAGATCGCGTTGAACATGAACGCGCCCAGGATCGGCACGCCCGGCGTGACCAGGCGCAGGTAGGCGCCCATGTCGGCGAGCAGCTCGACCTTCAGGCCGGTCACGGTGCCGTCGCGGCGAGCGGACATCGTGATCTTCTGCAGCTGGTCGCGGCCGTGGTGCGCGGACAGCATCGACTCGGTGCGGGACTCGGTCCACTTCACCGGGCGGTTCATCCGGCGCGCGACCAGCAGGCACAGCAGCTCTTCCGGCGTGACCTGGAGCTTGCCGCCGAAGCCGCCGCCGACGTCCGGCGCGATCACGCGGAGCTTGTGCTCGGAGATGCCCGTGACGGCCGACAGCATCCAGCGCAGGATGTGCGGGATCTGCGTCGCGGACCAGACGGTGTACATGCCCGCGGTGCAGTCCACGACGACCGACCGCGGTTCCATGAACGCCGGGATCAGCCGCTGCTGCCGGAACGTCCGCTCGATCACGACCTCGGCGGCCGCGATCTCGTCCTCGACGTTGGTGCCCGACCCGGCCTCGGCCGAGTCGAAGACCCACGTGGCACACTTGTTCGTGCCGAGGTCCGCGTGCACGAGATCGTTGTCCCGCAACGCTTCTTCCAGGTCGAGCACGACCGGGAGGTCCTCGTAGTCCACGTCGATCGCTTCCAGCGCGTCCGCGGCGTGGTACGCGCTGTCGGCGATCACCAGCGCGACGATCTCGCCGGCGAAGTTGACCGTGTCGACGGCGATCGCGGGCGCGGCGGGCGACTTCATGTCCTCGGTGATCGGCCACGCGCAGGGCAGCGAGCCCTGTTCGGCGGCGAAGTCCTCCCCGGTCAGCACGAGCGCGATGCCGGGCATCGCCGTGGCGCGGCTGACGTCGATGTTCGTGATGCGGGCGTGGGCGACGGGACTGCGCAGCACGGCCATGTGCAGCATCCCGGTCAGCCGGATGTTGTCGGTCCACCTGGTCTGGCCGGTGATCAGGCGCGCGTCCTCCTTGCGGAGCCGGGCCTTGCCCACCTCCGGCTCGGCTGTGGCGGTCATTCGCCACCTACCGGCTGCTTCGCGGTGACGTGCTCGTCGCTGTGCTGTTCCTGCTCGGGGCCGGCGCCGGGTTTCATCCGCTGGGCGGCGTCCTGCACGGCGCGCACGATGTTCTGGTAGCCCGTGCACCGGCAGAGGTTGCCCTCCAGGCCCTTGCGCACGGTCTCGTCGTCGGGATCGGACTCGTCGGCGAGCAGGTCGATCGCCTGCATGATCATGCCGGGCGTGCAGAAGCCGCACTGCAACGCGTGGTTCGAGCGGAAAGCCTCCTGCACGGGATGCAGCCTGCCGTCGCGAGCGAGACCTTCGATCGTGGTGACGTCGTGGCCGTTCGCCTGCACGGCGAGCATCTGGCACGACTTCACGCTGTGGCCGTCGAGGTGGACGGTGCAGGCACCGCAGTTGCCGGTGTCGCACCCGACGACGGTGCCGGTCTTGCTCAATCGCTCCCGTAGGTAGTGCACGAGCAGGAGGCGGGGTTCGACCTCGTCGGCGTAGGTCACTCCGTCGACGTTGACCGAGATGTGCATTGAAACCCTCCCAGGGTGGTGGGCCATGAGGTGACGAGGGTCACTCCAGCTTGCTCCCTGTTTGCGGGTTCAACAACCCGATCACCGGTGAATCGGTATGTCGATCTCCGTCAACCGGCGCCCGGTTCCCTTCCACCGCAAGGAGATGATCTCGGCGGCAATCGCAACTGCGGTCTCCTCCGGGGTGCGGGCGCCGAGATCGAGCCCGATCGGCGACGACAGCGCCGCAAGTTCGGATTCGGTCATTCCCGTTTCCCGCAAGCGATTCAGTCGATCTTCGTGCGTGCGGCGGGACCCCATCGCGCCGACGTAGCCGACCTTCAGCCGCAACGCGACCTCCAGCAGCGGCACGTCGAACTTCGGGTCGTGGGTCAGCACGGCGATCACCGTGCGTTCGTCGAGCTTGGACGCTTCGGCCTGGAGGTACCTGTGCGGCCACGCGACCACGACCTCGTCCGCCTCGGGGAAACGGCTGCGCGTCGCGAACACCGGCCGTGCGTCGCACACGGTCACGCGGTAGCCGAGGAACGCGCCGAGCCGGGCCATCGCGGCGGCGAAGTCGATCGCTCCGAACACGAGCATCCGCGGCGGCGGCTCGAACGAGTTCACGAACACGCTCATGCCCTCGCCGCGCCGCTGACCGTCCGGTCCGTACTGGAGCACGCCGCTGCGGCCGGACGCGAGCATGCCGCGCGCGTCGTCGGTGACGGCGTCGTCGATGCGCGCGCTGCCGAGGCTGCCGTCGCGGCGGTCCGGCCAGATCACCATGCGCCGGCCGATGCCGTCCGGGTGCTCGATCACCGTCGCGACCGCCACGGGTTCCTCGGCGCGGACGGTCTCCACGACCTCGGCGAGCTGCGGGAACGACTCGGCGTCGATCTTCTCGACGTAGATGTCGATGATCCCGCCGCAGGTCAGTCCCACCGCGAACGCGTCGTCGTCGCTCACCCCATACCGCTGCAGCACCGGGTTCGAGGTCTCCTGCGCCAGCTCGTAGACCGCCCCTTCGACGCAGCCGCCGGACACGCTGCCGACGGCCTCGCCGTCCTGCGTCACGAGCATCGCCGCGCCCGCCGGCCTGGGCGCCGAGCTGAAGGTCGCGACCACCGTGCCGACCCCGACCGTCTCGCCGTTCGCCACCCGTTCGGCGAGGTCGTAGAGGACATCACGCACGCCGGACCTCCTTCAGCAGTTCTTCCAACGCGTGCACGCTGTGGCCCGCGACCATCGTGTCGACGTGCGGCAAGGCTGCCAGCACACCCCGCTGCACGGGCCGGTAGCCGGACTTGCCGGCGTGCGGGTTGGCCCAGATGACCCGGTGGCTCATCCGCCGCAGCCGCGCCAGCTCGGTCGCCAGCAGGGCCGGGTCGCCGCGCTCCCAGCCGTCGCTGAACAGCACCACCACCGCGCCGCGCTGCCGCCACCGCTGGTTGAACCGCCGCAGCGCCTCGCCGAGCCGGGTGCCGCCCTCGTAGTCCGGGATCGCCCGGCCGGCCGCCCTGAGCGCCCGTTCCGGGTCGCGTTCCCGCAGGTGGCGGGTCACGCGGGTGAGCCGCGTGCCGATCGTGCTGACCTCGGCGGGCATGGCGTGGGCGATCACGTGCGCGAACCGCAGCAGCGCGTCCGAGTAGGCGGCCATCGAGCCGGAGACGTCGATCAGCAGCACGACCCGGCGCGGCTTGGCCCCCCGCCTGCGGTGGCGCGGCAGGGCGATCTCGCCGCCGGTCTCGATCATCGCCCGCACCGTCCGGCCCAGGTCCATCCGGCCGCGGCGGGCCTTGCGCAGCCGGCGCGACCGGCGGCGCGGCGGCACCGGGGTGAGGCGCGCGATCAGCGGTGCCGCGTCGAACTCGGAGATGTCCTTGTGCTTCAGCACTTCCACGTCCGACGCCGCGACGCCGACGGTGACCGAGTCGAGCTCGATCGTCGTGCGCGGCCGGGGCGGTGTGCCGCCGAAGTACGCCCGGAACGCCGCGTCGTAGCGCGGCAGGTCGTCCGGGTCGGCGCAGAGCGTGAGACGCCCGGCCCAGTAGAGGTCGACGTGCTCGGTGGCCCGCAGGAACGCCTGGACGCGGTCCGGCCCGCACTGGAGCCCGGCGCCCCGCAGGACGCGCGTGAACCCGACGCAGGCTTCCGTCACCCCACGATTGTGCTCCCGATAACGCGTTCCGCGTCCTCCCGGTACTTGAGCACCGCCCCGAGCGTCGTCGTGTCCGGCTCGGTGCGGCCCAGCGCCTGCAGCGCCCGCGCCCAGTCGAGCGACTCCGCGACGCCCGGCGGCTTGAGCAGGTCGAGGCCGCGCATCTTGCCGACGGCCTCCGCGACCTTGTGCGCGAGCCGTTCGTCGAGGCCGGGCAGGGTGCGGCGGAGGATCGCCACCTCGCGGTCGAGCGACGGGTGCTCCAGCCAGTGGTAGAGGCAGCGGCGCTTCAACGCGTCGTGCACCTCGCGGGTGCGGTTCGACGTGAGCACGGTGAGCGGCGGAGTCGTGGCCCTGATCTCGCCGAACTCGGGGATGCTGACCGCGTTCTCGGACAGCACCTCCAGCAGGAACGCCTCGAACTCGTCGTCGGCCCGGTCGATCTCGTCGACGAGCAGCACGCACGGCGCGTTCTCCAGTGCCTGCAGCAACGGCCGCGCGAGCAGGAACCGTCGCGTGTAGAGGGAGGCCTCGTCCACCTCGCCGCGGGTCTCCAGCACGCGCAGGTGCATGAGCTGGCGCGGGTAGTCCCAGTCGTACAGCGCCTGTGTGGCGTCGATGCCCTCGTGGCACTGCAAGCGGATCAACGGCACGTCCATCGCCTTGGCCAGCGCGAGCGCGAGCGACGTCTTGCCGGTGCCGGGCTCGCCTTCGAGGAACAGCGGCCGTCCCATCGCGACCGCGAGAAAAGCCGCCGTGGCGACGCCGCCGTCGGGCAGGTAGCCCGCGCGGTCGAGCCCTGCCGCGAGTTCCTCAGGGGACTCCATGAGCCTCAGGGTACGACTAACCTGCGGGGATGGCTTCGATCAAGAAAGTCCAGATCACGTTCGACTGCGCGGAACCCGTGCGGGTCGCGGAGTTCTGGAGCCAGGTCCTCGGGTACGACGCACCGCCGGAGAGCGACGGCTCGTGGTCGGCGTGCGCCGACCCGACGGGCGTGGGCCCGCGGTTCTTCTTCCAGCGCGTTCCGGAGGGCAAGGTCGTCAAGAACCGCGTGCACGTCTGCGTGCGGGCGGGCACCGGTCTGGTCGGTGCCGAGCGCCTCGCCGCGTTGCAGGCCGAGCGCGCACGGCTGGAGCCGTTGGGCGCGACGCTGGTGCGCGTGATGGAGGCGGACGAGGAGAACGAGTCCTGCATCGTCATGCAGGACGTCGAGGGCAACGAGTTCTGCCTCGACTGACCCTGGGGTCGCCACCCCGAATCAGGGTCGGGTTCGGGGTGGTCACCGATGTGCCCAGGCGTGGGAATCGCGATTCTTGGTGCATGACGAACAACGTGCTCAACGACGCGACAGCCCAGGTCAAGAAGCTCCGCAGGAGCCGCAGCGACAAGATGCTCGCCGGTGTGTGCGGTGGCGTCGCCAAGATGATCGGCGTGGACGCCGCCATCCTCCGGATCGTCCTCGTGGCGGCGACGCTGCTCGGGTTCGGCACCGGAGCCGTCCTCTACGTCGCCGCCTGGATCCTCATGCCCGAGGAAGACTCCGCGATGTGATCACCGTGGAAAACCGGGCACGCCGGGTAGTCGTTGCCAGGGGTGGGGACCGGTGAGGGGTCGGTACTCCACCCCGAGGGCGTCGAGCCTCGGGAGGTGGTGCTCGGTGAGCCGCCGCACGAAGTCCGGGTCCTTCTCCGCCGGGGACCACACGACCTCGGCGAACGCGGCCAGCCTCGGGAACGCCGCGTAGTCCACCCGCCGGGCCGAGTCGAGGTGCTCGGTCCAGATGTTCGCCTGCGCCCCCAGCAGCCGTCCGGGCTCCGCGCCCGTGACGCCCTCGGGCACCGGGTCCCACGCGTAGACGTCCTCCAGCGTCGTCACCGTGCCGACCGGGATCGGTTCGTCGGGCGACTCCGACTGCCGGTAGTCGAGGTAGACGAACTGCTCGGGGCACATGACCACGTCGTGGCCCTCGCTCAGCGCCGTGACGCCGCCCTCGACCCCGCGCCAGGACGCGACGACGGTGCTGCCAGGCAGCGGGCGCGCGTCCAGGACCTCGTCCCAGCCGTACGGCCGCCGGCCGCTGCCAACCAGGTGCTCGGCGATCGCGCGAACCAGGGTTCCGTCCTCGTGACCGGGTGCCTCGTCGCCGCCGAGTCCGATGATCTCCGCCGGGAAGACGTCCACCAGCTCGTCGAACACGTTCCGATAGAAGTCCACTGTGGACTCCTCGGTGTTGAGCACGCGTTCGTTGACGCCCCAGTCGGTCCAGACCCCGCCGCCGTGCACCCCCAGTTCGGGGTAGGCCGCGATCGCCGCCTGCGAGTGGCCGGGGATGTCGATCTCCGGGATCACCGTGATGTGCCGGGCCCGCGCGTACTCGACGATCTCGCGCAGGTCGTCCTGCGTGTAGAAACCGCCGTGCGGACGGCCTTTCAGACCGCCGGCGCGCCGGTCGCCGAACCGCGAGTCCTCCCGCCACGACCCGACCTCGGTGAGCTTCGGGTAGCGCTTGACCTCGAAGCGCCAGCCCTGGTCGTCGGTGAGGTGCAGGTGCAGGACGTTGAGCTTGTGCACGGACAGCAGCTCGACCCACCGCAGCACCTCCCGCTTGGGCAGGAAGTGCCGTGCGACGTCGAGCATCACGCCGCGCCAGGCGAACCGCGGGTGGTCCACGACCTCGCACGCCGGGATGGCCGACGGCTTGGCGCCCGCCGCCCGGAACGCCTGTGCGCCCAGCAGTTGCCGCAGGGTCTGCAGCGCGTTCATCTCCCCCTCCGCGTCGTGCGCCTCGATCAGCACGCCGTCGTCGGACGAGATCAACCGGTAGCCGCCGGGAGGACCGTCCACGAGGACGGTCTCCCAGCCCCGGTACTCGCAGAGCCGTCCACCGTCCACGTAGGACACCGGCCGTGGCAGCAGGTTCATCCCTTCACCGCCCCCGTGAGGCCGGACACGAGCCGGCGCTGCACGAGCACGAAGAAGATCAGCACAGGGATGGTCATCAGGGTGGAGCCCGCCATGATCGCGCCCCAATCGTTCTGGTCGGGTTTGACGAACACCTGGAGAGCCAGCGGCAGGGTCTGGTTCTCCACGGCCGAGATGATGAACGTCTTGGCGAACAGGAAGTCGTTCCAGGCGTGGATGAACGACAGCACGCTCGTCGCCACCAGGCCGGGCGCGACGAGCGGGAACAGCACCTGCCACAGGAACCGGAACCGCGAGGCGCCGTCCAGGGTGGCGGCCTCCTCCAGTTCCACGGGCACCGCGGCGACGAAGCCCCGCAGCATCCAGATGGCGAACGGCAGGCTGAACGCGAGGTGCACCAGCACGAGCGAGCCGAGGTGGTTCAGGCCGAAGACCGGCACGCTGTCACCCACGGACCGCATCAGGAAGAACAGCGGCACGGTCAACGCCTCGACCGGCACCATCTGCACGACCAGCAACATGATCAGCAGCGTCGTGCGGCTGCGGAACCGGAAGCGGGTCAGCGCGGTCGCGGCGAGGAACGAGATCAGGATGCTCAGCGCCACCACGATCAGCGCCACGACGATGCTGTTCACGAAGTAGCGCCCGAAGTTCGCGACGGTCAGCGCCCGCGTGAAGCTGTCGAGCGTCGGCCGCGTCGTCCACGGCACCGGGTCGGCCGAGATGATCTCGTCCTCCGGTTTGAAGGCGCTGAGCACCATCCAGAACAGCGGGAAGGCCACCACGGCGGCGACGACGAGGACGAACGCCTCGGTGATCCAGCGCCTCACAGGGCCTCCCCCGACTTCTTGAGCGCACGCAGGTAGAACATCGTGATCCCCAGCAGCAGCACGGTCATCACGACTCCGATGGCCGCGCCCAGGCCGTACTCCGACGCCGCGAACGCCTGCTGGTAGGCGTAGACGTTGAGCACGAGGTTGCGCCCGGCGATGCCACCGCCGTTGGTCATGACGTAGATCTGCGTGAAGATCTTGAAGTCCCAGATGATCGACTGGATCGTCACCACGAGGATGATCGGCCGCAGCAACGGCAGCGTGACGCTCCACGCCGTGCGGAACGCCGACGCGCCGTCCAGCGCCGCGGCCTCCAGCACCTCGCCCGGGATCGCCTTGATGCCCGCGAAGAGCGTCACCATGACGAACGGGAACGAGCACCAGATCACCTGTGCCGCGACGAGTCCGAAGGCCGTCCACTTGTCGAACGTCCACGAGTGGCCCTGGATGCCGAGGATCTCGTTGACGAGCCCGAAGTTCGCGTCGAACAGGAAGAGCCAGATCGTCGAGCCGGCGACGGCGGGCGTGGACCACGCACCGAGCGCCGCCAGGAACAACGTCATGCGCACCCACGTGCGGACGCGGGTGGCGAGGATTGCGAGGAACGCGCCCACAAGCAACGTGCCGACCACGCAGACCGCCGCGAACCCGACGGTCTGCCCGAGCACCGTCCAGAACTGCTGGTCCCCCAGCAGCTTCTGGTAGTTGCCGAGACCGAGGAAGGTGAGCGGAGCTCCGCCGCTCACCTGCTCCTGGCCGTAGTCGTAGAGCGAGATGAGCACCAGCTGGTAGATCGGGTAGGCCAGCAGCCCCCCGAGGACCAGCAGCGCTGGAGCCAGGTAGGCGAACGCGGTCCGCCCCTGGCCTTTGGCGGTCATGCTCACGACGTGAAGGCCGCGTTCATCGTCTTGGCGGCGTCGGCGGTGGCCGTGTCGACGTTCTTCGCGCCGGTCACGACCTCCTGCAGCATCGTCGGGACGACGGCCTGCGCCTCGATCTTCGCCCACGCCGGCGTGACGGGGACGAACTTCGTGCCGGACTGCAGCGTCTTGGTGAACGGCTCCAGGAACTTGTCGGAGTCCGCGACCTGCTTCTGCACGTCCGTGAACGTCGGCAGGTTGCCCATCGCCGTGTACATCTTCTGCTGGTACTTCTTCGAAGCCAGCAGCTGCGTGAACTCGGTGGCGAGCGTCTTGCGCTGCGTGCCCTTCATGACGCCGAGCAGGTTGCCGCCGGCGAACGCGGGCGCGACCGAGCCCTTGTCCTTGCCGGGCAGCGGCACGACGCCGTACTTGCCGGCGGCGCTGGACGCGTCGACGGACTTGCGGTTGAAGTCGCCACCGATGGTCATCGCGGCCTTGCCGGCGCGGAACGCCTCGACGCTCGCGTCACCGCCGTTGCCCGCGCAGGTGGCGGGCGGGCAGATGTCGTCCTTGATCAGCTCGGTGTACTTGGCGACACCGGCCTTCGCCTCGGCGCTGTCGATCGTGGCGGTGAACTTGCCGCCGTCGGACTTCGCGAGGTCGCCGCCGTTCGCCCAGATGAACGGGAGCGCGGCGAACAGGTACTTGCCGCCGGCCGAGATTCCGATCAGCTCGGGCTTCTTCTGCCGGATCTCCCGGGCGGTCGTCGCGATCTCGTCGAGCGTCGCCGGCGGCTTGAGGCCGAGCTCGGTGAACACGTCCGTGCGGTAGTAGAGCGCACGCACGCCGACGAACCACGGCACGCCGTACGTCTTGCCGTCGACCTTGGCCGTGTCGAGGATCGTCGGGACCAGGTCCTTGGACTCGTCCCACTTGCCCAGGTCCAGTTCGGAGAAGCCGCCCGCGGAGACGTAGCCCGCGAGGTCGGTGTTGCCGAACTCGGCCACGTCCGGAGCGCTCTTCGGGTCGCTGAAGGCGGCCTTGAAGCGTTCTGCCCGGCTGGACACCTGGATGTACTGCACGTCGACGGTGACGCCGGCGTGCTTGCCCTGGAACTCGGAGATCGCCTCCTTGACCACGGCCTCCTTGGGGCCCCGGTTCACCTCGTCGAACAGCCACACCCTCAGCTGCCCGGTCTGCTCGTCCGTGCCGGAGTTCGTCGGTCCCGACTGCACCGGGGCGCAGGCGACCACCGCGCCCACGCCCAGCACCGCCGCGAGTGTCTTCAACCGCATCGTCGCGCCCTTCACGTTGCGTATGTTGCAACAGCTATTTCACAGGAAGCAACGTGACTGTAGAACGGACTACGTCAAGGGTCTAGACCAGACGATTGACCCATTCCCGAACTGATGCCGAATCGACCGGGGAGTCCCATCCGGACGGACGGACCGCACTGCCGACGTGAAAACCCTTCACGCCCGCGGCCAGCAGTTCCGGCACGTGGCTCGTCTGCAGACCACCGCCGACGAGGAGCGCGGGCGGGGCCTCGGCGACGAGCTTCTTCAGGTTCTCGACCCCTTCCGCGACGCCCTTCGCGCTGCCCGCGGCGAGCACGGTGTCGCAGCCGAGGGTCTTGACGACGCCCCACGACCGGAAGACGTCGTTCGAGTTGTCGAGCGCGCGGTGGAACGTCCAGGCGCAGCCCTCCAGCTCGGCGACGAGGTTGAGCGTGACGCCCTCGTCGATCTCGCCGTGCGGATCGAGGAAGCCGAGGACGAACTCGGTGGCGCCGGCGCTGCGGAGCTCGTGGGCCTGGCGACGCAGCTGCTTCAGGTCGCCGGGCGCGAAGCCCTTGGCGTCCCTGAGCATGACTCGGACGGGGATGTCGACGGCCTTGCTGACTTCCTGGAACGTGGCGACCGACGGCGTGAGCCCGTCGCTCGCCATGTCGGCGACCAGTTCGAGCCGGTCGGCCCCGCCGGCCTGCGCGGCCTCGGCGTCCCGTGCGTCCAGTGCGATCACTTCGAGAATCGGCATGGTCTGGACCATAGTGGTCGCCGCCGTGTGCTTTCGCGAATCGGGAGCGGGTTGTCGGTTCGGTGCGTCAGAGAGCCGTATCTACCCGCCTGAGTTCCGCTCTTTCTCCATGAGCGCTTTGTTCAGGCGTGGAGCGGGCGTCGGTCGGTTCGAGGGGTGCCGGCCGGCGCGAGCTCCCACCACTGACGGCCCGTGACTCGGAGGGGGATTCACGGGCCGCTGGCGTACCCGGAGGAAGATGAAGGACACCTTGGCGGTAGAACTGCTCCAATCGAGTGAATTTTGTATCTACCGCCCAGTTAGCCCTTCATGAGTTGGCGGACGGCGCTGACAGGGCGGCCGATCGGAGGTGCCACATGGACGAGCTGCACACGGCGGATGACCGTCCGCCGTGGGACGGGCTTGAAGGCACCGAACGGCACGCGGTGTGCGTCACCGCCGCGCGCGAGGGCAACCGCGAGGCGACGAACGTCCTGGTCACCGAACTGACCCCGCTGCTGTGGCACGTGGCGCGTGGTCAGGGCCTCGACAGGGCCGCCGCGGAAGACGTCGTGCAGACCGTGTGGCTCGCGTTCCTGAAGAACATCGAGAACATCAACGAGCCCAAAGCCCTGGTCGGCTACCTGGTGGTCACGACGAGGCGTGAAGCGCGCCGAACCTGGACACCCAACAAGCGTGAAACGCACCTGTCCGACGAGTACGCCGAACAGCTCGAGTCCGACACGGGCCTGCCCGAGGACGTGACGCTGCAGGACGACCGCGACCGCCGCCTGTGGCTCGCGTTCGGCCGCCTGACCACGAGGTGCCAGGAACTGCTCAGGCTGACCGTGCTCGCGGGCCGCGCGGAATACCGGGCAGTCGCCGAGGCACTCGCCATGCCCCACGGCAGCATCGGTCCGACCAGGGGACGGTGTCTGACTCTGCTGCGCAACTACCTGGAGACGGAAGGAGGATCGCGGT
This sequence comes from Lentzea sp. NPDC003310, assembly GCF_040610935.1. Taxonomy (NCBI): domain Bacteria; kingdom Bacillati; phylum Actinomycetota; class Actinomycetes; order Pseudonocardiales; family Pseudonocardiaceae; genus Lentzea; species Lentzea sp. NPDC003310. The sequence continues at coordinate 64,037 of NZ_JBEXNC010000030.1, forward strand.
GAACGAGATCGACCCGCGCGACGACCGCAGGGGCCCCGAGGACACCGCAGTCCTCTCCGAGCTGAACAGGCTCGTCGACGAACTGGACCCGCCACCCGCCGACCTGGTGGACCGGGTGAAGTTCGCGATCGCTTTGGAGTCGCTGGACGTGGAAGTGGCGCGGTGGGAACGGGCCGGGTCGTTCGCCGGGGTGCGGGGCGGGCAGACCGGGACGATCACGTTCACCGTGGACAACCTGACGTTGATGGTGAACTTCACGTCCACCGGGTCTCGGCACCGGATCGACGGGTGGTTGGTGCCGGCCGGGGAGCACGAGGTGGAGGTTCGGGTGGCCGATCACCAGTCTTCGTGTACTCGGGCTGATGATGGTGGTCGTTTTGTTCTTCCCGATGTTCCGGCTGGGACCACGCAGATTTTGGTGCATTTGGTTAATTCTCGCGGGGAGCCTGGGCGGACCGTGGTCACGCCTACGATCATGCTGTGAGTTTTGGGGCTTGGGGCTGAGGGGTCTGGGGTTGTTTTCGCTGGCTGGGCGGGTTTGTTGTTTGCCTTGTATCGAGCCGTGTCAATTCATCGTCGCTTCGCAACGATTGCGATTGGGGCTTGACTTCGGGGCCCTTGCGAGGCCTTCCTCGGCCTTTTAAAGCCGGGATTGTGAAGCCCGGCCGAGTGGTCAAGTTTAAGGCCTCGCACCCAAAGTCAAGCCCCAATCGCCGTCGTGGTTGCGTTACCACCGCTTGATCGACGTCGAGTGCTCACACGCCTCGGCTTCGCCATTGCGCTGGTGCCTGCCTGGGCGCGTCGCGCCGTTCCGCCATGCGCCGCGCGCCTCTCACGACACCCTGTCCAGCGCCGCGCCCCTCGCCACGCCACTCCCTCTCGCGCCGCCCCTCGCGGCACCGGCCACTCGCGCGCCCCACCTCCCCCGGCCCGTCCTCGGCCCGACTCGTCCCGCACGGACTTACCCGGCCCTGCCTCCGGCCGCCCTAGCCTCGCCGCGCCTGGCCCCTCGCCTGCGCGTCCGCCGACCCCGGGATGCCGAAAGGCCCGGCTCGCCGAGGCGAACCGGGCCTTTCGAAGTGGTGCGTCTAGCGGAGTGGACTCAGAAGTCCATGCCGCCGGCGTCCGGCGCGGCCGGCGCGGCGTTCTTCTCCGGCTTGTCCGCGACGACCGCTTCGGTCGTCAGGAACAGCGCGGCGATGGACGCGGCGTTCTGCAGCGCGGAGCGCGTGACCTTGGCCGGGTCGATGATGCCCGCGGCGACCAGGTCCTTGTACTCGCCGGTCGCGGCGTCCAGGCCCTCGCCCGCGGGGAGGGACTTGACGCGCTCGACCACGACGCCACCCTCGAGACCGGCGTTGACCGCGATCTGCTTGAGGGGAGCCTCGACGGCGACCTTGACGATGTTGGCACCGGTGGCCTCGTCGCCCGTGAGCTTCAGGCCCGCGAAGGCAGCCTCGGCGGCCTGCAGCAGCGCGACGCCACCACCCGCGACGATGCCCTCTTCGACGGCCGCCTTCGCGTTGCGAACGGCGTCCTCGATGCGGTGCTTGCGCTCCTTGAGCTCGACCTCGGTGGCCGCGCCCGCCTTGATGACGGCGACGCCGCCGGCGAGCTTCGCGAGGCGCTCCTGGAGCTTCTCGCGGTCGTAGTCGGAGTCCGACTTCTCGATCTCGGCGCGGATCTGGTTGACGCGACCCTGGATCTGGTCGGCGTCGCCCGAGCCCTCGACGATGGTCGTCTCGTCCTTGGTGACGACGACCTTGCGGGCCTTGCCCAGCAGCGAGATGTCGGCGTTCTCCAGCTTCAGGCCGACGTCCTCGGTGATGACCTGGCCACCGGTGAGGGTGGCGATGTCCTGGAGGATGGCCTTGCGGCGGTCACCGAAGCCAGGCGCCTTGACGGCGACGGACTTGAAGGTGCCACGGATCTTGTTCACGACCAGGGTCGCGAGGGCCTCGCCCTCGACGTCCTCGGAGATGATGAGGAGCGGCTTGCCGCCCTGCATGACCTTCTCGAGGAGCGGGAGCAGGTCCTTGACCGTGGAGATCTTGGAGCCGAACAGCAGGATGTACGGGTCCTCGAGGACCGCTTCCTGACGCTCGGGGTCGGTCACGAAGTAACCGGAGATGTAACCCTTGTCGAAGCGCATGCCTTCGGTGAGCTCGAGCTCGAGACCGAGGGTGTTGCTCTCCTCGACGGTGATGACGCCTTCCTTGCCGACCTTGTCCATCGCCTCGGCGATGAGCTCGCCGATCGTGGGGTCAGCAGCGGAGATGGACGCGGTAGCAGCGATCTGCTCCTTCGTCTCGATCTCCTTGGCGGCCTTCAGCAGCTGCTCGGCGACGGCCTCGACGGCCTGCTCGATGCCGCGCTTGAGGCCCAGCGGGTTGGCGCCGGCCGCGACGTTGCGCAGACCTTCGCGAACCAGGGCCTGGGCGAGGACGGTCGCGGTCGTGGTGCCGTCACCAGCGACGTCGTCCGTCTTCTTCGCGACCTCCTTGACCAGCTCGGCCCCGATCTTCTCCCACGGGTCCTCGAGCTCGATCTCCTTCGCGATGGAGACGCCGTCGTTCGTGATCGTCGGCGCACCCCACTTCTTCTCGAGCACGACGTTGCGGCCCTTCGGGCCGAGCGTCACCTTGACGGCGTCAGCGAGGGTGTTCATACCCCGCTCGAGACCGCGGCGGGCGTCCTCGTCGAACGCAATCATCTTGGCCATTGCGGTGTGTTCCTCCGCCTTTGTGGATTCTGGGCCACTGCGAGCCGGCAGAGCCCGCAGCGGAACACGATGCGAGTGGCCAGGATCGGTGCCCGCGACGGACGACCCCGGAGGGCCTCACCTGTCCTAGCTCACTTCCTTTGGCACTCGACTCTGCCGAGTGCTAGTTCGTGTTTAGCACTCGGGCACGGCGAGTGCAAGCGACCCGGGCGGACTCCCAGGCGACTCTCAGCGTGATGTGCGCACCGGCACAGAGGTCGGCAGCGGCCTGTTCGTGGTGGTCTCGTCACCGAAGTTCAGCGACGGCGCCGAGCTCGTCTTCGGCTGCCGCGCGGGCTCGTCGCCGGGCGAGAGGATCACCACCACGATGATGATCACCACGATGGCCACCGCGGCCGCGATGACCGGCGCGAACCAGGCCGGCCGCTCCTTCTTGCGGGACGACGTGAACGCGCTCGCGCCCACCTGGTTCGGCGGGCGCAGCCGGACCGGGTCCTGCAGCGGCTGCTGGTAGCCGCCCTGGAACTGGCCCTGCTGCGCGGGCATCGGACCGGACACCGGCGTTTGAGCGGGGAACGAGCCGGACTGCGGCCCGAGTTGAGCGGGAGCCGAGCCCTGCGCGACCCCGGCGAGAGCGACGCGGGCGGCGGCGATCAGCTCGGCGCAGCTCGCGTAGCGCTGCGACGGGTCCTTCGAGGTGCCCTTGCGGATCACGTCGTCGATGGCCGGCGGCAACGCTACGAGCTGCGACAGCGCGGGCACGACGGTGCTGAGGTGGCCCGCGATGACCTCCTGCACGCCGCCCTGGAACGGCGGGCGGCCGGACAGGCAGGCGAAGAGCATGCACGCGAGCGCGTACTGGTCGGTGCGGCCGTCGACGGGCTCGCCGCGCAGGTGTTCCGGCGCCGCGTAGGTCGGCGAGCCGAGGAAATCACCCGTTCGAGTGCGGTGGCCGGTGGCGCCGCGGCGGGTCAGGCCGAAGTCGGCCACGTAGACGTGCTCGCGCACGCCCTCCTTCTGCGTCACCAGCACGTTCGCCGGCTTCACGTCGAGGTGCACGAGGCCCTTGCCGTGCAGCATGTCGAGCGCGTCGGCGGCCTGGCCGAGCAGCGTCAGGGCGCGCGCGGGCGTGAGCGGGCCCTCCTTGATGTGGACGGCGAGGTCCTTGCCGTCCACCAGCCGCATCGCGATGTAGAGCAGGCCGTCGACCTCGTCGAAGTCGTACAGCGGCACGATGTTGGCGTGGTCGATCGCCGAGGTGTTGCGCGCCTCGTCGACGAACCGCTCGCGGAACTCCGCGTCGGGCGCCAGGTGCTCACCGATGACCTTCAGCGCGACCTTGCGGCCCAGCCGCACGTCCGTGGCCCGGTACGTCACGCTCATGCCACCGCGGCCGAGCACTCCGTCGATCCGGTAATGCGCGATTCGCCGTCCGCTCAGGTCCTCCGACACGCGAGGCAGCCTAACGTCCGGCGAGATCGGCTTGCCCGGGGTTCGTCCAAGCTGTGATCGAAGAGGCTCCTAGCCGGCTCGGCGGACGTCCGATGCCTGGCTGCGCCCATCGCGTCCGGCCTGGACCTCGAACTCCACCCGGTCGCCTTCGGAGAGCGTCCGGAAGCCTTCCATCTGGATCGCCGAGTAGTGCACGAACACGTCGGGCCCGCCATCGGTTGCGATGAAGCCGTATCCCTTTTCGGAGTTGAACCACTTGACGGTACCGAGAGCCAAGACGTCCTCCTTCAGATCACGCATCTCACGCAAAGCGCAGAGAGCAACGCTAAAAGAAGAAATCTCACTCGGATACCTCCTTACGGAGTCATGAACGAGGGCTGACTCCGTTGGCGCGCAACCAGGTGGTGAGTCGGCGGGGTCCCCTCGCCTGGGTCAGCACGGCGCCCGGACCAGCGAAGTCGAACACCAGCCCCTCACCCGTCTGAATGGATTGCACGCCATCGGGTACCGAGGGCCGAAGTCGGCATTGCACGGTGTCCGCGAACGCCACGACGTGGTCGCTGCTGATGGTCACCGCCTCGCCGGCTTCGAGCGTCACGAGGTCGAGCGCGCCGTAGCAGGCGAGCACCACCGAGCCCTGGCCCTGCGCGTAGTTCAGGAAGCCCTCGCCGCCGCCGAAGATGGCCTGCATGGGCGGCGCCTCCGGGTTCATCGCCACCGTGCTGCTCGACGCGATCCAGCTGTGCCGGGCGAGGCACCAGCCGTGCGTCCCGTCGAGCTCGACCTGGTGCAGGTCCCCCGGCAGCACGGGCGCCGCGTCGAGCCAGCCGCCCTCCGCTCCCGCCGTGCACAGCGCGACGGCCTTGGCGCCCGCGCCCTTCACCTCGACCCCGAGGCCGTAGCTGGTGGCCGCGATGGTCAGGGGGTCGGCCAGCACCGCCTCGCCGGGCGCGAGGACGAGTCTCGCCACGCCGAACGTCGGGGTGTGCCTGGTCCGGACCTGCACGAACAACACCTCCGGGAGAAACGGGGCAATGCGATCGTCACGACCGGCGCGACGTTGGCAGTATGCAGTCGTGCCTCCCACCACTGTCGCCGAACACCGCCAGCGCGTCGCGGACCTGGTCGGGGCGATGCCCGTGTTGCAGCTCCCGCTCGAGGAGTGCCTCGGGCTCGTGCTCGCCACCGACGTCATCGCGCCGCTGGACCTGCCGCCGTTCGACAACTCCGCGATGGACGGGTACGCCGTGCGGGCCGCCGACCTGGCCGGCGACCTCCCGGTCCGGCTCCCGGTCGCCGACGACATCCCCGCGGGCCGCACCGAGCTGTCCCCGCTGGCGGCGGGCACGGTGCAGCGGATCATGACCGGCGCGCCCGTGCCGCCCGGTGCGGACGCGGTGGTCCAGGTCGAGTGGACCGACGGCGGCACGGAGACCGTGACGATCGACCGGGCCGTGCAGCCCGGCCAGAACATCCGCACCGGCGGCGACGACGTCCGCAAGGGCGACCCGGTGCTGGCCGCGGGCACCGTGCTGCGGCCGTCCACGCTGGGCCTCGCCTCGGCACTGGGGCTGCCCGAGCTGCCCGTGCGCCGCCGCCCCCGCGTGCTGGTCCTGTCCACCGGCTCCGAGCTCGTCGAACCGGGCCGGCCGCTGGAGCTCGGCCAGATCTACGAGTCGAACGGCATGATGCTGGCCTCGTCCGTGCGGGACGCGGGCGGCGTGGCGATCCAGCTGCGGTTCGTGCCGGACGACGTCGACGCGTTCCACGACGCCCTGAAGCCGTACCTGGGCGCGGTGGACGTGATCATGACGTCGGGCGGGGTCAGCGCGGGCGCGTACGAGGTGGTCAAGGACGCCCTCGCGGACCACGACGTGCAGTTCACGAAGGTCGCGATGCAGCCGGGCGGGCCGCAGGGCTCCGGCCGGTACGAGGGTGTGCCGGTGCTGTCGCTGCCGGGCAACCCCGTGAGCGCGCAGGTGTCGTTCGAGGTGTTCGTGCGTCCTGCGCTGATGGCGTCCATGGGTCACACGCAGCCCGAACGTCGCACGGCGCGTGCGCGGGTCACGAGTGCTCTGACGTCTCCCGCGGGCAAGACGCAGTTCCGGCGCGGGCTGCACGACCCGTCCTCCGGCGAGGTCGTGACGCCGGTCGGCGGTCCCGGTTCGCACCTGCTGTCGGCTCTCGCGCTGTCCAACTGCCTGATCGAGGTGCCCGAGGACGTCACCGAACTGCCTGCGGGCGCCGAGGTGACCGTGAGATACCTGCAGTAGGAGCGGAACGATCTGGGGGAAGCAGGACATGAGAGCGGCGCTGGCGTTGGTGATGCTCGCCGGGTTCTTCGTGCTCGCGGTGGGCATCGTGGCGGGGCTGGGGATCCTCGCGTACGTCCTGTTCGAGCGCGGCCAGACCGGGGGCGGCTGGTGGCTCGTGGCGCTGGCGGTCTTCGTGGGCGCACCACTGATGTACGCGGTGGTCGTGGCGATCTGGGCGCGCCCACGGGCGGAGGGCGTGCCGTTGGGGCGCGCGGAGCACCCGGAGCTGTGGCGGCACGTGGACGAGCTCGCGGCGATCGCGGGCGCCCGCAGCCCCGACGAGATCCACCTGGTCGACAAGGCCAACGCGGGTGTGTGGGAGCGCGGCGGCACGCGCTACATGGAGCTCGGCCTGCCGTGGGTCGCCGGGATGACGATCGGCGAGCTGCGGTCGGTGCTCGCGCACGAGCTCGGGCACTACGGCGGCGGGCACACGCGGCTGTCCGCGCTCACCGCTCGCGCGCAGACCGCGCTGGGGCTCGTGTCGCGGACCGACACCGCGTTCGTCGGCGTCCTCTGGGCGTGGGCGAGGCTGTACGCGCTGGCCGCGGCCTCGGAGAGCCGCAAGCACGAGCGGTTCGCCGACGAGGTGTCGGTGGCGGCGGCCGGGCGCGAGGCGTCGATGCGGTCGTTGCTGCGCGGTGGCCCGCTGGGCGTGGCGTGGCAGGACTACAAGCGCTGGTACGTGTCGATGGCCGTGCTCGCCGGGCGCACGCCGCCGTTGCTGGAGGGCTTCCGCGCCTACCTCGACCACCCGCGCCGCGTGCACCAGCTGCGCGAGATCGAACCGCTGCTGGCCGCGCAGGAGCCGACGTCGGTGTTCGACAGCCACCCGCCGATCAGGGAGCGGGTCGCGACGATCGGACGGACCTCCCCGGTCAGCGGCGGTGTCGCGGAGGCGGTCGACGAGCGGTCCTCGTGGCCGTTGCTCGACGGCCTGCCGCCCGAGCAGGTCGCGGCGCTGGTCGAGGTGCAGGGGCCCCCGATCGCCTGGGAGGAGCTCGCCCGGTTGGCCGGGCCGGTGCTCGTGCGCCGGAATGCCGACGTGCTGCGGCACGCGGGCCGGGTCAGCAAGGTCGGGGAGACGGTCGCCGACGTGCTCAGGGCGTTGGAGGGCGCGCAGCTGCACAAGCTGACCGGGGCGCCCGTGGACGCCTCGCTGACCCGGGCGGAGGTGCACGACGCCGCGGTCGAGACCGTGACGGAACTGCTCGGGTGCATGGTCGCTGACGTGCTCGTATCCACCGGCCGCGCTCAGCTGGAACTCAACTGGGGCGGCCTGTTCGTGCTGCGGACGGCCGACGGAGCTGCGGTCTACCCGGACGACCTGGTCGCGCCCGCCGTGCGCGACGCCAACCAGGTCGCCGACGTGCGGCGCAGGCTGCAGACCCTCGGCGTCGACGGACTGTGACGGAACGCTCACCGAGCGCCGTTGTTCACCCCATGTGACGGGGATTACACTGCCTGCAGGCGCCGGTCGGCCCGCGCATTCGTCGGGGGATGCACGGGCCGACCGGCCACTTGTCTTCCCGGCCGTCCCGGTGGGCGGTTTGCGGTGTTGCCGTAGCGTGATGACGCCAGACACATCCCCCGACGCTACGGAACCCACAGACACGATGAGCAGCGAGAAGCCCGTCTCCCACTTCCTCGAACTCGCGCGCGGCATGGTGCCGCCGATGCACCCGGCAGGGCGCCCGTTCGTCGCCGGTGCGGCGATCGCGACCCTCCTCGTCCGGCTGCGCTTCAAGCGCCTGGGCGTCGTACTCGCGCTGGTCACGGCGTGGGTGGCGTGGTTCTTCCGCGAGCCGAAGCGCGTGACGCCGACCCGTCCGAACCTCGCCGTGGCCCCGGCCGACGGCACGGTCTCGCACGTCGTCGACGCCGTCCCGCCGGCCGAGCTCGGCCTCGGTTCCCAGCCGATGACGCGCGTCAGCGTGTTCCTCTCGGTCTTCGACGTGCACGTGCAGCGCGTGCCCGCGGACGGCGAGGTCGTCCAGGTCTCGTACCACCCCGGCAAGTTCCTCTCGGCCGACCTCGACAAGGCCTCCGAGGAGAACGAGCGCAACACCGTGTGGCTGCGCACCGTCGACGGCCACGACCTCGTCGTCGTGCAGATCGCCGGCCTGGTCGCGCGCCGCATCGTGTGCGAGGTCGCCGAGGGCGAGAAGGTCGCCGCCGGTCAGACCTACGGCCTGATCCGCTTCGGTTCGCGCGTGGACCTCTACGTGCCGCGCGGCAGCCGCGTCCTGGTCGAGGCCGGCCAGCGCACCATCGGCGGGGAGACCGTTCTCGCCGAACTCCCGGAGGCGTAAGTGGCACCCAGCGGGCCCGGCGTTCGCCTGCTGCCGAACGCGATCACGGTCCTCGCCATGTGCTCGGGCCTGTCCGCCGTGCACTTCGCGAACGTCGGCATGTGGGGCGCGGCCATCGCGTCGATCGCGGCAGCGGCCGTGTTCGACGGCCTGGACGGCCGCATCGCCCGCCTGCTGGACGCGACGTCCAAGATGGGCGCGGAGCTCGACTCGCTGGCCGACGCCATCTCGTTCGGCGTCGCGCCCGCCCTCGCGATCTACCTCTGGAAGTTCGAGGGCAACCGCGCGGGCTGGGTCATCGCGCTGATCTTCGCGGTCTGCATGGTGGTCCGCCTGGCGCGCTTCAACACGTTGCTGGAGAAGGAACAGCCGCCGTTCGCGAAGGAGTTCTTCGTCGGCGTCCCGGCTCCCGCAGGCGGGTTGTTGCTGCTGCTGCCCCTGATCATCGAGGAGCAGGTCCGCGGCGACGGCTGGTGGAACAACTCCTACGTCGTCGCGGCGTGGACCGTCCTGGTCGCGATGCTGCTGGTCTCCCGCATCCCGACCCTGTCGGTGAAGACGGTGAAGGTGCCGCCGCGCGCGGTCGCGCCGTTGCTCGTCGGCGTCGGCCTGCTCGCGGCCGCGGTGATCACCTACCCGCTGGTGGCGCTGATCATCGCGATGGTCGTGTACCTGGCGCACCTGCCGTACTCGGTGCGGCGGTACGTGTGGCTGTCCAAGCACCCGGAGGCGTGGACCGTCACGGGTGCCGACCGCCGGGCGATCAAGCGGGCGCACGGGGTGGCGGCGCGGCGGCTCGGGCTGCGGCAGCCGTTGCACGGGCGGGTGGCCGGTGCGGCCATGCGCGCGGTGCGGCGGCCCCGGCGTGACGCGTCGGCCGCGGCCGCGACGGAGGGCACGGTCAACGGCCGTCGCCGGTCGTGGCGGCAGCTGGGGTTGAGGCGCCAGCAAAAGCCTTGAGCTGAAACGGGAACGGGCCGGACACGTCGATCGTGTCCGGCCCGTTCCCGTTTCCGCGTGGGATCAGGTGCGGATGGCCTGGGCCACGATCTGTTGCTCCGAGAGCACTCCGGCGTAGACGCGCACGTCGTCGATCCCGCCCTTCCAGAACGACCCCGCGGCGGTGGCCGGCGAGAGCCTGCCGAACTCCACAGTGGACCCGGTCTCCGCCGACCCGCCCGTGAACGGGACCGACGTGACGTAGATGGCGTTGAAGTACAGCCGGACCTCGGCCTTGGCCTTGTCGTGCACGGCCGTCAGGTAGGTCCACTCCTGCAGCTCCGCGCGGTAGGCGGTCCTCACGGTGGTGCCGCCGAACACGAACTCCCACTTCTTCGAGGCTCCGCTGTACCTCAGGTCCAGCAGCGAGGAGCCGTCGCGCACCAGGCTCACGACCGTGCGGTCCTTGCCGTCGTGCGCGTCGGTGTCCAGCCGGGCCCACGCGGAGATCGAGAAGGAGCGGTCCGTGCGGATCCCCGGCGCGGCGCCCGAGACGTAGGCCTCACCGTCCTGCTCCTGGCCCGACTCGTCCGGTCCGTTGAGCCGCAACGACGTGTCGTCACCGTCGACCTCCCAGCCGGTCTTGCCGCTGAGGGGCGCGACCGTGCCGGTGACCTCGTCCTGGGTGCCGGCACCCGTGCCCTCGTTGAACCGGTGGTGGCCGCGGAGGCTCGCCTGCCCGGCCAGCTGCCTGACCTCGTCCTCGTTCACCGTGCGCGCGTAAACCTTGAGCTCGTCGACCGCGCCGGGCGCACCGCCGACCTCCGCGCCGTTCCACCGGTGCCGTCCCACCAGCAGCTGCGACGCCTGCCAGCCGTCCACCCCGGTGACCTGTCCCTGCCGGACGCCGTCGACGTAGAGGGTGAGGGTCCGGGTGGTGAACTCGTAGGTGCCGGCCAGGTGCGTCCAGACGCCGGTCTCCGCCTGCGCCTGCGAGTGGGCCACCCGCAGACCGGTCCTGTCCGGAGTCGTCATGCCGAACGCCCACCGCCCCGCGGCGGCGTCGAAGTAGAGCCCGGCGCTGAACGCGGTGCCGTCCCCCGCGGCGACGACGGCGCGATCGGCACCGCCGTCGTCCACCTTCGCCCACGCCGACAGCGAGAAGTTCTTCGACGTGTCGGCCGGGACCGTTCCGCTGAGGTGGTCCTGCGGGTCACCCAGCCCGGCGGCCCTGCCCGTGTACCCGGCCGAGGCCAGGTCCGGGTCGCCGTGCGACGTCAGGGCGTTGTTCCCGTCGGCGTCGGCCAGCGTGCCGTCCAACGCCCAGTGCGCCGCGGGATGTCCAGTCGAGGAAGCCAGCGTCGTTGGTGAACGAGTAGACGTACTTCAGCACGTCGTAGTCCGCGTCCAGCTCGAACGCGCCCGCCACGCCGACACCGCCACCGGGCTGCGACGGCGGGTACTTCTGGGAACTCACCCGAGGCGCGGGCGCGGGATCAGCCGCGGCGTGCGCGACCGGTGCGGTGAGACTGGCCGCGACGGCCAGCACGAGAGAAAACGCGGCCATGCGAAAGCCGCGCGCCGGTTTGTGGCGCATGAACGGTGACCCCCAGGTCTCGTCACGACCGGGCCCCCAGCCCGGATCGCCACCACCGTAACCTCCGAGACGACGATCGAGGTACTCCGTTCAGGGCGTCACGAGCGCTCGACGTCGATGAACTCCCCGATCGAAGATCCCTCGTCCTCCAGGACCGCGACGATCCAGGCGCGTGCCTCGGGCGGGGACACCTTCCAGTGCCACTCCAGGGCTTTGACCGCGGTCCGCTCCCGCTCCCGCCGCCCCGGCAGGCTCAAGGCACCCGAGAACCCGTGGACGGCGTCCGCGAGCAGGTGGATCCTGCCGACGAAGTCGTCGCCTCCCACGTGCGGGAGCACCTTCCTCCTGGACGCCGTCGTCCTGATCTCCAGCACCGCCGCACCCGTCAGCGTCGCGAGCGCCCACGCCGCGCCCCGCCTCTTCCCCATCACGTCCCCTCCCCGCGTTCTCGCGCATTCTCCTGGCGAACGCGGGGACCGGGGAGGAACTAGAGTCGGCGGCGTGATCACGCTGACGGCTCGCCTGTCCCCGTCCGCTCTGGACACCCGGCGCGGCGTCGTCCGCCTCCACCCCGAGGTGCTCGACGCCCTGGGACTGCGCGCCTGGGACGCCGTGAAGCTGACCGGCGCCCGCGTGAGCGCCGCCCTGGCCGCGTCCGGCGAGCAGCCGCCCGGTGTCGTGCTGGTCGACGACGTGACGCTCACGAACCTCGGCGTGGTCGAGGGCTCCGAGATCGTGGTGGCGCCGGTGCAGGTGTCGGCGGCCCGTTCGATCACCGTCGCGGGCTCCCGCCTCGCCACCACGGCCCTGACGCCCGAGCACGTGCGGATGGCGTTGACGGGCAAGGTGCTCACCGTCGGCGACAACGTCTCGCTGCTCCCGCAGGACCTCGCGCCGCCGCCCGGCGCGAACGTCTCGGAGACGCGCCGCAAGCTGTCCAACGCCATCGGCATGACGTGGACCAACGAGCTCATCACCATCACCTCGACCGACCCGGCAGGCCCCGTGGCCGTGCAGCCGTCGAGCGTCGTGGGCTGGCGCTCGGCGCAGGCACCGGCCGCCGAGGTGACGCCGGTCGTGGTGCAGGAGAAGCACGACGCGCTCCCGGTCACCGACCTCGTCGGCCAGCGCGAGCAGGCCCGCCGCCTGGCCGAGTGGCTGGAACTGATGTTCCGCCAGCCCGACCTGCTCACGAAACTGGGCGCCGCGGCCCGCCTCGCCGCGATGGTGAGCGGCCCGGAAGGCGTGGGCAAGGCGACGCTGGTGCGCGCGGTGGCCCACTCCCTCGACGCGTCGATCGTCGAGCTGGCCGCCCCGAGCATCGCCGTCCTGGAGCCGGGCGCGATGGCCAAGCAGCTGGGTGACGCCATCGCGGGCGTCCCGGAACAGCCGACGGTCCTGCTCATCACCGACATCGACGCCCTGCTCCCGACGGCCCCGCCGCCGGTGGCCACGGTCGTCCTGGACATGCTCCGCACGGCGATCTCCCGCCCGAACCTCGCGCTGGTGGTCACCTCGGCCCGCGCCGAGTCGGTCGACGCCCGCCTGCGCGCCCCCGACCTCGTCGACCGCGAGCTGACGCTCCCCCTCCCGGACACGGCGGGCCGCACCGAACTGCTGCGCGTGCTGCTCCGCGACGTCCCACTGGAGTCCGATGTGGACTTCGGCGAGGTGGCCGCCCGCACCCCGGGCTTCGTGGCGGCGGACCTCTGCGCCCTCCGCCGCGAAGCAGCCGTGCGAGCAGCACTGCGCCAACGCGAGGTCGCAGAACCGCGCGTGGGCCAGGAAGACCTGCTGGGCGCCCTGAACACGGTCCGCCCGATCTCCATGTCCGCCTCGGACACCGTCCAGACCGGCGGCCTCACGCTGGACGACGTGGGCGACATGAAGGAGGTCAAGCAGGCCCTCACCGAAGCAGCCCTCTGGCCCCTGCGCTACCCGGACTCCTTCGCCCGCTTGGGCGTGGAACCCCCGAGGGGCGTCCTGCTCTACGGCCCGCCGGGATGCGGCAAGACGTTCCTGGTCCGCGCCCTGGCAGGCTCGGGCCAGCTGAACGTCCTGACCGTCAAGGGCGCCGAACTGATGGACAAGTTCGTCGGCGAGTCGGAACGAGCGGTCCGAGAACTCTTCCGCCGAGCAGCGGACGCGGCCCCGGCCCTGGTCTTCCTGGACGAGGTGGACGCCCTGGCCCCACGCCGAGGCCAGTCCTCGGACTCGGGCGTGGCAGACAGGGTGGTAGCCGCCCTCCTCACCGAACTGGACGGCGTGGAACCCCTCCGCGACGTGGTGGTGGTAGCAGCCACCAACCGCCCAGAGCTGATCGACCCGGCACTGCTCCGCCCAGGCCGCCTGGAGCGCCTCGTCTACGTGCCGCCACCGGACACGGAAGCCCGCACCGAAATCCTGAAGGCCTCCTCCCGCAACACCCCGCTGGCAGGCGACGTGGACCTGGCCACGCTGGCAGGCGAACTGGAGATGTACTCGGCGGCAGACTGCGCAGCCCTGGTGCGCGAGGCGGCGCTGACGGCGATGCGGGAGTCACTGGAGGCGGCGGAGGTGACGCAGGCGCACCTGGCCAAGGCACGCGACGTGGTGCGCCCGTCGCTGGACCCGGCACAGCTGGTTTCGCTGGCGGCTTACGCGGCACGAAGGGCGATCTGACGCAGGCAGGCGGCGGGCAGCAGGAAGACGTGCTGGGCGAGCTGGGCTGGTTGGGGCTGGGCGAGACAGGCTGAGCGGGCTGGGCATGGCGGCTGCGCGAGGCGGCAGGCGACCTGGCTGGCGGGCGGCAGCGGCGAGCGGGCGGCAGCAGCAGGCGGAGGCTGCGGGTTGCGGCGGGTTGCAGAGCAGGCCCGATCCCCCGCGATGCCGAAGGCGAGCCGTCCTTACCAAACGGCTTCGGCGGGGGGGTCCCATCACGAGTCGCGCCATAGCACTTGCTGCACCTGAGGGGTGAGGTCAAGTCGACACGCTTTTCGTCGACTTGAC
>NZ_JBEXNC010000031.1:0-48452 GCF_040610935.1 Lentzea sp. NPDC003310
GTCCGGTGGCAGGCGCGGGCGAGAGCCCCGGAGACGGCGCCGCCGCGACGTCCTCGGGCGTGTTCGGGCGTTGCGGCGGTGCCGTCTCCGGGTCCCTCGGCCGCTACTGCCGCCCGACGGACTTCCGGGAGACGGCCTAGTACCGGGTCGCGTACGTGAAGTACTCCAGCTCGGTGCCGAGCTCCTTCATGTCCCGCACGTCCGACCGCTTGATCGCCGGGTAGAGCACCGACCGCGCCGGCCCCAGCACGGACATCAGGTGCTCGTCCCGCTCGAGCGCGTCCACGGCCTCCTCCAGCGACCGCGGCAGCGGCTCGATCCCCAGCTCCCGCAACCGCTTCTCCGACACCGTGTTCGGGTCCTCGGTCAGCGGCGCGCCGGGGTCGAGCTCGCGGCGGACGCCGTCAAGTCCGGCGTGGATCAGCGCGCCGAGCGCCAGGTACGGGTTCGCCGTCGAGTCCGACGCCTTGAACTCGATGTTGACCGACTCGGACTCCCTGCCGCGCAACATCGACGGGATGCGGACGGCCGCCTCGCGGTTGTCCGGTCCCCACCCGGCGTACGCGCCCGACCAGTGACCCGGTTGCAGCCGCTGGTAGCTGTTCACGCTGGCGCACGTCAGGGCGACGAGTGCCGGCATGTGCGCGAGGACGCCGGCGATGAAGTGGCGCGCCAGCACCGAGAGGCCGAACGGGTCCGCCGCGTCGTGGAACGCGTTCGTGCCGCCGCGCCACAACGACAGGTGCAGGTGGTTGCCGTTGCCGCGGAAACCGGGCTTCGGGCTCGGCGCGAACGTCGCCCAGATGCCCTGCTTCGCGGCGAGACCGCGGGCCATCGCGCGGTGCCACACGTAGTTGTCGGCCGCGCGCAACGCCGGGGCGTGGCGCAGCGTCAGCTCGTGTTGTCCCGCACCGAACTCCGGGTGGTAGATCTCCGTGTCGATGCCCTGCGCGCGCAGGGACCGGCTGAGCTCCACCGCGAACTCGTTGCCCGCGTCGAAACCGGTGTTGTCGAAGCACAGGCTGTCGTCGAGCAGCGTCAGGTCACCGGGCACCGGCTTGTCCTTGCACAGCGCGAACTCCGGCTCGAACGCGGCCACGACGTCGAGCTCGCCCGCCGCCTCGACCGCGCCGCGCAGGAACGACCGGGGGCAGGCGTCCCACGGCGTGCCGTCCAGCTCGACCAGGTCGCACAGCATCCCGGCCGCCGCGGGCAGGTGCGGCAGCACGACGAACGAGTCCGGGTCCGGCAGCAGCCGCACCTCGCCGACCGCGTTGAACCCCGGCACGGGCTGGCTGACGTCGAGCACGTTCGCCGCCTGCCGGGACCGGGCGAGGCCGATGCCGGACTCCATCCGGTCGGCCAGGAACGGTGCGGTGACGGCCTTCCCGCGCAGCACCGAGTTGTGGTCGACCCAGAGGAAGCGCGTGAACTCGACGTCCTCCGCCGCGACCCGTTCGAGCACCCTGTCCCGGCTCACCGGGTACCCGCCTCTCAGATCCACGTGACGCCGTCGGTCAGGTCGTCGTCGAAGAAGCCGAAGAAGAAGCCCATCGTCACCCGGTCCGCGCCGCCGACGCGGTTGATCGCGTGGAAGTACGTCGGGTTGAGCAGGTAGACGTCCCCCGCCTCGGGCTTGAACTCGTGCGCGTCGACCCCGGCGACGGCGGCCTCGTCGTAGCCGAGCCCGCCGGTGATCTTGTGCTGCTCGTCGGCGGCCTGCCACGGCTTGCGGTACGCCACGAGCTCGCCGCCCTCGGCGCACTCCTGGATGCACACGACGACGCTGAGCTGGTGCTTGAGCTTGGCGAGCAGCAGCCCCGTGTCCGCCGCGTCGCGCATGATGTTGTCGTTGTGCAGCGGGGTGTCCACGCCGTCCGCGTAGATGCGGACGTTGGACTCGGAGTAGCGCCGGCCGTCGGTCTCGACCGCCGTCTCGAAGCGGCGCATGCCGAAGAGGTCGCGCAGGCCGTTGCGCGTGCGCTCGGCGAGGTCGAAGCCGATCGAGGACGTCAGCTCCTTCGCCTCCTGCGCCTCGGTGAAGTAGGTGTCGGGGTCGCCGAGGTGCTTGGCGAGGTACGGGCCGATCGTGGTCAGCGTGCCGTTGACGTAGTGCTTGGTCACGGCGCGCCCGAACAGCGGGAGGATCCGCTCCTTGTTGGTGGCGAAGTCCTGCGCGGGCAACAGGTTCTTGACCACCAGGACGGCCAGGTCGCCGTCGATCAGCCGGCGCAGCGGCTCGGTGCCCAGGGACGTGCCGTCGGCCACGTGCACCAGGCGGTTCCAGTCATCGCTCATGATTGCGCTCCCAGGTCGTCGAACAGGATCTCCACCAGGCAGTCCGGTGCGAGCGGGGTCCAGCGGTGCTTCGGGGCGAGGTCCGCGACCACCTCGGAGGACACGATCCGCGTCCCCGGTTCCACCAGCTCGTGCATGGCGAAGAAGAGCGGGGTCGGGGTGTCCGGCGGGCTCCAGTGCACGAGGTAGGCCCGGTCGGGCCGGACCGCGATGGCGTTGCCGGAGGTGGCTTTCGCGCCGATGGACCGCAGGACGTCGAGCGCCTCCGCCTCGGCGAGCTTCAGCGTCCCCGGCGGCAGCAGGCAGTCGAAGTACTCCCGCGTGTCGAACTCCGAGCGCTCGAGGCCCAGGTGCCGGTGCGCGGCGGGCAGGTACCCGTTGTGCATGAAGTACCAGTCGTCGCCCGGCCTCGACAGCGGGTGGGTGAACTCCAGGCCGCGCTGGCTCGGCAGGGTGGCGTTGCGGACGTGGATCGCCAGGAAGTCCGCCGCCTCCAGGATCCCGGACTCGTGCGCGCTCTCGGCGAACGGCCGGGTGTCGCGGAACGTCGCGAGCTCACCGGAGGCGGTGCGCCACACGGCTCCCCAGCCGTGCGCGTGCGCCTTGGTCTTGTTGTCGTGGTCGGCGGTTTCGCCGCAGCTCATCGCGGCCGCCGCCGCGACGACCGCCTGCGGGTCGAACGCGCCGGTCGCCATGATCATGCGACACATGCGGTCTCCTCGGGGTGGATCGGGTGGTCAGAGCAGGCCGCGGATCGTGCCGCCGTCGACGCCCCAGATGCTGCCGGTGACGAACGACGCGGCGTCGGAGGCGAGGAACGCGATCACGTTCGCGACCTCCGCCGGCGTGCCCATGCGGCCGAGCGGCAGCTGGCGCTTGCTCATCTCGTGCTCGACGGCGGCTTTCGCGTCCTGGCCGTAGAAGTCGCCGAGCGTGTCGGCGAAACCACCGGGACGGGTCCACAGTGGAGTCCACACCGGACCGGGCGCCACGGCGTTGACGCGGACGTGCGGGCCCTCGGAGATCGCGAGGCTCTTCGTGAGGCTCAGCAGCGCGACCTTGGAGACCTGGTAGTCGGCGGGGCCTGCTTCCGGCTGCCGCGCGAGGTCGGACGCGTTGGTCACGATCGAACCGGAGCCGCGCGCCTTCATCCCGGGCAGCACCAGGCGGATCGCCCGCACCGCGCTCAGGAAGTTCAGCTCGAACGTCGCGAGCCAGTCGGCGTCGGACAGCTCGTCGAACGCGCGGGCGCGGCACTGGCCGACGTTGTTGACCAGCACGTCGACCGTGCCGTCGAACGCCTCCAGCACGCCGGCGACCGCCGACTCCACCCCGCTGCCCGTCGCCAGGTCCGCCGTCACCTCGGCGACCTCGGTGTCGAAGTCCTCGCGCAGCTGCTTCGCGACCCGGCTCAGCTGTTCGGTGTCGTGGTCGACGAGACCGAGCCGCGCCCCCTCCGCCGCGAACGCGTGCGCCGCTTCGGCACCGATGCCGCTCGCCGCGCCGGTGATCAGGACCACCCGGCCGTCCAGTCCGAGATTCACGAGACCGCTACCTCCGTCGAGACGAACACCGCCACTGGCAAACGAGACTGACACAGCGTTGCCAATTTTGGCAAGTAAGAAGGTGGCGGGAGAGTGTTGGCGCAGTTCGAGGTTCGGTGTCGCGCGCCCGCTCACCTTCGCGCGCGTGAGGCGCAAGGGTGTGCAAGAGGTGCTGGTGTGTGCACTTGTGTCAGCGACGCTGCAGCTTCCGGCATCGCGAGCAGCGCGTTGGTCGCAGTGGTTGTGCCAGCTAAGGCAAATTTCTGTCCAATGTTTGCCAAGTGAGATGGGGAGTTGTAGTCTCGGCCCGACGGCGCGGCACGGCCTGGGGGCAAACGTGACGCTGGAGCCCGATGCTCCGCGGCACCGCCCGGCCCGATGCGGCAACTGTTGTCGTCGATGCGCATGAGCGCCTGAAGTTCAACTGGTCGCCTGATTCCGGGGGATAGGTGTGGATCTGTTGGCAGGTATTTCGCGTGGCTTCGACCGAGAGGTGCGGTTCGGCGACGTCGCCTACGAGTTCTCGGTGCGCAGCGGTGCCGCCTCGTGGCGGGACCTGAAGCGCAGGCTGGCCCAGCTCGACGCAGACCGGTTCGTCATCGTGGCGGACTCGGGCCTGACCAGGGAGACCGTCGCCGAGGTGGAGTCGCACATCGCGGCCATCGCACCGTCGACGACCCTGACCGTGCACGCCGACGAGAAGCAGAAGACCCTGGCGGTGCTCGGAGATCTGGCCGAGCGGGCGATCCCGACCGGCATCACCCGCAGGTCCGTCGTGATCGCGCTCGGCGGCGGTCTGGTCGGCAACCTGGCGGGCCTGCTCGCGGCGCTGATCTTCCGCGGCATCCGCCTGGTGCACCTGCCGACGACGCTGCTCGGCATGTCGGACTCGGTGCTGTCGCTCAAGCAGGCCGTGAACTCGAGCCACGGCAAGAACCACCTCGGCACGTTCCACGAGCCCGTGCTCGTCTGGAACCACCTGGACTTCCTCGACACCCTGCCGAAGCCGGAGATCCGGTCGGCGCTGTGCGAGATGATCAAGAACGTCGTGGGCATCGTGCCGGAGCGCTACGACGAGGTGGCGAGCCTGCTGCGCGAGGACGCCCAGTACTCGACGGAGACGGTCACCCGGTTCATCGACCTGTGCGTGGACGCCAAGACCAAGGTCATGGTGAAGGACCCGTGGGAGAAGGGCGAGGCCCTGATCCTGGAGTACGGCCACACGATCGGGCACGCGGCCGAGCTGCTCACCGGCGGTGAGCTGCTGCACGGCTTCGCGGTCGGCCTCGGCATGCTGGCCGCGGCGCGCATCTCCCGCGAGCTCGGCCACCTGGACCGCGCCGATGAAGAGGCGCACCTGGAGCTGTTGCGCCGCAACGGTGCTCCCACCCGCCTGCCCGCCGACCTCGAGATCGAGGACGTCCTCGCGACGGTCCGCCTCGACAACAAGCGCGGCTACCTGCGGGACACCACCGGCAAGCGGGACCTGATCCTGCTGGAGGCCCTCGGCCGGCCGCTGCGCACCGGCAGCAAGCTGATCACGCAGGTCGACGAGGACGTCATCCGCCTCGGCATCAACTCGATCGCACTCGACGACGTGGAACTGGTGGTGGCCTGATGGCAACGATCGTGCGCGGGCAGCGGATGCCCTTCGGCCCCATCGTCAACGACGTCTCCGGTCCGGCGACCACCCACAAGCAGGTCGGTGGGGAGGGCGTCTGCCGCTGGAAGATGCTCATGAACGGCATGCACCTCGAAGGCGAGTGGAACTGCGTCGAGTACGTGGTGATCGAGCCCGGCGCCTCCGTGGGCGAGCACGTCCACATGCGCACCGAGGAGATCTACTACATCGTCTCCGGGCGCGCCGTCGTCACGATGAACGACGTGAAGCTGGACGCCCAGCCGGGCGACCTCATCACGACGCCCATCGGTGCCGCGCACTCCATCGCCAACGAGGGCACCGAGGACATGCACTTCTTCGTCATCGAGGTGTTCCCCGGCGAGGGCCCGGCCGCGGAGCCGGCCCAGGTGCACGTGCCCGACCTGCTCGGTGCCGTCGACGGACTGCGGCGGGCCGACGTGGACCTGGCCCCGCACTTCACCGGTGACTGGCGCCGGTTCAGCCTCGTCGAACTGCCCGGTGGCGGCTCGCTCGCCGAGACCACGTCGGCGGAGTCCACAGAGGTGCTGCACGTGCTGACCGGCTCCGCGGAGTTCGTTGTGGACGGTCGGACGTACACCGGTCAGGCGGGCCTGTCGGTGGCGGTGCCGCCGCAGATCCCGTGGTCGGTCGTGAACACCGACGGGACCGCGCCGCTCAGCCTGATCTCCACGCAGGTCGACGTGCGCTGAGCCCAGCCGAGGAATCCGGACCGACGGGGGAGAGGTAGACGACGTGGTTTCCGCGCTTGCTGTGCACCGGGGAACGCCCGTGCGCGAACGGCCCTGGCCGCTGTGGCCGGTGCCCGCCCCGGACGCGGGCGACATGCTCGGCAGGGTGCTGCACTCCGGCCGGTGGTCGATCAGCAGCCCGTACCGCGGCGCGGAGACGTTCGAGCAGCGGTTCGCCGCCGAGTTCGCCGCCTACAACGGCGTGCGGAGCTGCGTGCCCGCCGCGAGCGGCACCGCGAGCCTCGTGATGGCGCTGGAGGCCTGCGGGATCGGCGCCGGCGACGAGGTGATCGTCCCGGGGCTGTCCTGGGTGGCGTCCGCCTCGACCGTCGCCGGCGTCAACGCCATCCCCGTCCTCGTGGACGTGGACCCGCGCACGCTCTGCATGCACCCGGCCGCCGTCGAGGCGGCGATCACGCCCGACACCAGGGCGATCGTCGTGGTGCACCTCTACTCGGCCCTGGCCGACCTCGACGCGCTGGTCGCGATCGCGGACCGGCACGGCCTGGTCCTGATCGAGGACAGCGCCCAGGCGCACGGCGCCACCCACCGCGGTCGCAAGGCCGGCACGGTCGGGCAGGTGGGCACCTTCAGCATGCACCACACGAAGGTGCTCACCAGCGGTGAGGGCGGGGCGGCCATCACGGACGACCCGAGCGTGGCCCGGCGGATGGCGCACCTGCGCGCCGACGGCCGGACGGCGCCGGACACCCCGCCCACGCTCGGTCAGATGGAGCTCGTCGAGACCGGCGAGCTGATGGGCAGCAACCGCGCGCTCTCGGAGTTCCAGGCCGCGCTGCTGTCCGCCCAGCTGCGGCAGCTCGATGCGCAGAACGAGCACCGGGCGCGCACCGCGGCCTGGCTGCAGGACGAGCTCGCCGGGTTCGGCTACCGGCCGCAGGACACGTCCGCGGGCACCACGTCCCGCACGTACTTCGGCTTCGCCGTGGAGCTCCCGCCCGATGCGTTCGAGGGCGCGGACATCGGCCAGGTGGCGGCGGCGCTGGCGGCGGAGATCAACTTCCCGGTGCGGCCGATCTACCGGCCGCTCAACGCGAACCCCCTCTACGACCCGGCCGGCCGCAGCCGGTTCGCGATCAGCGAGGAACACCTGAAGCGCCTCGACCACGAGCGGTTCGACCTGCCCGTGGCCGACCGGGTGGCCCGGCGGTTCGTCACGTTCCACCACTCGGCGCTGCTGGGCGACGAGCAGGACGTGGCGGACATCGCGGCGGGCTTCCGCAAGGTGCTCGACCACAGCGCCTCCTTCACCCGATGAAGCAGGACTGCGAGGTCCGGCCGGACGCACCCGCGCGGGCGGGCCTGTGGCAGACGAGGGTCTTCGTCTTCCTCTGGTGCGCCATCGTGATCAGCTCGTCCGGCACGGTGCTGGCGCTGCTCGCACTGTCCATCGTGGCCTATGAGCGCACGGGCTCGAACCTCGTCGCCAGCGCGGTGTTCGCGTCGCAGTGGGTCGCGCCGGTGCTCGCCGCGCCGCTGCTCGCCCGGTTCTGCGCACGGGTGCCGTTCCGCTGGCTCCTGGTCACGGCGGAGAGCGTCTCCATCCCGCTGACGCTCGGCGTGGGCCTCGCGGTGCCGGCGGTTCCCGCGGTGGCCGGGGCGCTGCTGTTCGTCCGGGCTTTTCTCGACGCCCTCTCGAAGTCGGCGGTGTCGATCGCGTTGAAGCGTAGCCTGCCCGCGGACCTGGTCGCGGCCGGCGTCGCCCGCTGCGAGGGCGCGCGCCTCTACGGCGCCGCGCTCGGCGCGCTGCTGGGCACGCTGGTGCTGGGGACGTTCTCCCTGCGCCAGGTGATCCTGCTGGACGCGCTCAGCTTCGTGGTCTCGCTGTCGTGCGTGCTGCTGGCACGGCTGCCGCGCCGGGCCGTGGACGCCCGGTCGGCCGGCGAGCGCGGCAGCGCGCTGCTGATGCGGGGAGTGTCCGTGCTGCGCGCGGACCCGGCGCTGGGCAGGTTCTTCCTCCTGCTGCTGGCCACGACGATGCCGCAGGCGGTGCACAACATCGGCCGCACGGCCCTGTCCGTCGAGCACCTCGGCCTCGACGCGGCGGGGGTGAGCGCGCTGGCGATGACGACCACGCTGTCGCTCGCGGTCGGCGCGTTCCTCGCCGCCGTGCTACCGGGGGACTGGGTGCGCACCGCCTGGGGCGGAACGGTTCTGCTGCTCGCACCCGCGCTGTTCGCGGTCGTGTCGGCGGTGCTGCCCGACGTCGTGCCGAGTTTCCTGAGCTACGCGCTGTTCGTGGTCGTCTTCGAGGTCGGCTTCGTGTGGTTCGCGGCCGCGTTCGTCGCCGGCTGCCCGGTCGACGCCATCGAGGAGACGGCCGCGCTGCGCGGCGCCGTGCTGCCCGGCGTGCTGGTGGTCTTCGTGTGCCTCTTCGGCTTCGTCGCCGACGTCGGCGGCTTCCTCGCCGGCTGTCTGGCCTACCTGGCCCTCGCGGCCGTGCTCGTCCCGGTGCAGGCGCGGATGTCCGGATCGAAGGGAGTGGACCATGCCTCCGACCGTGTTCAGCGATGAGGTGGCCGTCGTCGTCGACGGCGTCTCGACCGGCGCGTTCCTGGCGCCCGCGTTCCTCGCGCACGGCATGCGGTGCGTGCACGTGACGACCCCCGGCGCGCTGGCCGGGCCGCTCGGCGCCACGCACTCGCCCGGCGCGTACCTGGACGACATCTCCTACGGCGGCGACCTCGACGCCCTGGTGCGGCTCCTGGCGCCGTACCGCGTGACGCACGTGCTGGCGGGCGTCGAGTCCGGAGTGGAGCTCGCGAGCGACCTCGCGGCCGCGCTGGACGTCGTGACCCGCAACGACGAGAAGTTCGGCCACGCCCGTCGCGACAAGGCGGCGATGCTGGACCGGCTCTCCGGTGCCGGACTCGAGGTGCGCGACCACCTGACCGCCCGCACGGAGGCGGAGGCCGTCGCCTGGAGCGAGACGCGCGACGAGTGGCCGGTGGTCGTCAAACCGACCGGCAGCGCGGGCACCGACGGCGTCCGCGTGTGCTTCGACGCCACCGAGGTGGCGAGCGCGGCGGCCGCGGTCCTCGGCACCCCCAACATCTTCGGCGGGACCAACGACGTCGTGCTGCTGGAGGCGTTCCTCGCCGGCCAGGAGTACATGGTCAACGCCGTCAGCGTCGACGGCCGGCACCGCGTCACCGAGGTCTGGCACACCGCCAAGCGCCTGCACGGCGGGGCGATGATCTACGACTTCCACGAGATCATCCCGCCGTCGTCCGAGATCTCCCAGCGCATCTCCGCCTACGTCCGCGAGGTCCTGGACGCGCTGGGCGTCCGCTGGGGACCGAGCCACACCGAGGTGATCGTGTCCGGCGACGGTGTGCAGGTGGTCGAGACGGCCGCCCGCACGCACGGCAGCATCGACCCGTCCGCCACGGTCCGGGTCTACGGCTCGAACCAGGTGCTCGACACGGTCCGGGCACTGACGAACCCGGACGCGTTCTGGACGTCGCCTCCCGCCGGACGCGACGACGACGTCTCGTGCTCGGTGCTGAGCTTCATCTGCCCCCGTGACGGGGTGGTCGTCGCGCAGCCCGACTGGGACCGCGTCCGCTCGTTGCGCACCTTCCACGCGATGCGCGTCCGGTGGTCGCCGACGCAGGAGCGGGTGCGCCGCACCACGGACATGTTCACCTCGGCCGGCGGCGTCTACCTGGTCGGCGACCGCGCCGACATGCGCCACGACCGCGAGCTCATCCGGCGGTGGGAGGCGGAGGACTTCTACGACGGCGTCGTCGTCGCGGAAGCCTGACGCCTCCGGTTCCGAAGAAAGCGTTCCACCACAAGAAGTTCTTCTCCAGGGGGAAAAGATCATGCTCAGCTTGAAGTCCATCGACAGGGTCCTCCTGTTCGCGATGGTCCTGTCTCTGCTCGCGACCGTGGTCGCGACATCCGACTGGCACAGCGCGGACACACTGCTGGGCCTCTCCGCTTCCGGGGGCGAGGGCACCAACTCGGACATCGACTGGCCCTGACCCGCCGCCACGCCGCCTTGGGGGTAGAACCGACATGACACTGGGGGCCGAGAAGTCCCAGCAGGCGCACCACGCTGACCTCGACTTCAGCAGGTTGTCGCCCGAGATCCGCCGCGAGTTGCGCAAACTCTGCAAGCTCGACAACCACCACGCGATCCTCGGCATCCTCTTCGACTACGCCGTCATCGCGTTCGCCGTGTACCTGAGCGCCGGGATCTCCTGGTGGTTCTACCCGATCTCGCTCGTCCTGATCGGGTCGACCCAGCGGGCGCTCGTCAACGTGCTGCACGAGGCGTCGCACAAGGTGCTGGCGCGCAACGGGGTGCTCAACGTCGTGCTCGGGACCGTGTTCTCCGGGCACCTCGTTTTCCACATGTACAACCCGTACCGCAGCTCGCACATCGGTTTCCACCACCGGTTCCTGGGTGACCCGGAGAAGGACCCCGACTACGGCTTCCACGTCGAGATCGGGATCTACGACCCGAAGATGTCCAACAGCGCGTTCTTCTTCCGCAACATCCTGTTCGCGGTGCTGGGACTGCGCACGTTCGAGTACCTGCGATACGTCGTCGAGGACCGCCTGCTGTTCCGCCAGGAGCAGGTCGCGGTGTCGATGCCGATCAGCCTCCGGGTCGAGCGCTGGGTGATGGCGGGCGTCTGGGTCGTGCTGCTCACCGCGCTCGCGCTCACCGGGTTCCTGCTGCAGTTCGTGCTGTTCTGGCTGGTGCCGCTGTTCACCACGGCGGTCGCCATCGGGTGGCTCTCCGAGCTCGCCGAGCACTACCCGCTGCCGGAGAGCGAGGACAAGCAGATCCTGATGACCCGCAACCGCCACGGGTGGGCGATCGAGCGGTTCCTCCTGGGTCGCCACAACGACAACTACCACCTGGTGCACCACCTCAACACCGGTGTGCCGTTCTGGAACATGAAGAAGGCCCACAAGGTCCTGCTCGGCGATCCCGCCTACGCGCGCTGGGACGGGCTGTGGGCGGGCATCCTCACCACCTCGCCGGGCAGGCGGGGCAAGGAGACGCTGATCAGCTACGCGGCCAAGTACCGCGACTGGCGGCGGGCGGGCGGGGATCCCGCGACGCTCGACCGCAGCTTCGCCGAGATGGCCGCGCTGTCCGGAAAGACCTCCTGATGCCGAGTCCCCGAGAAAGGTCACCACGATGACGAGTCCTGTCCAGTTCTCCGTGGCCCCCGGCGTGCTCGCGGACGGCGGCGCCGCCCTGAAGGCCCTGGCCGCCGACCCCTCGCTGCGCGCGGCGTTCCTGAGCTCTCCCGCGCTCGGCGAGATCTTCGCCGTGCCCGCCAGCCGGTTCATCGTCGCCGACGACCGGCCGACGCTGTGGCAGAAGCTGGAAGTGCTGTCCGCCAAGGGCTACCGGACCGGCGTCGAGCACGTCGGCGAGGAGGCCTTCGACCCCGCCGAGATCGAGGCGGTGGTGCAGGAGTACCTCGCCCTGGTGGAGGAGGCGCCGGCGAACGCCGCGGACCCGGTGCAGCTCGGGTTCGACCTGTCCAACGTCGGCCTGCTGCGGTCGCGGGAGCTGGCGGTCGAGAACACCGCTCGCATCCTGACCGCGGCGGCCGCCAAGGACATCACGGTCGTGATCAGCATGGAGCGCAGCGGGTTCGTCGACGACATCCTCGCCGCGTTCGACGAGCTGGCGCCCGCGCACACCAACGTCGGCCTGACGCTGCAGGCGCACCTCGACCGCACCAAGTCCGATGTGGACCGGGTCGCGGACCACGGCAGGAAGGTCCGGCTGGTCAAGGGCGTGTACCGGGAGGACCCCTCCATCGCCCTGCCGCGCGGCCCCGAGCTGACCCGCCGCTACGCCGACCTCGCGGCGAGCCTGCTCGACCGCGACGTCCCGCTGGCGTGCGGCACGCACGACGCCGCCACGCTCGACCTGCTGGACGAGTCCGGCCTCACCAGCCACCTGGTCGAGGTCGAGATGCTGCACGGCGTGCAGCCCGCGTTGCTGCGCTCCCGCCGGGAGGCGGGCGTCCCGTGCCGCCTGTCGACCGTCTACGGCCAGAACTGGTGGCTGCACTTCCTGCACCGCCTCGCCGAGCACCCGCCCACCGTCCTGACCGCGCTCGCGGACATGGCCGACCCGAGCCGCATCCGGTTCGGCGCCGAGTACTGAGCCCACCACAGATCGAGGAGGTCGGACACCACCATGTCCGAAGCGAAGCCCGCACCCGTCGCGGTGATCGTCGACGGCTACTCCACCGGGAACTTCCTGCCCGCCGCGTTCGGGCGTCTCGGTGTGCAGGTCGTGCACGTGCAGAGCACGCCCGCGCTGATGCCGTCGATGCTCGCCCCGGCACTGGACAACTACGCGGCCAACGTCGTCCACGAGGGTGACCTCGACGCCACTGTCGCACGGCTCAAGGAGTTCGAGCCGATCGCCGTGCTCGCCGGGCAGGAGCCGGGCGTGCCGCTCACCGACGCGCTGAGCGAACGGCTGGGCCTGCGCACCAACGGCACCGCGCTCTCCAGCGCGCGGCGCGACAAGTTCGACATGATCGAGGCGGTCCGCGCGGCCGGCCTGCGGTGCGCGGAGCAGCTGCAGAGCACCGAGGTCGGCGACATCGTCGCGTGGGCCGAGCAGCGCGCCCAGTACCCCGTGGTGGTCAAGCCGCTCAGCTCGGCGTCCACCGACAACGTCTACATCTGCCACGACGCGGACCAGGTGCGCACGGCCTCCGAGCGCGTGCTGGCGGCCGAGGACATCTTCGACCGCCGCAACACCGCGGTGCTGGTGCAGTCGTACCTGAAGGGCACCGAGTACATCGTCGACACGGTCAGCGTCGACGGGAAGCCGTACGTCGTCGGCGTGTGGGAGTACGAGAAGCGCGTCCTCGACTCCGGCAAGAACATCTACGACCGGGACGTGCTGCGCGATCCCGGTGAGCAGCCGGTGCCGCAGCTCGTCGAGTACGTCACGCGGGTGCTCGACGCGCTGGGTGTCCACAACGGACCGGCGCACGCCGAGGTCATGATGACCGCCGACGGCCCGGCGCTGGTCGAGGTCGGGGCTCGGCTCAACGGCAACATGAACCCCGACCTGCACAACCGGTGCGTGGGCGCGAACCAGAGCGACCTGATCGCGCTGGCGTACTCCCGGCCCGAGGAGTTCCTGGAGAATTACGCCGGGCGCGTGTACACCAAGCGCGCGGAAGCCGTGGTGCACAACACCTCCACCGAGCTGTCCGGTGTGGTGAAGTCGGTGAACCAGCCGGTGGTCGACAAGATCTCCGCGCTGGCGAGCGTGTTCCTGGTCAGCGTGAAACTGGCTCCCGGCAAGCAGCTGAAGCCGACGGTGGACCTCCTCACCAGTCCACTGAGGATCTTCATGGTCGCGGACACCAAGGCCGAGCTCGACGCGGACCACCGCGCCATCCAGGAGCTCAAGGACCAGGTCTACGAGATCTGATGGCCATCCACCTCAACACCGCCGGGGCGGGGCTGCCCGCCCCCGCGGTGCCGGGGACCGTCGCGCGGTTCGCCGCGCTGGAGGCCGAGCTCGGGCCGTACGAGGCCGAGGCCGTGCACGCCGACGACCTCGACCGGCGGGTGTACGACCTCCTCGCCCTGCTGGTCGGCGCGCGGCCGGACGAGATCGCCCTCTTCGGCAGCGCGACGGACGCGTGGTGCCGGATCGTGTGCGGGCTGACGCCGCCGCGGGGCAGCCGGATCTGGGTGACCCCGTACGAGTACGCGGGCAACCTGATCGCGCTGCAACGACTCGCGGCGCGCCACGAGTGCGTGGTCGAGGTCGTGCCGGCCTCGCCGTCCGGTGACCTCGACCTGGACTGGATGCGCCGGAACCTCGACGACCGGGTCGCCGTGGTCTCACTGGTGCACATGCCGTCGAGCGCGGGGGTGGTGCAGCCGGTCGAGGAGGTCGGCGCGCTGCTGGCCGGCTCGTCCGCGGTGTACGTGGTGGACGCGTGCCAGACGGTCGGGCAGCTGCCCGTGGACGTCCGGGCGATCGGGTGCCACGTGCTCACCGGGGCGGGGCGCAAGTTCCTGCGCGGCCCGCGCGGCACCGGGTTCGCCTTCGTCGCGCGGGAGCTGTGGGACCGCGTCGCACCACCGTTCCACGACGTGCACGTGGCGGAGGTGCGGTCGCTGCACCACTACGAGGTCACGGCGGACCGGGCGGCACGGTTCGAGACCGCGGAACGCAGCAGCGCCGCGGTGCTGGGACTGGTCGCCGCGCTGGAGCACAACGCGGTCACCCCCGCCGGAGCGGCGCCGGAGGTCTTCGCGGCGCTTGCCGACGCCGTGGCAACCACGCCGGGCACCCGTGTGCTGGCACCGGGCGCGCGGCGGGCCGGGATCGTGTCCTTCGTGCACGAGCGCTGCTCGCCGGAGCGCGTCCGGGACGTGCTGGCCGGGGAGGGCGTCACGGGCTGGGTCGGTTTCGGTGCCCACACGCCCCTCTACCTGGCCTCCTCCGGCATCGACAGGTTCGTGCGGCTGTCGGTGCACCACTACAACGACCTGGCGCAGGTCGACGTGCTGCGCGGCGCGCTGAGCCGGGCCGTCAACGGTTGACGTTGCCAGAAAATTGCCAGATCGCACGGGTGTGTATACACGGATTTCAGCGGTACCGGGAATCCCGTTGCCAGAATTGCGCGACCTGTGCCAAGCTTTGTCAAAACCTGCCGGCGTCCGGTGGGACACCGCCATCGGGGGATGGGGCGGGATCGGGGGACCTCGTGGAGCAGAGCCGTGCCCGTCGCCCGCTTCCTCCTTCCGCTCGACCACCACAGCCGAGGAGCACGACATGACGACGCATGAGCCGACGGACCCGTCTCGTCCCGCCGTGGTGCTCGTGGGCGGTGTCGGCGCCATCGCGCTGGGCGTCGACGTCGGCCGCCACGCACTGGCCCAGGCTCGTGCGCGGGGCATGGCGACCCACCAGGTCAACCAGGCCGCCACGCTGGCCGCGACCCCGGAGCTCGCGGACCTCGCGGACCGGTCGTGGCCCGTCGACTTCATGACGCCCGGCGACTCCGCCGCGTGGGCCAAGGAGTCCGCCGCGCGCGGGCAGCGGATCGACGTCGTGATCGGCGTCCGCGAGTTCGCGCAGGAGGCAACGGCCGAGGTCGCCGCCGCCGCGGGGGCTCCCGGCAACCCGCCCGACGTCGTGCGCACCGTGCGCAACAAGGACCTCTGCCGCGCGGCGCTGGCCGCGAAAGGCTTCCGCCAGCCCGGTTTCCGGCTCTGCGCCGACGCCGCCGAGGCCGCGGACTTCGTCGCCGCCACCACCGGACCGTGGGTGGTCAAGCCGCGCGACCAGATGGGCAGCAAGGGCGTGACCAAGGTCGAGGACCTCGCCGCGCTCGCACCCGCCGTGGCCGCTCTCGGCAGCGACGAGCCGTTCCTCGTCGAGGAGTTCGTCAGTGGCCAGGAGTACAGCGTCGAGGGCGTGTTCCTCGGCGGCCGGCCGCACGTGCTGGCCGTCACCGAGAAGCAGCTCATGGAACCGCTGTTCGTCGAGGTCGGGCACGTGCTGCCGGCCCCGCTGCCCGAGGCGGTGACCGAGGAGTTCGCGACCGCGGTCACGGCCGCGCTCGAGGCGCTCGGCCTGGGCTTCGGCGTGTTCCACGTCGAGCTGTGGCACACCGCCGGGGGCGTGGTGCTGGGCGAGGTGCACGTGCGCAACGGCGGCGACTGGATCCACCTGCTGCTGCAGCACGCGATCCCCGGCTTCGAACTGTTCGGCACGGTCTACGACGACGCCCTCGGCAACCCGGTCGACGTCGCCGCCCTCACGCCGACGCGGGGCGCGGCGGTCCGGTTCCTCACGCCGCCCGCCGGGGTGCTGGAGCGGATCGAGGGCTGGGACGAGGTGCTCGCGCACCCGGCCGTGCTGCGCGCGTCGCTCGGGGTCGAACCGGGCGCGGTGATCCCGCCCGTGACCGAGTCCTACGACCGGGTCGGCGAGATCGTCGTCGGCGCGGACACCCCGGAGCAGGCCTCGGCACTGGCCCGCGAACTGGCCGACTCGGTGACCTTCGTGGTCCGGAGCGCACGGTGATCGCGCTCGTCGACGTCCGGCCGTCCCCGCTGGTGCGGTCGTTCCGCGTCTCCCACATGACGACGGTGACGGTCGACATCGTCACCCTGACGCTCACCACGCCCGACGGCGAGATCGCCGGCCTGGGCGAGATCTCCGCCGATCCCGGGTACGACCAGGACGGGGCGAGCATCGCCGCCGAGGCGACCGCCCTCGCGCAGTCGCTCGCCGAGGACCCGCGCATCGACGACCCCGCGCACCTGGAGTCCCGTTTGGACGGTGCGGCGGACGTGTCCGCGTGCGCCCTGATGCTGGTCGAGATGGCGTTCCTGGAC
Organism: Lentzea sp. NPDC003310; assembly: GCF_040610935.1. NCBI lineage: Bacteria > Bacillati > Actinomycetota > Actinomycetes > Pseudonocardiales > Pseudonocardiaceae > Lentzea > Lentzea sp. NPDC003310. The sequence continues at coordinate 16,626 of NZ_JBEXNC010000031.1, forward strand.
CGGGCCGCCCGGGTGCGCGGCCTGCCGGTCTGGAAGCTCCTCGGCCTGCCCGAACCCGGTGTCGTCCGGCTGGTCACCACGGTGCCGATCGGCGACCCGATGCCCGCGCGGGGACCGCTCAAGATCAAGCTCGGCGGCGAGGACGACCGCGAGGTCCTGCGGCGCCTGGTCGGCGTGCCGGGGCCGGTCATCCTCGACGTCAACCGCGGCTGGGACCGCGCGGCCTGGGACTCCGTGCGCGATCTCGTCGCGCAGGTCGCGCCGGCCGTGCTGGAGGACCCGGTCGGCGACCGCGCGCTGCTCGGCGAGGTCCGCGACGCGTTGCCCGGCACGTCCGTGGTGCTCGACGAGGGCATCGGCAGCCTCGCCGACGTCGTGCGGGCCACCGAGGTCGCGAACGGCGCCAACATCAAGGTGATGAAGCTGGGCGGGCTGTTCCGCGCGAAGAAGGCCCTGGACCACCTGACCGAGCACGGTGCCGTCCGCATGATCGGCTGCTACCTCGAACCGCCGCGCGCCATCGCCTACGCCGCCCAGTTGAACGGCCAGGCGGACTGGACCGACCTCGACGGGCACTTCTGGATCTCGCCCGAGCACCCCTCGGTGTCCGAGTACCGGCTCGACAGCTCGGCGCCCGGCATCCCCGTCATCGCCTCCTGACCTGCTCGCCGACCCAGGGAGAGAACCCCGGTGCGCACTGCTCCGTACGGCTCGTGGACCTCGCCGATCACCGAGGCGGACGTGGCCGCATCCGAGGCCCTCGTGGAGTACGTCGGCTTCGCGGGGGGCGAGGTCTGGTGGGTCGAGACCCGCCCCGACGAGGGCGGTCGCGGCGCGCTGGTCCGTTGGCGCGACGGCATCGTGAGCGACGTGCTCGGTCCACAGTGGAACGTGCGGACGCGGATCATCGAGTACGGAGGCAGGCCGTGGCTCGCGCTCGCCGACGGCGGAGTGGTCTTCACGCACTGGGACGACCAGCGCGTCTACCGCGCCCGCCCCGGCGCCGAGCCCGTCCCGCTCAGCCCGGAGCCGGAACTCCCGGCGGGCGACCACTTCGCGGACTTCTCGGTCGTCGGCGACGAGGTCTGGTGCGTGCGCGAGTCGATGTACGGCCCGGCCGAGACCGACGTGCGCCGCGACCTCGTCGCGCTGCCGCTCGACGGGTCCGGCGAGGCGCGCGTTCTCGTGCACAGCCACCACTTCATGACCGGTCCCAAGGTCTCGCCCGACGGCGCGCACGTCGTGTGGCTCGGCTGGGACCACCCGACCATGCCGTGGGAGACCACGGACCTGATGTGCGCCCCGGTGCGCGACGGTGAGATCGGAGAGCCCCGGCGAATCGCGGGCGGCGGCACCGTCTCGGTCGGGCAGGTCGAGTGGGCGCCGGACCGGTCCGACACCCTGTACCTGCTGAGCGACCCGGACGGCTGGTGGAACGTCCACGAGCTGACCCTCGGCGGCGCCACTAGGTCGTTGTGCCGCAGGGAAGAGGAGTTCGGCGAGGCGCTGTGGCGCATCGGCGCCCGCTGGTTCCTGCCGGTCGGCGGCGGCCGGGTGTTCGTGGTGCACGGCACCAGCGGGCGACAGCTCGCCGTTCTTGAGGCCGACGGGACGTTGCGCGACATCGGCGGCCCGTACACCGAGTGGGCGCACATCGCCACGGACGGCAGCCGGGTCGCCGCCACGGCGGCGAGCCCGCGCCACCGCCGCACCGTCGTGCTGGCCGACCCGGAGACCGCGGCGATCGACGTCGTCCGGCCCGCGCCCGTCCAGCACGCCGAGTACCTGCCGACCGGAACCCACCAGGTCTTCCACGGTCCGGACGGCGAGGACGTGCACGCGTTCGTCTACCCGCCGCACAACCCGGACTTCACGGCACCGCAGGGAGAACTGCCGCCGTTCCTCGTGCACGTGCATGGCGGGCCGACCAGCCGCAGCCAGCTAGTGGTCAACCAGGAGATCGCGTACTTCACCAGCCGCGGCATCGGCGTCGTCGACGTCCAATACGGAGGGTCGACCGGCTTCGGGCGCGCCTACCGCGAACGCCTGCGCGGCAACTGGGGCCTGGTCGACGTGCGCGACTGCGCCACGGCCGCGCGGGGCCTCATCGCGCAGGGGGTCGCCGACCCGGCCAGGATCGGCATCCGCGGCGGCAGCGCCGGCGGCTGGACCTCCACGGCGTCGCTCTCGGCCGAACCGGACCTGTACCGCGTGGCGGGCATCTACTTCCCGGTGCTCGACCCGGTGGAGTGGCGCGTGCGTGGCACCCACGACTTCGAGTCCCGTTACCTCGACAGCCTCATCGGGCCGTGGCCGCAGGCCAAGTCCCGCTACGAGGAGCTGTCCCCGCTCGAACGCGCGGACGGCATCCGCGCGCCCTTCGTGCTGCTGCAGGGAACCGAGGACGCGATCTGCCCGCCCGCCCAGGCGGAGCTGCTGCTCGCCAAGCTGCGCAGCCGGGACGTCCCGCACTCGTACCTGACCTTTGAGGGCGAGCAGCACGGCTTCCGCAAGACCGACACGATCGTGAGCTGCCTGCGCGCCGAACTGGCCCTCTACGCCTCGGTGCTCGGATTCGAACGAAAGGACCAGCAATGACCGCCATTGCCCACCCCGTCGCCTACGCGTTGCCGGACATCGGTTTCGACGCCGAGGCCGTCGTCCGCGACTACCAGACGTTCCTCTCGCGCGTGCCCGCCTACACCGGCGAGGGCACCGACCCCGGCTACGGCCTCACGCACCGCAAGGGCGTCGCGGACCCGTGGCGCGACGCCGCGGTCGGCCAGTACGACCAGGCCACCGGCGAGAAGCGCTACGAGGAGGAGGAGTTCAGCGAGTTCAACGAGCACTGCCGCGACCTCGTCTTCCACGACATCGTCAAGAGCATGCCGTTCCAGGTCGGCCGCGCGCGGTTGATCACCTTGAACCCGGTGGACATCTACCACATGCACGTCGACTCGACGCGCAAGGCGCACGTCGCCATCGTGACCAACGAGAACAGCAGGTTCCTGTTCGGCAGCGGCCTGACCTACCACGTGCCCGTCGACGGCCGCGTCTACGTCTTCGACACCAAGACGCCGCACTCGGCCTACAACGCCGGTTCGGAGGACCGCGTGCACCTCGTCATGTCGATCATCGACTGACCTGCGGCACGCGGAGGGGCCCGGCGTGCGCGCCGGGATGTGAGGGAGAACAAGGCATGATCAACGTCCTGACCGCGAGGCCGGGCCTATGAGCGTCGCGCCGGAGCAAGTGGCGGACCGGCGGATGAGCCCACCGGTGCTGAGGCTGACGCTCGCGTTCGACTACCTGCTGTCCAACTTCGGCCGCTTCTCGCTGATGCCGGTCATCGCCGTGCTGCTCGCGAGCCAGAGCGACGGCCCGGACTGGATCATCACCGGCGTGGGCCTGTTCGGCCACATGCTGAGCTCCGGGCTGTCGTCCCTGCTCGTCACCCGGTGGCTGCCGCGGTTCACCTATCGCGCCACGCTGCCCGCGAGCATGGTGTTCGCCGCGGCCGGGTTCGGGTTGCTGCCCTACAGCGGCAACCCGGTGGTCGTCCTCGTCCTGCTGTTCGTGGCGGGCTTCGGCATCAGCGTGCACGCGGTGCTCGCGCGGGTGCTGATCGCGGAGATGATCGAGAGTGAGACCGGGCGCAACACGATCTACTCGATCCAGCAGATCGCGACGAACGCCGCCGCGTCGCTCGGCCCGTTCATCGCGGCGGCGCTGTACGTCTCGGGGGACAGCCGCCCGCTGCTCGCCTTCGTCGGCGGCGCGTACCTGCTGGCGGCGGTGGCGTTGCTGGTCGGGCTGCCGCGCGGGCAGTACCCGCCGGAGGCCGTGCGCGAACGGTCGGAGGGCTTCTTCGCGAGGCTCAAGGTGTTGCGGGACCGGCAGTGCCGCGAGGCCATGGTGCTGACCGCGACCGGTGCGTTCGCCTACGCCCAGTTCTACTCGGCGTTCGCGTTGCTGGTCGCGTTCGCCGTGGACTCGGCGGTGCTGCGCGGGTCGCTGCTCGCCGGCCCGCCGATCGCGATCGTGCTGCTGCAGGTGTTCGTCACGGCCGCCTCCAACCGCGTCCTGCGGGCCGGGTGGCAGCCGCTCGCGATCCTCACCGCGGCGGTGCTGCTGTTCGGCGTCGCGATGGTGCTGCTCGGCGTCGGGCTGCCGTTCCTGGTCGGCACGGTGATCGCGATGGCGGTGTTCGTCGTCGCCGAGATGCTGTTCACGCCGACGGTGAGCATCGCGTTCAACCGCATCTCGAGCGTTCCCCGCCTGGTGTCGTCGAACTTGCAGGGCGTCGCCTGGACGACCGGGGAGGCCGTCGGCTCGCTGTTCGGCGGCTCGTTGTTCCTCCTCTGCTGGGACCGCGGGGCCGGGAACGTCTATTGGCTGGTGCTCGCCGCGCTGACCGTCGCGGGTGCCGCGCCGTTCGTGCGCCGTGCCGTTGTGGAAAGGACCGTCTCATGAGCAACCCCCGGCCGGTGCTGATCGTCGGCTACTCCTCGATGCTGGTGGCGGAGTTCGACCGCTTCCTGCCGGAGAACGGCGTGGTGGTGCTGGAGGAACCGGACCCCGTGCGCAAGCGCGGCGCCCGTGCGATGACCGACGGCGCCGCCGTGTGCCGCGAGCTGATCGAGACGGAGTTCCTGCTGCCCGGCGGCGCGGACAAGTTCTTCCTGGAGCACCAGGACCTCGACCCGGTCGCGGTCGTGCCCGGACACGACTACGCGGTGCCCGCGGCGGCCCGCATCGCCGAGCGCTACGGGGTTCCCGGCGCGAGCCTCGGCGCGGCGGAGGTCCTGCGGGACAAGCACCTCCTGCGCACGGTGGCCGCCGCGGCGGGCATCGGGAACCCGGCGTCGCGGCCGGTGTCGTCGGCCGAGGAGGTCGCGGCGTTCCAGCGGGAGGTCGCCGGCCCGATCATCATCAAGCCGGCCAACCGCCAGGCGTCGATCGGCACGCTCGCGGTGACCGATCCCGCCACGATCCCGCAGGCGTGGGAGCAGTGTCTCGACCACGAGGAGGAGAGCTGCCTGCCCGACCGCACGCCCGAGCTGCGGATGCTGGTCGAGCAGTTCGTCACCGGGGACGAGTACAGCGTGGAGATGCTGTACTCCCACGGGGACCGGTCGTTCGCCAACGTCACGGCGAAGGTGCTGCACCCCGGTCCGCGCCCGGTCGAGCTCGGCCACCTCGTGCCGGCGCCGGTGTCGCCGGAGCTGACCGCGTTGCTCGTCTCCGAGACCGAACGGCTGTTGGCGGCCATCGGTTTCGGCACCGGGCTCGTGCACTGCGAGTGGATCGTCCAGGACGGCAAGCCGTACCTCGTGGAGTGCGCGGGCCGGCAGCCGGGCGACTTCATCCTGGAGCTCGTGCAGACCGCCTACCGGTTCGACCTGTTCCGCGCGTACGCCGACCTCATGTCGGGACGGCGGCCGGAGTGCCCGCAGAGCGCCGAGCTCGGTGCGGCGACGTGGCACGGCACCGCCACCCCCGGCGAGGTGATCTCCGTGGACGGCGTCGAGGACGCGCGGGCGCTGCCGGGCGTGCAGACCTGCGACGTGGGCGTGCAGGTGGGCAAGACCGTGCACCCGCTGCGCAGCTCCTGGGATCGCACCGCCGTCGTCACGGCGTCGGGGGAGACGGCGCTCGCCGCCCACGCGACGGCCAAGCGCGCGATCGAGCTGATCAGGGTCGAGACCAAGCAGGTCTGATCCGCCGGACGGAAAAGCCGCCACACACCCTCTCCCGGTGCGTGGCGGCTTTTCCTTTCACCGCAGGTGGAAGACCTTGTCCTTGAGCTCCTGGATGCGCTGGTAGTCCTCGAGGAGTTGCGTCTCGTCGTCGGCGAGCAGACAGATCTTCATGGTGCTCGTCTTGAGGCTGATCGTCGGCGTGATCGTGCCGCCGGGCTGCGCCTTGATCAGCTTCCAGAACACCGAGGGCAGGGCGTCGATGTCCGCCAGCACCGCCTCGTCCCAGTGGTCGACGACCCCGTCGAGGTCGGTCGGCGTGCTGTAGACCCACGCCTCCTTGAGCTTGCGGTAGGTGCGGTCCGCGTACTCGGCCAGGAACCGCTCCGGGTCCACGTAGGACAGCGCGGCGACGTCGGCCTGGTTCGCGCCGAGGCACCGGTCGTGGAAGTCCGGCTGCATGTTGCCGCCGGTGCGCGCGCCGACCTCCACGAGCGCCGGGCCGTCCGGTGTCAGGATCACCTCGGCATGGCTCGAACCGTGCTCGATCCCCAGTGCCGCCAACGCCTTGTCGACGTAGGCGATCAGCTCGGGCACCGGGTGCTCGTCGTGCGGGAGGATCGTCTCGGTGTCGTAGATGTTGTACTTCCCGTGCAGCAGCTTCTTGCGGTACTCCCAGACGCCGCAGGTGTAGCGGCGGCCGCCCACGGAGACCATGTCCACCACGTACTCGGTGCCCTCCAAATAGGACTGGACGAGCACCTCGTCGTTCGGGTCGTCGAAGATCGTGGCGGTGCCGATGATCGCGCTCGCCGCCTGCCGCACCTCGCCCGCGGTGCGGCACACGGTCACCTTGTCGGTGCCGGCGGAGGTCAGCGGCTTGACCACCACCGGGAACCTCCCGAGCCGCAGCGCCCAGCCCACGACCTCGTCGACGTCACCGCTCTTGAACTGGTCGGCGCAGTGCAGCCCGGCCTCGCGCAGTGCCTCGATCATCGCGAACTTGTCCCGCCGCACCAGGGACCGCGCCGGGTCGTTGCCCGCGAGGCCCAGCTTCGCGGCGAGCGCGTCCGCGAGCGGCACGTCCGGCTCCTGCCCGGCCACCACCGCGACGGGGGAGTACCCGGCCAGCCGGGCGGCGAGGTCGCCGACGTCCGCGCCCTCCACGGACGCCAGGTAGGCCATCCCGGGGATGGCGGGCGCCACCTCGGGTCGCGGCCGGACCTGCACCACCTCCGCGCCCGCCTTCAGGAACCCCTGGAGCAGGGGTTCGCTGCAGGTGTACACGTCGACGATCACGGCCACCGGACTGCCTTGCGCGGTCATGGAATCCCCCGGGTTGTCGGTGTTTGCCAACGATCGTGCCACCGCTATCCGCGCGTTGGCAATATCTTGGAAACCAGCGAGGTGAACTCGTCGCCCCAGGCCACCACCGTCTCGTGGTCGAAGAGGTCGGTGGAGTACTCGAACACCACGCGGACCTCGTCCTCCTCCGGCACCAGCACCACGTACAGCTCGTTGCGGGCGAGGCCGGGGCGGACGACGGGCCGGACGGTGGACCCCGGCAGGCCGAGCTCGGGCCGTTCGGTCGTCACCACGGTGAACAGCACGGTCGGGAACAGCCCGTCGGCCACCTCGGGGTCGACCAGGCGCACGACCTCGGTGAGCGGCAGCACCTGGTGGTCCAGGGCGGTGTAGAGGGTGTCGCCGAACCGCGCGACCTGGTCCGCGAACCCACCGGACGGGCGCACCCGCAGCAGCACCGCGTCACCGACCATCCCGACCACGCCCTCGTGCTCGGCCCGCAGGCGGTTCGCGCTGGACGCGGCGAGCACGACCTCGGCCTGCCCGCTGACACCGGCGAGCCACAGCGAGAACGCGGTGGCGAGCACGGTGTACGGCGTGGTGCCGAGTTCCGTCGCGAGCGCCCGCACCTCCGCCGCTGCACCGAGGACGAACTCGTGGTGCGCGCCGCGGCCGGACAACCGTTCCGGGCGCGGCCGGTCGGTCGGCAACGCCGTGCGCAGCGGCGCTCCCGCCAGTTCCCTGCGCCAGAAGCGTTCTTGCTCTGCCTTCGGTTGCTCTCGCTGCCACCGGGCGTAGTCCGGGTACTGGGCCGCCGGTGCGAGCCGGACGCCGCGGTACAGCTCACCGATCTCGCGCCACAGGATCGGCAACGACCACGCGTCGCACACCGCGTGGTGCCACACGGCGAGCAGCACCCAGTGCTCGGCACCGAGCCGCGCCAGGCGGAACCGGAAGAGCGGTGCCCGGTCGAGCGCGAACGGCCGCGCCGCCTCCTCCTCGCACCAGGCGTCCACGTCGGCGGGGGTGCTGACCGGCAGCTTGACGGGCACCCGCCGCACCACCTCCGCCGACTCACCCGTCAGCCGCAGCCGCAGCCCGTCGTGCCGGCGCACCAGCTCGGCGAGCGCGCGTTCCAACGCGGCCGGGTCGAGTGCGGTGTGGATGTCGGCGCGGTGCGCGATGTTGTACACCGACGGGTCCACGCGCTCGTGGTGCCGCCGCCAGACCCGGCGCAGCGTCGAGGGCAGTGGGAACTCGGTCGCGGCCATCCGCGCCGCGACCGCCCTGATGGTCGGCGCGCGGAAGAACTCGGCCATGGTCAGCTCGACGCCGTGCTCGGCCGCCAGGCGGTTCACCAGCCGGATGGCGCCCAGCGAGTGCCCGCCCAGTTCGAAGAAGGACCTGTCGTCGGGCACGGAGTCCAGACCGAGTTCGGCGCACCACAGCTCGTGCAGCGCGGGGCTGGTGGAATTCGCGTCCACAGTGGACTCTGCGGTCGGCGCGGGCAGCCGGCCGCGGTCCAGCTTGCCGTTCGTGCTGTACGGCAGGCGGTCCAGCCGCACCCACCTGCGCGGCACGAGGTGGGCGGGCAGCTCGCGGGCCAGTTCGTCGGCGAGGTCGGTGCGGTCCGACACGACGTACGCGACGAGTTCGGGCTCGTCGTGCGCGTCCCGTCCGACGACCACGGCCGCGTCGGTGACACCGGGCAGCCGGGAGAGCGCGACCGTCACCTCGCCAGGTTCGACCCGGTGGCCGCGGATCTTCACCTGGTCGTCCCGGCGGCCGAGGTACTCGACCGTGCCGTCGGTGCGCCACCGGCCGAGGTCGCCGGTGCGGTACACACCGCCGAACGGGACCTGGCCGCGATATCCCTGTGCCACCGCCGGTCCGGAGATCTGGATCTCGCCGACCGCGCCCACCGGCACCTCCCGGCCGGTGGGGTCGACCAGCCGCAGCTCCACCCCGTCGACCGGCCTGCCGATGGACGGGCGGGCCTCGCCGGCGGGGTCGACCCGCTGCGACGTGACGATGATCGACGTCTCGGTCGGGCCGTACTGGTTGTGCAGCGCGCAGGACGGGTGGGCGGCGAGGAACCGGCGCAGCGCGGGCGTCAGGGTCATCGCCTCGCCCGCCGAGAAGACCTCGCGCAGCGACGGCAGCGACGGCCCGGACTCCAGCAGGTACTTCAGCGGTGTGAACGGCAGGAACAGCCGCTGCACGCCGAACTTCCTCACCACCTTCGCCAGGTCGTGCCGTTCCTCCTCGCTCACCAGCACGAGGGTCGAACCGGAGGCGAGCGTCGTGAAGATCTCCTGCACGCTCACGTCGAACGCCACCGACGTCCACTGGGCAGTGCGCATGGGTTCGTGCCGCCCGAGGTGCCACCGGACCAGGTTCACCGGACCGCGGTGCGGGACGACGACGCCCTTCGGCCTGCCCGTCGAGCCCGAGGTGTAGATGCAGTACGCCGCACTGTCCGAAGTGGACTTCAGGCGCAGCGGTTCGACGGGGTCGCCGGGAGCGAGGACAGGATCGTTCTCGGCCAACGTGAGCACGGCGCCGCTGTCGCTCACCAGCAGGTCGCGTCGTGCCGGCGGGGTCGCGGGGTCGATCGGCACGTAGGCCGCGCCGCTCTTCAGCACCCCGAGCAGCGCGGTCAGCAGCTCCGGCCCGCGGGGCAGGAGCAGCGCGACGAAGTCGCCCGGCCGGACGCCGCGGTCGTGCAGCCGTCGTGCGACCAGGTCCGCGCGCTGGTCCAGTTCCCGGTACGACACCTCGACGCCGTCCCCGAGCACCGCCACGGCGTCCGGTGTCCGCCGCGCCTGCTGCTCGACCAGCTCGTGCAGGCACACGTCGGGCACGGGCACGGACTCGCCGTGCCACGACCGCACCGCCGCCCGTTCGGACTCGGTGGGCGCGATCAGGTCGGACAGCGGAGCACCGGGACGTGCGATCGCCCGCCGCAGCACCGTGTCGACGAGGTCGAGCATCCGGCGCACGGTGCTCTCGTCGAACAACGTGCTGTCGTACTCGACCGAGCACCGCAGCCCGTCGCGGTGGCGCGTCAGGTAGAGCGTGAGGTCGAACGGCGCCCGGTCGCTCGGCACGTCGAGCAGCCGCGCGGAGAGCGGACCCGCGAAGTCCGCCGTGCCCTCGTGCTCGTACTCGACGAGCACCTGGAACACCGGCGTGCGGCCGGGGTCGCGCGGCGGGTTCAGCTCCCCGACCAGTTCGTCGAACGGGAGGGCGCGGTGCTCGTAGGCGGCCGTGGTGCGGTCGCGCACGCGGTCCAGCACGCGCGTGAACGCCGGGTCGCCGGTCAGGTCGAGGCGCAGCGCGACGGTGTCGAGGAACAGGCCGACCTCGTCCTCGGCTCCCGGCGGCCGGTTGCTCACCGCCGTGCCCAGCACGACGTCCTCCTGCCCGCTGAACCGGCCGAGCGCCACGCCGACCGCGCCGAGCAGCGCCATGAACGCCGTCGCCCGGTGCCGCGCGCAGAACTCGTCCATCCCGGTCACGTCGAACTCCCACGTGAAGCTCGCGCCCTCCCCGGTGCGCACCGGGGGACGCGGCCGGTCGGTGGGCAGGCGCAGCTCAGGCGCGCCGGCCAGTTCCTCCCGCCAGAACGCGAGGTCGGCCGCTTTCTCGGCGTCACCGGCCGCGGGGGTCACGCGGATCGGCAGCGCCGGCGGCGCCTCGCCCGCGTAGCAGGCCGCCAGGTCGCGCACCAGCACCGCCGTCGACGACGAGTCGAACACGATGTGGTGCACCAGCAGGAAGAGCACGTGGTGGTCGGGACGCAGGCGCAGCAGCCGTGCGGTGATCAGCGGCCCCTCCGCGAGGTCGACGGACCCACTATCGCGCAGGGCGTCCCGCACGGCCTCCTCCTCGGTGAGGCCGGCGCGGTCCAGCACGGGGCAGTCGAGGTCGATCGACGGCAGCACCACCTTCGCCGGGGTGCCGCCGTCGTCGCGGAACGTGCTGCGCAGCTCGGGATGCCGGTTCACGGCCTGGTTCAGCGCCGCGACCAGCCGGTCCTCGTCCAGCTCGCCGCGCAGCCGGATCGCCTTGGGTTCGAGGTAGAGGTTCGTGCCCGGCGTCAGCTGCTCGGTCAGCCAGATGCGCCGTTGCGCGGGGGAGAGCGGCAGTCCGGTCCGGTACCGCTCGCGCAGCCGGTCGAGCGCCGGCAACGCGTCCAGCACGCGGTCGGCCGGCACGCCGAAGTCCACGAAGGACGCGATCTCGTCCACCCCGGCGGCCAGCAACCGGTCGACGACGGCCGCGGCGGTGCGTTCCGTGCCGATCAACGCGCGGGACTCGCAGTACCGCTCGTAGGCGCGTTCCAGCAGGAACTCCAGGTCCTCCTCGGGCGTCTGGTCGAGGTCGACGTCGATGCCGAGGCTGTTGGTCACCTGGTTGAACAGCGACAGCGACGACCGCAGGTAGGCGCAGAACGGTGCGAAGGCCTCCGCGCGGGTCCGCTCCTCGTCGTCGCCGAGGTAGGTGTGCACGAGCACGACGACCCGTCCCGCCGCGGGATCGAGTCCGTGCTCGGCCCGGGTCCGGCGGTAGAGCGCGATGTTGGCGGCCAGTTCCTCGACGGTCTGCGCCATCAGGTTGGTCACCACGCCGAGGTCCTCCCGCGCGGCACGGCGGTAGCTGTCCGGGTTGCCGACTACCGCGACGGACAGCGGCGGCAGGTCCTGGACAGGCCGGGGCATCAGCCGCACCTCGATCGGCTCACCGCTGCCGGACGTCGCGGCGACCGCCTCGCCCGACCACAGCGCCTTCACCGTCTCCAGCTGCTCGTACATCAGCTCGCGGTGCCGGCCGAAGTTCTCGGGTGCCAGCGCGAAGTCGTTGGCGTGCCAGCCGCTCGCCACGCACAGGCCCGCCCGTCCGCCGGAGAGGTTGTCGACGACCGACCACTCCTCCGCGACGCGGATCGGGTTGTGCAGCGGCAGCACCACGGACCCCGCGTGCAGCCGGATCTTCTCGGTGCGCGCCGCGAGTGACGCGGCGAGCACCGACGGGTTGGGGAACAGCGCGCCGAAAGAGTGGAAGTGCCGTTCCGGCAACCACACCGCGTGGAAGTCGTGCCGGTCCGCGAACTCGGTGGCGGCGTTGATCAGCGCGTACTTGTCGCCCGCCGCCTGGTCCGCGTAGTCGCCGAAGAAGTACAGGCTGAAGTCGCACGACGAGGTGGAGGGCACGACGGGCTGTGGGGCGGGCGCGGGTGCCGGCGGTGCGGGAGCGACCACCACGGGCCGGTTCGTCACCGCGTTCAGCTGCTGCTGCACGAGGTCGAGGAGGCGCTCGCTCAGCTTCAGTTGGTGGGCCACGAGATCGCGCGTGTCCGGCGGTGTCTCGGCGACCTCCTGCGGCGCGAGCAGCGCGGTGAGCTTGCGCGGGGTGTCCGCGTCCGTGAAGAACCGGCGCACCGGGAGCTGCGTGCCGAACTCCGCGCCGATCGCCCTGGCGAGGCTCATCAGCGTCAGCGAGTCCGCGCCCAGCTCGAGGAACGACGCGTCCGGCGTGACGCGGTCCGAGCCGAGGACGCGGGCCACGACGGCCTCCACGGCACCGAGCCGGCCGTCCACCCGGGCTGGCGTGTCCTCCGGTGGTGGCGGTTCCTCCGCGAACCGCGTCTTCCGGAGCGGATGGCCCGGCAACGACACGCGGTGCCCGCCGCGGACGACCGCCGCCCAGTTCACGTCGGCGCCGCGCGTGTAGAGCGTGCCCAGGGCGTGCCACAGGCCGCTGACCGGGTCGGTGTCCGGCCGCTGCGAGGCGAGTCCGCTTTCGGTCAGCGCCACGAGCGTCTCGCCGGGTCCCACCTCCAGCAGATCGCCGTCGTCCACAGTGGACAGCACCAGGTCGAACCGGACCGCCTGGCGGGCCTGCCTGATCACGTGGTCGGCTCCGGGGGCCCAGCCGATGCCGCGCTCCTCACCGTCCAGCGAGCTGACGAACGGGATGCAGACCGGCCGGAACACCACGTCGCCGAGGTGCGTGCGGAACCGGCGCAGCGCGTCGTCGAGCAGCGCGGTGTGGAACGCGCGGTCTACCGCCAGCCGCCGGTACCGCAGGCCCTCGCGGCCGAGCAGCTCCTCGGCCCGTGCCACGGCCTCGACGCCGCCCGCGAGGACGTGCGACTCGGCGCCGTTGACCGCGGCGACCTCCGTCCCGGACGCGGCCGCGATCCGCTGGGCCACAGCGGAACCGGCCCGCACGGACACCATCGCGCCCTCCGCGGCGCCCGCCATGACCCGGCCGCGCGCGGTGGTGAGCAGCAGCCCGTCCTCGAACGTGAGGGAGCCGGCCACGCACAGGGCCGCGTACTCGCCGAGGCTGTGCCCGGTGACGGCGTCGGGCGTGATGCCGAAGCTCTCCCACAGCCGCGCGAGCGCGACCTCGAACACGAAGAGCGCGGGCTGGGCGGTGTCCGTCGGCCACACCCCGGACCCCGGCGTGAGCAGGAGGTCGCGCAGCCCGTCACCGGCCTGGTCGATCGTGTCGCGGAACACGGGGAACGCGTCGTACAGCTCCCGCGCCATGCCGAACCGCGCACTGCCCTGCCCGGAGAACGCGAACACCAGTCGCCGCAACGGCTCCGGGTCCCGCGGCACGACGACCTCGTCGAGTTCGGCACCGACCGCGAAGGCCCGGTGCGCGAAGTGCCGGCGCCCCAACGCGAGCGTCGCCGCCGCGTCGGCGGGCCGCGCGGACAGGTGCGACCGCGTGCTCTCGACCAGCTCCCGCAACGCCTCGGGCGTGCGCGCGGACAGCGGTGCGATCAGCGGCAGCCCCGTCTCCGCGGTCGCCCGCCGAGCCGGCGCCTCCTCCAGCACGACGTGCGCGTTGGTGCCACCGACACCGAGCGCGCTGACCCCGGCCCGCAACGGCCCGGCGGACGTCCACGCGGCGGTCCGCGTGGCGAGCGTGAACGGGCTGTTCTCGAGACGCAGCGCGGGGTTGGGCCGCTCCAGCCCGACTGTCGGCACCAACTTCTTGTGGCGCAACATGAGCACCGTCTTGATGAGCCCGGCCATCCCGGCGCAGCTGTCCAGGTGACCGATGTTGCCCTTGACCGACCCGAGCGAGCAGAACCCGTCCGAGCTCTCGCCGAAAGCCCGCGTCAACGCCTCGAACTCGATCGGATCCCCGAGCTCGGTACCAGTCCCGTGCGCCTCCACGTACGAGACGGAACCGGGTGCCACCCCGGCCCGCCGCAACGCGCGCCGCACGACGTCGACCTGCCCGCCCACCCCCGGAGCCGCGAACCCGGCCTTGCCCGCCCCGTCGTTGTTCACCGCGGACCCGAGGATCACCGCGTGCACGGTGTCCCCGTCCGCAAGCGCCCGGTCGAGCCGCTTCAGCACCACGGCGGCCACCCCGTTGCCCCCGACGGTCCCGTCGGCCGCGGCGTCGAACGGCCGGCACCGCCCCGTCGGCGACAAGGGCGAACCGGGCAGGTATCCCTCCTCCTGCGGCAGGTGCACGGCCGCGGCACCGGCCAGCGCCAGGTCCGTCTCGTCCGCGAGCAACGCCTGCACCGCGAGGTGCACCGCCACCAACGAGGTCGAGCAGGCGGTCTGCACGGCGAGCGCCGGACCGGTGAGCCCGAGCCGGTAGGCGACGCGGGTGGCCAGGAAGTCGGGCGCCCGCCCGATCGTGCGCTGCAGGTTCGCCGCGGAGTCGTCCCCCGGCGCGGCACTTCCGCGCCCGCCGTAGAGGTTCGCGCCGGACCCCGCGTACACACCGACCCGTTCGGTGGTCGCGGCGTGCCCGGCGTCCTCCAGCGCCTGGTGGCACAGCTGCAGGAACAACCGCTGCGCCGGATCGGTCACCGCCGCCTCGTGCGGCGTCATGCCGAAGAACTCGGCGTCGAACGCGTCCACGTCGTCGATCGCGCCCATCACCGGCACCCGGCCGCTGCCGTCGTCCGGGAACCGGCGGACGCTGTCCACGCCGGAGCTCAGGTTCGCCCAGAACTCGTCGGGCGAGTTGGCACCGGGGAAGTGCAACGCCATGCCGATGACGGCGATCCGGGTGTCCGCGGGCGGCGGTGTGGGGTCGGCGGGGGAGCGGGTGGCTTGCGTTTGGTCGAGGTGGGTTGTCAGTGCGGCGGTGGTGGGGTGCTCGAACAGGGCGGTGGCCGGGATCTCGCGGCCGAGGGCGCGTTCGAGGCGGTCGCGCAGCTGGATCAGCAATACGGAGGTCAGGCCGGCGTCGTAGAACGGGAGGTGCGGGTCGAGGGGGTGGCCGAGGAGGGCGGCCACGGTGGTCGCGACGACGTCCGCGACGGAATCGCCGGCTGCCGCAGACCGCTGGCCCGCCACCGGCTCGCGGCCCGCCGCCAACCGTCCCACCGCCCGCTCCCGCAGCCGAGCTCGCTGCACCTTCCCCGCGGGCGTCCGCGGGAACTCCCCACCCGGCACCGCCTCCACCCACACCGACCCGAGCCGCAGCCGGGCGTGCAACACCCGCCGGATCGCTGCGGCAACCCCAGCGTCGTCCCCGCCACTCTCGAAGAACACCGCGAGCCGCTCACTGCCGGTCCGCTCGTCGGGCACCCCGCACGCCCCGACAGCACCGATCCGCACCCCGGGCACGGACGCGGCCACCTCCTCGATCTCGTGCGCGAAGTGGTTGTGCCCGTTCACCACGATGACGTCCTTGTACCGCCCGGTGATCACGAGCTGCCCGTCGGACAGGAACCCGAGGTCCCCGGTGTCGAACCACCCCGGCTCGACGAACGCCGCAGCCGTGGCCTCCGGCGCGTTGAGATAGCCGGGCGTGACGCGGACCGAGCTGACGTGCAGCCGCCCGATCCGGTTCTCCGGCAGGACGACGCCCTCGCCGTCCACGATCCGCAACGTCGTCTCGTGCGCGGGCGGGCCTACGGCGACGAACGTCGTCACCTCGTCGTCCGGGGTGCCGGAGTCCGCGGGTTCCAGGTCGCCGCCGAGGCTCGACTTCCGCACGCGGAGCACGGAGCCCGGTTCGGTCAGCCTGCCGAACGTGATGGCGGTCGTGGTCTCCGCCATGCCCCACGCGGACAGGTAGCGGTCGAGGCCGACGCCGGTGGTGGCCGTGAACCGCTCGAGCACGGGGAGCAGCACCTGTTCGCCGCCGCACAGCAGCGTGCGGATGTCGGACAGGTCCCAGCGGCGGGCACCGGCGGCGTCCACCACGAGCTGGTAGGCGAACGTCGGCGCCCAGCTGTGGTTCGCGCGGTACCGCGCCATCAGGTCCGGCCAGCGCGCCGGGTCCGCGAGGACGTACGACGTCGGCGCGTGCACGTTGGTGCAGCCCGCGAACACCGGCAGCAGGTGGTAGAGCAGGAAGGCGCCGCTGTGGTCGAGCGGCAGCCAGTTCAGCATGACGTCGCCGGGACGGGCGTCGAAGATCCGGCGCGTGCTCGCGGCGAAGCTCACCAGCGCGCGCTGGGTGAGCTGCGCGGCCTTGGACGCGCCGGTGCTGCCGGACGAGAGCATCAGCACGACGACGTCCTCGTCGGCGACGCGCGCGAAGTCCCGGGCCGGTTCGTGCCGCAGGCAGTCGGTGACCGAGGTGGTGCGGAAGCCGTCGGCGTCGCCGACCACGAGCGGTTCGCCGAGCAACCGCCAGGTGTGCCGCAGCCGGTCCAGCGCCGGGCCGCCGTCCGCGACTGGTTCCGCGATCACCGCCGGCCGGACGCCGCCGAGCGCGCACGCCCAGAAGGCGGTGAGGAGGTCCGCGATCTCCAGCCCGCACAACACGACGTGGTCGCCCTGCCGGACACCGAGCGCCCTCAGTCCACTCAGGACTCGGCACGCCCGCTCCAGCAGCCGCGGGTACGTGATGAGCTCGTCCCGGCCGTCCGCGCCGACCACGACCACGCCGGCGTGCGGGCGGGACGAGGCGGCGCGCAGCAACGCGTCCGCGACGCCGGTCGGGTCGTCAGCGGTCAGCACCAGCTCCGGACCTGTGCGGTACGCCCGCGTCCAGGTGCTCGTCATGATCGGTTCCCCCCACGTAGCTCGACACAAGGAAGACCGCTGCCGCGCACAGCGCGACGCCGTGGAACAGCGCCACGGTCGCGGCAGCGGGAAGGACTTCGAGCACGGCACCCGCCGCGACCATGCCGGTGGCGAAACCGGCGGTCTCGGCGGTCGCGGCGAGCCCGAACACCGCACCGCGGCGCGGTTCGGGCAGCTCCTGCAGCCGCGACGTGCAGGTGATCTCGGCGACCCCGTCGGCCAGCCCGGCCACGAGCGCCGCGCACATCAGCGCGGGCGCGGGCAGTCCGGTGAACGCGAGCGGGAACGACAGGGCCATGACGCCGGTGGCGACGGCGAAGAGCCGCTCCTCCCGCCGCGCGCCACCGGAGCGCCGCCACCGGGTCAGCACCTGGTGCGCCAGCAGCGTGCCGACGGCCCACATGACCCAGAACCGGCTCAGGAACGCGGCACCGTCCGCCACGTGGCCGGTGCTCGCGAGCACCGGCAGGGCGACGTTGTGCGAGGCCGACGCCAGCGCGTCGGCGCCGCGCACCGCCACCATTCCCAGCAGCAGAGCGGGAACCAGCGCCAGCGCGTTCGGCACGCGCCGGCGGCCCGTGGAGGCCACCGGTGTGCCGACGCGGACCCGGATCATCAGCACGGTGAGCGCGGACGCGACGAAGCTGGTGGCGTTCAGGGCGAACGCGGCGGTGAGCCCACCGGTCCCGATCACCACTCCCGCCGAGGCGAAACCCGCCACCGTGCCCAGCGACTTCGCCGTCACCAGCAGACCGTTGGCCCGCACCCGCTGCTCGTGCCCGACCACGTCCGGCACAGAGGTCCGCAACGCCACCGAGAAGACGGAGTTGCCCGCTCCGAGCACCACGACGACCACGGCGAGCAACCCGACGTCGCGCGGGCCGAGCACGAGCGCGGTCATCGCGAGCGCCTGCGCCACGTCCGCGCCGATCATGAGCCGGCGCCGGTCGGTCCGCGCGACGAGGAACCCGCCCGCGATCCCGCCGGCACTGCCCGCGCCGAGGCGCAACGCCATGACCAGCGCGACGCCGAGGCCGTCGCCGGTGACCTGGAAGGTGTAGAGGCCGAGCGCGACGAGGTTGAGGTAGTTGCCCGCCGTGGACAGCGCGTACCCGGCGACGAGCCAGTGCAGCCGCGAGCCCTGACCGAACGCGCAATCGTTGCCGCGCATGGAATCGACACCCCCAACGTCACCTCGGCAGCGGGATCAGGCTGTCATTTCTGGCAACTTATGGCAACAAATCGGGCAAAGTTGTGCCATCCGGCTGAACGCCCCGAAACCGTCCGTTGTGGACGATCCGGTGGTCAGTACCTCGCGGTGTACAGGGCGTGGTGGGCCGCGTCGTCGAGCCCCTTGAGGTCGAGGATGTCGGCCCGCTTCACGGCCAGGTACAGCTCGCTGAGCGGCGATCCCAGGGCCGCCAGCAGGAACTCGTCCCGCGCCAGCGCGTCCACCGCCTCCTCGAGCGACCGCGGCGACCAGCGCACGCCCCGCTCGTCCAGTTCGGCCTCCGAGAGGTCGGCGAGGGCTCCGGCCACCGGTGGGCCGGGGTCGAGCTCCCGCACCACGCCGTCGAGCCCCGCGTGGATCACCGCCCCCAGTGCCAGGTAGGGGTTCGCGGTGCCGTCGCACGGTTTGACCTCGATGTTGGCCGAACCGCGCTCGTCGCCGCGCAACGGGGCCGGGACGCGCACGGCGGCCTCGCGGTTGTCCGGGCCGTAGCACCCGAACGCGCCGGACCACATCCCGCGCTGCAGCCGCCGGTAGCTGTTCAGGCTGGGGGCGAGCAACGCGGTCAGGCCCGGCAGGTGCTCCAGCACGCCCGCGATGAAGTGCCGGGCCGTCGGGGACAGCCCGAGCGCGCCGGCGGGATCGGCGAACGCGTTGCCGACGCCCTCCCGCCACAGCGAGAGGTGCAGGTGGTTGCCGTTGCCGCGCAGACCGGGCAGCGGGGCCGGCGCGAAGGTGGCGTGCCAGCCGTACGTCCTCGCGATGCCGCGGATCAGCACGCGCTGCCAGACGTGGTTGTCCGCCGCGCGCAGGGCCGGCGCGCTGCCGATGGTCATCTCGTGCTGGCCCGCCGCGAACTCCGGGTGGTACAGCTCGACCTCGATGCCGTGCGCCCGCAGCGCCCGGCACACCTCGACCACGAAGTCGTTGGTCAGGTCGAACGCGTCGTGCTCGAAGGTGACGCTGTCGTCGAGCGGCACCAACGCGCCCTCGTCGTCCCGGCGCAGCAGCGTGAACTCCGGCTCGAACGCCGCGACGACCTCGAAGCCGAGCCCGGCCGCCCGGTCGATCGCCCCGCGCAGGAAACCCCGCGGGCACCCCGGCCACGGCGTGCCGTCGGGCCGCACGAGGTCGGTGAGCACGGCCGCCGCGCCGGGTGCGTGCGGCAGCAGGCCGAACGTGCCGGGGTCGGCGGTCGCCCGCACCTCGCGCACGTCGTCGAGGCCGTCGACCGGTGGGGCCACGTCGAGCAGGTGGGCGGCGTACCGCGTGGCCGCGAGCCCGATTCCCGACCGCATCCGGGCAGGTAGGGCCGCGTGGGCCACCCCGGTGGCCCGCAGCACGCCGTTGAGGTCGGCCCACAGGAACCGCACCAGCTCGACGTCGTGCCGGTCGGCGCCCCTGCTCCTCACGGCTGCCCCCACGCTCGTCCGACACGGACACCACAGGTTGCCAGACGGGAAAACACTCTGGCAACCGTGGCAAACTTGACACTCCGGGAGGGTCTCGCGAGGATCTCGGCCTCGGTGTCGGGCCGGTCTTCCCGATCGACGTCGCGTGATCGGGACCGCTGGTCCTCGGCGAGCACGTCCGCCGTTCGGCTTTGGCAACAAACGTTCAACCGCGTCGTCGTCCGTCTCAGATGGAATGAACCGGCGGTCCGCTGGTCCGGCCCTGCACGTCGCGGGAGTTCGTGGCACAACCGTCACCGGCGACACGGGGGCTGAGCGTGGAAACCGGTCGCGCCCGTGGCATCATTACTGCCCCAAGAGTGTGACGCGCTAGGCAGATGTTTGCCAAGTGTGGGCAACCTGGGGAAAATGTACGCACAAGTGATCGTTCGACCCGTGGAGAGGGGGGACGAGTGCTGGAACAACCGGCTTTCGGGCTGAGGCTCCGAGCGTTGCGGCTCGAGCGTGGGCTGTCCCAGGTGGAGCTGGCCGAGGGAGGCCTGTCGACCGGGTATCTGTCGCGGTTGGAGTCAGGTGCCAGGCCGCCGACGGACCGGGTGGTGGAACACCTGATGAAGAAGCTCGGCGTCCCGGTGTCGGCCTTCGAGGCCGACGAGCAGACTCCGTCGCTCGCGCGGGTGCTGGCCATGGTGATGTCCGCGGAGAACGACAACGACCTTTCCGAACTGCTGGCCGACGCTCTGCGCACAGGTGACAAGCTGGATCCCGCGGAGCGGTGGCAGGCGCTGTGGTTGCTCTCGCGGTCCCGGGACGTGGCCGGGCGGCACGAGGAGGAGTACAAGCTGCTCGCCGAGCTCACGGTGCTCAGCGACGACCTGGACGTGCTCGAGCTGCGTGCTCGCGCGCGCACCAGGATGTCGCGCTGCGCCCGGTTGCTCGGTGACAGCACGATGGCCCGGCAGCACGCCGAGGAGGCCCGTGAGCTCATGGTCGGGCTCTCGGTGCCGGACCAGGCCGCCGTGCTGCACGCGCTGATCTCCGCCGAGGCGGAGTCGGGCAGGCTGCTCGACGCCAGGGCGCACGCGGACGAGCTGTGCGCGCTGACCGCCGACTGCACCGGCTCGCTGCTCGTCGAGGCGCTCTGGGCGGCCGCGACCGTGCGGATCAGGCAGAGCGACCACGCGGAGGCCAAGGCACTGCTGGAGCGCGCACTGTCGCAGTTGGACAGTCGCGAGGACCTGATGCTCTGGGTCCGCCTGCGGCTCGCGGCCGTGTCGCTCTACCTGCAGATCACGCCGGCGCTCATCGACAGCGCGCGGGCCCGGCTCGACGAGGTCGCGTCCGCCGTCGAACTGGTCGGCACCGACCTGTACAAGCAGCAACTCCTCGCGCTGAGCGCACATCTCGCGTTCGAGGAGAACCGGATCGACGACGCGCGCACACTCTGCGCACGACTCGGCGACCAGCAGCTGCTGCTGTCCTTCCGCGACCGGTTGAGGTTCGAGGCGCTGCGCGCGCAGCTGCGGATCATCGACGGCGACCGCGAGGAGGGATCCCGCGCCCTGCAGCAACTCGCGCAGCAGGCGCAGGACAGCCTGAACATCGAGCTGGCCGCGGACATCTGGCGCAGCCTCGCGAAGATGCTCTCGACCGCCTACAGCCGGGACCTGAGCGCCGCGGAGTGAGACCGCGGCCGCCGGCCTGACCGAGCCGGTGCCGGGGCACGGGGACGTCGTCCACCGTGTCCCGGCACCGGCTCGTCGCGTCTTAGCCTTCGCGCTCCCAGCACGCCCCGGTCTTTCGCGGTGACGTCCGGCGCGGCCTCCGGTCGCGGAGGGCGCGCACGCGCGACCGTTTCCTCTTCGCACGGCTCCCCCCAGAGCGTGGTGAATCTGTTTGGAACCACCCTGGTACATCGGCGCCGAGTTGGCAACTACTTGACATCGACCGTGGGAATCGTGGCAAACTTGCCACGCTGTTCCGGAGCCCCCGACCTTATGGCATGGTCGCCCGCAGTAGGGGGTGCGCGGTACGTCTGGGTGTTCGAGTTTCCGTGCCGCAGAAGGAACAGTAGCCGAGCGCGCCACTGCGCGCGGCGTAGGTCGCCTAACCAACTGGGGGTTAGCAAGATGCTGGGTGTCTCGATGGATTCGCTCCGGGTAGACCGCGGCGCCAGGTCCGGCGGAGGTTCGGACGTGGATTGGCCGCAGGGCTACGTGGTGCGGTTCTGAGAGTCTTGCGCAGGTCAGAGCACGTGTGACCTGGTGGGTTCGGCCGACGGGGGCTGAGGGAGCCCCGGTGGGCCGGTAATGGAGGAACGCGCTCGCGGGGCGGAGCCGACGACGTCTCGGTCCTGCGGTGCCCGACTTGACGACGAGGGGCGATTCTTTCCACGTGAAGTGGAAAGAATCGCCCCTCGTCGCTGTTCCGGTTGTTCTGCGCCCACGAGTTCCGGTACGCGCGATGTTGCCAGTTACCAGTTTGCGGTTCGTTCCGGACTCTTTCCTGTTCGCCAGGTGTTTGTGAATTCAAGTTCTTCCGGCGCGAGAGTGCTCCGACCCGGGAATTTGCCAAAAAGTCCGGTTTGTTTGCCACGATGTTGCGCGCTGTGGCAAGCTGGCCGCCGTGATCAGACTGGTGGGCGAGGTGCGGCGGCGCTCGGGTCGTTGGCTGCGAATGCTGGGTCTGCTGCGCCACGTGCCGCCGGGCACGCTGGCGGCGACCCTGGTGCTCAACGTGGTGCTGGGACTGCTCCCGCTGGGCTTCGTCGTGGCGATGAGCGTTCTCCTGCAAGGGGTTCCCGCCGCCGTCGGCGGCGACGCCACCGCGTGGACGGCCCTGCTCTCGATCCTGTTCGTGGCGGCGGCCGTCGTCGGCGGCCAGCAGCTGCTGGCGCCCTTCCAGGCCGCGGCCGGCGAACTGGTGATGAGGCACGTCGACGGGCGGTGCCGGGTCCTGCTGATGCGCGCGGCCCTGGTCGACACCCCGGCGATGGCGCTGGACGACGCGCGCCTGCTCGACGACGTGAACGCCGCACGGGAGGCCTTCGACCGCGCGTCCGCCTCACCGGGCGACGCGGCGGCCGGAGTGCTGGCCCTGGTGGCCCGCTACACGCAGCTCGTCGGCGCGGTCGTGCTGGTCGGCGTGACGCTGAGCCCGCCGGCCGCCGTGGTCATCGGGGTGACGGCACTGGTGATCCGGTTCGGCCAGCGCGGCTCCCTCGGCCGGTTCGGCGACTTCTGGGACGGGCTCGCGGGCGACCGCCGCAAGGTGACGTACCTGAAGTCCCTGGCGTCCGGTCCGCAGGCGGCCAAGGAGATCCGGCTGCTCGGCCTGGTCGGCTGGCTGCGCGACCGGCACCGCCGCGACGACCTCCACTACCTGACCACGATGTGGCGGGGCCGCCGGGCGCTGCTCGGCGCGCCGTTCCTGGTGCTGTCCGCGATCGGGCTCGTCGGTGCCGCGATCGTGTTCGTGCTGCTGGCCGGTCGCGGCGCGGACGGCGGGCTGAGCCTGCTGGAGCTCGGCATCGCGTTGCAGGCCGTGCTGATCCTCATGCGGTTCGGCGTCTACTTCCCGGAAGCCGACGTGCAGACCCAGTACGGCTCGCTCGCCTACGAGGCGCTGCTGGCGTTCCGCGACGGCGGACGCGCGCTGCGCCCGCTCGCGGCCGGGAAGTCGCTGTCCGCCCAGGACCTGCCGCGGCGGTCGATCCGGTTCGAGGACGTCGGCTTCCGGTACCGCCCCGACGGCCCGGACGTCCTGGAGGGACTCGACCTCGAGGTGCCCGCCGGGACCTCGCTCGCCGTCGTCGGCCTGAACGGCGCCGGCAAGACCACCCTGGTCAAGCTCCTGACCCGGCTCTACGACCCGACCGCCGGCCGGGTCAGCATCGACGGTCACGACCTGCGCGACGTCGACCCGCGCGAGTGGCACCGGCGGCTCGCGGTGATCTTCCAGGACTACGTCCGCTACGAGCTCCCGGTCGCCGACAACATCTCGCTGGGCGCGCCCGAGTTCGCGGCGGGCGAGGACGACCTGCTGGCGGTCGCACGGCGGTCCGGCGCCGCGGAGGTGATCGCGACGATGCCCGACGGCCTGCGCACGGTGCTGTCGAGCCAGTACGAGGGCGGTCGTGACCTCTCCGGCGGGCAGTGGCAAAGGGTCGCGCTGGCCCGCGCGCTGCACGCCGTGCACGCCGGGGCGTCGGTGATGATCCTCGACGAACCCACCGCGCAGCTCGACGTGCGCGCCGAGGTCGAGTTCTTCGACCGGTTCCTCGACATCACCCGCGGGCTGACCACGGTGATCATCTCGCACCGCTTCTCGACCGTCCGCCGCGCCGACCAGATCGTGGTGCTGGAGCACGGCAGGGTCGCCGAGCGCGGCACCCACGACGAACTGCTCGCCCAGGGCGGGCGCTACGCCACGTTGTTCCGGCTGCAGGCCGAGCGGTTCGCCGACGACACGGCGGCGCCGCTCCTCGACTCCGCGATGGACGAGGTCTCATGAAGAACCTGGCGCGCACCGCGCGGTGGCTGTTCACGCTCGCGTGGCAGGCCGACCGCGTCCGCCTGCTGAAGGCGATCGTGCTGCTGACCCTGGGCTACCTGGCCACCCCGGCCGTCGCGCTCGCGCTGGGCGCGTTCACCGACGACCTGCTCGCCGGTCAGGTCCGGAGCACCGTGGTCCTCGGGCTCTTCATCGCCGCGGTCCTCGTGGCGGAGCTGATGATGGGGCACTTCGCGCACCTCTACTACTACGAGGTCGGCGAGCTGGCCGAGTCGCGGATCAACTCCGAGCTGATCGGGTACGTCAACGGCACCCTGGGCGTCGAGCACCTCGACAGCTCGAAGTTCGCGGACACGGTCGTCCTGGTGCGCGAGGAGATCCAGAAGGCGCGCAGCTACATCGAGGCGCTGCTGCAGGTGGTGCTGCTCGGCGGTCAGCTCGTCATCAGCACCGCGATCCTCGCCTCGTTGCAGCCGTGGCTGCTGCTCCTGCCGCTGGGCGCGCTGCCGCCGGTGATCATGGGCAAGTACGCGCAGCGCCTGATCGACCGCTCGCGCGACTCCGCCGCCGAGCAGAACCGCCTCGCCCGCCACCTGCTGCACGTGGCGACGTCGTCGGCGTCCGCCAAGGAGGCGCGCATCCTCGGCGCGGAGGCGGCGTTGCGGCGCAGGCACGACGAGAGCTGGCGGCGGGCGACGACGCGTCTGTGGCACGGGCAGCTGGCGGGAGCGGCGTTGCGCGCGCTCGGCCAAGTGGCCTTCGCCCTCGCCGCGTGCGCCGCGATCTTCCTGGTGCTGCAGCAGGCCGTCCGCGGCCTGGTGACCGTCGGCGACGTGGTCCTCGTGATCACGCTGGCCGTGCAGATCAACGTCCAGGTCGCCGCCGCGCTGAGCGTGCTGTCGACGCTGCACGCCGCAGGCCACACGCTCGGACGGCTGGACACGTTGCGCAGCTGGCCATCCCGGGCCGCGCGCACCGAGGCCCCGACCGGGCACGTCCCGGCGGTGCTGCGCCACGGCATCCGGCTGGAGGCGGTGAGCTTCACCTACCCCGGCAGCGACCGGCCGGTGCTGCGCGAGGTCACCCTCGACCTGCCGGCGGGCCGCACGATCGCGCTGGTGGGCGAGAACGGCGCGGGCAAGAGCACGCTCGTCAAGCTGCTGTGCGGCCTGTACGAACCGACGTCCGGCCGGATCCTCGTCGACGGCGTGGACCTGCGCGACCTGCCGCAGGACGAGTGGCGGGCGGCCGTCTCCACGCTCTTCCAGGACTTCGCGCGGTTCGAGTTCACGTTGCGGGACAACGTGGGCGTCGGCGACCTCGCCCGCCTGGACGACGACGAGGCGCTGACCGGGGCGATCGCCAGGGCCGGTGCCGAACGGGTCGTGCGGCGGGTTCCCGGCGGTCTGGACGGGGCGCTGGGACACGGGTACACCGACGGCGCGGAGCTGTCCGGCGGGCAGTGGCAGACGCTCGGGCTCGCGCGGTCCGCGTTGCGCGACAAGGCTTTGGTGCTGGTGCTGGACGAACCCGCTGCGGCACTGGACGCGGCGGCCGAGCACGCGATCTTCGAGCGGTACGCCGGGTCGGCCGGGGACGTGGGCCGCCACGGCGGGCTCACGCTGTTCGTGTCGCACCGGTTCTCGACGGTCCGGATGGCCGACCGCATCGTGGTGCTGGAGGGCGGCACGGTCGCGGAGATCGGCGACCACTCGGAGCTGCTCGCGAGCAGGGGTCTCTACGCCGACCTGTTCGAGCTGCAGGCCCGCAGCTACAGCTGAGGCCCGGGCGGGGGATCACCCCGCCAAGGCCTCGGTGATCTGGTGGGTGGTCGCCCGCGCGACGCGGGGATTCGTTGCCGCGTAGTGGGAGTAGGCGTTCAGGCCGGTGCTCAGTGCGTAGCCGCGGCCCCGCGTCCAGGTGTCGTCGTCGACGTCCAGCACGGCGCGGAACACCTCGCGGGAGGGCGCCGGCAGCAGCGTCCAGGCGATCAGCAGGTCGCACGCCGGGTCACCGACGCCGAGGCCGCCGAAGTCCAGCACGGCGCTGAGCCGGCCGTCGACGGTGAGCAGGTTGCCGGGGTGCAGGTCGCCGTGGACCCAGACCGGCGGCCCGCTCCACTCCGGCGCCGCGACGGCCGCGTCCCAGACCGCGGTGAGCGCGCCGGTGTCGAAGACGCCGGCCACGGCTGCGATCGTCCGGCGCGTGCCGGGATCGCGGCGGGCGAGCGGGGCGCCGATGAAGTTGTTGTGCGGCCCGGGAACGAGCGACTCGTCCGCCGGCGCGCGGTGCAGCGCCTTGACGAACTCGGCCAGCTCGACCGCGGTATTGTCCGGGTCGGCGAGCCCGCCGATGGCCGGGGTCTCGCCGTCGAGCCAGCGCGACACGCACCAGTGCCACGGATATCCCTCCCCGGGCTCGCCGAGCGCAACCGTGGTGGGCACGGGCACCGGCAGCAGCGGCGCGAGCCGGGGCAGCCAGAGGAACTCCTTCCGCGGCTGCCCGGTCGCCCAGTCGCCGCGCGGCAGCCGCACCGACAGGTCGTCGCCGAGCCGGAAGATCACGTTGTCCGACCCGGCCGGGTCCAGCAGCGTCAGCGGCAGGGCCGAGAGCTCCGGCATCTGCGCGGCGAGCAGCCGCTGCACCAGTGCGGCGTCGATCACCGGGTTCTCGCTCGTCAACGACATCTCCTCGGTACCGCGGGGACAGCTGGACCGATCACACCACGGGTGCCGCGACCCGTCGACCCGGTTTCGGCACCCGCGGTGGGTCAGGCGGACGTGCGGGCGTTCTCCCGGGCCGCGCCCGCGCGCACGCCGTCGAGCACCAGGGGTTCGAGCACCGACCCCACGGTCGGCAGCCAGCGGGCGGGCACGACGCGGCGCACCGCGCCCGGTCCGAACGTCGCGAGCGCCGCCTTCGCCAGCGGGGCGGCGAAGTCGAGCGGCCGGCCGACCTCCCGCGCGTGCTCGGCGGCGATCACGCCGAGCAGGAACGCGACGATCCACACCTCGCCGAGCACGATCTCGCTCAGCCGGTCGACGAGGAACTCCCGCTGCGGGTGACGCGCGAGCGCCTCCTCCAGCAGGGCCATCATCTCCGGGTGGGTGACGCTGCGCTCGAGCAGCCAGGCGCGGGCGGACGAGCGCTCCCGGCCGTCCACACTGGACTCGTCCGGCACGCACGCGTCCGAGTACTGGCCCCAGAAGTCGTAGTACGGCACGGTGGCGGGCGCGGTCAGCAGCGAGTGCGGGCCGGCGGGCACGGTGCCGGCCGGCGGGAAGCAGGTGGCCGAGCGGTTGCCCATGACGTTGTTGCCGACGAGGCTGATGTCCTCGCGGTGGTCCACGAGCCCCGCCACCGGGATCACCGTCTCGACGCCCAGGTCGCTGAGGTAGTCGAGCAACGCGACGTCGTCGTGGTCGCGGCCGTCGAGCTTGGCCCGCGCGTACTCCTCGAAGCCGCGCGCGACCTCGGCCGGCAGCACCAGCCCGACGGCCGGGATGTAGTCGTCCACGACCGGCGCCATCGTGTAGCCGAGCAGCGCGGCGATCCGCACGACGTGCGAGGTGCGCGACCCCCACTCGGTGAACAGGCTCAGCGCGGCGTCCGGCCGTGCCGCGACCAGCGGTTCGAGCCTGCGCAGGAAGTCGGCGGCCGGCACCGCGTCGTCCTGCAGCACCAGGTGGTGCGTGGCGTCCGGGCCGACCGCGGCCCAGGCGAGGCGGGCGGTGCGCAAGGCGGCCGGGGGAGCCTCGGGCTGGGGGTCGACCACGACCTGGAGTCCGAGCTCTGGCAAACCGTCCGACAGGGCACGCGCCGCGGCGACCCGCTTCGGGTGCGTCATCACGGCGCCGGACAGCCGGATCGAGGGGGATGTCACGGGTTGCTCCCTGGAAGTCGTGGCGGCACATGGGGTGTCGGCTCCTGCCGGAGCGTGGTCCGAGCCTACCGCAGACTTGCCACGAGCTTGTCAATATCTTGCCAAGGCGTGGTCAGTCGTTCTACGCTCGCCCGGAGTCGAGTCGCCCGAGGAGTGATCGTGACCAAGCCCGTGCTCAGCATCGTGATCCCGTACAAGCAGCGGTTGCAGACCTTGAAGCCGGTGCTCGAGTCGCTCGCCGAGCAGACCCTGGACAAGGCGGAGTTCGAGGTGGTGCTGGGCGTGCTGGAGCACGACCCGGAGCTCTCCGCGCTGTGCCAGGAGTTCCACGGCAGGATCAAGCTCCTCTCCGTGCACGTGCAGGAGGACTGGAACACCAGCCGGGCCACCAACCTGGGGCTCCGCGCGACGTCCGGCGAGATCATCTGCCTGGTGGACGCGGACGTGCTGCTGGCGCCCACCGCCCTGCAGACGTTAGTGGAGCGGTACTTCCAGCACCGGTACAACATCTGCGCGATGGGCCAGGTCCTCGGCTACGAGGAGATCGTGCCGCTGGAGGTCGGCGACGTCGAGGTCCGGCCGTTCGAGCACTACCGCGAGTTGCTGGAGGGCCTCGCCCCCGCGGAGCGCGTGAAGCTCGACCCGCGCTTCTCCGAGGAGTTCAAGTCGGCCTACGCCCGCTACCCGTGGGCGTTCGCGCGCACCGGCCTCATGGCCCTCCCGGCGCAGGTCGTCCGCGACCACGAGCTGTGGCTGGACGAGGGGTTCGTCGCCTGGGGACCCGAGGACCAGGAGTGGGCCTACCGGATCTCCCGCAGCGGCACGCCGCTGATCCTCGCCGACGACGTGTTCGGCATCCACCTGCCGCACCGCCGCGACCAGGCGGCCCAGGACGTCTCCGCGTCCATCACCAACCGCTACTACCTCGCCAAGTGGCCGCGGCTCGACCTCGAGCTCGCGCTGACGTTCGGCGGCTGGCTCGAGGTGGACAAGATCTACCCGGAGGTCGAGCGGGAGCTCGAGGGCGTGGCGCCCGACGGGTCGCTCGGCCTGGTGCGCGGCAAGGTCGACGGCGTCACGACCCTGGTCGTCGGCGCGGTGCTGGACGAGCAGGCGCGGCCGGAGGAG
Source organism: Lentzea sp. NPDC003310 (assembly GCF_040610935.1). Taxonomy (NCBI): domain Bacteria; kingdom Bacillati; phylum Actinomycetota; class Actinomycetes; order Pseudonocardiales; family Pseudonocardiaceae; genus Lentzea; species Lentzea sp. NPDC003310. The sequence continues at coordinate 45,824 of NZ_JBEXNC010000031.1, forward strand.
GAGGTCCGCGAGCTGTTCGACAGCCGGTCCGACGTCGAGGTCATCCCGCTGGTCGGGTTCGCCATCCCGTTCGAGGACGGGTTCTTCGAGCAGTGCCGCGTGCTCGCGCCGATCGGGAAGCTGGGCGACAGGTACCGCGAGGCGGTGCTCCGCGAGGCAGGCCGTGTCTCGCGCAGGCTCGACACCGTCTAGTTCGGACGGTCACCGGCACGTCCGCAGCACACGTGGGGGAGTCGCATGCTGTATTCGGGAATCGCCTGGGGTGAAGCCGGTTTCGAGGTGCACGTCGTCGACGCGCGGGGCGAGACCGCCGTGCCGCCGGCGACGTTCGCCCAGGCGCGGACACCGGAACTGATCGAGCACCTGCGCGGGTTGCCGCAGACGCCGGTGGTGGTCGTCGAGAGCACCAACGGCGTTCTCGACGGCCGCCTGATGGCGGCGGGCATCGAGGTGCACCGGGCGGACCCCGCGGTCCTGCCCGCACGGCCGCGCTTCGGGTCCGTGCCGGCGCTCGACCTCGCGCGGACCGGTCTGGCGAACCTGGCGGCGCTCACGAGGCTGGAACGCGCGCGGGGCACCCAGACGGGCCTGGAGGACGTGCTCGCGGCGGGGTACGCGGCCAGCACCGAGGCGGTCAACCGGGTCACCGCGCAGGGCCGCTGGTTCGCGCACGGCGACCGCGACCGCCCCGAGGTCGCGCTGACGTTCGACGACGGGCCGCAGCCGCCCTACACCGACCAGGTGCTCGACGTGCTGGAGCGCTACGGGGTGCCGGCGACGTTCTTCTGCGTCGGCACCTACGCGAAGGCCTACCCCGAGACCCTGGCGCGGATGGTCGAGCAGGGCCACACCCTCGGCAACCACACGTGGTCGCACCCGTTCCTGCCGGAGCTGACGCGGTCGCAGCTCGCCGAGCAGGTCGAGCGCACCGGCGACGCGATCGCCGAGGCGACCGGCACGAAGACGACGTTGTTCCGCCCGCCGTACGGGTCGCGGTCGCCCGAGGTCGTCGGCTGGCTGGGCGAGATGGACCTGACGACCGTGCTGTGGGACGTCGCGCCGGACGACTGGCAGATGCCCGGCACGGACTTCATCTCCGGCACGGTCCTCGACGAGGCACGGGCCGGGTCGATCGTGCTGCTGCACGACTCCGGCGGCGACCGCTCGCAGACCGTGGCCTCGCTGTCGGACATGATCGAGGGCTTGCTGGCGCGCGACTTCCGCTTTGTGGTCGTGGACGACCTGTTGACGACGGACTGAGTCACTCTGGGGGCAAGATGGCAACGGCACACGCCTCGATCACGAACTGGGCCGGCAACATCACCTTCGCGCCGAGCCACCTGCACCGGCCGGAGTCGGTCGACGAGCTGCGGCGGATCGTCGCGCACAGCCCGAAGATCCGCGCGCTCGGCACCGGGCACTCGTTCAGCCGCGTGGCCGACACCGCGCACGACCTCGTGCAGCTGGACCGGTTGCCGCGGCGCGTGGTGATCGACCACGACGCGAGCACGGTCACGGTGACCGGCGGCATGCGGTACGCGGACCTGATCTACCTGCTGCACCAGGAGCGCCTCGCCCTGGCGAACCTGGCCTCGTTGCCGCACATCTCGATCGCCGGGGCGTGCTCGACCGGCACCCACGGCTCCGGCGACACCCAGCGGTGCCTGGCGGCGTCGGTGGCGGGGCTGGAGGTCGTGGGACCCGAGGGCGACCTGGTCGAGCTGAGCCGCGACGTCGACGGCGACGAGTTCGCCGGATCCGTGGTGGCGCTGGGGGCTCTGGGCATCATCAGCAAGGTGACGCTCGACGTCCAACCGGCTTACCCGATGGCGCAACGGGTGCACGCGCTCGTGCCGCTCGACGAGGTGGCGTCGTCGCTCGACGAGGTGTTCGGAGCGGCGTACAGCGTCAGCCTGTTCACCGACTGGCGCGCCACCGGGGACGTCTGGCTCAAGCGCCGTCTCGACCAACCGGAGACGGCGTGGGACGGCGGCCGGCGGGCCGGGGTGCCGATGCACCCCGTGCCCGGCATGCCGGTCGAGCTCAGCACCGACCAGCTGGACGTCGCCGGTCCGTGGCACGAGCGGCTGCCGCACTTCCGCCCCGAGCTGACCCCGGGAGCGGGGGAGGAGCTGCAGTCCGAGTTCTACCTGCCCCGCGCGGCGGCTCCGGCGGCGTTCGCGGCGATCCGCGAGATCGCGGACCTGGTGGCGCCGGTGATCCACATCGCGGAGGTGCGGACGGTGCGCGGGGACGACCTGTGGCTGAGCCCCGCCTACCACCGCGACACCGTGACGTTCCACTTCACGTGGGTCGACGACCTCGACGTGGTCGGGCCCGTGCTCGCGGAGGTGGAGAAGCGGTTGCGGCCGCTGGGCGCGCGGCCGCACTGGGGCAAGCTGACGGCGGCGGGGCCGGCGGAGATCGTCGCCGGGTACGAGCGGGCGGCGGACTTCGCGGAGCTGATGCGCAAGCGCGACCCCGAGGGCAAGTTCCGCAACGCCTTTGTGGACGGACTCTTCGGGTCTCTGTAAGCCTTGTGCCGGAAGGGGGGGGTTTGGCGGGGGGTAATCGGCCCGAGGGGGGGTTTAGGCGGTGTGGGGGTGGGGCCCGGGGGTGAAGTAAGAAA
>NZ_JBEXNC010000031.1:48462-74450 GCF_040610935.1 Lentzea sp. NPDC003310
GCGCGTGGTTGCGGGCGACCGTGAGCAGCCAGGCGAACGGGTCGTCGGGCACCGACGTGCGGGGCCACTTGCGCAACGCTGGCGCTTTCCTCGCGAGGAAAGCGCCCCTTCGTGGTCTTCAGCCGTTCTGGCTGTCGCGCCAGGAGATCCAGTCCTTCAGCGGTGTCAGGTCGTAGTGCGGGCCGTCGATGCCGACGGTGAACAGCGAGACGCCGAGGGCACGCAGGCGCGGCCCCAGCTCGTCCGGCGGGCCGACGTGCGACGGGTGGCCGAAGACGCCGTTGGAGATCTCGATCTCCCGCGGGTCGCGGCCGAGGGCGGCGCAGTGGTCCCTCAGGACGTTCAGCTTGTGCGCCAGCGTGTCCGGGTCGTGGAAGCCGTGCCAGATGTCGGCGTGCCGGGCGACCAGCCGCAGCGTCTTCTTCTCGCCGCTGCCGCCGATCAGCACCGGGATCTTCCTGGTGGGCGGCGGGTTCAGGTGCGCGAGCCGTTCCTCGATCCGGGGCAACGACCGCGCGAACTCCGCGAGCCGCGCGCCGTCGGGCTCGAAGCCGTAGCCGTACTCGACGAAGTCGCGCTCGCACCATCCCGACCCGATCCCGAGGATCAGCCGGCCCTCGCTGATGTGGTCGACCGTGCGCGCCATGTCGGCGAGCAACTCCGGGTTGCGGTACCCGTTGCACGACACCAGCGGCCCGAGCTCCACCCGGCTGGTCGACTCCGCCAGCGCGGCGAGCATCGTCCAGCACTCGAAGTGCAGGCCGTCGGGATCGCCCCACAGCGGGAAGAAGTGGTCCCAGTTGAAGATGACGTCGACGCCGAGCGCCTCCGCCTCCGCGGCCGTCGCGCGGATCTTGCGGTAGTCGGCGTGCTGGGGCTGCAGCTGCAGCCCGATCCGCACCGGCCGGTCCGTCATGACATCCCGCCGGACGCGCCGGCGAACTCGGTGAAGTGCCGCTCCGCGAACAGTTCCGGCCGGTCCGCCCCGAGCCCGAGCGCCCGCGCCCGGTCGAGGATGTGCCGCCAGTACGGCTTCACCGGCGGCCACTGCGTGCCGGTCTGGCAGTAGGAGCTGTCCATGAAGTAGCGCGGCCTGTCCGACGGCCGGTCGATCGTCCGGCGGGCGTGGAAGAGCGCGGAGTGCAGCACCACCGTGGAGCCCGGTGGCAGCCGGTCGAGCACGAGCTCGCCGGGCAGCACGTCCGTGCCGAGGTGTGCCCGCGCGGTCTTGCCGGCGTCCTCGAGGTGCGATCCGGGCAGCACGACGAGCGAGGCGGTGTCGTCCCCGAGCCCGTCGAGGTAGTGCAGCGTGTGGATCATCAGGTGCGACCGGTCGCCGTCCGCCCCCTGCTCGTAGTCGTGGTGCCACGCCTTGCCCGGCAGATCGGGGGCCTGCCGGTCGCTGTGCAGGTGGTGGAACACGAACTCCTTGCCCAGCAACACCTCCAGCAGCTCCATCAGCGGCCGGTACGTGATCAGCTCCCCGTGCGCGGGCAGCTCCAGTTCCACGACCGGCGGCACACCGTGCGTCCGCGGGTCCTTGGCGGAGTCGATGGACCGGGCCCGCAGCCCGTCGTCGACCCACCGGTCGACCTCGGGCCGCAGCCGGTCCACCAGGTCCTCGGGCAGGAAGCCGGGCAGGACGAGATAGCCGAGCCGGTCGAACTGCTCGAGTGCCGCGGCGTCGAGCACCGGCGGTTGTTGGTGCGTCATAAGGCTTCGGAGCTCCTCTGCGATTCTGGGGTCAAAGCGCGCTGGCGGCGTCCAGCCGCGACCACGCCCGCCAGGCGCTGCGCACCATGGCCTCGAGGTCGTACCCGGCCTTCCAGGCGAGCTCGCGCGCGATCTTGTCGACGTTCGCGACGATCTCGGGCGCGTCCCCCGGCCGTCGCGGAAGTGCCACCACCTCGACGGGAAGCCCGGAGATGGACCGGATGGCGTCGAGCACCTCCAGCACGGAGTACCCGACCCCCGTGCCCACGTTGTAGACGTCCGCCGACTGCTGCCGCTCCAGCCGTTCGACCGCCGCGGCGTGCGCGTCCGCCACGTCGGCGACGTGCACGTAGTCCCGGACCCCGGTGCCGTCCTTGGTCTGGTAGTCCACGCCGGTGACCGTCGCCGGCCGTCCCGCCGCGACCTCCTGGAACACCAGGGGGAACAGGTTGTCGTGGCTGGTGTCGGCCAGCAGCGGATCATCCGCGCCGACCACGTTGAAGTACCGCAACGCGACCCACGACAGCCCGTTGGCCCGCCCGGCCGACCGCAACAACCACTCGCAGATCAGCTTCGTCTCCCCGTAGGGGCTGATCGGCGCGGTCGGCGTCGCCTCCGTGACCATCGGATCACTCGGCACCCCGTACACGGAAGCGCTGGAGGACAACAGGAACCGCGTGACCCCGGCATCGACCATCTCGTCGAGCAACACCCGCATGCCCTCGACGTTGTCGCGGTAGTACCGCCGCGGGTAGGACACCGACTCGGTGGCCGACTTGCGCGCGGCCAGGTGGATCACGCCGACGATCCGGTGCTCCCGCAACACCGCGCTGACCAGCACACGATCGGCGAAGGAACCGATGACCAACGGCACGTCGTCCGGCACGCGAGCCGCGTCCCCGGTCGACAGGTCGTCGAGCGCCACGACCGCACGCCCGTCCTGCCGCAACCGCCGCACCACGTGAGAACCGATGTACCCGGCGCCACCGACCACCAGCCAGGCTCCGGGCACCTCTCTTGCCACTCGTGTCTCGAAGATCTCCATGCCCATCCCGCAGGTAGAGGTCAGCGCGGACCTCACCAGTTTGCCCCAGCTTAGGCAATGTTGACAAGATTGCCTTGACAGCTTTGGCAACTCGGGATCGGTGTCGGGTTCACGCCGTGACATCGCTGCTGGTAGCCACGACGAACGTCGTCTCGGACGGCGAAAAACCGGTCGCTTGCAACTCGGAGTGGCTCGAGTGGAAGACGTGCGGCCCCGGTGTGCCGCCGCTCCTAGTCGAGGCAGCGCAACCACACCACGCGCGGCCCACCGCCCTCCACGTCCGGCTCGACGTCCACGACGCCCAACCGCACGTGAACCCTCGCGGAGGTGTCGGTGCCCACGCACGTCGGCCCGTCCGCCCCGTCGTGCCACAGGCCGTCCCGCCCGGCCCAAGACGCCCCGGCCACGATGTAGGAGTTGCTGTCCCGGTGGTCGTCGCTCTCGTAGAACGCGATCGCCGTCCCGTTCCCGTTCGGCCTCGCCCACCCCTCGACGACATCGGGCACCGCCGAGTGCCGGGTGACGAACCCCCACCCCAGGAACGCGACCGCGACGACCACACCCACCGCCACCGGCGCGAAGAACCGCCTCAACCCCATAGCTGCTTCATACCAGTGCCGAGTTCCACGCGCGGGTCACGGAGAGGGAACGGCTACGCCTTCCGGCACTTCGTGATCCGCACGGCATCGGTCTCCGTCAGGTGGCAGACCACGTGGTCGCCCTTCCGCACCTCGCCCTCGAACTCCGCCCTGTCGACGGTCGACCGGTGCCAGTTGTCCGCCAGCAGATCATCCGGCCGCCCGCTGGTGACGTTGATGTCGTACGTGCTCTCGCCGACGTCCAGGACGAGGAACGTCGGGTCGGCCTCGATCCGGTGCGAACCGCACGCGGTCAAGGCGAAGCAGGCGAGCAACAACGTGGTGATCGTGCGCATTCGTCCCCCTTGGTCGATCTCGACTTGACGGACGTCTCAGGTGCAACAGGGTTGCCCGCCGCTTTAACGGTCGTCTCAGGTCTGCTCGGTATGAAGTAGCCATCACCGGGACGGCGGCTGGACCGCCCGAGCGACCCCGAAGGGCAGCCATGATCTCTGTGCTAGTGGTGGATTCCCAGCCGCTGCAGCGCTTCGGGTTCCGCGTGCTGCTGGACAGCGCCCCCGACACCGAGATCGTCGGCGAGGCCGAGAGCGCATCCGAGGCCGTTCGGCGGACCACCGAGCTGCGTCCCGACGTGGTGCTGGTGGACCTCCGCGCGCCGGCCGTCAACGGCATCGAGGTCGTCCGGCGCATCGTCGCCGCCGGCGGGCGTTCGCGGGTCCTCGTGCTGACGACGGCCGACGCGGACCGGTACGCGTTCTCCCTGCTGGGAGCCGGGGCAAGCGGTTTCCTGCTCGACGACGCCCGCCCGGAGGAGCTGCTCGCCGGAATCCGGGCCGTCGCCGCCGGGGACGCGGTGATCGCGCCGGCGCTGACCCGGCGGCTGCTCGACGCGGTCGCCGGCCAGTTCGACGACGACCCCGTGCGGGAAGATCCTCGGCTGCGGTCCCTGACCCGCCGTGAGCGCGAGATCCTCGTCGCCATCGGCCACGGCCTGACCAACGGCGAGATCGCGCGTCGGTTCACGCTGTCGGAGTCGACGGTGAAGACCCACGTCGGGCGGGTCCTCGCCAAGATCGGCGCACGGGACCGGATCCAGGCCGTCATCCTCGCCTACGACCTGAGGCTCACCCGGCCGGTCCAGCGCTGCTGACCGCAGAAACAACGAAGATCAGGCGAGCACCACCTGCCCGTCGACCACCTCGACCGGGATCTTGACCAGCGGTGCGGGTGCCGGACCTCCGGTCACCTGCCCGTTCTCGTCGTAGGTGGCACCGTGGCACGGGCACCGGAACCCAGGGCCGACATAGGAGACCGGGCAGCCCTGATGACTGCAGGCGGCGTTGTACGCCAGGAACGTGTCCGGCGCCGGACGCAGGAGGTGCGCGGGCGTCCCGTTCGGCATCGTGAAGCTCTTCGACGAGCCGACAACAACGTCGTCGACGAACGCGATCACGTGGCTCACCGGGTCCGCGGACGAACGGGCAGGGCGCCGGGCGAGCGCCAGCACACTGCTCGCAGCGACTCCGACCACAGCCACGGCACCCGCGATCAGACCGCCCCGCAACACAATGCGCCGCCCGGCGTCGTCCTGTCCCTTCGTGCTCAGCCGGGCACTCAGCGACCACACCCCCGCGTCGCCCGCGATCAGCAACGGTGTCCAGGCGAAGACGAACACGATGTCGGCCCCGAAGTAGTACGGCCGAGTCGTCCAGCTCACCGCCAGGAAGAAGCCGAGGGACAGGAGGGCACCGCCGAGCGCGGCGAACCGGGTGACCAGTCCGAGCAAGGTGGCGAGGCCGACCGCGACCTCCCCGAAGGCGATCGCCAGCCCGGCGGCGGTCGCGTGGTCGGCGGCCAGCGAGACCAGCGGGCCGATCGGGGAGGTCGCGGCGGCGTTCACCATCTGCGCGTGGACACCGAGCGGCGACGTGCCGTCCAGGTACTGCGTGTCGAGGAGCTTGGAGACACCGGCGTAGACGAAGGTGCCACCGAGAAAGGCACGCAGCGGCAGCAGTGCGTGTTCGCTCCTCACGTCAGGACTTGTGGGGTGAGACCGTCATGATGCCCGTGCACATCTCGTCGCTGGTGCCGTCGCCCCACACCACGTAGCGCGGTGGCAGCTTGCTCAGCTGTGGCAACCGTTTGCGCAGCCCCGCGTCGTGCGTGCACGTCACCCGCAGCACGTCCCCGGGACCGATCTCCAGCGGCGACGGCAGTTTCAGCAGCCGCTGGTTGTCGAAGTCGAACTGCGGCACGTCCAGCACCACCTTGGCGTTCGGCTTGCCCGGGTTGAGCTCGACCTTGAGAGCCCGCCCGAGCATGTGCATGTGACCGAAACCGGCGAACAGCGTCATCGGCGCCTCCACCTTGTGGTCGCAGGTCTGGGTGTCACCGGGTTTCGGCGTGCCGCCCTGGTTGCACTCCTGCACCTGCATGTCCGCCATCTCGCCGGTCTCCGCCCCGAACCGCTTCGTCACGTCCGCGATCGATGCCGCCCGGTCGCAGAGCGGACCCGACTCGTCGGCGGTGCAGGGCAGGTCGGTCGGCGCGCTGAGCGGCCACGTCTCGAGTTCCCGGGTCTGCGGCGTGCCGTCCGTCAGCCGCAGCCGCACCGCCGAGCGGTCCGACCCCGCCGGCTTGCCGTCGCTCGCGAGCAGGTTGTAGTGGATCTGCAGGACGATCAGGCTGCCCGGCTCCAGCCGGTAGCCGACGTCCTGGTCGAGCAGCGTCTCCGCGGCGCCCGGCGCCCAGGTGTCCACCCACGCCGCGTCCCCGTCGTCCTCCTCGGCGCCCTCCACGCCGGTGCCACCGAAGCACTGCCAGCCGAGGCCGGAGGTCTTCGCGTCCTGCTCGCGCACCGCGGCGGCGCCGTCCGGCGGCACCGCGTACACGATGGCGTGGTGGGCGATCGCGGCGTTCTCCGGCGTGAACTGGGTCCCGGTCAGGAACTCCGCCCTGGTCAGGCCGGGATCGATCACCTGGCACCGGTAGTCGTCCGTGCCACCCTCCGGCGGCGTGGGCGTGTAGGCCTGGGCCATCTTCACGTCGACGAACCGCTCGCCGGCGCGCAGCGGCAGCGTCGGGGCCGGTGGCCGGCCCGCGTGCCCGTTGTGCGGTCCGGGCGGGACGGGTGCCGCACCGCCGCCGGTGCTCGATCCGCAGGCGACGACGGCGAACGCCGTAGCCAGCGCCACGGTGGCCACCTCGAACCTCCACAGTGGACCAAAACGTTTCTTCATGGCCTGAACGCTAGGGCCGAGTTCATCGCTTTTCGTCGTACCGCGGTCGTCACTTTCACGAGTGGCCGGTACGACGGTACTACGTCCTCAAGTCCTCTTAGGACAAGAGGACAGTCCTGAGCACCGCATTAACGGTCTTCTCATCTTCGCTCGGTAGGAAGTGGGCGCCAGACAGGCGAAGTGACACGGATGCAGGAGGCTCGTGAATGACAGTCAACGCAACGCGGCTGACCGGCCGGTGGGTGCCGTGGTTGGTGATCGGCTTGTGGTTGGTGCTGACGGTCGTCATGACGCCGTTGAGCGGAAAGCTGAGTTCGGTCACCACCGACAAGGCCGTGGACACCCTGCCGGCCGGGGCGGAGTCCACCAAGGTCGCCGCGCTGGAGGACAGCCTCCCCGGCGGCGAGGACAACACGTTCGTCTTCGTGTACCACCGCGACAGCGGCATGACCGACGCCGACCGCGCGACGGTCGAACGCCACTACGAGACCCTGGTCAAGCGGTACCCGCCCAAGGTTGCGGCGCCTGCCGGTGAGGACGACGAGGGCGCGGAAACGCAACCCTCCGCCGACGGCAAGGCGATGATGTTCACCCTCGACGTGAGCGCGACCCACGGCGAGCCGGAGGCTGTCGTCGGCCCGTTGCGCGACGCCGCGAAAGACCGCCCCTCAGGCCTCCAGTTGGAGGTGACCGGCCCGGCCGCGGTCGACGGCGACATGGACGCCGTCTTCGACGGCATCGACCTGCAGGTCCTGCTCACCACCCTCGTCGTAGTCACGCTCCTGCTCATCATCACCTACCGCAGCCCGGTGCTGTGGCTCGTCCCGCTGGTGGCCGTGGGCGCGGCCGCGGTGACCTCGATGGCGACCGTCTACCTGCTCGTCAAGGGCTTCGGCATCGTCGTCAACGACCAGAACTCGGCGCTGCTGACGATCCTGGTGTTCGGCGTCGGCACGGACTACGCGTTGCTGCTCATCGCCCGGTACCGGGAAGCGTTGCACCACCACGAGAACGTCCGGGTCGCGATGATCCACGCGTTGCGCGGCGCGGCACCGGCCATCGTCGCGTCCGCCGCCACCGTGGTCGCCGGCCTGCTGTGCCTGCTCGTCGCGGACCTGAACAGCACCAGCGGCTTGGGCCCGATCGGCGCGGCGGGCATCCTGTGCGCGTTGGTGGCCATGCTGACGCTGTTCCCGGCGCTGCTGGTGGTGCTCGGCAGGCGGATCTTCTGGCCGGCCGTCCCGAGGTTCGGCGCGGCCGTGCAGGAGAAGCCGGGGATGTGGACCCGGCTGGGCGCCGCCATCAACCGCCGCCGGTGGGTGGCGGCACTCGGCTCGCTCGGAGTCCTGGGCGTGCTCGCCCTCGGGTTGACGGGCAACACCAGTGCCTTGCGGGAGCAGGACCAGTTCGTGTCCGCGCCGGAGTCGGTCACCGGGTTCACCGTGCTGCGCCAGCACTTCCCGGAGCTCGGCGGCCAGCCGATGACGATCTTCACGCGACCGGCGCACCAGGAGCGGGTGCTCGACGTCGTCAAGGGCGTTCGCGGTGTGGCGGCGGCGGTTCCGGGGGAGACCAAGGGCGGCTGGGCCGACATCTCGGTGTTCCCGACGGACGCGCCGGACACCGCCGCGGAGTACGACACGATCAAGCGGGTGCGCACCGCCGTGCACGCGGTGAACGGGGCGGAGGCGATCGTCGGCGGGCCGAGCGCGGAGAACCTCGACACCGAGGTGACCACCAGTCGCGACGAGAAGCTGGTGATCCCGTTGGTGCTCCTCGTCGTCCTGGTCGTTCTCGGGTTGCTGCTCCGAGCCGTCGTGGCCCCGCTGGTCCTCATGGCCACCGTGGTCGTCTCCTTCGCGGCGGCCTTCGGCGGCAGCGTGTTCGTCTTCGACACGATCCTGGGGTTCAAGGGCGTCGACTACTCGGTGCCGCTGCTGGCGTTCCTGTTCCTGGTGGCGCTCGGCGTCGACTACAACATCTTCCTGGCCAGCCGGGCACGGGAAGAAGCGGTGCGGCTGGGCACCCGCGAGGGCATGCTCAAAGCCTTGTCCGCCACCGGTGGTGTGATCACCTCGGCGGGCCTGGTCCTGGCGGCCACGTTCGGTGTCCTCGTCTCGCTTCCGCTCGTGATGCTGATCGAGGTCGGGTTCCTGGTCGCCTTCGGCGTGCTGCTCGACGCCCTGCTGGTGCGGTCGCTCCTGGTGCCCGCTCTCACCCTGCTGATCGGCCGGCGGATGTGGTGGCCGAGCCGGCTGTCCCGGCCGGCAGAGCTGCCGGACGGTCGACGACCGCTCGCCGACGACGAAGTGCCCGTGCTGCAAGGGTGAGCGCGGGAGCCGGGGAGGGTCAGCGCACCGCGGTGCCTTCCCCGGCGGCGAGCCGGGCGATCGGGAGCTCGACCCGGAGCAGCGCGCCACCGCGCGGGGAACGGGCGACGGTGGCCCGCCCGCCGTGGGCGTCGACGACCCGTTGCACGATCGACAGCCCCAGACCGGATCCCGGCAACGCCCTGGCGCTGTCGGCGCGGTAGAACCGGTCGAACACCCGAGGTGCGTCGGCGGCGTCGATGCCCGGCCCGGCGTCGTCCACCTCGAGCACCGCCGACGTTCCCCCGACACGAAGCCGGACCTGGACCGGCTGGTCCGCGGGGGACCACTTGCCGGCGTTGTCGACGAGGTTGAGCACCGCCCGCCGGAGCGCGGCGGGACGCCCGCTGACCAACACCGGGGTCACGTCGAGCGAGACCTCGACGTCGGGCATGCGGGACCGCGCCTGGGCCGCGGCGGCCACCACCACGTCGGCGAGGTCGAGCAGTTCGGCGTTCTCGTCGCTGACGTCGCCGCGCGCCAGGTCGGTCAGCTCGGTGGCGAGGGTGCTCAACTCGGCCACCTGCGCGCCGAGGTCGTGGAGCAGCCGGGTCCGGCTCTCCGAGGGCAGCGCGCTGTCCAGCGTGCCGCGCCGATCGAGCCGGATCAGCAGCTCGATGTTGAGGCGCAGGCTGGTGAGCGGGGTCTTGAGCTCGTGGGCGGCGTCCTCGGCGAGCAGCCGCTGGGCCTGCCGCGAGTCCCGGAGCGCGGCGAGCATGTCGTTGATCGACCGGATCAGCTGCCGGATCTCCCCACCGCCCTCGTCGGGGATGTCGGCGTCGAGATCACGCGTGCGCGCGACGCGGACAGCGGCGGCGGTCAGCCGGTCGATCGGCGCCAGCCCGGCCCGCGCCACAGCCCGCCCGACAAGGGCGCCGCACACCACGCAGAGCAGCCCGATCAACAACATCCCGAACCCGAACCGGTTGATCGGGGTGTCGTCGGCGGCGCGAGCCACCTGGACCGCTCCGTCACCGGCCCGCAGCGTGTAGACGAGGTAGCCGTCCTCGTCACTGTCACCCGACTCCACCAGATCAGCGGACAAGCCACGCGCCACGCGCCACGCGTCCTCACTGACCGGCGGCAGTGCAGGCTGGCCGTCCGGCGTCCGGATCGAGCCGTCGGACAGCACCACCCGCACCAGCCGACCGGATCCGGGATACGGCGGCAGCTCGACCCGCGCCAGACCGGCACGCTCCGCGTTCGCCGCCAGCACACGGGAATCGGCGCGCAACTGCTCCTCCGCCGAACTCCGCAACTCCCAGTCCAACAACTCGCTGGCCACCTGGAAAGCCAAGAACACACTGGCCGCGATGGCCGTGGCCGCGATCACCGTCAACCGCGTCCGCAACGACCGCCGACGCCACCACCGAGTGAGCCTCACGGAGGAGTCCCCCGCAACGTGTACCCCAGACCGCGCCGCGTGTAGAGCAACCGCGGCTCACCCCCGGCCTCCATCTTGCGGCGCAGGTAGCTCACGTACACCTGGAGGTTGTTGGACGTGACGCTCATGTCGAACCCCCAGATCGCCCCGAACAACTCGCCCCGGGTCAACACCCTGGTCGCATTGCGCACCAGGACCTCCAGCAGGAAGAACTCGGTCCGCGTCAAGCGAAGCGGCCGCCCACCCCGCCACGCCTCGAACCGGTCGGGATCGACCCGCAGGTCGGCGAACGTCAAGACCGGCGACTCGTCACCGCCCGGCCCCCGCCGCCGCAACAGTGCCCGAACCCTGGCCAGCAACTCCTCGGTGGCGAACGGCTTGGGCAGGTAGTCGTCAGCGCCCGCGTCCAACCCCGCCACCCGGTCCGAGACCTGGTCCCGCGCGGTCAGCATCAACACGGGCAGATCCCGCCCCGCCGCCCGCAACCGCCGGCAGGTCTCCACCCCGCCGAGGCGCGGCATCATCACGTCGAGGATCAGCAGATCCGGCTCGTCACCGTCGACCTTCTCGAGCACGGCGAGGCCGTTGGCAACGGTGCTGGTGTCGTACCCCTCGACCTGGAGCACCCGCTCCAGCGACTCGCGGATCGCCGCCTCGTCGTCCGCGATCATGATCCGCACGTCGGCCGCCTCCACTCGTCGCGTTGGCCGCTCATCGTCCCCGACGAACCTGAGGGCAGCGTTAGAGCGTCACCGCTGAGGCGGACAGTCGCCCGAACACGGCCGCCGGTGCCGCTGCCAGCTGAGCGGCCCAGGTCAGCACATCGGCGGCCAGACCGGCCCCGACCAGGCGCGGGAGGCGGACGCTGCCGCCACCGCCGGGAATGATGCCGACCGGCACTTCGGGCTGCTGGAGCGTCGCGGCCCGCGATCCTGCTCGTGTCGCAGATGGCGGCGTCGAGTCGGTGTTGATTTCCGTTGCTGTCCGGCCTCTTCGTCGCCGATCAGTCCTCCGCGAGCCGGCCGATGTGCTTGCCGAGACTCAGCTCCAGGTCCGCGCCGTGTCGTGAGTGGGCCCGGCGCAACAGGTCGAGGCGGTGCCGGAACCAGGGCTGTCCCATCGACTCGACGAACTCGCCGTACGCGGCGCGCACGTCCTCGGCCGGCGGCAACGTGGCTCGGTTGATCTGGGCTTTCGCGCCGGCGAGCACCGGCTTGTCGAACGTGGCGATCCGGGCGGTGAGCGAGTCGACGTGCTCGTCCAGTTCCGCGTCCGGCAGGGCCTCGGTGACCCAGCCGTAGCGCGCGGCCACGGCCGCCGGGTAGTCGTTGCAGGTGAGCACTGCTTCGAGGGCCCGGTCCCTGCCGATCATCCGCGGCAGGCGCTCGGTGCCGCCGCCACCGGGGAGAATGCCCGTGCCGACCTCGATCTGGCCCAGGAGCGCCCGTTCCTCGCTGGCGTAGCGCAGGTCGCAGGCGAGCAGGAACTCGTTGCCACCACCGCGGGCGCGACCGCGGATCTTCGCCACGGAGACGACCGGGAGCTCCGTCAGTCGCAGGACGATGTCCGTCCACATCGGACCGCCGTCGGTCGTCACCGGGAAGTCCGCGACCCTGGCCAGGTCGAAGTGGTTGAGCCAGAAGTGGTCGTTCGCGCTCTCGAACACGACGACCTTCACGTCGGGATCGGCCTCGACCTTGTCGAGCGCGGCCTGCAGATCCGCGACCAGTTCGGGGGTGACGAGGTTGACGGGCGGGCTGTCGAAGCCGATCCGCCAACGGTGGGCGTCGATGGCGTGCATGGTGAGTGTGCTCATGTCAGTCGTCTTCCTCCATCTGGAACAGGACCTTGCCGGTGAGTTGGCGCGGGCGATCGCGCCGTACCTGTCGAACTGAACTGACTTCAGGTGCTCTCGACACTCAGATCAGTCCGAAGCGCATCGCGTGGGCGACGACATGCGCGCGGTTGCGCAGGTTGAGCCGCCTCGTGATCGTGTGCACCACGGACTTCACGGTGCGTTCGGACAAGCCCAGCTCGGCCGCCACCTCCCCGTTCTCCATGCCGGCGGAGAGCAGGCGCGCCACCTCGACCTCGCGCGGCGAGAGCCCCGCGGCGTTCAGACCTGCCTCCACCAGCAGACGCCGCACGTGGCCGAGGAGATCGCCGACGAGCGACGGCGGGAGCACGCCCTCGCCGGCGGCGACGGCGGTGACGGCCCGTGCGAGGCGTTCCGGGGTGAGCGTGGACTGGGGCAGGATCGCCTGCACCTGGCACTCGACGGCGAGCAGCAGCTGCGACTCGGCGAGATCGTCCAGCAGGAGGACCACGGGACTGCCGGCCGTGCTGGTCGCCGCACGCAGCATCGGCGTCGTCCGGTTGTCGAGGCGGTGTGCGGCGAAGACGAGTACCTGGGCGTTCTGCTCGGGGGCGATGCGCACTTCCGGTCGTTGGGCCAGCAGCACTTTGAGTCCGGCCAGCGTCAACTCGTCGGTGGCGAGCGGCGCCACGAGGATCGCTTTCGCCTGTGTGCGTTGCGGTGGCACAACGACCTGGTTCATCGGCGGTCCTCCTCGAACGGCGTGCTGTCACCAGGCTGCCGCGCGCGGCTCGGGAGTGCGTAGGTCGAATGACTGTCTATTTGTGACGGTGCTTGCCGACGTAGTGCCGCGACAACGCCTGGTGCACCGAACGAACGGCGCCGGATCCCTCGCCGACCGCGGCCGCGACGCGCTTCATCGAGTCCACTCGGACGTCACCGGCGGCGAACACCCCCGGCACGCTGGTCTCGAACGGCAACGGGCCGGGCTCCAGACCGTCCCACTCGGCACCCAGGTGTTCTCGGGTGAGGTGCGTGTCCGTCAGCACGAAACCGGCGGCGTCCACGGCCGGGCCCTTGAGCCACGACGTCGCGGCCGCCGCTCCGATGAAGCTGAACAGGCCGCGGCACTCGACCTCCTCGGTCGTGTCCGCGTCCTCGGAGGTCACCGAGACACCGGTCAGCGTCTCGGTTCCGTGCAGCGCCGAGACCTCGGCACGCAGGCGGATGGTGATCCGCCGGTCGGCGAGAATCCTGTCGACCAGGTACGACGACATGCGCGCGCCGAGGTCGGCGCCGCGGACCAGCAGCGTCACGTGGCTCGCGTGCTGGGCGAGGTGCAGGGCGGCCTGGCCGGCGGAGTTGGCGCCTCCCACGACGACGACCGGTTCCCCCGCGACGCTCTGGGCTTCGAGGTCCGTGGCGGCGTGGTAGATCCCGTTGCCGACGAACTCGTCCCACCGGTCGACCGGGAGCGACCGGTAAGCCGCTCCCGTCGCGATCAGCACGGTCCGCGCCCGCATCTCGTCGCCGCTCGCCAGCCTCAGCACCAGACCGTCGTCGGTGGGGTGGAGGTCCGCGACGGCGCAGGGGCTGACGAGCTCGGCGCCGAACTTCAGCGCCTGCACCGCGGCACGTGTCGTGAGGTCCAGGCCGCTCAACCCGAACGGGAACCCGAGGTAGTTCTCGATGCGCGCACTGGTCGCGGCCTGACCGCCGATCACGACGCCATCGAACAGCACCGTGGTCAGCCCTTCCGAGGCGGCGTAGACCGACGCCGCCAGTCCAGCGGGTCCGCCACCGATGACAGCCAGGTCCGCGACTCCACGCCCGGTGCCCTGGTAGGACAGTCCGAGTCGTTCGCTGAGAGCACCCGGTGTCACTTGAACGAGCGTTTCTCCCGCCGCCGTCGCGACGGGGAGGTCCTCGGGACCAAGCCCCACCTCGGCCAGCGCGATCGCCCCGGCCTCGGAAGTGCTGTCCTGCCACAGGAACGGCAGTCCCATGCGGGACAGGAACACGCGCAACGCCAGCCCGCCGCCCGAACGCGGGTCCCCGATGATCCGGGTCGAGTGCGCGGAGCCCCACCGGAGCATGCGCCGCCTGGTCAGGAACGCGCGCAGGAAGACGTCACCGAGGTCGGTCTGCTGGGCCATGAGCCGCCGGAACGACGCCTGGTCGATCACGTGCACCACACCGGCTTCCGTCACTCGCACCGCGAGAGTGCGTCGTTGCCGGGTGAGCAGGCTCAGCTCGCCGGCGAACCCTCCGGGACCGGAGACGAGGAAGGGTTCACCGGAGCCGTCCGGGTCGTGTTCCCGGTAGGAGGCGAGCGTCGCGGTGCCGGAGACGACGAGGTCGCAGTTCGCCTCACCGATCTCGTACAGCAGCTCGCCGGCCGCGACGGAGCGTGGGACGCCGTAGCCGGCGGCCCTGGCGAGCTGGTCGGGATCGAGGACCTGCGTCGCGATCGCGATCAGTTCCTCAGGGCTCGAGCCGAGTTCGGGGAACGACGTACCGCCGGTGAGCGCGAAGTCGGCACTGTGCATGGGGATGGGCCTTTCTCGGAGAATCACCTTCACGGTGGCACCGGTGCTGACCTCGTGGTGCGATCCGCGACGTTCTTGCCCCGCAGGGGCAGCGGCCACCGCCCCCGCGGGCAGCGCCGGACTCGCGCTCCGAAGCCCCGCCTGACCGTCCACGAAGGACTCAGAGCGAGGGAGGAGGTCCGACGATCTCTATGCCGTACGCGGCGGCCATGGCTCCGAGTGCGGCGGGATCCGGTGGCAGCTCCTCCGCCGGACGGGTCGGCGTGCCTGCCTCGACGACGAACTTCTCGAACCCCGCGGGAGTGTGCAGGGTGAGAAAACGCGCCTGCGGACTCGTCACCACGAACGCGTGCGCCAGGTTGCGCGGCAGGAAGGCGACTGAGCCCGGTCCCGCGGCACGGGCTTGCCCGCCGACCTCGACGCGCAGTTCTCCCTCCAGGACGAGGAAAGTCTCGTCATCGTCGAGGTGCAGGTGGGCCGGGCTGTTGTAGCCGCGCTCGCCCTGGTGTTCGAGCACCGCCAGTTGCCCGCCGGTACCGTCGCCGCCCGTGCGAACCGTGAGCAGGGCGCCCAGGAACCAGACGGCTTCTTGTTCCTGTGGCGTCAAAATCGCCGGCTTGGCCGGAAGGTGGAACGTCATGGTTCGATCACACAGCGGTGCACCTATAGCTGTCCAATGCCGATTGGGCTTGCTTAACATAGCGAGAGTGCATACGTCGAACCCGGTGGAATTGCGGCTGCTGCAGGCGTTGGTGATGGTCGCCGACGAGGGGAGCGTGTCCGCGGCTGCGGACCAGCTGCACATCGCCCAGCCTTCGCTGAGCCGGCAGCTGCGCCTGCTGGAGCAGCGGCTCGGTCTTCCCCTGTTCGAACGCGACGGCAGGCGCCTGAAGGTGACGCAGGTGGCCGAACCGGTGGTGGGCGCCGCCAGGAAGGCGCTCGACGCGGCGGCGAACGTGCTGAGCGTGGCACGGCAGGCGGCGGTCGGGCAGGTCGGCCGGCTGGCCATCGCGGTGTTGCCCGGCTGCTCACCGGTGCAACTGGTGAGCGCGCTGGCGCGGTTCCGCCGGGAACACCCGATCGTGGCGGTCAGCATCACCGAGCTCGTCGACGACGACCAGTGGCGCGAGCTGCGTGAAGGCGCGATCGACGTCGCGCTGAACCTGATCGAGCCGCCGCCGGACGACCTGTGCCACCAGGTGGTGTCGGCTGAACAGGTGTGCGTGGTCGTGCCGGACGAACACCGCTTGGCAGGCAAGGAGTCCGTGCGGTTCGAGGACCTGGAGGGCGAGCCCCTCACGTTCTTCAACCGCACTGATCAGCCGGTGGGGTACCGGTGGCTCACCGATCGGCTGCGTGCCGCGGGAGTGCGTGCGACGGTGCAGGAGGCGACGCTCACCAACATCGTGGCCACGGTCGCGGCAGGTCTCGCGGTGTCGGTGATGTTGCGGTCGTTCGAGACCATCCTCAAGCCGCCGGGCGTTCGGTTCATCCCGATCGAGGACTGCGCGATCGACCTCATCGTGACGTGGCGGCGCGGCGCGGTCCCGGCTGCCGTGAACGCTTTCAAGCGCGAGTTGTAGTCATTTGACTCATGCACGCCAACGGGTTGTGACTCCAGACTGGTCTCGGAGGTGTCCGGGAGGTCGGCAGGGGTTTCCCGGGCACCTCCCAGTCCTCTGTGGACTTGTTGGCGTGGACGGTCAGCCGACGACGAGGACGGTCTTGCCCGGGCCGGATTTCGTGGACTGCGCGATGCCCGCGTCGCGGAGGGGGAACGTGGCGGCGACAGTCGGAGTGAGCAAGCCGTCCTGCACCAGTTGGGCGAGAGCGGTCATCCCGAGCCGGTCGGACTCGACGAGCAGACCGGCGATGCGCACGCCGCGTTCGCCTGCCGCCGCCGCGACCGGAGCCAGGGTCTGGACGAGAGTCGACACCAGGAAACCGCCGGGCTTGAGAGCGGCGACAGCCTGTGGCGCGTACTGGCCGACCGTCTCGAAGACGATGTCGACGTCACCGGCCACGGAGCTGAAGTCGGGCGTCGTGGTGTAATCGATCAACTCGTCGGCACCCAGCGACCGCACGAACTCGGCGTTGCCCGGCGACACCTGGGCGATCACGTGGGCGCCGCGGGCCTTGGCGATCTGCACCGCCAGGTGTCCGACGCCGCCCGCCGCACCGGTGATCAGCACCCGGCTGCCGGCGGTGAGACCGGCCGTCTCGACGAGTGCCTGCCAGGCGGTCAGGCCCGCGAGCGGGAGTGCGGCCGCTTCGACGTGCGTGAGGCGTTCCGGCTTGGGGACGAAGGCGCGGGCGGGACCGACGGCGAACTGGGCGTACGCGCCGTGCCCGCGAGGGAACGGCAGCAGGCCGAAGACCTCGTCCCCAGGAGCGTGGACGGTCACGCCGGGACCGACCGCGGTCACGGTGCCGGACACATCCCAGCCGAGCACGAAGGGAGGCTTGCCGACGAGCACCCCGCCCTCCCGGTTGTACACGTCGACCGGGTTCACACTCGCCGCGTGCACGCGCACGAGGATCTCACCGACGCTGGGCTGGGGGAGGGGAAGCGACACGAGTTCGAGTACCTCGGGGCCACCGAACTCGTTCTGGCTGATCGCCGACATGGTGTCCGTCATACCGCTCACTGTCGGCTGGGAAGCTCCGTGCCGAAACTGGCAGATAGGTCAACATGCGATAGAATCGTGCCATGGTCGTCTCGAAGCGCCACCGAGTCGCCGTTCTCGCCCTGGACGGGGTCTACCCGTTCGACCTCGGCATTCCTGCCCGTGTCCTGGGAGCGGCCGAGGACCGGTACGAGGTGCTCACCTGCACGGTCGACGGCGGTTCGGTCGAGACCAACGCGGGCTTCTCCCTGACCCCGCAACACGGTTCGGACCTGCTGGAGTCGGCGGACACGGTGATCGTCGCGCCCGTCGACCCGTACCGGCTCAGCCGGGAGCTGCCCGAGGACGTCGCCGTCGCGCTCGCCGGAATCCGCTCGGGTACCCGTGTGGCCTCCATCTGCACCGGCGGTTTCGTCCTGGCCGCCGCCGGGTTGCTCGACGGCCGTCCGGCCACCACCCACTGGGAGTGCGCGCCGCTGTTCCGCCGCTGGTACCCGCACATCCGGCTCGACGAGGGTCGGCTGTTCGTCGACGACGGTGACGTCCTCACCTCTGCGGGCGCCGCGGCGGGAGTGGACCTCTGCCTGCACCTGATCCGCCTCGACCACGGCACCGAGGTGGCCAACCAGGCCGCCCGGCGGTGCGTGGTCCCGGCCTTCCGGGAAGGCGGACAGGCCCAGTACATCAACCGGCCGGTGCCGGACGACGGCGCCGCCTCCACCTCCGCCACCCGGCAGTGGGCGCTGCAGCACCTCGGCGACCAGCTGACCCTTCCCCAGCTCGCGCAGCACGCCCACATGAGTCTGCGCACCTTCGCCCGCCGGTTCCGCGACGAGACGGGGCTGACCGCGCGGCAGTGGCTGATCAAGCAGCGCCTCGACCGCGCCCGCCAGCTGCTGGAGTCCACCGCGCTCACGGTCGACCAGATCACCGCCGAGGTCGGGTTCGCCACCGCGACCTCGTTGCGGCAGCACATGAACGCCGAGCTGGGCATCGCGCCCCTGGCCTACCGGCGCACCTTCCAGGCCGGTCACGCCGACGACGTGGGCGATGCCGACGCCGCGGTCAGAACATCCCGCGCGGGTTCGCCGGGCTCTCGGGGACTGCCTGGATGACGTCCCAGTGCTCGACGACCTTGCCGTTCTCCACCCGGAAGATGTCGGCCACGGCCTGACCGGGGTTGGCCGGGTTGCCGGGCTCCAGGTCCATGTGCGAGTGCAGGACGACGAGGTCGCCTTCCGCGATGACGCGCTTGATGTGCAGTCGCAGGTCCGGGAACCGGCCACGCACGAAGCGCATGAAGCCCACGAACGCCTCCCGCCCGTCCTGGGCGCCGGGGTTGTGCTGGAGGTACTCGGCGCCCAGGTGGGTGTCGGCGGCTTTCTCCGGCTCACCGTCCAAAGCGGTCTGGTAGAACTCGACGACGATTTTCTTGTTGAGTTCGAGATCGGACATCGTGAGGCGCCTTTCGAGGGGTTCGGTGCGAATCAGTGAATCGGGGCGTGGGGATTGTCGAACACGCTCGTCCTCGTGGGCATGAGTCAAATGACTGCACCGCGTGTCCAGGGGCCGGGCGCAGTCATTCGACCTATGTACAGCCGAACGGCGGCAGAGCATTGTCGGCACCGTTGTTCCGGAGCCATCGTCGAACGGATCTGAAATGCCCAAGCTCGAACACGGGGTCGTCCTCGTCACCGGCGCCAACGGTGGTCTTGGCGCGCACTTCGTCCGCCAGGCTCTCGACCGCGGCGCCGCCAGGGTCTACGCCGCCGCGCGCAGGCCGCAGGAGTGGGGCGACGAGCGGATCGTGCCGGTGGAGCTCGACGTCACGGACCCGGCGTCCGCCTCCTCTGCGGCCACTGCCGCATCCGACGTCACATTCGTGATCAATAACGCCGGTGCGATCAACGGCTCCAGCGTGCTCGACGACGACCTCACCGGTGTCCGGGCGCTCTTCGAGACGAACTTCTGGGGTGCCCTGATCGTGGCCAACGCCTTCGCTCCCGCGCTCCGCGAGGCCGGCGGCACACTGCTCAACGTGCTGTCCGCGCTGAGCTGGGTGGGACACGGTGACTCGTACAGCGCCACGAAGGCCGCGTTGTGGTCGGCCACGAACACCCAGCGGATGAAGCTCGCGGTGGACGGAGTGCACGTCGCGGCGCTGCACCTCGGCTACGCGGACACCCCGATGACAACGGGAGTCGACTCGGTCAAGCTCGCTCCCGCCGATGTCGTGCGCACCGCCTACGACGGGATCGAGGCCGGCGAGTACGAGATCCTGGTCGACGACCTCAGCCGCCGCATCAAGGCGGGCCTCGCCGGACCGGTCGAAGGTCTGTACCCCGAGCTGCGCCGCGGCTGATCCACTGTGGACTGACAGGTGGCCCGCGCACAAGTCGAAAGACTGTCAGCATCGGGCCGCGGACAGAATGAGGTCAATTTCCGATGGAAGTCGGCCAAATTCAGCGCGCAGGGCCTCGTTCGCTGCCCGTGCGGACGTTCGGGAAGTCATTAGAATCGCCGGGGTGCCGTCCCACTTCGCCTGCACGAGCGCCGGCCCTGTCCCGCTCGTCGGCCGCAAGCAGGAGCTTGCTCGCTGTGAGGAAATGCTCGCCGACACCTGCCCCGGCGGTCAGGTCGTTCTGATCGAGGGCGATGCGGGCATCGGGAAGAGCACGCTGGTCGGTGCGGTAGCGCGGATCGCCGCGGAGCGGGGGTTCCGAGGTCTGCACTGCCGCGGTGTGCAGAGCGAGACGACATCGGGCTTCGCCGCCCTGCACGAGTTGCTCCAGCCGCTGCTCGACCGGCTGCCGGCTCTTCCCGCCGGGCAACGACGTGCGCTCGAGGTCGCGCTCGGTTTCGCGGAGGGGCCACCGCCCAACCGGTTGCTGGTGGGGCTGGCCGCGCTCGGTCTGCTGGAGGAGTACGCGGCGGAGCAACGGGTGTTCGTCGTGGTCGAGGACGCGCAGTGGCTCGACGCTTCCACCGCGCAGACCGTCGCGTTCATGGCCAGGCGGCTCGTCACCACGTCGGCTCTGATGATCGTGACGATGCGGCCGGACAGCTCCGAGCTCGCTCTCGACGCCCAGGAGAACACGGTGGCGGAGGTGATCCGGTCGGTCGTCTCGGTGGAGATGCCGCTGGGACCGCTGTCGGACGAGGAGTCCGAGGAGCTGCTGCGCGAGCAGCGGCCTGCGCTCGACGACCACGTGCGGCAGCTGGTGCTGGCCGAGTCGTCCGGCAATCCGCTGGCGTTGGTCGAGCTGCTCGGGGCCTCCGAGGGTGAACCGCGGCGAGCGAGCCTCGCGGGTGACCGGTGGTGGCCGCTGACCCGCAGGCTGGAGCAGGCTTTCCTGAGCGGGGTCTCCCGCCTCCCGGAGCGCAGCAGGCGGTTGCTGCTCCTCGTGGTCGCCGCGCCCGAGTCGTCACTGGCGCAGCTGATGACGGCGGCGGACGCGGCAGGGCTGGGACTCGACGACCTGGCACCGATCGAGCGCGCACGCCTGGCCGCGCTCGCCGGGGACCAGGTCGTGCTGAGGCACCCGCTGGTCCGATCCGCCGTCTACGGTGCCGCCTCGCTCTCCGAACGGAGCGCGGCGCACCGGCTTCTCGCCGTCGCGGCGACCGATCCCGACCGAGCGGCGTGGCACGCGGCCGCGGCGGTCGCGGGCTTCGACGACGAGGTGGCGGCAGAGCTGGAGATCGTGTCGGTCCGCGCCCGTGCCCGCAGCGCCAACACCGAGGCGGTGTCCGCACTTCGCCGGGCGGCGGCGATCTCGTCGTCCACTGTGGACCGCACGCGACGCCTGGCCTCCGCGGCGGAGATCGCGCGCCAGTCCGGTGCGATCGAGGACAGCGTGCGCCTGGTGCGCGAGGCGTGGGCGTCGGCCGACGATCCCGAGGTGCTCACCCTCCTGGCACTGACGCAGGTCGCGCTGACCATGAGCGCACTCCTCCCGGGGCGCAGCACCGAGGACCTCCTGGGTCTGGTCGACCGCCTGGCGGGACCGACCGGTGACGAGAACGCGGCACAACGGCTGCGCGTGCTGGCCACGGCCTCCGTCGTGCACCGCGTGCAAGGCCTGCCGGACGGTCTGCGCGACCGGCTCCTGCGAGCCATCGACGTGGCCGCAGGGCAGGACGGCGGGTTGCTCGCACTCATCGGTAGAGCGATGCTCGCCCCGGCCGAACACGCGCCGGCGGTGCGTGCGCAGCTACCGGGTCTGCTCGAAGTCGTGCGGGAGAGCCACCTCTCCACCGACGCCGAACGCAGGCCCAGCCAGCCGCAGATCATCATCGGTCTGGGCCTGATGACCGAGGCCGTGCACGACCTCACGGCGGCCTCGGACTGCTGGAGTCTCGGCGTCGACCACTTCCACCGAACAGGCGCGCCCGGCGACGAGGCGTGGACGTTGCACGAGCGCGCCCGGATCAGGATCGTGCTCGGCGAACTCCAGGAGGGTCTGGCCGACGCGGGGTTCGCCCATCAGGTCGCCGGCGACCTGGGACTTCGTACCGTCGCCGCGTTCTCGGCGATCACCCTGGCCATGGCACACGCGTGGCGCGGCGACAACGCGCGAGCGTCCGCCCTGCTCTCCCACCGCACCGACACGACGGGAACCGACAACCTGGTCGGGTTCCGGACCAGGGCGAGCTGGGTGACGGGCGCCGTGGCGTTGAACGAGAACCGCCACGAGGACGCGTGGGCGGCACTGGTCGCGGCCCGGGGTCACCCCGGCATGGGCCTGTGGTCGCTGGGCGACCTGACCGAAGCGGCTGTGAGAGCAGGCCGCACCGACGAGGTCCGACCACTGGTGGAGAGCGCGCAAGCCGAGGCCGCGGTGTTCCGCAGTCCGCACCTGGACAACCTGGTGCACCGCTCCCTCGCACAGATCGGCGACGAACCAGAGCGGCACTTCGAGGCGGCGCTGGCAGCGCAAAGCCCCGCCGTGCTCGAGGTGGCGCGCACCCGGCTCGCATATGGACAGTGGCTACGTCGTGCCCGGCGCATCCTCCACGCCAGGGAGCAACTCAGCGTCGCCCTGCGAGCATTCGAGGCGGCCGGCGCGCGTCCGTGGGCCGACCTCGCCGCGAGCGAGCTGCGCGCGGCGGGCAGCACCCTCGCAGGTTCCACCGACCGCAAACGCACCGATGCGGAGTCGCTGCTCACCCCGAAGGAGTTGCAGATCGCCCGGCTGGCGGCCGCGGGGATGACCAACAAGGAGATCGCTGACCGGATCTACGTCTCGCACCGCACGGTCGGCGCTCACCTGTACAAGATCTTCCCCAGGCTGGGCGTCGCCAACAGGGCTCAACTCAGGGCCGCGCTCGGCGACGACTCCGTCTGAGTGCGACTGCTGTCCACAGCCTCACACGGTCGGCGTCTGCCGATGGCTCCGACACGTGTCGGACACGGCTGCGAGGTTGTCCCGCAGCGCTGCGTGGCGGAACTCGTACACCGCACCGGTTTGCCGCAGCACCGCCCTGGTGCATGCGTCGTCGAGGAACGTGTGGAGGTTCCACGGCAGGCGGCCGGCGAGGGGGAGCCAGAAGCGCCCGATCACGATCCACCGTCCCCACGCTGTGCCGCTGAGCGCGAAGGCGATCGTGACTGCCACAGCCATCTCTGTGGCGCGGCGGATGTCGAACAGGCTGTAGGTGGGCACGCTGAGAGCGAGGCCGTACGCCAGTGCCCGGAAGATCGCGCACTTGCGGTCGTCGGCGATCATCCTGGACGGACTGGGAACCGTTTTGGTGTTGACCGACCTGCTGAGGACACGCGGCCGAAGTGCCGTAGCGAGATAGGCCAACGCTCCCGCGAGCCAGCACACGAGTCCTAGCGCGATACCCCTCGCGGCACCGTGGTCGAGCGTGTTGGCCGCGATGAGGAACCCGAACCCCACACCGACCACGCCGCCGAACAACAACGCCTCGTCGAGATTGCCCTGCGTGCCTTTCGCTATCTCTTGACGCATCATGCCCATGAACTCGCGCATCTGGAAGTGCACCTGCGCGGGCAGCGGAGCTCGCAGCACGTGCACGATGAGAAGCGCAGTGCAGACGACGGTGAGGTAAGCCGCGGCGTCGGGACGGAAGAAGAACCCGAAGATGGCCGCGTAGATGGTCGCGTAGACGCCCAGGGTCACGGCCGGGTGGACGCTGCTGCTCACCTTCCACCACGTGATCTCGGGTGTGAGATCGCGAGCCAGATGAGTCAGCCACCGTCGGGCTTTGGCTTCGGTGTACCGGCTGGGGCTGCCCGAACCTGCTGATTCGCCCACGGAAGCGGGGTGGTAGGCCGCTGGGAGGAAGGCCTCGAGGAGGTGCCTCTCGACCATGGCTTGTGATCGGAGCTCCTCGTTGTCGAGCAGATCCTTGGGGTTCGCATCCGGGGTGTCGCTGTAGATGGTGCGAGCGAGCCCGACCATCAG
Source organism: Lentzea sp. NPDC003310 (assembly GCF_040610935.1). Lineage (NCBI taxonomy): Bacteria > Bacillati > Actinomycetota > Actinomycetes > Pseudonocardiales > Pseudonocardiaceae > Lentzea > Lentzea sp. NPDC003310. The sequence continues at coordinate 72,235 of NZ_JBEXNC010000031.1, forward strand.
GGGAGTGGCCAGGGCTGCGATCAGGTTCGCGGCCGCGTCGTCCCGCGGGTGGTCACGAAGCTCTGAAAGGACCGCGTCCCAGTCCAGCCTTCCACCGGTGGAGGGACGACGCGCCGCAGTCCGAGGCAGGTAAGCGGCTATGTCGTCCAGCTTCAGATCGGAGAGTTCGATCGCTGCCGCAGCAGTGAGAACATCAGCGGATCGAACGGCGGCAGCGAATTCTTCGACCCTGCTGGTCACGACGAGGGTCATCTGGTTGCTGTTGAGCGCCTTGATCGCGGCGTGGTGCAGTCCTGCCGCCATCTCGTCGAAACCGTCCAGGACAGGGAGCACCTTCCTACGGCTCACCAGTTCCGCCGCGAGAGTGCCGGCTCCGGTGCCGGCCTTGCCGAGCTCGGGATGATCACGGAGCAGTTGGTCGACCAGCCAGTCGCGAAACGTCATCGAGACGGGGTTCCACGAACTGAGGTTGAACATGACGGGGACCACGTCCCCGGGACGGCGGTGGTGCAGCAGATCCAGAACGAGGTTGAGAGCGAGCACGGTCTTGCCGGAGCCGGCGCTGCCGAGAACCACAAGGCGGCCGGACGGGACGCGCTCGTAGGTCTCCCTGATCTTGGTGATTTCCCCGTTGAGGTTCAGAGGGCCGCTTGTCTTTCCGCTGGGAAGCTTGCGGATGTTGGCCCAGTGGTCGATCAGTCCCGTGTCCCGCGTGGTCCAGCGAAGGGTGAGCGGGAAAGGGTCGTGCAGGCGTCGGCGCTCCTGCTCGTCACGCCACTGCGAAGTGACTGCTTCCGCAAGCCGGTCGACGACTTCGTTCAGCCGGTCTCGGGCTGAGGTGTTGTCCTCAGAAGTCACGAGCGGAGCCCGCCGTACTTCGAAGACGACCGTGGCTGCGGCCAGGACGACGAGTACGCCCCACATGAGCTGATCCGACCACGCAGGAAGCTCGATGGTGTCGGTGGCGAGGTTCACCACCACCGGAAGTACAACTGCGACAAGAGCAATCGTCGCCACGCTAGGCCGGCGCACGGCCGTTCCCCCTGTCTTCCCGATGAGCGAGTTCCCCGACGCACCTTGACGTCCAACCGATCTGATGTGCTCCTGAGCTGCTCGACGCCTGGACTGGTTCTGTGCGGGTTGTGGCTCTCGTGATCTGGGAAGCGGAAGGGTGCTGTTCGGTGGCCGACGACGCAGGTGCTTGTTGCCCCTGGATCTGCTGAGAGGAGGAACGCTCAGCCGCCGGGGATCTTGGAGCATTGCCCGGTCGGAACAGCGGCCACGTTCTAGTTACGGATAGTTGTCACTCGAATGAGATCAGCATGACTGACCGCTACGTCTGCCCGCGGCCACGAAGCGCCCAGATTCGGCGAGTGGCCGACGCGGCGCGCCGAATGGCGTAACTGCGAGTCGTGAGCCGATCGGCGCGGCTGATTTGCTTCGCGCATGCGAAACTCCGGAGCGGAAATGCGTGCCGACTGTTTGGTTTGACTGACAACCTTGTCCAGCGGTTGAAAGTGGTCAAGCTTGGCGTCGTATTCCTGGCTGGAATGGAAACTCTTGCCACTAGTGATCAATTGACTGCGTAGTGGATTGCCGGTGAGCGGTCGATCGACCGCTCGGCGCAGGTCACCAGTCTGGGGCGAACCCCATGACGTCGTTCGCGTCGCGACTTGCGTTACGCCTGTGCAACGACGACTTCTGATGGGCAGTCTGCGTCCCAGGGGCGGCCAAATGATCTTGGCCGCGCAGCTGTCGGGTAGGCAGGATCCAAGAGCTCGAGATCGGCGCTCCACCGGATGAAGGTGCTTGTCACTGTTGAGGGCGCGCCGACGTCCCAGGCTACGTGCGCCTGCGTCCGATCAACTTTCGCAACCTCGAGTCAGCTCAGCGGTTTGCTCCGTGCCCATTCCGGAAGAGGTCGCGGCTGCGGAGCAGTTCTGCCTCATGCAACGCAAACGGCCTGCCGATGAAATCATCGACAGGCCGTCTGACTAGGTAAAACACACTGTGGGCGATACTGGGATCGAACCAGTGACCTCTTCGGTGTGAACTAGGGCGCCGATACTGCGCTGACCTGCGAAAACAACACTCCTGCAGGTCGGCGCGGTTCCGTTCAGGTCCATTGAGGACAGTTCGGGCACGTTCAACGCACGGAGTTGCTCCCAATCTGCTCCCACTCCGTGCTCCCAAGGCTCATCGGCTCTGTCCGTCTG
>NZ_JBEXNC010000032.1:0-66060 GCF_040610935.1 Lentzea sp. NPDC003310
GTGGCCCGCTCTTGGTGCGGCTCGTGATGGGACCCCACCGCCGAGGCGCCCAAACTACGAAACAGGCAGCCGCTCTAAGCAACAGGCGTGCCATCAACCCACCCACAGCGCTGGCCCCCTGATCAGATTGCCGGGGGTCTGGGGGCAGAGCCCCCAGGGGAAGCACGCAACAGCAACCCGCCGCACGCAAAGGTCGACAAGACGAAACCGACGCGCCAACGCAAGCTGACGCAGGCGTCCCCCCAAAACGAAGACCCCCTGAGCCCAAACGCTACTCAGGGGGTCCGACAAGATCAGCCAACCAACGTCAAAGGCCACGAAACCAGAGGACCAGGAACCAGGAACCAGAGGACAGGAACCTGAGGCCCAGGAAACCCAAAGGCCCAAAGAACCAGAGGCCTAGAGCCCCAAACCAGGCCCCCAGAGAACCCTCAGTCCTCGTCCTCATCCTCACGAGGCGCCTTGTAGGGATCAGCATCCCCAGCAGGCTTGGCCCCCACCGCCAACCGAGCCACCTCGGCATCAGCAGCCTGAGCCCGAGCCAACAGCTCGTCCATCTTCCGAGCCTCATCCGGCACGGTGTCGGTCATGAACGTCAACGTGGGCGTGAACCGCACCCCGGTCTGCGCCCCGACCATCGACCGGAGCACACCCTTGGCCTTCTCCAACGCCGCAGCGGCCCCGGCGAAGTCGGGTTCGACGTCCAGCCGCTCACCGAGAACGGTGTAGTACACAGTCGCGTCGTGCAGGTCGCCGGTCACCTTGGTGTCGGTGATCGTGACCCGAGCCAGCCGCGGGTCCTTGACCTCGTGCTCCAGAGCCGAAGCGACGATCTGCGAGATCCGCTTGGCGAGCTTGCGGGCACGTGCCGTGTCGGCCACGAGCCTCCCCTTCCTAGTCGTCCTCCGGCCCGACGAGACGCGTCCGGGCGGAGAGCAGTTCCAGTTCGGGCCGTCCTGCCACCAGCCTCTCACAGCCGGCGAGAACGTCCCTGACATGCGAAGCGTCACCGGCAACCACGGCGACACCGATCAACGCTCGCCGGTGCAGGTCCTGGTGACCGGCCTCGGAAGCGGCAACTTCGAAGCGCTTGCGCAGCTCGGCCACCACGGGCCGGACCACCGAGCGCTTCTCCTTCAACGAGTGGACGTCGCCCAAGAGCACGTCCAGTTCCAGCGCACCCACGTACATGGGCAAGATCTTCCAGAAGAAAGGGGTGCGAAGCCACTCGTTAAAGCGGCTCCGCACCCCCTCATCCACCGACTAGGCGCGCGGCTTCTCGCGCATCTCGAAGGTCTCGATGATGTCTTCCAGCTTGAGGTCGCTGTAGTTGCCGAGCGTGAGACCACACTCGAAACCTTCGCGGACCTCGGTGGCGTCGTCCTTGAACCGCTTGAGCGAGCTGATCGGGAGGTTCTCCGCGATCACCTTGCCGTCACGGAGCAGGCGAGCCCTGGCGTTGCGGCGGATCTCGCCCGACAGGACCATGCAACCCGCGATCGTGCCGACCTTGGAGGACTTGAAGACGTCGCGGATCTCGGCGCGGCCGAGCTGGACCTCTTCGTACTCCGGCTTGAGGAGACCCTTGAGGGCCGCCTCGATCTCGTCGATCGCCTGGTAGATGACCGTGTAGTAGCGGACGTCCACGCCCTCGCGGTTCGCGAGCTCGGTCGCCTTGCCCTCGGCCCGGACGTTGAAGCCCAGGACGATGGCGGAACCGGCCACGGCGAGGTTGATGTCGCCTTCGGTGATGCCACCGACACCGCGGTGGATCACGCGCAGCTCGACGTCGTCGCCGACCTCGATCTTCATGAGCGCGTCCTCGAGGGCCTCGACGGTACCCGAGTTGTCACCCTTGATGATCAAGGTGAGCTGGCTGGTCTCCTTCAGCGCGGCGTCCAGGTCCTCGAGGCTGACGCGCTTGCGCTTGGCGGCGTTCAGCGCGTTGCGAGTGCGGGCCTGGCGACGCTCGGCGATCTGGCGAGCGACGCGGTCCTCCTCGACCACGAGGAACGTGTCACCGGCGCGCGGCACCGAGGTCAGACCGATGACCTGCACCGGACGCGACGGGGTCGCGACGGTGACGTCATCGCCGTGCTCGTCCACCATGCGGCGGACGCGACCGTACGCGTCACCCGCGACGATCGACGAGCCCACGCGGAGCGAACCGCGCTGCACGAGCACCGTGGCGACCGGACCGCGACCGCGGTCGAGGTGCGCCTCGATCGCGACACCCTGGGCCTCCATGTCCGGGTTGGCCCGGAGGTCCAGCGAAGCGTCGGCGGTCAACAGGATGGCCTCGAGGAGGCTGTCGATGTTGATGCCCTGCTTGGCCGAGATGTCGACGAACATCGTGTCGCCGCCGTACTCCTCGGCGACCAGCCCGTACTCGGTCAGCTGCTGACGGATCTTGGAGGGGTTCGCACCCTCCTTGTCGATCTTGTTGACCGCGACCACGATCGGCGCCTGAGCGGCCTGCGCGTGGTTGATGGCCTCCACGGTCTGCGGCATCACACCGTCGTCGGCTGCGACGACGATGACCGCGATGTCGGTCGCGTTCGCACCACGGGCACGCATGGCGGTGAACGCCTCGTGACCCGGGGTGTCGATGAAGGTGATGAGCCGCGGGTTGCCCTCGAGCTCGGTCTCCACCTGGTACGCGCCGATGTGCTGGGTGATGCCACCGGCCTCGCCCTCGTGCACCTTCGCCTTGCGGATGGTGTCGAGGAGTCGGGTCTTACCGTGGTCGACGTGACCCATGACGGTGACGACCGGCGGGCGGACCTGCAGGTCCTCCTCGTCGCCGGCGTCCTCGCCGTAGGTGATGTCGAACGTCTCGAGCAGCTCGCGGTCCTCCTCCTCGGGGGACACGACCTGCACGACGTAGTTCATCTCGGTGCCGAGGAGCTCGAGGATCTCGTCGGACACCGACTGGGTCGCCGTGACCATCTCGCCCAGGTGGAAGAGCACCTGCACGAGCGACGCCGGGTTGGCGTTGATCTTGTCGGCGAAGTCGGTCAGCGAGGCACCGCGCGGCAGGCGGATCGTCTCGCCACTGCCCTTGGGCAGGCGGACGCCACCGACCGAAGGCGCCTGCATGTTGTCCATGTACTCCTGGCGCTTCTGCCGCTTGGACTTGCGTCCACGGCGCGCCGGACCACCCGGACGACCGAAGGCACCAGCGGTACCGCCGCGACCAGCGCCGCCGCCACCGCCACCGGGGCGACCGCGGAAACCGCCGCCACCGGCGGGCGCGCCGCCGCCACCACCGGCACCGCCGGGACGGAAGCCACCGCCACCGCCACCGCCGCCACCGGGACGGAAGCCACCGCCGCCGCCACCGCCGCCACCGCCGCGGAAGCCACCGCCTCCGCCGCCGCCACCACCGCCACCGCGGAAGCCGCCACCGCCGCCGCCCCCACCGGGACGACCGCCGCCACCACCGGGACGGCCACCGCCGCCACCGCCGGGACCAGGACGGTTACCGGCCGGACGGCCGGGCATCATGCCGGGGTTCGGCCGCGGGGGCATGTTGCCCGGGTTGGGACGGGGACCGCCCTGACCCGGAGCCGGGCGAGGACCGCCCTGACCGGGACCGGGACGACCGCCACCCTGTGCGGCTGCCGGACGCGGACCACCCTGACCGGGCGCGCCACCGGGACGGGGGCTCGCCGGACGCGGGTCGCCGGGCTTGGGGCCACCGGCCGGGCGGTCGCCGCCCTGCTCGGGGCGCGGGCCGGGACGAGGTCCAGGACGCGGCGCGGGAGCGTTGCCGCCACCGACGCCGAAGGGGTTGTTGCCCGGACGCGGGGCACGCGGACCGGCAGGCTTGGGAGACTGCGGGCGCGGCGGGACCACGGACGGGGTCTGCCCACCGGCGGCCGCGGCCGGAGCCTGCGGCTGCTGCTGGGCGGGCTGCTGCTGCGGAGCCGGGCGCGGGCCCGGACGCGGACCGCCACCGGGCTTGACGCCGGGTACCGGGGCAGCCTTGGGAGCGGCCGGAGCCGACGCGGCGGGTGCCGCGGGGGCCGGGGCCTGGGGCTGTGCGGGTGCCGGTGCGGACGCCGCGGGAGCCGGGGCCTGCGCGGCAGGAGCTGCCGGTGCGGGCTTCGGGGCCGGCGGGCGCGGGGCGGCCGGACGGGGTCCGGGCATGCCCTTGGGCGCAGCGGGCTTGTCGGCCGCAGGCTTCGACTCCGCCGGTGCGGCGGGCGCTGCTGCGGCAGCGGGTGCGGGTGCCTTGGGCTTCGGAGCGGACGGCTTCGGGGCCGGCTTCGAAGACTTGGCCTCGTAGGCGTCGCGGAGCCGCCGGGCCACGGGGGCCTCGACGGTGGAGGACGCCGACTTCACGTACTCGCCCTGTTCGGCGAGCTTGTTGAGAACTTCCTTGCTCGTAACACCGAGCTCTTTCGCGAGCTCGTGCACGCGGGCCTTGCCTGCCACTGCTCTCCTAGGTCGTGAGGCCGGCGGGCAAGTCCCATCGACCTCGTCTTATCGTCGCGCGTTCATGTCTTCAGCTTCACGGCTGACTCATGACGGGTCGACCTGCTTCCTTGTTTCCTGCTGGCCGCGGGGCTGTCCCGAAGCCTTGTTCCCTTGCTGCTCGACGTGCTCGCGCAACGAAGCGACGTCGAGCGCTCCCTGGACCCGGAAGGCCCGCGAGAACGCCCGTCGCCGCTCGGCGTTGCGGAGACATTCGAGATCGAAATGCAACCAAGCACCCCGACCAGGAAGCCGCCGACGGACGTCCGGAACCACCGAACCGTCCACCGCGACCACACGCAGCAGCTCAGAGGGCAACGTCCGTGCGCGGCATCCGATACACGTGCGAACAGGGCCGATGTGCTGGGAAACCGCTCCCGACGTTGAACCGTTGATAATTCTATCCCCTGGAGCTCATTCAGCCGAACCGGATGTGACCGCACCGGCGGCCGGAGCCTCCGCATCGCTGCGGATGTCGATGCGCCAGCCCGTCAGACGGGCGGCCAGGCGGGCGTTCTGGCCCTCCTTGCCGATCGCCAGCGAGAGCTGGAAGTCCGGCACCACGACACGTGCCGTCTTGGCGCGCTCGTCGAGCACCCTCACCGACACAACCTTCGCTGGTGACAATGCATTCCCGACGAAAGTGGCGGGGTCGTCCGAGTGGTCGATGATGTCGATCTTCTCGCCGCCGAGCTCGTGCATGACGTTGCGCACACGGGCGCCCATGGGGCCGATGCAGGCGCCCTTGGCGTTCACTCCGGCAACCGTTGATTTCACGGCGATCTTCGAACGGTGACCTGCCTCACGTGCCACCGCGGGGATCTCCACGGTGCCGTCCGCGATCTCCGGGACCTCGAGCGCGAACAGCCGCCGCACGAGGTTCGGGTGCGTGCGCGAGAGGGCAATCTGCGGGCCGCGAGCCCCGCGGGAGACGCTCACGACGTAGCACTTGATGCGCTCGCCGTGGTTGTACTGCTCGCCCGGCACCTGCTCGGCCGGCGGCAGCACGCCCTCGGTGTCACCCACCTGGACGACGACCATGCCGCGGGCGTTCGCGCGGGCGTCGCGCTGCACGACGCCGGCGATGATCTCGCCCTCCTTGGCCGCGAACTCGCCGAACGTGCGCTCGTGCTCGGCGTCGCGCAGGCGCTGCAGGATGACCTGGCGCGCCGTGGTGGCCGCGATGCGGCCGAAGCCCTCGGGAGTGTCGTCCCACTCCTCCTGGACCGAGCCGTCAGGCCCCAGGTCCTGCGCGAGCACGCGCACGACGCCGGACTTGCGGTCGATCTCCACGCGCGAGTGCGTGGCGTGCCCTTCGGTGTGCTTGTAGGCGGTCAGCAGGGCTGACTCGATCGCCTCCAGGACCGTCTCGAAGGGGATGTCCTTTTCACGTTCGATCGCCCTCAGGGCGGCGATGTCGACGTTCACCTCGGCTCCTCCTTCGGTGCTTTCCGAGTGAGCCGAGCCAGTTCCTCGACCGGCGGCTGCTTGAACTCGATCTCCATGACCGCGCGTTCGATGTGGCGGTACTCCACGCGCCGCAGCTCGCCCTGGTGCAGCAGCTCGACCCCGGTCTCGTCGCACTCGCCGACCCGGCCGAACCACTCGGCCTTCTCCGGCTGCTTGACCTTCACGAGACGCAGGTGCGCGCGCTTCCAGTGGCGCGGACGGGTGAGCGGGCGGTCGACACCCGGCGAGGTGACCTCGAGGGTGTACGGCCCGTTGATGATGTGGTCGTGCTCGTCGAGCGCGGCGGAGACCACGCGGCTCGCCTCGGCGACCTCGTCGAGCCCGATGCCGTCTTCACCGTCCACGACGACCTTGACCAGACGGCGGCGCCCAGCCTGATTCACGTCGAGCGCGTCGAGGTCGAAGCCGGCGGCTTCGAGCGCTTCCCGCACAACGGGTGCTAGCTGCGCGGCAAGCTCTCCGCGCGGCGGGCTGGACACGTGGTGTCTCCTTCAGTTCGAACGCATGAAAACCCCGGCCGACGCTGTTTCCGGCGGCCGTGGACGACCAGACTATCTCGTTCGCCCGGCTCCCACCGACCCGCAGTGCTGCTGGCAATATGGGTTCGCGTGATCTCCGAATCGGTCAGCCGCCGCCGTGTGCTGCTCGCGGTGGCCGCCGCACCGCTCGCCGTTGCGTGCACCACAGAACCTCCCCCGCCACCGCCGCCGGACCCGCTGTCCGCGCTCGCGGCGCAGGCCCGCGCGGACGCCAAGCTGGCCCAGACGCTGACCGGCGTGCCGGCGGCTGCGGAGATCGTGAAGGCCCGGGAGACGCACGCCGCGCTGCTGCAGGCCGAAGTCGATCGCGAACGCCCACCGCTGTCCTCGACGGCGCCGCCCGCCCCCACCACCCCGCCCACGCCGCCGGACCCCCTGGCCGCCATGCGCACCGCGCTGGACGAGGCCGTCCGCGAGGCGTCCGCGCTCGTGGCCAAGGTGCCCTCGTACCGCGCGGGCCTGGTCGGCTCGGTCGCGGCGGGCTGCGCGTCCCTGCGGGAGGTGCTCGGATGAGCGTGGAATCAGTGCAGACGGCGCTCGGCACCGAGCACGCCGCGTTGTGGACCTACGGCCTGGTGTCGGCGTTCCTGGGCGACCAGGCCGCCGCCGTCGCGGAGGGGGCGAACCTGCACCGCGCCCGCCGGGACACGACGGAGCGCTGGCTGCGCGACCACGGCGCCACCCCGAACCCGCCCGCCGCGGCCTACCTGCCGCCCTCGCCGGTGTCGGACGGCCCGTCGGCGCTCGCCGCGCTGGTGGCGGTCGAGCAGGACACCTGTGCCGCGTGGCGCGGGGTGCTGGAGCGGACCGACGACGCGACGGTGCGCATCTCGGCGCTGGAGGCGCTGACGACGGCCGCGGTGCGGGCGACGCGGTGGCGCAAGGCGGCGGGGACGAGCCCGGCATCGATCACGATGCCGGGCGTCGCCTCGGGCTAGGCGGCGCCGGACGATTCCGTCGGGCGGTAGTGGCAGCCGAGGGATCCGCGGACGGCACCGCCGCAACGACCGAATACGCCCGGTATGAGGCCGTCGCGGCGGCACCGCCCGCGGATCGCTCGCCCGCGCCTCCCACCGGACGAAATCGTCCGGCACCGCCTAGTTCCCGAACGACGACGCGAGCCTGATCGCGTCGGTCGAGACCCGCTTCATGTCCTTGTTGTGCGTGAGCGCGTCCGGGTTCCTGGTCGGCGAGTCGGACTCGACGATCACGACGAGCTGGTCGCGCTGCTCGGAGGCGTACCCGCCGTTGGCCAGCGTGGTCAGCGGCGGCACGCTGATGGCCTTGTCCAGCACCAGGTCCTTGACGTTGCCGGTGCCGTCCTTCTGGGTCAGCTCGCGCAGTTGCCGCGCCTCGTCCGCCGTCTTCATCTTCACGACGGACACCGACGAGTACACGGTGCTGCCGTTGGGCAGTTTCGCCGTGTAGAACGCACGGGTCAGCTGGAGACACGGCGTGGTCTTGAAGAACGCCTGCGTCTGGCTCGTGGCGTGGGCGGCGCAGTCGCTGTCCTTCACCGGTTCCGGCAACTCCGGCACGGTGGTGAACTCGAACTCCCCCGCGGTCTTCTGCGGTTGCGCGACCGGTTTGTCGATCGGGTCCGAGGGCTGCAACACCCACCACACGAACCCGGACACCACCGCGACGCCGACGAGCGCCAGCGCCTTGCCCACCCAGGTCGACTTGCGCTGGGGCGGAGGCGGCGGCGGGGGCAGGTGCCCCTGGCGGTTGTCCATGATCGACTGCAGCTTCTGGAGCTCGTCGGCCGGGTACAACGGCGCGGTGTCGGTGGGCCTCGGTGGGAAGCGAGGCAGGTTCTGGGTCACCTCTTCAGGTGACTGGCGTGGTTCCGACACAAGGACCCACGGTAACGGACGGCAGTCAGTCGAGCGCTTCGAGCACCCGGTCCACGTCCTCGATCGTGTTGTAAAGGTGACACGCATACCGTGTGCGACCAGCGCGAACCGAGGAGACGACTCCCTGAACGGGTGATCCGCCGATCGAGACGATGGCCGAGCCGGTGGGCGGCAGCCCCAGTCCGGTCAGGAGGCGATCCGTCAGGCCGACGCAGTGGGCACGCACGGCTTCGAGGTCCAAAGAGGCCACCCACGGGAGCGAGACCGCCGCACCGACGTGCGAGACCCACGTGGGTGAGAGGTCGAACCGCCGTGCGTCCGAACGGAGCACGAGGTCGGTGCCGTAGTTCTCGCCGGTGCTGTACCAGTTGGCAGCCAACGGCTTGAGGAACTCCATCCGGTCCGGACGCACCGCCATCCACGCCGCACCGCGCGGTGCCATCAGCCACTTGTACGCCACGCCGACGACGAAATCGGCCCACGCCAACGACAACGGCATCCACCCGGCCGCCTGGGACACGTCGAGCAGCACCGGCTTGCCCGACGCCCGCAGCGCGTCGAGGTCGGCGATCCGGCCGTCCGCGGACTGGACGACGCTCACCGCGGCGAGGTCGCACTCGTCCACTGTGGACACGATCCGGTGCCCGGCCGCGACGAACGGCAGCGTGACGCTGGTGAAGTCGCCGGGATCGACGAAGACCTTCGACCCGGCCGGCAGCGCCTGCGCGACCAGCGACCCGAACTGCGACACCGTCGCACCGCAGGCGACCGACGTCGCGGGCACCCCGATCAACTGCCCGAACGCCGCGCGCGAGGTCTCCACGACCTCGTTGAACATGGACGACGTGTCCTGGCCACGGCGCCACCGTTCGTGCGATGCCATGACCGCGTCGGCGACGTGGCGCGGCGGCACCCCGATGGACGCCGTGTTCAGGTAACCGGGCTCGACGTCGAAAACCGCTCCGAAGGCCTCACGCATGCGCGAGTCGCTTGTCGCGCTTGCGGCGCGCGTAGACCTGCTTCTTCACCCGTGCGATCACGGCCCCATCCTGCCCGACGACGTCCGTGTCGAACCAGATCAACGCCTTGGCGCCGTCACTGGTCTGGTCGAGGACCTCGGCGACGTGCTCGTCGGTCAGCCGGAACTCGGCGCGGACCGTGCCGCGGCCCGGCGCGACGAACTCGATCTCACCGGCCTGGTCCCACACGACGTGCTCGCCCTTGAGCTGGTTGAACAGCAGCAACACCCAGAACGGGTCGGTCATCGCGAACAGCGAACCGCCGAAGTGGGTACCGAAGAAGTTGCGGTTCCACGGACGCAGGCGCATCCGCACGCGCGCATACCGGTAGTCCGGCGAGATCTCCTCGACCCGGATGCCGGCGAACAGGAACGGCGGCCACAGGTTCATCCCGAAGCGCAGGCGGCTTGCCTTCATAAAAAACAGTGTTACACAACGTCGGCCAGACTGTCCGCAACTTCCTCGGGCGAGGGCGTGTGACGTATCTCCCGAGCTATCTGACCAGCGGCTTCGCGGTAGGAGTGGTCGCTGAGCAGCGTCCGGACGGCCTCCACGATCAGTCCGGCGCTGAACGCGGCCGGCCGCAGCGCCGCGCCGGCCGCGACGAGCGCGTCCGCGTTGCCGGACTGGTCCGCGCCCTGCGGCAGCACGACCTGGGGCACGCCGGCGGCGAGCGCGCCCAGCACCGTGCCGCTGCCACCGTGGTGCACGGCGACGTCGGCGTACCGGAGCACCTCGGCCTGGGGCAGCCACGGGTACACGCTGACGTTGGCCGGCAGGCGGTCGAGCGAGACGTGCGGCGCGGCCACGACCACCTGCGCCTCGGTGACGCGGCCGAGGCCCACGACCGCCTCGGCGAGCAGTTCCCGCGTGCCGAACGCCGTGCCGAGCGTCAGGTAGACGAGCTTCCCGGCCGTGCGCACCGGCACGTCACCGGGCGGCGAGAACGGCACCGCGCGCAGCGGAATCCGGTCCTCCCGCAGGAAAGCGGGGTCCTGCAGGGACGGCGGGCAGATGTCGAGGTGCCGCCCGCCGGTGGGCCGCACGAGCCCGATACCGTCGGGGAACATCCGCCCGAACCCGTGCCACAGCGCGGGGAAGCCGCGGCGGCGGGCCTCGGAGAAGACCTCCGGCACGGCCCACTCGGCGATCACGAGGTCGGGCAGCAGCCGTTCCAGTTCCTGCGCGATGTCCTCGGCGTAGATCTCGCCGAACACCAGCCCCGGCCGGAACGGCCGCAGGCCGAGCTTCCCGAGCACCGGGTGCATGTCCTCGCCGACCGCGAAGTGCACCTCGTGTCCCGCCTTGTGCAGAGCCTGCGCCAACGGGATCAACGGGTACGTGTGGCCCACGGCGGCCATGCTGGCGAAGAGCACGCGCATGCCGTGACGATACTGAGTCCTCATGGGAACCAACCGCGAGAAGATGATCAACGGCGAGCCCTACCTCCCGGCGGACCCCGAACTGGACGCGGACCGGCGTCGCGGCTGGCGCGAGATGGCGCGGTTCAACGCGCACGACCCGGAGGACCTCGACGGGATGTACGAGATCCTCAAGGGGTTCGTCGCGGAGATCGGCGAGAACACGACGTTCATGCAGCGCCTGCAGATCGAGTACGGCTACAACACGCGCGTCGGCGCGAACAGCTTCATGAACTACGGCGGCGTCATCCTCGACTGCGGGCCGGTGACCATCGGCGACCACGTGATGATGGGCCCGAACGTGCAGCTGCTGACGGCGTTGCACCCGATCGAGGACCACGACGCGCGCATCGCGGGCTGGGAGACCACCGCGCCGATCGTCATCGGCGACAAGGTGTGGTTCGGCGGTGGTGTGATCGTGTGTCCCGGAGTGACCATCGGCAACAACACGGTCGTGGGCGCGGGCAGTGTCGTGACGCGTGATCTGCCTGCTCACGTGCTTGCGGTCGGCAACCCCGCACGGGTGGTTCGTAAGATCTGAGGTCATGCGCAGCGAGGAGATCCAGATCCGCACAGGTGCCGAAGAGGTCGTCCACGACCTCACGGGCGAGTGCCAGAGGTTCCTCGACAACGAGACCGGCGACGGCCTGCTGCACGTGTGGGTGCCCCACGCGACGGCGGGCGTCGCCATCATCGAGACGGGCGCGGGCAGCGACGACGACCTGCTGACCGCGTTGGAACGGATCCTGCCCCGCGACGTGAAGTGGCGGCACCGGCACGGCACCCCCGGTCACGGCCGTGACCACGTGATGCCCGCACTGGTGCCGCCTTACGCGACGATCCCTGTTCTAGGCGGTGTGCTGACTCTCGGCACGTGGCAGTCCATCTGTCTCGTGGACACCAACGTCGACAATCCCGTCCGCACGGTCCGTTTGAGCTTTCTTGCCGGCTAGCAGCAGCACCACGCCGAGGAGCGCGATCCCACCGAACACCCACCACTCGGTGGTGACGGCACCGTCGTACATGAGGCTGCGCAGGCCTTCCGTGGAAAACCGGAACGGCGTCCACGACCACAGGACCGCCCGGTACGCCGGGTTGAGCAGCTCCGGCACCTGGCCCGCGACCGCCGGTGCCATCAGGTAGAGGACGCCGAGGACCGCCATCGCGCGGATGCCGAGGTGCCGGAACAGCCCTGCCTGCAGCAGTGCGAACGAGGCGGCGACGGCGAGCACGAAGCCGAGCGCCGGTCCGTTCAGCGTGACGCCCCACCAGGCCAGCAGGCCGACGGTCGAGCCGCTGACGAGGACGGCGGCGGTCAGCGCCGACAACCACCGCAGGCGCCTGCCCTTCAGCACCACGAACAGCAGTCCGGCGACCATCCCGCCGACCCACAGCAACGCGCTCACGGCGAGCGGCGCGGTGCGTTCGGCGGCGCTCGCCGTGCTGGCCTCGACCTCGACCGGCAAGCCTGCCCCCTGCGCGACGCCGGTCAGCACCTGCTGGGCGATCTGCGTGCCGGACGGGTTGACCGCGGGGTTCAGCCGGATCGTCGCCTGGCCGGACGCGATCTCCAGGACCCCGTAGACCTCCTTGGCCTCCAGGAGGTTCCGGGCCTCGTCCGCCTGGACCACGCGGAGGTCGACCTCCGGTGTGCCGGCTCTCGCGACGCGGTCCGCGATCGGCGGAGGCGCCACCACGGCGAGCGGGACGTCGTGCGGGTGCACGGTCGCCTGCACGCCGAACGTCAGCAGTCCCAGGAGGAAGGCCACCACAGCACCTGCGACGGCGGTGACCAGCACGGTGCGCATCATCGACCCCTTAGTTCATCAAGCGTTGAATTTAGTGGGGACGGTACGCCCGACACGTTCTCGAAGTCAACGCTTGATGAATTAAGCCGCTGTCAGACCCACCAGGTACCGTTTGCCCGTGACTTACCCAGGTGGCGGCGGACAGGGCGGCTGGAACGACCAGCAGGGCTGGGGCCAGCAGCAACAGGGTGACTACCCCAGCGGCGGGTACCCGTCGGGCGGCTACCAGACCGGCGGCTACCCGCAGACCGGTGGTTTCCCGCAGCAGGGCGGCTTCCCGGACCAGAACCAGTTCCCGCAGCAGGGCTACGGCGGGTACGGCGGTCTCGGCGTGTACGGCGGCTTCGACAACGAGCCGCCGAAGAAGAGCGGCAAGACGTGGCTGGTGGTCGGCGTCGTCGTCCTGGTGCTGCTCGTGGGCGGCGGCCTCACCTGGTTCCTGTTGTCCCGCAAGGACGACAACAAGGTCGCGCAGCCCGACCCGTCCACCCCGACGAGCACCTCCGCGCAACCCACCGACGGCCCCTGCCCGAAGGCCGACGGCCAGCAGTGCGTCGAGACGGCGCTGGGCTACAACTACGTGGTCCCGAAGAACTGGGACGTCATCGCCGACGCCAAGATCCCGGTGGACTCGTTCCCGGGCATCGCGCTGTCCGGCGTTACCACGTACGGCGACTACACGTGCGAGGGCAAGTCGTTCACCAAGGGCACCAACGGCGGCACGCTGCTCCCGAAGAGCGACATCAACAAGACCTCGGTCGACTTCGCGAAGGGCCTCGCCACGCAGTACTACGCCTCGGGCGGTGACCCGAAGGTGACGACGACGGAGCCGAAGCCGGTCAAGATCCAGCACACGCAGAAGAACGGCGACAAGGTCACCATCGAGGGCGTGCAGGTCGACGCCACCGTGACGCAGACCGGCAACAAGTGCCTGGCGAGCAAGGGCATGCTCAAGGTCGTGGTCCTGAACGGCAGCAACAAGCTGCACGTGCTGGTCGTGAACGGCGACCTGGAGGGTGGTGGAGGCGGCGCCAACCCGCCGCTGCCCAAGGAGTCCGACCTGCAGAAGATGGCCGACTCGCTGGTGCCGACCTCGTAGGCCGCCTGCGCGGTCCCGGAGTCGCTCACGCACCCCGGAGACGCCAGACGCCGGGCAGCTCGTGCCGCCCGGCGTCCCAGACTCACGGTCGTCAGCCGGTGACGACCTGCACCAGGTGGTCGACGGCCTCGGCCACCGGCACCTCGACGCGCTCGCCGGAGCGGCGGTCCTTGACCTCGACCGTGCCGTCCTTCAGACCGCGGCCGATCACCAGGATCGTCGGGATGCCGACGAGCTCGGCGTCCGCGAACTTCACGCCGGGGCTCGCCTTGCGGTCGTCCAGCAGCACCTTGAGGCCCTTGGCGCTGAGCTGCTTCGCGAAGTCCTCGCCGGCGCCCATGAGCGTCTCGTCCTTGCCGGCGACAACGACGTGGACGTCGGCGGGCGCGACGTTGCGGGGCCAGATCAGGCCGCGCTCGTCGTGCGACTGCTCGGCGATGGCCGCGACCAGGCGCGAGACGCCGACGCCGTACGAGCCCATGGTGATCCGGACGGGCTTGGAGTCCGGGCCGAGGGCGTCGAGCGAGAACGCGTCCGCGTACTTGCGGCCGAGCTGGAAGATGTGGCCGATCTCGATGCCGCGCGCGGCGACGAGCACGCCCTGCCCGTCCGGGGAGGCGTCGCCCTCGCGGACCTCGGCGACGTCGATGACACCGTCGGGCGTGAAGTCGCGGCCCGCGACGAGGTCGACGACGTGGTGGTCGGCCTTGTCGGCACCGGTGACCCACGCGGTGCCGGTGACGACGCGGGGGTCGGCGAGGAAGCGGATGCCGTTGCCCTGGATCGCGCCCGGACCGATGTACCCCTTGACCAGGAACGAGTTCTTGGCGAAGTCGGCCTCGTCGACCATCGCGACCTCGGCGGGCTCCAGCGCCGCCTCGAGGCGCTTGAAGTCGACCTCGCGGTCACCGGGAACGGCGATCGCGAGCAGCGTCCAGTCCTTCTGACCGGGCTGCTGGGTCTTGACCAGGACGTTCTTCAACGTGTCGGCCGCGGTGAACTTGCGGTCCGTGTTGGCGTTGAGGAAGTCGACCAGCGTCTCGATGGTGGGCGTGTTCGGCGTGTGGTGCACCTGCGCCGCGGGCTTGTCGTCGATCGGCTGCGCGGCGGGCACGGGCGTCTTGACGGCCTCGACGTTCGCCGCGTAGCCCGACTCCGTGCTGCGCACGAAGGTGTCCTCACCCGTCTCGGCGACGGCGAGGAACTCCTCCGACGCCGAGCCGCCCATCGCACCGGACGTGGCGGAGACGATCACGTACTCCAGGCCGAGCCGGTCGAAGATGCGGATGTAGGCGTCGCGGTGGTTCTTGTACGACTCGCTGAGACCCTCGTCGGTGAGGTCGAACGAGTACGAGTCCTTCATCAGGAACTCGCGGCCGCGCAGGATGCCCGCACGGGGACGCGCCTCGTCGCGGTACTTGGTCTGGATCTGGTACAGCGTGACGGGGTAGTCCTTGTAGGAGGAGTACTCGCCCTTCACGGTGAGGGTGAACATCTCCTCGTGCGTGGGCCCGAGGAGGTAGTCGGCGCCCTTGCGGTCCTTGAGGCGGAACAGGTTGGGGCCGTACTCCTCCCACCGGTTCGTCGCCTCGTAGGGCTCCTTGGGCAGCAGCGCGGGGAACTGGATCTCCTGCGCGCCGAAGGCGTCCATCTCCTCGCGGACGACGGCCTCGATGTTGCGCAGGACCTTGAGCCCCAGCGGCAGCCAGGTGTACCCGCCCGGCGCGACGCGGCGGACGTAGCCGGCGCGCACCAGCAGCTTGTGGCTGGGCACTTCGGCGTCGGCCGGGTCCTCGCGAAGGGTGCGCAGGAACAGCGACGACATCCTGGTGATCACGGTGGGTACTCCTCGTTCACGGGCAGTTGAAACAGCGTACTGGTTGGACGTTCCCCGAAATCGCGCGCGGTGCTCCACCCGGGCCCTGACCTGCACTTCCCTCAATTGTCAGACCCCCTGAGTAGCGTCCCTCCCATGCCTCTGACGATCGACATGATCACCATCGACACGAGCGACGCGCGCAAGCTCGCGGACTTCTGGACCGCCGCCCTGGGCACCACGGTCCAGAACGACTGGGGCGAGTTCATCGTGCTGGCCCCGACCGGCTCCGGCCCCGCCCTGGGCCTCCAGCAGGTGCCGGACGCCACACCGGGCAAGAACAGACTCCACTTCGACTCGCACGTGCCGGACCGCCTGGCGGAGGTGGCCCGCCTGGTCGATCTCGGCGCCAGCGAGGTGGCGGTGCACAGCGTGCCCGGCCTGGTGTGGTCGGTGCTCGCGGACCCGGACGGGAACCAGTTCTGCGTCGGGCAGCCGGGCGAGAAGTTGTAGAGGGCGGGTGCCCTCGGGCTCGCACGCACCGGTCGCTCGGGCTGGGCTGGGCTGGGCTGGGCTGGGCTGGGCTGGGCTGGGCTGGGCTGGGCTGGGCTGGGCTGGGCTGGGCTGGGCTGGGCTGGGGACATGGTCGGCGATGCTGCGTCGGCCGCACGGCTCGGGGCAGGCTGGCGACGGCGCGGCGTCCGTGGGCTACGGGAACGCGGTCGCGGGCACCGCGCCACTCCTGGTCCGACAGGACGCAGACTCGTTGTCCGGCAACGAGTCCAGCCGCCCGACCGCACGCCGAGTCACCAGACCCGACGGCGGGCCGCAGTCCTGACTCACCAGACGCGATCGAGCCGCCCGACGCGCGAACCGTCACCTGCTCACGAGTTCGGGCGCCGGCCGCGGCCTCTCATCTGATCCCGGGCTCGGCCGCCGGGCCGCAGGCCCACCACCCGATCCCAGCTCAACCACCGGACCGCAAGCCACCACTTGATCGTGAGCTCAGACGTGAGCCGCGAACTCATCGCCCGGCCTCGAACTCAGTCATGGACAGCAAGCCCACCACCCCATCCCGAACTCAGCCGCCGGCCGCACGCCATCACCCAATCCCGAGTCCAGACGCCAGCCTCACGACCATCCCAATCCCGAACCAAGCCACCGACCACAGGCCTGTCGCCCGATCCCGAACTCAGCTCACCGGCCGCGAACCCAGCACCTGATCCCGCACTCGGCCGCCAGACCTCAAGCACCGACAGCAAGCCCGGCCCAGCCCAACCGCCAGCCGAAGACCCGACCAGCGACCACGCCCGACCACACCTCGCCAAGCTCTACAGCTCGACCGGCTTCCCGTAGTCCACCCAAGTCCGGACCACCCCGAACCCGGCACGTTCGTACAGCCCGAGCGCACCGGTCGAGTTGCCCGTGTCCACGGACAACCCGGCCCGGTGGTACCCGTCTGCCCTGCCCCGAGCCAGCGTCCGGCCCAGCAGGGCCGCGGCCACCCCGTGCCCGCGGTGTGCGGACAGCGTCCCCACGTCCCCGATCCACAGCTCGCGCACGCCGGTCAGCTCCTCGACGACCGGGTAGTGCCGCGCGAGCACGAAACCCACCACGGCGCCGTCGTGCAGCGCCAGGAAGGAGGAAGCAGGTGCGAAGCGCTTGTTGTCGGTGAACGACGCCGCCCACTCCTGCGGGCTGCGTTCGACCGAACCCCAGTGCTGGGCGAAGGCCTCGTTGCAGACCAGGCGGACCTCGTCGGAACGGGTCATGTCGAACGGCACGACCTCGTAGCCGGGCGGGATCGGGGCCTGGGCGAGTGACTCGCCCAGTGCCACCTCCAGTTCGTGGAAGTGGCGGTCGGCGGTGAAGCCGAGCTTCGTCACCAGCGCGGTGTGGCTCGTGCAGCGGCTCTCGACCATCGTGCAGACGGTGAGCGGCAGGTCCTGGTGCCGGGCGCGGTGGAGGTCGCGTGCCAGGTCCGTCAGGCGGGGCAGGAGCTGGCGGCCGATGCCCGTGCGGCGGAACTTCGGGTGGACCATGCCGTCGAGGCGGACTCGGTGGGTGCCGGCGGGGTTGTCGCGCAGGACCACCAGACCGTAGGCCGCGAGCCTGTCGTCCGCGAGCACGGCGAGGGAGCCTGCGGGCAAGTCGGTCTCGGCGAACGACTTGGCGAAGTCCTCTTCGGACTGCAGTTCGCCGGTGTCGTCGACCGCCTCGGCCGCGTTGTAGAGGGCGGCCACCTCGGGGATGTCCGCTGTCGTGAGCGGGCGCCACACGATTTCCACGAGAACTGAAGCTACGGAAGGGGGACAACGCCAACAACCGAATAATGCGTTGCCGCGGCACGGCAGCGACGCCATCCTGCGTGTGATGACATCGCCAGAGATCTCGCCGCTGTATGAAGACGTCACGTTCCACGGGCCGTTGTCCGAGGTGCGGGCGGCCCGGCTCATCCGGTCGTTGATGCCCTTGGACGGCGCCCACGTGATCGACCTCGGGTGTGGTTGGGCGGAGTTCCTCCTCCGGGTGTTGGAGGCGTCGCCCACGGCCACCGGTACCGGGGTGGACCGCAACGCGACGGACATCGCGCACGCCCAGGCCAACGCCGACGCCCGCGGGCTGGCCGACAGGCTCCGGCTCGTGGCGGGTGACGTCGCCGAGTGGCAGCCGGACGAGTTGGCCGACGTCGTGATCGTCAACGGTGCTTCGCAGGTGTGGGGCGGGGATCCGTTGCAGCACACGGAGAACGCGCTCACCGAGGCGCGGAAGCTGCTCAAGCCCGGCGGCAGGTTCTTGCTGGGCGAGGGTTTCTGGGAACGCGAGCCCACCGAGGCCCAGCTGGCCGTGCTGCCGCTGCCCCGTGACCAGTACAGGTCGCTGGCGGGTCTGGTCGACCTGGCGCACGAGCACGGTTTCCGGCTGCTCGCCGCGGAACAGGCGAGCCTCGACGAGTGGGACGTGTTCGAGAACGCGCACGGGCTCGCCTGGGAGCGCTGGCTGCGGGCCAACCCCGACTCCGAGCACGCCGCGGAGATCCGGGCCAAGGCCGACCGCCAGCGCCGGTGGCGGCTGCACGGGTGGCGCGCGACCATGGGTCTCGCCTACCTGACGCTGCAGGCGCCCTAGCAGACGAGACCCGGTCCGGGTGAACGCGGCCGGGCTCGAACCGGCGGCCACCCGGTCCCGAGCCGGGCGCTCTACCGCTGAGCTACCACCGAACGCGCTCCAGCCTGCTCAGTCGGCGAGCTCCTGTCCACCGAATACTTCGGTGCGCACGGGCTTGCCGCTGAACGCGTGTGCGCGCCGCAACACCATGGCCCACAACGGATCCGCCACGGCCACGCCGTGCACGAGCTCCGGGGTCGGCCGGAACCGCGCCACGGCACCGGGTGCGCGGGGCGCGGTCCAGCCGGCGCGGGCGGGGTCCACGCGGTGTTCGCGGCACGCCGCCTCCACGTCGGCCTGGGTGCACCGGGCGGTGCCGTCGAGCACCTCCCACGGCAGCGGCAGGCGCGACCACACCGCGGTGTCCGGGTGCAGGCCTCCGCCGGACTCGCGGTGCCAGGCGGCGAGGTCGGCGGCGACCAGGCGCATCACCTTGCCCGGCAGCGCGTCCTCCAGCAGCGAGCTCAGGCCCGCGGCGTGCAGGCAGGCGAGCCAGCCGTGGCGGGCGGCGTTGTAGGCGCCGGCCAGGGCGTTCCAGGTCGACGAGTCGGTGCCGCGGCGCACGACCATGGTCGCCTGGTCGATGTCGGACGAGCGCCAGAGGTCCGCCAGCATGCCCGCGACGGACCTGGTCGCGGCGGACCAGCGGCCGAGCAGCTCACCGAGCTGCTCGGGGCGCAGCCGGCCCACGACCTCCGGCGTCGGGCAGGCCAGCGCGATCATCGGCCAGTCCGTGCCGGGACGCCGTGCGCAGCGCTGGAACAGCAGGTCCGCGAGCTGGTCGAACGGGTTCTCGCGGCTCGCCAGCGTGAACTCGCGGCGCAGCTTGCGGCGGGCCGTGTAGTAGGCGACGAAGCACGCGGCGTCCGGGTCGGCGCGGAACCGGTCGCGGTCGATCGTGCCCGCGAACCCCGCCGCGGCGAACAGCACCAGGCCGCGCATCGTCCGCACGCGCTCGAGCCGCCCGGCCTTGGCGGACAGCCTGCGCAGCATGCGGAAGCGCTTGTTGTACCGGCGCTTCGACAGCTCGACGCCGGCCGCGGCGCGGGACTCGCGGTTCAGCCGGTCGGTGAGGAAGTCCGTGCGCGCCGGGTCCCAGCGGATCTCGGCACCGGCGAGCGCCGCGAACTCCAGCACGGAGATCGGGTCGTCGGTGTCCACGGCGCCACCGTCCACCTCGAACAACGACCGGGCGGCGGCGACCTGGCGCGCGGCGCCGACCGGGCGGGCGTAGTCGGCGCTCATGCCGGAGAAGCCCGACCAGCGCTTGCCGTGCGCCGCGATGTCGCGGAGCACGGCGCGTTCGGCGGGCCAGAGGTCGAGGAGCGACTCCTGGACGAGAACGGCCACGTCCTCGGGACGCAGCCGGGCGTCGAGGGAGCTGTGCAGGCGGTCCAGAGCGTCCACGTCCCCAGAACACCACGCAGGTCCAGCGGTTTTCGGCCGCTGCCCTACGCTTTGCCCCGTGCTGGTGCTGCTTCCCCCGTCGGAGACCAAGGCGATCGGCGGCGAGGGCGCGCCGCTCGACCTCGACGCGCTGTCGTTCCCCGAGCTCAACCCGGTGCGCGACAAGCTCGTCACCGCGCTGGCCGACCTCGCGAGGGACGTGCCGGCGAGCCTCAAGGCGCTCGACATCTCCGAACGGCAGGTCGACGAGGTGCACCGCAACGCGCAGCTGCGCACGTCGGAGACCACGCCCGCACTGCTGCGCTACACCGGCGTGCTCTACGACAACCTGGACTTCCCGTCGCTGAAGAAGGCCGAGAAACAACGCGCCTTCGCCCGGCTCGCGGTCGCGTCGGCGCTGTTCGGCGCGCTCAGGGGCGGCGACCCCGTGCCCGCGTACCGGTTGTCCGGCGGCAGCGTCCTCCCCTCCCACGGCAGCCTGCGCACGGTGTGGAAGCCCGCCCTGGAGCCGGTGTTCCAGAGCGCCGACGAGTTCGTCGTCGACCTGCGCTCGGGCGCGTACTCGAGCCTGGCGCGGATCCCGCACGCCGTCGTCGTCCGGGTGGTCACGAGCGAGGGCAAGGTCGTCAGCCACTTCAACAAGGCCCACAAGGGCCTGCTCGCCCGCGCCATCGCGCGGTCCTCTGCGGAGCCGTCTGACCTGAAAGGCCTGGTCAGGCTCGCGCAAAAGGCCGGGCTGAAGCTCGTTCCGACGGGCACCGGGACCGCGGACCTGATCACCGATTAATTCGGTTGCGGGCCGCTGGACCCGCACGGCAAGCTCTCCCCCGAAGCGTGACATCGGAGCTGGAACGAGGAGGTGCGTGATGTCAGAGCCTGTCTTTGGACGTGGCACCGCACTCGCGACCCGTCCAGCCGCCCTTCGCGCCTGATCAGCACCGTTTGATCGCAGAGCGCCAGTGGGGCGGTCTCACCCTTCATCTGCTGGGAGACCCCACCGTGCGCGAGCACGATCTTTTCGAACGTTACGAATCTGCTTTCGACGGCGCCGAAGACACCATGCGGCGCAAGGGAAAGCGCACCAACCGCAGGGCCGACGACGCGGAACCCACGCGTCGCGGCCGCATGACCGAAGAAGAGAAGCTGCGCGTCGCGCGGGTCCGCGAGGACCAGCTCAGCACGGCGGACACCCCAGAGGACGGCGACCGCTGGTCCACCTGGGGCGACGCCGAGCAGGGGCCGAAACCGCACCCGAGCTGGCTCATCACGGAACTGGCCGCGGTCGACCGCGAGCTCGGCATCGTGAAGACCGGCAAGGAGGCGGACGTCTTCCTGCTCGAACGCGCGATCGGCGACCGGGCGAGCCTGCTCGCCGCGAAGCGCTACCGCAGCAACGACCACCGGATGTTCCACCGCGACGCGGGGTACCTCGAGGGTCGTCGCATGAAGAAGTCCCGTGAGACGCGGGCGATCGCGAACCGCACCGCGTTCGGGCGCAACCTGATCGCGGAGCAGTGGGCGGTCGCGGAGTTCGCCGCGCTCTCCCGGCTGTGGCAGCTCGGCGCCCCGGTGCCGTACCCGGTGCAGCGCAGCGGCACGGAGCTGCTGCTGGAGTTCATCGGGGACGACGAGGGCAACGCGGCACCGCGGCTCGCGCAGACCCGTCCGGACGAGGACGAGCTGCTCGACCTGTGGCGCCAGCTGGTCGCGATGCTGATGACGCTCGCCGAGGCGGGCATGACGCACGGCGACCTCTCGGCGTACAACCTGATGGTGCACGACGGCAGGCTGGTCGTGATCGACCTGCCGCAGGTGGTCGACCTCGTCGCGAACCCGCGCGGGGTGGAGTTCCTCGACCGCGACGTCCGCAACATCTGCGGCTGGTTCGCCGCGCGCGGCCTGCCGCCGGAGATCGGCGACCCGTCCGCGCTGGTGGCAACGCTGCTGGACGTGGCGGGTATGGCCTGACCCACGTTGCGCGCCCGGCCGTGTCCAACGACACTGCCGGGCGCGCGAGCGGGTTCCTTTGATCAGCTAGACTGTCAGAGCACCGATGAAGGCTTGACCGCCGTTGACCGGTGCGTCCACCCACTCATTCAGGCGTGACCACCACGCCGGGCTCGTCCTTGTGAACTGGCACCGCGACTCGCGCGGGGCAGCCTTGAGACGTGCCATGTCTCGGAGGTTTGTTTTGCCATCCATGTCCGAAGGTCGTTCCGAGCGCGGACAGAGCCGCAGGTCACCGCGGCGCCGCTCGGGTCGCCAGGGCAACTCCTCGCGTCCGCAGGTGCGGGTCGAGGAACCGATCGTCGCCGAGCACATCGAGAGCACGCTGCCGGAAGGCCCGCTGCCCTCGTTCGCCGAACTCGGCCTCTCCGACGCGTTGATCCGTTCGCTCGCCGCCAACGAGATCACCGAGCCGTTCCCCATCCAGGCGGCCACCCTGCCCGACTCGATGTCGGGCAAGGACATCCTCGGCCGCGGCCAGACCGGCTCCGGCAAGACGCTGGCGTTCGGCCTCGCCATGCTGACCCGCCTCGCGGGCGGCCGCTCGCTGCCGCACAAGCCGCGCGGCCTCATCCTCGTCCCGACCCGCGAGCTCGCGATGCAGGTGGAGACGGCGCTCATGCCGCACGCCCGCGCGCTGGGCCTGTGGTGCCGGGTCGTCGTGGGCGGCACGTCGTTCCCGCGCCAGATCGACCACCTGCGCCGCGGCGTCGACCTGCTCATCGCCACGCCGGGCCGGCTGTCCGACCACGTCCGCCAGGAGACCTGCGACCTGTCCCAGGTCGAGATCACCGCGCTGGACGAGGCCGACCAGATGGCCGACATGGGCTTCATGCCCCAGGTCCGCGCGATCATGGACCTGACCCCGCAGGACGGGCAGCGCCTGCTGTTCTCCGCGACGCTCGACGGCGACGTGGACAAGCTGGTCCGCCAGTACCTGCACTCCCCGGTGACGCACTCGGTGGCCCCGCCCACCGCGAGCGTCACGACCATGGAGCACCACCTGCTGTTCGTGTCCGCGGAGGACAAGCAGAACGTGGTGACCGAGGTGGCCGCGCGCGAGGGCCGCACGATCATGTTCGTGCGCACCAAGCACCACGTCGACCGCCTGGCCAAGAAGCTCCGCTCGGTCGGCGTCCACGCCGGCGCCCTGCACGGCGGCAAGGCCCAGAGCGCGCGCACCCGCGTGCTCGGGGAGTTCCGCGAGGGCACCACGCCCGTCCTGATCGCGACGGACGTGGCCGCGCGCGGCATCCACGTCGACGACGTGTCGCTCGTCGTGCACGTCGACCCGCCGGCCGACCCGAAGGACTACCTGCACCGCGCCGGCCGCACGGCCCGCGCCGGTCAGTCCGGCACGGTCGTCACGCTGGTCACGCACGACCAGCGCCGCGCCGTCCAGGGCATGGCCGCGCGTGCGGGCATCCGTCCGGAGAGCACGAAGGTGCGCCCCGGCGACGACGACCTGGTCCGCATCACGGGTGCGCGCACGCCGTCGGGCGAGCCGATCATCGAGCGCGAGAAGCCGGCCCGTCGTGGCAGCGGCGGTCGTCGCTTCGGTGCTCCCGCCGCCGGTGGTGGCCGCGGCGAGTACCGCGGTGGCTCGGGTCGCCGGTCCGAGGGCGGCGAGTTCCGCGGTGGACCGCGCCGGTCGGAGCGGTCCGAGGGTGGCCGTTCGTTCGGTCGCAGCGAGCGGGGCAGCAGCGCGGGTCGTCCGCGCCGGGCGCCGCAGCACTGAGTTCTGAGCACGGCTGAGGCCGCTTCCCCGGTTCGGGGAGGCGGCCTTCGCCGTGTGTACGGTGCCCCATGGGGCGGAACTGGTACCTGCTGTGGGGCGGGAGCGCGATCTCGGCGCTCGGGGACGGCATCTTCCTGGCCGCGTTGCCGTTGCTCGCCGCCACCCTCACCCAGGACCCGAAGCTGATCGCCGGCGTCAGCTTCTTCGGCACGCTCCCCTGGCTGCTGGTGTCGCTGTCCGCTGGTGCCGCCGCGGACCGGTACGACGGCAGACGGTTGCTCCTCGCGGCGTTGTGGGTCCAATGCGCACTCATGGCCGTGGTCGCCACGTTCCACAGCGCGCACATCGCGTTCCTGTACGGCATGGCGTTCCTGATCGGGTGCGCCGAGACCGTGCCCAAGGCGGTCGGACAGCCGCTCATCAAGGCCACCGTGGACAACCATCTGCTGGAGCGCGCGAACGGCCGGTTGTTCGCCTCTCAGGCCGTGGCGCTGCAGTTCATCGGGCCTCCATTGGGTGGCTTGCTGTTCGCCATAGCGGTTCCGGCGCCGTTCTGGGTCAACGCGCTGACGTTCGCCATCGCCGCGTTGCTGGTCACCAAGATGAGTACCGCGCACAAGGAGCCGACGGTCAGGCCCAAGGCGCGCGAAGGCTTGCAGTGGCTGATGAAGCACACGGCGTTGAGGACCATCACGGTCGTGTCCGCGACGACGAACTTGTGCATTTCGATGACCATGGCGACGTTGGTGTTGTTCGCTCAACAAAGACTCGGACTGACCAACGCGGGGTTCGGGGCGTTTCTGGCCACGCTCGCCTGCGGTGGTGTGGCGGGCGGGCTGTTCGCGGAACGGCTGCTGGCCCGGTACCGCCACACCGTCGCCGCCACCGTGGTGCTGATCCCGTTGATGTGGCTCGGGATCGCGACCGTCGCGCACGGACTCGCCACGGTCGCCGCCTTCGCCGTGGTGAGCTCGTTCTGCACGGCGGTGTGGGGCGTGGCGACGTCGAGTTTCCGCCAGCGCGTGGTGCCCACCGAGTTGCTGGGGCGCGTCAGCAGCGCGCAGACCCTGGTCACCTGGGGTGTCCAGCCGGTCGGCGCGCTGCTGGGCGGTGTGGTCGCGGACTCCTTCGGGTTGCTGGCGCCCTGGTACGTGGCGGTCGCGCTCAGGACGGTGGTCGGGGTCGTCAGTCTCAGACCGCTGCGGCGAACTGAGCTGAGTACAGCCGGTGGTAGGCGCCTTCCCTAGCCAGCAGTTCTTCATGCGTGCCCTGCTCGACGATCTTCCCTGCCTCCATCACGAGGATCAGGTCGGCGTCGCGGATCGTGGACAGGCGGTGGGCGATGACGAACGACGTGCGCGACGACCGCAGGGCCGCCATCGCGTGCTGCACCAACGACTCCGTGCGCGTGTCGACCGAACTGGTGGCCTCATCGAGGATCAGCAGCGTCGGGTCCGAGAGGAACGCACGGGCGATGGTGAGCAACTGCTTCTCGCCCGCGGAGACGTTCGACCCCTCTTCGTCGATGACGGTGTCGTAGCCGTCGGGCAGGCATCGCACGAAACGGTCCACATAGGTCGCACGGGCCGCGGCGAGGATCTCCTCCTCTGTGGCGTCCGGTTTGCCGTACGCGATGTTCTCGCGGATCGTGCCGCCGAACAGCCACGTCTCCTGCAGCACCATGCTCGCCTGGGCGCGCAGGTCCTCGCGACGCAACGAGGTGATGTCCACGTCGTCCAACGTGATCCGGCCGCCGCTGAGCTCGTAGAACCGCATGATGAGGTTCACCAGCGTCGTCTTGCCCGCGCCGGTCGGGCCGACGATCGCGATCATCTGGCCGGGTTCGGCGACCAGCGAGAGGTTCTCGATCAGCGGCTGGTCCGGCTCGTAGGAGAACGACACGTTCTGGAACTCGACCTTGCCGCAGCGCCACGGCGGGGCGGCGGCACCGGCCGGGTCCGGCAGCTGTTCAGGGGCGTCGAGCAGCTCGAACACCCGCTCCGCCGACGCGACGCCGGACTGCAGCAGGTTCGACAACGACGCCGCCTGCGTGAGCGGCTGCGTGAACTGGCGCGAGTACTGGATGAACGCCGTCACCTCGCCCAGGGTCATGTTCCCGGACGTGATGCGCAGGCCGCCGATGACCGCGATGGCGACGTAGCTCAGGTTCGACAGGAACATCATCGACGGCATGATCAGGCCGGACACGAACTGTGCACCGGCGGCGGCCTCGTACAGCTCGTCGTTGCGACGGCGGAACTCCTCCTCCGACTCCTGCTGACGACCGAACGCGGTCACGAGCTGATGGCCGCTGAACGCCTCCTCGATGTGTGCGTTCAACGCGCCCGTGTGCTTCCACTGCGCCACGAACTGTTTCTGCGCGCGCTTGCCGATCGCACCGGTCAGCACCACCGAGATCGGGATGACCAGCATCATGATCGCCGCCAGCAGCGGTGAGATCACGAACATCATCACGGTCACGCCGATGAGGCTGAGCAACGCGGTGAGCAGCTGGCTCATCGTCTGCTGCATGGTCGTCGAGATGTTGTCGATGTCGTTGGTGACGCGCGAGAGCAGCTCGCCGCGCGGCTGGCCGTCGAAGTACTTGAGCGGCAACCGGTGCAGCTTGGCCTCGACGCTCTCGCGCAGGCGGTAGACGACGCGTTGCACCACGCCGTTCAGCAGCCGGCCCTGCAGCCAGCTGAACAGCGAGGCGAACACGTAGAGGCCGAGTGCGAAGGACAGCACGCCCGCGAGGGCGTCGAAGTCGATCCCGTCGCCGCGGATGCCGTTGAAGATGATGTCGGTGGCGTCGCCGAGGATCTTCGGGCCCACGACGGTGAACGCGATGCCGAGCACGCCGAACGCGACCACGACGACGAACGTGAGGCGTTCGGGCTTCATCAGGCCGACCAGGCGGCGGGCCGAGGCGCCGAAGTCCGAGGCCTTGCTGACCGGTGCCTGCATCGCGAAGCGCCCGGCGGGTCCGCCGACCGGCCGCTGCTGCTGCTCGCGGGTGGTCATCGGATCTCCTCCGGCGTGAGCTGGGACTGGACGATCTCGAGGTAGGTGGGGCAGCCGGCCATCAGCTCGGCGTGCGTGCCCCTGCCGACGACCTCGCCGTTCTCCAGCACGAGGATCTGGTCGGCGTCGGCCACGGTGGACACCCGCTGCGCCACGACGACGACGGCGGCGTCACGCGTGTAGGGCCGCAGGGCGCCGCGCAGTGCCGCGTCGGTGGCGAGGTCGAGCGCGGAGAACGAGTCGTCGAACAGGTACACGTCCGGCCGGCGCACCAGCGCCCGCGCGATGGACAGCCGCTGCCGCTGGCCGCCGGACAGGTTGGTGCCGCCCTGCGCGATCTTGGCGTCGAGGCCGCCCATCGCGGTGACGAAGTCCCTGGCCTGCGCGATGTCGAGCGCGGTCCACAGCTGGTCGTCGGTGGCGTCCTGGTCGCCGTGCAGCAGGTTCGACCGCACGGTGCCGGTGAAGAGGTAGGCCTGCTGCGGCACGAGCCCGATCCGCGACCGCAGCGCCTCCGGGTCCTGCTCCCGCACGTCGACACCGCCGACCCGCACCTGTCCCGCCGTCACGTCGATCAGCCGTGGCACGAGGCTGAGCAGCGTGGTCTTGCCGGACCCGGTGCTGCCGATGATCGCGGTCGTCTGCCCGGCACCGACCTCGAACGACACGCGCCGGACCACCGGGGCGTCGGCGCCGGGATAGCGGAACTCGGCCTCGCGGAACGAGATCCGACCGCTGCCGGACGGCGCGGCCACCGGCGAGGCGGGTGCGTGCACGGACGGCTCGGTCTCGATGACCTCCAGGATCCGCCCGGCGCTGACGGCGGCCCTCGGCACCATCGTGGAGATGAACGACGCCATCATCACCGACATCAGGATCTGCAGCAGGTAGGCGAGGAACGCGGTCAGCGCGCCGACCTGCATCTCCCCGTCCGCCACGCGGTGCGCCCCGAACCACAGCACCGCGACGCTGGAGACGTTGAAGATCAGCGTGACCGTCGGGAAGATCATCACCTGCAGCCGGCCCGCCCGCAGCGCGATGTCGGTGAGCTGGGCGTTGGCGTCGGCGAACCGCGCGGTCTCCGCCTTCTCCCGCACGAACGCGCGCACCACCCGCACGCCGGTGAGCTGTTCGCGCAGCACCCGGTTCACGTGGTCGACCCGCTCCTGCTGGCGCCGGAACAGCGGCACCATCCGCAGCGTGATCGTGGCGACCGCGACCGCCAGCACCGGTACGCAGACCAGCAGCAGCCACGAGAGCCCGACGTCCTCCCGCAACGCCATGACGACACCCGCCACCGACATGATCGGCGCCGCGACGAACATCGTCGTCAGCATCACCACGAGCACCTGCACCTGCTGCACGTCGTTGGTGGTGCGGGTGATGAGCGACGGCGCCCCGAACCGCGCGACCTCCTGCGCGGAGAACGAGCCGACCCGGTGGAACACCCCGGAGCGCACGTCCCGGCCGAACGCCATCGCGGTCCGCGTGCCGTACCGGACGGCCACGATCGAGCACGCGATCTGCACCAGCGAGACGGCGAGCATCCAGCCGCCGGTCCGCACGATGTACGAGGTGTCGCCGAGCGCGACGCCGTGGTCGATGATGTCGGCGTTGAGGCTCGGCAGGTACAGCGAGGCCACCGTGCCCACGAGCTGCAGCGCCACCACGATGGTCAGCTCGCGGCGGTACGGCCGCAGGTAGGTGGTCAGCAGGCGGGTGAGCACCCGGTCCTCACCCGGCCGTGCGCCTCCCGCGGCGGCGTCTGGGCGGCTCGGCGCCGCGACTGTCTGGGTGGACACGAGGTGCTCCTGTGGGTCGGGACGGTCGTGGATCACCAGCTTCGCCGGGCGGGCACCGGTTCGCCGACCCGATTGGTCCGGATCCACCCGCCGGGTGTTCGGCCGTACGCGAAAAGGCCGCCCCTCGGACGCGAGGAGCGGCCTTCAGCTCGTGCGGACTACTTCTCGGCGGCCGCCTTGAAGGTCCACTGGGCGGCGGAGCCGGAGCAGGACGCCGCGGTCACCTTCCCGGACGCGTCCCGGTAGCACTTGGTGTTGTACTGCATGTCCGAGATCGTCTTGTTCGGGTTGATCGACCACTGCTGGGCCGGTCCGCCGTCGCACTTCTTGAGCAGCACCTTGCCCGAGGACAGCGTGGTGCACAGCTGCGGCGAGCCCTGCTCCATGAACGCGCCGTGGAACTTGAACTGCTGCTTGGCCGAACCGTTGCAGGTGGCCGTGGTGAGCTGCGCGCCGGACGCGCCGCCCTGCAGGCACTTGCCGGTCGAGACGTTCTTGTACTCGCCGTTCGTGGTCTTGGGCTGCGCACCGCCGTAGCACTCGCCGGTCGAGGTGTCGAAGATCGGCGTCGGGTCCACGGCGAGGTTCGACGGCGGGTTGATGATCGTCTCCTCGAGGACCGGCTTGCCGTCGTCGTGGTACGTCGTCAGCGCGTCCTCGCAGTCGATGGCGTTCATGGCGTTGCCGCCCTTGCCGCCGATCCACGCGTCGAAGTGCCACAGCTTCGGGCCGCCGTTGGGGCCGTTGCCGCTCCAGTCCTGCTCGCAGGACGAGCAGGAGTCCTCCATGACGAAGTACTTCTTGACCCGCGGGAAATAGATCTTCGTGCCCGGTTTGGCCTCTTTGCTGGACGTCGCGAACGTGATCGGGTCGGACCACGTGCCCTTTCCGCCGGCCGTGTCGTGCAGCTGCGGATAGGCGATGTCACCGCCGGGCGGCGTGTTGTCCCACCAGCCGTAGAAGGTCCAGAAGACCTGCTGGGAGACCGGAGCCGCCTGCGCGGGCGAAGAAGCGAACAAACCGGACATCGCGAGCAAAATACCTGCCGCCAAAGACAGGGCGCGTTTCATGCGTGCCTCCGCACAAACCGGTGGACGTTGGCGGCGTGAATGCAGAGTCCACCGGCTGCGCGGCTTTTGTAAAGAAACTTATCTAACTATTTGCGGACGCAATGTCGGCGACCGGGCCCACCACGATGATCGCCGGCGGACGGATCTCGTGGGCCTTCACGTCGGCACCCAGCGAGTCCAAAGTGGACCTCAACACGCGTTGGGCGGCCGTGCTGCCCTCCTGGACGACGGCGACGGGCGTCGAGCCGGGACGGCCTTCCATCAACGCCGTGGCGAACGCACCGGCCCGTTCGACGGCCATCATCAGCACGACGGTGCCCTTGAGGCGTGCGATCGCAGGCCAGTCGACGAGAGAGCGCGGGTCGTCCGGTGCGACGTGACCGGAGACGACAACGACCTCGTGCGCCACCCCTCGGTGCGTGACCGGCACACCGGCCAATGCCGGCACACCGAACGCAGACGTCACGCCGGGCACCACCGTCACGGGGATTCCCGCCTCGGCGCACGCCAGCAGCTCCTCGAAGCCCCGCCCGAAGACGTACGGGTCGCCGCCCTTGAGCCGGACGACGAACTTCCCCTCCTTGGCGCGGTCGATCAGCGTCTGGTTGATGAACTCCTGCGACGCCGCACGGCCGTACGGGATCTTCGCCGCGTCCACGACCTCGACGTGCGCGGGCAGCTCCTCCAGCAGCTCGCGCGGGGCGAGCCGGTCCGCCACGACCACGTCCGCGTGCGCCAGCAAGCGCTTGCCCTTCACCGTGATCAGCTCGGCGTCGCCGGGGCCACCGCCCACCAGCGCGACGCCGACGGGCGGCGTGGCCTGGTCGGCGATGCGGCCGTCGCGCAACGCCGCCACGAGCCCGTCCCGCACGGCGGCGGACCGGCGGTGCTCCCCGCCCGCCAGCACACCGATCAGCATGCCGTCGTGCATCCCGCTGGCCGGAGTGACCGCCGTGCCCTCGACGGCGATGTCCGCGCGCACGCAGAACACACGCTGCGAGAGCGCCTCTTCGCTGATCTGCGCGTTCACCTCGACATCGGACGTGCACGCCAGCACGTACCAGGCGCCCTCGACGTCACCGGCCTCGAACAGCCTCTCGTGCCAGGTCAGCTCCCCCGCGTCGACCATGCCCTGGACGGAGGGGGTGACGGACGGCGACACGAGATCGACAACGGCGCCGGACGCGATCAGGCGAGGCAGACGGCGCTGCGCGACCGTGCCTCCGCCGACCACGAGGACGCGTCGGCCCCGGAGGTCGAGGCCGGCCAGGTAGTGCTGTTCAAAGGGCATGCGTAGAAGCATCCACACCGGACACGCCGTGTCCAGCCGAAGGGAACATGGTCACAGCGCCAACAGCTCGAAAGACGTGGCGAGCACCCCTCCGAAGCGCTGTCCGACGGCTTCTGCCATCGAACGGAGGAACGGCTCCGGGTCCGCCATGTCTCCGCTCAACGCCTCCAGATACGCCTTGTGTGCGCGTAGCGAGGCCACGGAGGCGTCGAACGAGTCGGTGATGTCCACGGCGTGCGTCGCCAACGGAGACGAGGCGGCCAGCACGTACTTGACGCCTTCCCACTTCTCCAGACCGAGGTCCGGGAAGATCCAGCGGTTGCCCGCGTCCCGCACCGCGTCGACCGTGGCGCGTCCGACGGCGATGTGGTCGGCCATGTTGAGCCCGCCGCCCGGCCAGGTCTCGCGGTAGTTGCCGGTGATCACGACCTCGGGCCGGTGCCGGCGGATGGCCGCCGCGATGTCGCGCCGCAACGGAACGCCGTACTCGATGGTGCCGTCCGGGTGGTCCAGG
The DNA here is from genome assembly GCF_040610935.1 of Lentzea sp. NPDC003310. Taxonomy (NCBI): domain Bacteria; kingdom Bacillati; phylum Actinomycetota; class Actinomycetes; order Pseudonocardiales; family Pseudonocardiaceae; genus Lentzea; species Lentzea sp. NPDC003310. The sequence continues at coordinate 31,529 of NZ_JBEXNC010000032.1, forward strand.
AACTCGACGTCGGTCACGCCGACGGCCGCGCAGGACGCGATCTGCTCCTCGACCCGCAACGGCGCGCAGACGGCCGGGTCCATCAAGTCGATGCCGTTCTCGCCACGGCACGCGAGCAGGTACGCGATGTTCTTGCCTTGGGCGGTCCACCGCGCGATGGCGCCCGCACCGCCGTACTCCATGTCATCGGGATGAGCGACGACGACCAGTGCGCTCGACCAGTCTTCCGGCACAGCTTCAAGATCTGACATGCGTGCAGGGTGCGCGCCAGAGCACGCACCCTGCAACAAAAGGTTCTACAGCTGAGCGGTGATCACCGAGTTGTACGACGCGATGCGCGCGTACACACCGGGGTAGCCCGCGCCCGCGCAGCCGCGGCCCCAGGACGTGGCACCGATGAGCTTGCCGCCGTAGACCAGCGGGCCGCCGGAGTCGCCCTGGCAGGTGTCCACGCCGCCCTGCGGGAAGCCCGCGCACACCATCGAGGTGTTGCTGTACTGCGAGTACGCGGTCTTGCAGGTCGAGTCGGACGTCAGCGGCACGTTCGCCTTGAGCAGGTAGCGCGAAGCGGAACCACCCGAGGAGGTGGTGCCCCAGCCGAGGATCAGCGCCGAGTTGCCGGCCGCGTAGAGCGCGGTGTCGGACGGCGTGGCGAGCGGCAGGGTCGCCGAGCTGATGTTGCGGTCCAGCGTCAGCACGGCCACGTCGTAGCCGGACGTCGCGGTGCGGTAGCTCGGGTGGACCCAGATGCGGGTGACACTCGCGACGGTGCCCGCGGTGCTCTGCTTGTCGTCACGCCCGTGCACCACGCGGGTGCTGGAGGCGGAACGGCCGGAGACGCAGTGCGCGGCGGTGACGACCTTGTTGGCCTTCACGAGCGTGCCGCCGCAGAACTGCGAACCGCTGGTCGACGCCAGGTAGACGACCCACGGGTAGGTCGAGGTGCTCGCCCGCGTGCCGCCGACGATCATCGGCGAGACGTCGTCCGCACTGGCCGGCGGCGCGACGAAGAAGATGCTCGCGAGAGCGGACACCAAGACGGACACGATCAGGCGATGCAGGGTTTTCGCCATGTTGCCAGTCCTTCCCTATGACGCTGTGTGTGCAGGGTGTGAAGCACGGCACACACAGCGTCAGGGGCGGAGATTCGGCGGCGTAACCGCCATTAGTCGGACATGTCCGACTTCACCGTTGACTCAGCCGATGCCGCGGGCCGTGAAGGCGGCCTGGACCGTGGCGGCGTCCGCGTCGCCGTAGAGCTTCTTGGCGGCGGCGACGGTCGCCGCGGCGGCCGCCTTGAAGTCGGTCGACGGCGAGTAGGAGAACTGCGCCTCGAGGACGATCTTCGCCGACTTGTCCCGGCCGAACGCCTTGTAGAGGTCGAACAGCGCACGCGACCAGATCTGGCCGTCGAAGTGGACCTCGCCCTTGCGGTCGGCGTACTTCAGGTCGGTGTCGGTGCGGCGCAGGCAGTGCGGCGTCTCGGTCGTGTACGCCGTGGCGTCCCAGTCCATGATGCACGCCAACGGGACCGTGGCCGTGTCCTGCGCGTCGCGGGAGGACATGATCAGCGCCCACCAGTCGCCGAAGCCCTCGCCGATCGACCCGCCCTCGACCGTGGACCCGAAGCCGGGCACCTGGGCGTCCTGGATCGCGTGGCCGAGCTCGTGCCACACCACCTCGACGTCCTCGGCGTCGTCCACGCCGCCCGTGCCGAACGTGATCTGGTCCTTGCGCGGGTCGTAGAACGAGTTGTCCTCGGTCAGACCGAGCGTGGTGATCTTCTGCGCCTCGTTGTTGACGTTCGTGAACCCGAGGCTCTGGATGTACTTCTGCGCCTCGGTCACGCCCCAGTAGGCGTTGACCTGCTCGAAGTAGTCGTTGCTGCGCGTGTACTCGAACTTGTTGCCCTTGTTGTACGCGAGCTTGCCCTTGGCACCGGTCAGCTGGGCGAAGCTGCCCTTGAGGTAGCCGGAACCGTCCAGGTTGGACAGTGCGACCGTCCGGTACGCGGCGGCGGGCACGGCCGAGTCGGCGTCGTCGGCGTCCTTCAGGTTCTGGTTCTGCTGCGAAGACACGGGGTTCGGGCTGAACACCTTGCCGGTGCCGTCCGCGTGCTTGACCAGGCTCTCGGTCTTCACGACGTCGCCGGTCTCCGCGTGCACCAGCGTGCGCTCGGACCCCTTGCCGTGGTCGGAGATCACCTCGTAGACGAGACCGGTGCCGGGCAGCACCTTGAGGTCCGCGCCCTCCGGGGCGGCGACCTTGGTCTTGGCGTCCGCAGCGGAGACCGCCGGGGTGACGTCGACCGTGCCCACGGACAACCTGCCGTCGTCGACGGTCTTCTCGCCGGTCGCCTTGTCGACGTGCTCGACGTAGTAGGCGCCCAGCACGGGTTTCCCGTCGAAAGTCTGCTCGTACCACGTGTGCGTGGCGGTCAGCGAGTCGCGCACGGCCAGCAACCGCAGGCCTTCCTTGGGCGCGGCCGCCTGGGCGGTGATCGTCAGCAGGGACAGTGCGACGCCGGCGGTGCAGGCGACAGCAACGAGACGACGGGCTCTCATGCCGGTCTCCAGTGCTTTCGGGCCCGTGCAGGGATTGGGCCGTGTGCGTGGCGACGCTAATCGGGAAAACTTCGGCGGAGACCCTACGAAAGAAGGAAAAAACTCAGCGGTCCCAGACTCCGGGAACAACAATCACGTCGGCTTCGACCGGATTGTCCAACGTTGGTCCGGTTCCGAAAGCGACGAACGCGACCGCCGCACCCCGAGCGGCCAAATCGCACGCGCCCTCGTGACGCACCTCGGTGCCCGCGCGCAGCAGCGGCCGCACGGCGTCGATCGCCTCCCGCGTCCCGACCACGAACGCGGCGCGCCGGATCTCCGCCTCCGCGCGCGGCGTGCGCTGTTCGGCCGGGCCCGGACCGAGCCCGACGAGCGCGAGCCTGCCCCGCGGCAGCACCCGAGCAGCGGCCACGGTCACGTTGTCCCGCTTGAACTTCTCGGCCGCGAGCTCGATCGGCCCGCCGTGCCCGATGCTCGCCGCGCCCCGCAGCGCGGCCGCCTCCGCCACGCTCGCGGTGCCCATCGAGTTGCGCACCACCGAGCTCGGGTTCGGCACCCCGACCTCGGCGAGCTCCTCGGTCGGGAACGTCAGCAGCTCCGCCGTGTCGCCGTGCCAGAAGCCCCAGTCCTCCACGGCGTCCACGATGCCGGGTTCGTCCGCCTTCGCGTCGGCGGTCGCGAACGCCTTGATGGCCCGCAGGTCCAGTCCGCCCTGTGCGTCCAACTCGGACAGTGCGGCGCCCACGCTCGTGGCCGACGCACCGCGCGTGGAGCCCACGCCGACGACGAGCGTGCGCGGCACGATCCGCAGCACGTTCTCCTTCGCCGCGCCGGCCCGGTCGTCGACGACGATCACCCACGTCGCGTCCTCACCGCCCGGTACGACGTTGGGCGGCAGGGCGGGCAGCGGGAAGTTCAGCGGGTTGCGCAGCATGACCTTCTCCCCCGCCTCGATGGCGGCGGTGCAGGCCGCGACGTCGCCGTCCGCGGTGGCGTCGAGCTGCTCGACCAGCTCGTCGAGCATCGAGTCGACCAGCGGGCCGGTCGTGACGACGGCCGTGCGGTTCAGCACGTCGGCCACGTGGCGGGTGAACACGTCCGCGTCACCGGCGAGCGCGACGACGAAGTGCTCGTCCACGCAGACCACGGCGGGGTCCGACCGCTTGTCCCGCAACAGGGGCGCGACCAGCCGGACCGCGGAGCCCGCGTCCAGGAAGAGCACGACGGCGCCCAGGCGCGGCCAGAGGCTGCGGACGGCGGGCTTGACCGGGCCGTCCGGGACGACGGCGTCGGCGCCGAGGAGGCCCGCCAGGTCGGCGGCGTCGCCGCGGTGGGCCGAGCCGGCGAACACACCGATCACGCGCGCGCTCCTCGCGGACGACCGGCCACGCACGTACCGATCACTTCTTGGTTCCCCACAACACCGTCACCGGCACGGCCGGCGCGAACCCGGAGTCCAGCAGGCGCGAGGCGGTCCACTGCGACCCCTCCACCTCGTACCCCGCCGCCACCAGCGCGTCCCGCGCGGGCACGATCTCGTCCACCCGTTCCGTCGCCACCACGACCCGGCGCGCGGACGCCGCGGCCGACGCCTTCACCGCCGCCAGGTCCCCGCGCCCGACGAACACGGCGTCCGGGCGCGGCAACGAGGGCGCGTCCAGTTCGGACTCCTCGACCCGGACGTCGACGCCGTGCGCGGACGCGTTCGCGATGATCCGCACGCACTGCACGGGATCCGGCTCGACCGCGATCACCGCGGCGCCCAGCCGGGCGCACTCCACGCCGACGGCGCCCGAGCCCGCGAGCACGTCCCACACCAGCACGCCGGGGCGCGGGGCGAGGCGGGCCAGCGCGAACGCGCGCACCTCCGCGCCGAGCACGTGGGTGCGGCTCGCGAAGGCGTCGTCGGGCAGTGCCCAGCCGTCGTTCGACTGCAGGAACTCGTTGTCCGCCAAGCACAACACGGCATCCGGCGAGGTCCAGCGGCGGGTCACGGCGTCGCGCGGGTCGAGGAAGACCAGTTCGCCGGCGTCCTGCACGACCAGCGTGCGGCGCCAGCCGGTGAGCCCTGCGGCGACCTCGGCCGGGCCGATGCCGTCGGCGAGCCGGACGATCACGGCGGAACGGGCGCGGCACACGTTCAGCGCGGGGCGCAGGCCGTCCGCGGCGTCGACGACCTCGACGGGACGGCCCGCTGCCTCGCGCAGCTTCTCGAGCGACATCAGTTGGCGGACCGCTTGGGCTTGCGGACCGGCTTCTTCTTCGGCGCGGACGTCGAGGCGTTGACCGTGGGCGGCTTGGGCTTCTCCGCCGCCACGACCGTGAGCTTCGGCTTGGGCGCGGGCTCGTCAGCGGGCTTGCGCACCGACTGCTGTATCTCCTCGACCGCCGTCCACGCCGGGTTCGGCTCGGCGGGAGCGACGGCGGGCACGGGGGCGGCCGGGATCGGCTCGTCCACGCGCGTGGCGATGCGCGAGGCCGCACGGCGCGACCACTTCGTCGGACGTGCGGCACGCAACGGCTCGTCGACCGACGTCGTCGCCGAGGTCGACACACGGCGCGTGGGCGCCTTCACGGCCGTGCCGACGAGGAACAGCGTCGGGCGGTAGAGCTTGTGCTTCTTCACGACGGACTCGAGCTCGCCGATCGTGGTGTGCACGACCACCTCGTCGGCCTGGCTCACCTTGTACGCGACGACGACCGGCGTGTCCTCGGAGTACCCGCCCTGCAGCAGCTTCTCCACGAACTGCCCGGTGCGCGCGCCCGAGACCGTGGCGGCCATCGTGGTCTGCAGCCCGGCGAACTCGGACACGCGCTCGCTGCTCTCCGGCGAGATCAGCACCGCGGACGACGCCTCGGTCTGGGTGAGCTCGCGGCCGATCTTCGCGGCCGCGGCGGCCACGACGGACACGCCCGGCACGACCTCGACCTCGAGGCCCAGGCGCACGCACAGGTCGTGCTGCTCCTGCACGCCACCCCCGGTCGCGGCGTCGCCGGCGTGCAGCCGGACGACGACCTGGCGGGACGCGGCGGCGCGGCGGTACAGGTCGGTGATCTCCTCCGGCGTGACGCGGGAGAAGTCGACCAGGTCGGCGTCGGCACGGGCGTGCTCGCGGACGCACTCGGCGTCCACCGCGCTGGGGGCCCAGATCACGACGTCGGCTTCCGCGATGCGGCGCGCGCCCCGGACAGTGATGAGGTCGGCGGCACCGGGACCGGCGCCGACGAAGGTGACCCGACCGGTCGTCGTCACGACAGCTCCACAGGGGGTTGGGAGAGAGGCTTAGACGAAGACCGTACCGTCTGCCACTCCTGCCACGAACGGGTGGCAGGCCCGCACGAAACGGGCTATGGCTTCCGGATCACCGGCCGGGTGCGTGTGGAGGTACGACGCGTGCACGCCGCCCACGACGAACCCCTCGGCGACGGGCCGGGAGGTGACCCCGCGCCAGTGCCACGCGGGCGGCGTCGAGTGCGGTGTGGACAGCTGGGTCCGGTGGAACTCGTGGCCGGTCACGCGGCTGCCGGGCGGGTGCAGCGGTGAACTCGTGGACGCCACGGCGTCGCGGTAGCCCAGGGTCAGCTTCGGCGTCATGAACCCGTCGGCGTCGATCACACCGCACATCTCGTGCCCGTCGAGCGACCGCGCGAGGTACAGCAACCCTCCGCACTCGGCGTGCACCGGCGCACCCGATCGAGCGAACCGGGCCACTGCCGCGCGCAACGGCGCGTTGGCCGACAGCGCTTCCGCGTGCTGCTCGGGAAATCCTCCCGGCAGCACGAGCCCCGCGGTGCCCTCCGGCAGTTCCTCGTCGTGCAGCGGGTCGAGCACCGCCACGGCCGCGCCCGCCGCCTCCAGCACCTCGACGTGCTCGGCGTAGCCGAACGTGAAGGCCGCGCCGCCCGCGACCGCGATCACCGGTTCCCCGGCGACGCGGTCGACCTGCGGCTCCCACGCGGCGACCGCCATCGCGGGCACGGACGCCAGCCGGCGGACCGCGTCGAGGTCGACGTGCTTGGCGACCGCGGCGGCGATCGCGTCCACGGCGGCCACGGCCTCCGGACCGTGCTCCGCCGCCGTGACGAGGCCCAGGTGCCGTGAGGGCAGGGAGAACTGCGGATCGCGCGGCAGCACGCCGAGCACGTCGAGGCCGACCTCGTCGCACGCCGAGCGCAGCACCTGCTCGTGCCGTTCGGACCCGACCTGGTTGAGGATCACGCCGCCGAGCCGGACCGTGGGGTCGTAGCCGCGGAACCCGTGCAGCAGCGCGGCGAGCGACCGGCTCTGCCCGCGTGCGTCCACGACGAACAGCACGGGTGCGTTGATCAGCTTCGCGACGTGCGCGGTCGAGCCGATGCCCGCGGTGTCGATGCGGCCGTCGAAGAGCCCCATCACGCCCTCGACCACGGCGAGGTCGCAGCCCTTGGCCCCGTGCGCGAAGAGACCCGGGATGCGGTTCTCGCCGACCATGACCGGGTCGAGGTTGCGGCCCGGCCTGCCGGTCGCGAGCGAGTGGTAGCCGGGGTCGATGTAGTCGGGGCCGACCTTGAACGGCGCGACCCGCGACCCGGCCTGGCGCAGCGCGGCCATCAGGCCGGTCGCGACGGTGGTCTTGCCGCTGCCCGAGGCCGGGGCGGCGACGACGAGCCTGTTCACCACGGCGTGCTCACCACTCGATCCCCCGCTGACCCTTCTGGCCCGCGTCCATCGGGTGCTTGACCTTGGTCATCTCCACCACGAGGTCGGCGGCGTCGACCAGCTTCTGCGGCGCGTACCGGCCGGTGATCACGACGTGCTGGTGGCCGGGGCGGTTCGTGAGCGTCTCGACGACCTCGTCCACGTCGATCCAGCCCCAGTGCAGCGGGTACGTGAACTCGTCGAGCACGTAGAGGCCGTGGCGTTCGGAGCCGATCCGGCGCGCGATCTCCGCCCAGCCCTCGCGCGCGGCCTCGGCGTGGTCGTCCTCGGTGCCCTGCTTGCGGGTCCAGGACCAGCCCTCGCCCATCTTGTGCCACTCGACGGCGCCGCCCTCGCCGGTCTCGTCGTGCAGCCGGCCGAGCGCCTTGAACGCGGACTCCTCGCCCACCTTCCACTTGGCGGACTTCACGAACTGGAACACGCCGATGTCCCAGCCCTGGTTCCAGCCGCGCAGCGCGAGGCCGAACGCCGACGTCGACTTCCCCTTCATCTCACCGGTGTGCAGCATCAGCAGCGGCCGGTTGCGGCGCTGGCGGGTGGTCAGGCCGTCCTTGGGGACCTCGGTGGGTTGTCCTTGAGGCACTTGGGTCTCCTTCCTTGTTGGTCGCTGCTCCGCAGACTCCGGTGAGTTCGCCGGGGAGCTGGTCGTCCGGCCGCCGCTTCGCCGTGATTGGGCTTCGCCGAATCCCGACGAAGGGGCGACCGGACGACCAGCGCGAACTCACGCAGCCCGGACGACGCCGGCGAGGTGGTCGGCGGACAGCTGGTCGAGCCGGACGCACGTGCCCTGCAGCGCGTCGGCGACCTTCTGCGCGAGTCCGAGGCGGACGTGGCCCTGTTCGCAGTCGACGACCACGACGGCGGTCTGCTCCAGCAGTCCCGCGGCCTTCAGCGCGTCCTTGGTCGGGTCGCCGCCCAGGCCGGACGACGTCGCGCGGCCGTCCGTGAGCAGCACGACGAGCGGGCGCTTGCGCGGGTCGCGAAGGCGTTCGATCTCCAGGACCCGGTGGGCCTTCAGCAGTCCGTCGGCGAGCGGGGTGCGGCCGCCGGTGCGCATCTTCTTCAGGCGCGTGGCCGCCGCGTCGACGGACGTCGTCGGAGGCAGCGCGACCTCGGCCTGGGTACCGCGGAACGTGACCACGCCGACCTTGTCGCGGCGCTGGTAGGCGTCGCGCAGCAACGAGATCACCGCGCCGCTGACGGCCGACATCCGCTTCTGCGCGGCCATCGAGCCGGACGCGTCGACGACGAACAGGACGAGGTTCGACTCCTTGCCCTCCCGCACGGCCTTGCGCAGGTCGGCGGCGGTCAGCAGCAGACCGGGACCGCTGCGGCCGCGCGCGGCCTGGTGCGGCGCGGCGGTCGCGAGCGTGTCGACCAGGTGCAGCCCGCTGCCGTCCACAGTGGACGAACGGACGATCCGGCCGATGCGGGCACGGGCCCGGGAACGCTTGCCGGGCGCGCCTTCGCCGACTCCGGGCACCTCCAGCAGCCGCGCCTTGAACGCGGGCGCGGGCTCCGGTGCCGGACGGTCCTGGGGCGCGTTCCCGTTGCCTTTCGGACCGTCCTGCGGCTCGGGCAGCTCACCCCCGCTGGGACCGTCGTCGTCCGGGCCGTCGTCACCGGGGTCCTCGGCGTGCTCGGCCGCCTGCTTCATCGCGTCCTCGAGCTGCTGCTCCTCGATGCCGGGCTCGTCGAACGGGTCACGCCGGCGCCGGTGCGGCAGCGCGAGCCGGACGGCCGTCTCGACGTCGGTCTCCTCGACCTCGGAGGCCCCGCGCCACGCCGCGTGGGCCGTGGCGGCACGGGCGACGACGAGGTCCGCGCGCATGCCGTCGACCTCGAAAGCCGCGCACACGGCGGCGATCCGGCGCAGCTCACCGTCCGGGAGGGACACCCCGGCCAGCCGGGCGCGCGCGTCGGTGATCTGCTGCTTGAGCTCGGCGTCCTGCCCGGCCCACCGCGCGGCGAACGCCACGGGGTCCGCCTCGTAGGCGAGCCGGCGCCGGATGACCTCGGTGCGCACGGCCACGTCCCGCGCCGCCTTCACCGCCACGGTCAGCCCGAACCGGTCGAGCAGCTGCGGCCGCAGCTCGCCCTCCTCCGGGTTCATGGTGCCGACCAGCAGGAACTGCGACGGGTGCGACACCGAGACGCCCTCGCGCTCGACGTGCGCCCGCCCCATCGCGGCGGCGTCAAGCAGCAGGTCGACCAGGTGGTCGTGCAGCAGGTTGACCTCGTCGACGTAGAGCACGCCCCGGTGCGCCGCGGCCAGCAGGCCGGGCTGGAACGCGCGCTTGCCCTCGGTCAGCGCCTTCTCGAGGTCGAGCGACCCGACGAGCCGGTCCTCGGTGGCGCCGACGGGCAGTTCGACGAGCCGGGCCGGCCTGCGCTCGACGCCGTCGTGCGGCGCGTCGGGGCAGTCCGTCGTGCCGGGCACGCAGCCGAACCGGCAGCCCTGCGAGACGTCCAGCTCGGGCAGCAGCGCGGCGAGGGCGCGCACGATCGTCGACTTCGCGGTCCCCTTCTCGCCGCGGACGAGCACACCGCCGATGCCGGGGTGCACCGCGTTCAGCAGCAGGGCGAGCCGGAGGTCGTCGTGTCCGACGACAGCCGAAAAGGGGTACATGCAGCGAAGTCCTTCCTCGGGTGTCCACGCCCGCGGTCAGGTGGAAGAGGGGGACGAGTTCCTGACTCCCGGCACGGGCCGGTCACAGTCGCGGGACGGCGCCGGAGTCTCACCGGCTTCCTCGCACTCCCCTCACAGCCCCGGCATCGTCGCATTTCGCACGGCCGGGTCCAACAGCCAGGTGAGCGACGTCGCTAGATCAGGCCCCGGAACTCGGCCCACGCCTCCCGCACCTCGTCCGCCGTCCACTCCAGCGCGGGCTCCGCCACGGTCACCTCGGTCTTGGCGAGCGGCCCGTCCTGCCAGAACCCGCCGAGGAACGCCCCGCTCAGCTCCTTGAGCCGAGCCGGGTCACCCGGCAGGTGCAGCGCGAACTGGTGGGTGTGCGGCTCGGGCAGATCCATCGCCGCGGTCACGACCTTGGCGTGCTCGACGTACAACCCCAGCCGCGGCAGCACGGTGTCGAGGCCGTGCAACGCCGACAGCGCCGCGGGCCACTGCTGGAACAGCATGCCGCCATACCGGTGCCGCCACACCCGTGCCTGGTCGACGAAGTCCTGGGTGCCGGCCAGCGCCGCGCCCGAGATGCCCTCCAGCGACTTGTAGAACGACACGTAGACCGAGTCGAAGAGGCCCGCGATCTCGGGCAGCGGCTTGCCGAGGCCGTACGTGCTCTCCCACAGCCGCGCGCCGTCGAGGTGCACGACCGCGTCCCGTTCGCGGGCTAGATCGACCCACGACACGAGCTCGTCCCAGGCCGGCAGCACGAACCCGGCCTCGCGGTCGGGCACCTCCAGCAGCAGCGTCCCGTACGGCTCGGGGCAGGATCCGATGTCCGCGTTGCGCACCTTGATCGGGCGCAGGCCGGAGAGCGCGGTCAGCGCGTCGTCCTCGTGGTGCAGCGGGTGGGCCTGCGGGTGCATCGCGACGATCGGGTTGTTCGTGCGGTCCGCCCAGCACTTCAAAGCGATCTGCTGCGCCATGGTGCCGGTCGGCACGAACAACGCGGCCTCGGTGCCGAGCAGCTGCGCGACCCGCGTCTCCAGCGCGCCCACCGGGCCGCCGTCGCCGTAGCGGTCGGGGTCGACGTCCGGCACGGGGCCGAGCGTCTCCAGCAGCGTCTTCTTGCGGACTCCCGAGAGCTGTCGGTTCAACACTCCCGCATCCAACCTCAGGTCAGCGGCTGACGGCCACCGACTTCGGCGCGCGGAACGACAGCAGGTTCAGCCACTCCGGGTCCGGACCGACCAGGTGCAGCGACGGTTCCTCCGAGGCGACGGTGCGCAACGTCACGGCCGCCTCCAGCCGGGCCAGACCGGCGCCGAGGCAGAAGTGGCGGCCGTACCCGAACGCGAGGTGGCGCGGATCGGTCTCCTTGCCGCTCAACAACAACACGAGCTCCGCGCCGGCCGGCACGCGCACGCCCGACAGCACGACCTCACGCGCGGTCAGCCGCCGCCACGTCACCACGGGCGTGTCGGTCCGCAGCACGTCCTCGACGAACGACTCGGCCACGCCGGGCTCGGGCAGCCGCGCCCACAACGAGCGGTCCTGCAACGCGCGGCGCAACGCCGTGGACAGCAGCTGGGTCGTCGTCTCCTGGCCCGCGATCAGCAGGAAGTAGCAGAGGCCCGCGGAGTCCTCGGCGGACACGCCGGCGTCGGCCAGCGCGCAGAACAGCTCGCCGTCGCGGGCGTGGTAGCGCTTGATCAACCACTGGTGGAAGTCGCCGACGTCGTCGACGAGCTCCAGCTGCCGTTCCCGCGACAGGTCGCCCCAGAAGAACTCCAGCGAGCCGGCGCTCCACCGCTTCAACGTCGGGATGTCGACGTTCTCCAGCCCGAGCAGTTCCACCAGGACGATCGCCGGCAGGTCCCACGCCAGGTCCCGCACGAGATCCGTGCCACCCAGCCGTTCCGAAACCAGCGACCGGATGCGAGGCTCCGCAGCGGCGACGCGGGCGGGCGTGAAGAACGACGCGACGAGCCGCCGCAGGCCGGCGTGCGACGAGGACCCGTTGTTCGCGAGCGTCGGCGGCAGCGAGAAGCGGGCGCGCACCAGCGACCGCAGCGCGGCCGGCGCGACCGGGGTCACGGCGGTCAACGCGTTGTCGGGCAGGTAGGTGACCGGATCGGCCAGCACGGCGCGCACGTCGTCGTGGTCGGACACCACCCACCGGCCGCCGGCGAACTGCACCGGCGAGGTGAGTTCGGCGCGCGTGAAGGTGAACAGGTCCACGAGCGGCACGCTAGCGGGCGGATGGGAGACTCGGTCGGTGACCGTGAGCACAACTGAGGCGATGTCCAGCGGCGGTGAGTCGACGCTCGACTGGATCGACACCCGTTCCGAGGCGCGGGCCAAGGCCGGTCTGACCCGGCGGGTGCGGCCGCGCACGGCGGACTCGACGGACCTCGACCTCGCGAGCAACGACTACCTCGGGCTCGCCAAGGACAAGCGCGTCGCGGGTGCCGCAGCCGCCGCCACGCTCAAGTGGGGCGCGGGCTCCACGGGCTCACGCCTGGTCACGGGCTCGACGGAGCTGCACGCCGAGCTGGAGTTCGAGCTCGCGAACTTCTGCGGCTCGCAGTCGGCGCTGGTCTTCAGCAGCGGCTACATGGCGAACCTCGGCGCGGTCACGGCGCTGTCCGGTCCCGGCACGGCGATCGTCGCCGACCAGCACATCCACGCGTCGCTGATCGACGGCACGCGCCTGTCGAAGGCCGACGTCGTCGTCGCGGACCACTGCGACGTCGGCAAGGTCAAGCACGCGCTGGAGACCCGCGGCAAGCGCCGCGCGATCGTCGTCACGGACTCGGTGTTCAGCGTGGACGGCGACATCGCCCCGCTGAACGAGCTGCACGAGGTCTGCCGCGCGACCAGCGCCGCGCTGGTGGTCGACGACGCGCACGGACTGGGTGTCGTCGGACCCGGTGGCCGCGGCGCGGTCGCGGAGGCGGGCCTCATCAAGCAGCCGGATGTGATCACCACGCTGACGCTGAGCAAGTCGCTCGGCGCGATGGGCGGTGCCGTCCTCGGCCCGAGCCGGGTGATCAAGCACCTGATCGACACCGCGCGGCCGTTCATCTTCGACACCGGCCTCGCCCCGAGCAGCGCGGCGGCGGCGCTGACGGCCATCAAGATCCTGCGCGAGGAGCCGGACCGCCCCGAGCGCGCGCTGACCGTGGCGCACGACCTGAGCAACCGCCTCAAGGAGGCCGGGTTCCAGGTCAGCACGCCGACCGCGGCCGTCGTGAGCGTGCGGGCACCCAGCCCGGAGCAGGCGTTCCAGTGGGCCGAGACCTGCCGCACGAGCGGTGTGGTCGTCGGCTGCTTCCGGCCGCCGTCGGTGCCGGACCAGATCAGCAGGCTGCGGCTCACCGCGCGCGCCGATCTGACCGAGGCCGACATCGAGCGCGCGGTGCGCGTGATCAGGGAGAGCGCCGCATCCGCAGGTGTGGGATCCCGTCCTCGATGAACTCCGCCCCTTCGGCCACGAAGCCGAAGGACGCGTAGAAGTCGGTGACGTACGTCTGCGCGTCGAGCACGCACGGCTTGTTGCCCACGTCCACCAGCACGGCCTGCATGAGCCTGCGGCTGTACCCGCGGCCGCGGGCCATGCGCGCGGTGGCGACCCGGCCGACGCGGAACGTGCCGTCGGGTTCCTCCAGCAGCCGCAGGTACGCGAGCGGCTCGTGCGTCCCCTCGGCCTCCAGCCAGAAGTGCCGTGTGCCCTGTTCCAGATCACGGCCGTCCACGTCCGCGTAGACGCAGTTCTGCTCCACGACGAAGACGTCCTGCCTCAGCCGGAGGATCGCGTAGAGCTGGACGGGGCTCAGATCGAGCCCCCACTGCCGGCGCAGCGTGGCCGGGAACTGTGTGGTTCGCACCTGGTCGTGGATATCAGAAGCCCAGCGTCTGCCGGTAGTTCGCGAGCCGGGTGTAGACGCCCGGTTCATCGGGCCGGGCGCAGCCGCGACCGAACGAGACGACGCCCGCGAGCCTGCCGCGCACGACGAGCGGACCGCCCGAGTCGCCCGTGCAGGCGTCCCGGCCACCGCGGCCGGCGCACAGCATCGCGCCCGGCCGGTAGTCCGGCTCCTTCAGCGCGCACTCGGTGTCGGACAGGATCGGCACGGTGACCTTGCGCAGCGACATCGCGGGCGGGGTGTTCTCGGCGGTGCGGCCCCAGCCCAGCACCACGCCGTCGTCGCCGACCTCGCCGAGCTGGATCGTCCGGTACGGCAGCCGCTGGGCCAGGGTCAGCACCGCCACGTCGTCGCCCTTGGTGACCTCGACGTAGTCCGGGTGACGCCACACGCTCGCGACGGCCGAGTCCACGCCCTCGCCCTTGTTCCGCAGGTCCGTGCGGCCCGCGACCACGCGCAGTTGCTCAGCCGGGCGCTGGTTCTTGCCGAGCACTCCCTTGAGCGTCACGCAGTGCGCGGCGGTCATGACCTTGTCCGGGGCGACGAGCGCGCCACCGCAGATCAGCTGACCGTCCGTGGTGGTGATCGCCACAACCCACGGGGTGTCCGCCACCCGCGCGGGTGTCCCCCCGACGATCGCATCGGCGGACGTCGAGCCGCTGACCAGGGCGATCACCGCCACCAGCACGGCAAACCGCTTACCCCTCACGGACCACTCCTCGTTGCGCCAGGTGGACGATCGGTCACCAACCGTAGCGATCGCGCTAGGACGGCGTCAAAAACGAAGATTCTCGTGCTAACGTCCCATAAGGCCGAAGATTTTACGGTCAGTGAGGTAGATCACGGGGGTATGTACGGTGTTGTTCGACTTCGGCCAGGTTCCGGCCTTCCTCATCGCGTGCGCGGTCGTCATCGCGACCCCCGGCGTGGACGCGTTCCTGCTCCTGCGCACGTCACTGCGCTCCGGCACCCGCGCGGGACTGCTCGCACTGGGCGGCATCCACACGGCCGCGGCGGTCCAGGTCGCCCTGGTGATCTCGGGCCTCGGCGTGGTGCTCGCGCGGTACCCGATGGTGCTCACGGCGTTGCGCTGGATCGGTGCCGGCTACCTGCTCTACCTGGCGATTTCCATCACGCGCGGGCTGCTGAAGCGCACCGGCGACCAGCCGGAGGAGGTCATGAGCGCGCGGCCGTTCCGGCAGGGCTTCCTGACCAACATCACGAACCCGAAGATGATCCTGTTCTCGCTGGCGTTCCTGCCGCAGTTCATCGGATCGGGTGAACCGGCCCCGCAGCTCGCCCTGCTCGCGGTCGTGTTCCTCGGGCTCGCGGCGATCTGGGAGCTGATGATCGTGCTCGCGGCGTCGCGGGTGGCGGGCCGGCTCAAGCGGCCCGGCGTGACGACCGCGCTCGACGCGGTCTGCGCGGCCGTCTTCCTCACCATGTCGGTCGGCCTCGTGCTCTGACCCTCCGCCTGGCCCTGATCATTCGCGTCCAACGGATCTACGATCGAGGTCGTGGCGGATCGGCTGCAGTCCCTGCGCGACGCTTTGACCGCACGTCCCGGCGAGGCGGTGCCGTTCGACGAACTGGCCGCACTGGTCTGGCCGGACGACCCGCCGAAGCACCCGCGCGCGGCGTTGCGGACGCTGGTCAGCCGATTGCGCGCGACCGAGCAGGTGATCACGGAGCCGGCCGGGTACCGGCTCGCGCCCCGGCCGCCCGCGCCGTGCCAGCTGCCCGCGGACCTGCCGGACTTCGTGGGCAGGCGCGCGGAGATCGCGCGGCTGGAGCGGCTCGACGCGCCGGTGCGGGCGATCACCGGACTGCCCGGCGTCGGCAAGACCGCGCTCGCCGTGCGGGAGGCGCACCGGCTGCGGGAGGACTTCCCCGACGGCCAGCTGTACGTGAACCTGCGCGGCCACTCCACCGGTCCGCCGATGACGGTCGAGCAGGCGCTGACCCGGTTCGTGAAGGCGCTCGGCGGCGGGCCGGACGACGACTACCGCGCGCTGCTGCAGCACCGGCGGGTGCTGGTGGTGCTCGACAACGCGACGCCCGACGTGGTCGGCCCGCTGCTGCCGGACGCGCCGGGCTGCGTCGCGCTGGTCACCGCCCGGCACGACCTGCCGGAGTTCGAGCAGGTCAGGCTGGGCGTGCTGAGCGAGCACGAGGCCCGCGAGCTGCTCAAGGGCATGCGGGTCGAGGGCGACACGGAAGAGCTGGTCGAGCTCTGCGGCCGGCTGCCGCTCGCGTTGCGGATCGCCGGCGCGAACCTCGCGGGCCGCCACCTGCCGGACTACGTGGCCGAACTGCGGGCGCACCGGCTCGAGGCGCTGGAGATCGAGGAGGACGACACGGCCGTGCAGGCCACGTTCGACCTCTCCTACCGGAAGCTCTCGCCGCGGGCCCGCCGCACGTTCGACTTCCTCGGCGCCGTGCCCGGCCCGGACGTCCCACGCGAGCTCGCCGGACCGGACGCGGACGAACTGGCCGCCGCGAACCTGGTGCAGCGCGACGACGACCGGTTCCAGCTGCACGACCTCCTGCGCCTCTACGCCGACCAGCGGGCCACCGAGCAGGATCGGCGGCGGGTGTTCGACTGGTACCTCGCGAGGGCCGACGGCGCCGAAGCCGCGCTGCAGGTCGGTTTCACCCGGCTGCTGCCGTCCACTTCGGACGCGGTCGCGTTCGGCGACCGCGACGAGGCGATGGCCTGGTTCGAGGCGGAACGGCCGAACCTCGTCGCGCTCGCGCAGGCCCGTCCCGACGCCGGACTCGTGGTCGCGCTCCGGCCGTACCTGCTGGTCACCGGCCAGTACGCCGACCTGCGCACGATCGCGCAGGCGGCACTGGACGCAGGCGAGACCGGGCAACGCGCGGCGGCGGCACGGGTGTGCCTCGCCTACCTCGACTGGCGGTTCGGCGAGCACCGGACGGCCGTCGAGCACAGCGAACGGGCCATCGCGGAGTTCCGGGCCGCCGGGGCGCAGGGCCCGGAGGCGTCCGCCCGCAACATCCTCGCCGGGATCTACCACGACCTCGGGGAGCTCGGCCGTGCCGGCGAACACCTGGCGGCGGCGATCGACCTCTACGCCCGCAACGACATGCGGCCGCAGCTGATCGGCGGCCTCGGCAACCTCGGCCTGGTCGAGCTGGAGCTCGGCAGGCTCGCGTCCGCCGAGGAGTCGTTGCGCCGCTCCGTCGCGCTGGCCAGGGAGACCGACGACTGGCAGCACCTCGCCAACGGCCTCAACAACCTCGGCGTGGTGCTCGCGGCCCGACGTGCGCACGCCGACGCCGAGGCGGTGTTCGCCGAGGCGCTCGACCTGGCCCGGCGGCACGGGCTGCGGCCGATCGAGATGTCCGCGCGGGTCGAGTACGCCGAACTGCTCATCGCCGCCGGACGGCCGGAGGAGGCCAGGGACCAGGCCGGCCAGGCGCTGGAGCTCGCGGGCGAGGACGACCTGTTCATCGAGGTCGACGCCTGCCTCGTGCTCGCGGAGGTGAACCGGTCGGTCGCCGGGTTCGACGAGGTGCTGCGGCGCGCGACCGAGGCGGGGTTCCGGATCATCGAGGTGCGCGCGCTCGCGGGCAAGGCCGCGTTGACCGGGGAGAAGGCGCTGTACGACAGGGCGGTCGAACGGGCGGAGAGCGCGGGGCTGCGCTACCGGGCGGACCTGGTCCGGGAGCTCAGCTCAGGTAAGTCGTGACGCGGGTGTAGACGCCGGGTGTGTTCGGCCGGGCGCAGCCGACACCCCACGACACGAGGCCCGCCAACCGTCCGCCGAGGACGAACGGACCGCCGGAGTCGTCGACGCAGGCGTCGATGCCGCCGCTGGGATAGCCCGCGCAGAACATGGCCTCGGCGTCGAACTGGTCGTACCGCGCGGCGCACTGCTCGTCCGGCACGACCGGGATGGAGGCCTTGTGCAGCAACGGACTCTTGGTCGTGGCGGCCTCGGCCTGCTGCCCCCAGCCGTACACGACACCGACTCCGGCCAGGTTCGTTCCGGGTACCGCGACCGGCAGCGGCGGGTGGGGCACCGGCTCGGCGAGCGTCAGCCAGGCGATGTCCTTGCCGCGCGACGGACCGGTGTAGCCGTCGGCCACCCGCAGCGCCGTGACCACCGAGGTCGTCCCGCCGTCCGTGCGCAGGTCGAGCCGGCCGCCGACGACGCTGATCGACTCCGGCGCGCGGTCCCGCACGCAGTGCGCCGCCGTGACCACCCGCGTCGCCGAGAGCAGCACCCCGCCGCAGAACTGGTGGCCCGACGCCATCGTCAGGGCCACCACCCACGGCGCCTCGGCCGGGTCGTCCACCACGACGCCGCCGACGATCCTGGGAGCGCCGTGAGCCGGGTTCACCGCGCTCACGAGCAGGACCAGCACCGCCGCCAGCAGTCGCATGACCCCACTGAACTCAGGCGGACGCGGGGTCGACAACCCCCGGCGGTGAAGCATCCACGACCGAGTGAAGATCCTTGGCGTAGCGGGAGATCCGGACGTACACGCCCGGCTTGCCCTTGCGCGCGCAGCCCTCGCCCCACGACGTGACGCCGACGAGCTTGCCGTCCACCACGATCGGGCCGCCCGAGTCGCCCTGGCAGGTGTCGACCTTGCCGCCCTCGAAGCCCGCGCAGAACATGTCGGCCCGCACGAACTGCGGGTAGGTGTCGACGCAGAACGCGTCGGGCAGCACCGGCACGGTGGCCTGCAGGAGGTAGCGGGAGGTCTTGCCGTTCTCGGACGTGCGGCCCCAGCCGAGCGCGCGCAGCTGCGTGCCGGGTTCGTAGAGCGCCCGGTCGGACGGCTCGGCGAACGGCAGCGGCTCGTACGGCAGGTCCTTGCGCAACGTCAGGACGGCGACGTCCTCGCCCTGGTCGGCCGAGACGTACTGCCGGTGGACCCAGATGTCGGTGACGGTGGCGACGACCCCGGACTCGCGGTCGAGCTTGTCCTCCCGGCCGGCGACGACCTGCAGGTCCTTCGGTGACCGGCCGACCGCGCAGTGGGCGGCCGTCAGCACCTTCGCGGGCGCGACGATCGTGCCGCCGCAGAACTGGGTGCCGCGGTCGTCGACCAGGTAGACGACCCACGGGTTGGCCTTGATGGACGCCCGCTCGCCGCCGACGACCTGCACGTCGGCGGCGGCGGTGCCCGTGGACACGAGCAGCGCGGAGAGAACCAGCACCAGGAGTCGTCTCATGACTCCAGATGGTAGCTACTCCGCTGGGCCGTTCGGAGCAACCTTGCTCCAGAGCTTCCCGGCCGCGCCCATGACCGTCTCGCCGATGTCGTTGATCGTCTTGATCAACGGGTCGGCGGAGTTGTTCATGGACTCCTTGTAGGACCGGGCGGCACCCTTGATGTCGTCGGTCAGGTTGCTCGAGGGCCGGTCGTCCTCGCGGCGCGCGTACGTGCCGGTCAGGATCTCGCGGTACTCCTCGCTCGCCGACCAGCGCTGCAGCTCGGCGGCCCGCACCACGACCAGCGGATGCGTGCGGTGCTCGGTGTGCAGGAGCTTGAGGAGGCTGTCGCGGATGTCCTCGACCTCCTCGTACTCCTTGGCCTGGGCGAGGAACGACGCGACGTCGACCTGTCCGCCCAGGTCACCGGCCATCGCGAGGTGCGTGCGCAGCGCGGCCTGCGGGTCCTGGCAGGCGAGCAGGCCCGCCCGGTCGCAGGACAGCTCGGTCTTGCGCTGCCACTCGCGCAGCGCCGCGATGACCGCACGCATCGCGATGGCGCCCGCGGGCACCCACGCGAACGAGGTGGTGAGGTCGATGAGCCGGCGCAGCAGCGTGTTGTACAGCGCGTGGCCCGACATCGCGTGGCCCATCTCGTGACCGATCAGGAAGCGCAGCGACTCGTTGTCGAGCAGGTCGACCGCGCCGGTGCTGATCACGATGAACGGCTTGTCGATGCCGTAGGTGAAGCCGTAGACCTGCGCGTTGCGCTCGACGAAGAGCTCGGGCACCTCGGCGAGGTCGAACGTCGCCGCCACCTCGTTGCGGATGCGGTCGAGCTGCGGGTACTGCTTCGGACCCACCCGGATCGAGGACGCGACCTGCAGCAGGCGCTCTCCGCGTTCGGTGAAGGCCCCGGCGACCGCCTTGAGGATCGGCGCCACGGCGGGCACCGCCCTCAGCACCGCGAGGGCGCCTCGGTCGGCAGGATGTTCGTAGGCGCGCGGGCTGATGCCCGGGAACCGCACCCTGGATGACTGTTCGACTTCCCCCGTCATGTCCCCAGGTTAGACACGATCCGGACAAGGCTGCACGGAATCGGCGTCAGACCGTTGCAAACTTGCCCGGTGAGCAGCGACGAAGACACCACAGTTCTGCCGTTGCGCGGCGGGGCCTCAGCCACCCTGGTCCGCCGTCGCGCGGCCGCCAACGACCGGGGCGCGATCCTCTACGTGCACGGCTTCGCGGACTACTTCTTCCAGGAGCACGTGGCGGCGCACTACACCGCCCAGGGCTACGACTTCTACGCCGTGGACCTGCGCGGGTACGGCCGGTCGCTGCGCGACGGCGAGCTGCCGAACTACACGACGGACATGGCCGTGTACTTCGAGGAGATCGACGCCGCGATCGCCGTCGTGCGCGAGGAACACTCGCGGGTCGTCCTCATGGGCCACTCGACCGGTGGCCTCACCACCTCGTTGTGGGCGCACGAACGGCGGGCCGGCGACCTCATCGACGCGTTGGTGCTCAACAGCCCGTGGCTCGACGTCGTCGAACCGCCGCTGGTACGCCAGATCGTGAAGGTCCTGGGCAGCGTGGCACCCAAGGTGAAGATCCGCGCGAACCTCGGCGAGGCGTACGGCGCGGCGATCCACAGTTCGCGCAACGGCGAATGGGACTTCGACCTGAAGTGGAAGCCCCTCGCGGGCTTCCCGGTGCTCGCCGGGTGGATCCGCGCCGTGCTCGTGGCGCAGGAGAAGGTCCACAAGGGATTGGACGTGCGGGTGCCGGTGCTGGTGCTGCACTCGGACAAGAGCATGTTGAACGCCAAGGTGTGGAGCGAGGACGTGTCCAAAGCGGACGCCGTGCTCGACGTCGAGGGCATGCGCAAGTGGGGTCCGAAGATCGGATCATCGGTCAAGGTCGTGGAGATCAAGGCCGGCATGCACGACCTGTTCCTGTCGCCTGAGCCAGTGCGTGCGGCGGCCCTCGCCGAGGTCGACGAGTTCCTGAAAACGGCTTGACCTCGTTGTAGGTCGAGGTTCGAGACTGGTCGTCATGAACATCGACTTCAACGCCTGGTACGCGCTCGAAAGCGCGATGCAGGACGAGCAGAGCCGTCGCGTGAGCCGGGCGACGTTGAAGCGTGTCGCCCGGTTCGCCCGCCCGCAGCGCCGTGCGGTCTACGGGCTGCTGGCCATCTCGTCGGTCGCCGCGGTGCTCGCGGTGGCGTCCCCGGTGCTCGCCGGACGGGTCGTGGACACGATCATCGGCGGCCGCGACTTCGGGCTCGTGGTGTGGCTCGCGCTGGCCATCGCCGGCGTCGCGGTGCTGGAGGCCGGGTTCTCGCTGGCCGAGCGCTGGCAGTCGTCGCGGGTCGGCGAGGACCTGATCCTGCGGCTGCGGCAGGCCGTCTTCGACCACGTGCAGCGGATGCCGATCGCGTTCTTCACCCGCACCCGCACCGGCGCGCTGGTGTCGCGCCTGAACAACGACGTGATCGCGGCGCAGCGGGCGTTCTCCGAGACGATCTCCGGCGTGGTCACGAACGTGATCGCGCTCGTGTTGACGCTCGCCGTGATGCTGACGCTGTCGTGGCAGGTCACGGTGCTCGCGATGATCCTGCTGCCGATCTTCCTGATCCCGGCGCGGCGGATGGGCAAGCGTTTGGCGTCCATGCACCGCGAGGCCGCGAACCTCGACTCGGCGATGACGACGCAGATGACCGAGCGCTTCTCCGCGCCCGGCGCGACGTTGATCAAGCTGTTCGGCCGGCCCGCCCTGGAGAGCGCGGAGTTCGGTGCGCGCGCTCGGCGCGTGCGGGACATCGGCGTGCGGACCGCCGTGGCGCAGTGGCTGTTCCTCGTGGCGTTGACCCTTGTGTCGTCGTTGGCGCTCGCGCTGGTCTACGGCCTGGGCGGCTGGTTCGTGTTCCAAGGGCAGATGGCACCGGGCACGATCGTGACGCTGGCGCTGCTGCTCACGCGCCTCTACGCGCCGTTGACCGCGTTGGCCGGCGCACGGGTGGACGTGATGACGGCGCTGGTGTCGTTCGAGCGGGTCTTCGAGGTGCTGGACCTGCCGCCGCTGATCAAGGAGAAGGCCGAGCCGGTCGCCGTGCCGGACGGCCCGGTGTCGGTGGAGTTCGCGGACGTGGAGTTCGCGTACCCATCGGCCGACAAGGTCTCGCTCGCGTCGCTGGAGGAGGTCGCGGCGCTCGACACGCGCGGCGGTGAGCAGATCCTCGGCGGCGTGTCGTTCACCGCCGAACCCGGCTCGCTGATCGCGCTGGTCGGCGCGTCGGGAGCGGGCAAGTCGACGATCGCCTCGCTGCTGCCGCGCCTGTACGACGCGGACTCCGGCGCCATCCGGCTGTCCGGTGTGGACGTGCGCGACCTGTCGTTCGACTCGATCCGCGAGACCGTGGGCATGGTGACGCAGGACGGCCACCTGTTCCACGAGTCGATCGGGGCGAACCTCCGCCTCGCCGCCCCCTCCGCGACCGACGAGGAGATCTGGGACGCGCTGACCCGAGCACGCCTGGCGGACCTCGTGTCGTCGTTGCCGGATCAGTTGGACACCGTCGTCGGCGAACGCGGCTACCGTCTCTCGGGCGGCGAACGGCAACGGCTCACGATCGCGCGGCTGCTGCTCGCCAAGCCCCGCGTGGTGATCCTCGACGAGGCCACCGCCCACCTCGACTCGCGCTCGGAGGCCGCCGTGCAGGAGGCACTGGTCGAGGCGCTGGCGGGCCGCACGTCGCTGGTGATCGCGCACCGCCTGTCGACCATCCGGGCGGCCGACCAGATCCTCGTCGTGGACGCCGGTCAGATCGTCGAGCGTGGTACGCATGAGGAGTTGCTGGCCCTGGAGGGCCACTACGCGAAGCTGTACCGCACGCAGTTCAGCGAAGAGCCGATCGGAGCGCCGTGACGATTCCGTCCCCCGACAACCTCTACCCGTTGCCGGACTACGCGCGCACGGTGCTGTTGAAGCCGTTGGTGAAGAACCCGCAGATCGAGATCGGCGAGTACACCTACTACGACGATCCACACCACGCCACGGAGTTCGAGCAGCGCAACGTCCTCTACAACTATGGCACCGAAAAGCTCGTCATCGGCCGTTACTGCGCACTGGCCGAGGGCGTGCGGTTCATCATGTCCGGCGCGAACCACAGCATGGCGGGCGTGTCGACGTTCCCGTTCACGATCTTCGGCGGGGTCTGGGGCGAGAAGACGCTCGACATCGCCCTGGGCGCGCCGTCGCGGGGCGACACGGTGGTGGGCAACGACGTCTGGATCGGTTACAACGCCCTGATCATGCCGGGCGTGCGGATCGGCGACGGCGCGATCGTCGCGGCCGGCTCGGTCGTGGTGTCGGACGTGCCGGCGTACGGGATCGTCGGCGGCAACCCGGCGAAGCTGCTCAAGACGCGGTACAGCCCGGAGGAGGTCGAGCTCCTGCAGCGGATCGCGTGGTGGGACTGGCCTGTCGAGAAGGTGACCGAGCACGTCCGCGTGATCATGTCCGGCACGCCCGCCGAACTGGCCGAGGTCGCGGGGTGAAGGCACTGCTGATCACCGGCCCGGTCGGGGTGGGCAAGACGACGGTCGCCGAGGCCGTCGGCGACCGCCTCGCCGAGGCCGGGGTGCCGCACGCGGTGATCGACCTCGACTGGCTGTCCGCGTGCTGGCCGCCGCCCGCCGACGACCCGTTCCACTTCGAGCTGCAACTGCGCAACCTCTCGGCCGTGGCGCGCAACTACATCGAGGCCGGTGTGCACCGGATCGTGCTCGCGGGCGTGGTGGAGAGCCGTGAGGACCGTGCGCGCTACGCGTCGGTGATCGGCGGCAGGCTCACCGTCTGCCGGCTGAAGGCGAACCCGCCGGTGATCCGCGAGCGGCTGGCACGGCGGCACCACGGCGAGGCCGACCTGCGGTGGCACGTCGAACGCGCCGCGGAGCTGGAGGCGTTGTTCACGTCGGCACGGGTCGAGGACTACGTGGTGCCGGCCGACCAGCCGGTGGTCGAGGTGGCCCAGGACGTGATCTCGTGGTGGCTGACCGTGGAACGGTCCCCGGTCAGCTGACCCCGTGCTCGGCGAAGACCCGCCGCACGAGGGCGAGGTCGACCGGCGTCTCGTAGTAGTCCTGGGCCCACTTCCGGTACGCCTCGGGCGTGCCGTCGGTCAGCAGGGCGAACATCCAGTCGGCCCCGTCGTCGCCGGGGAAGTCGATCTCCCCGTGACGCCAGATGGTGTCGGCGTGCTCGCGCCACAGGCACACCGTCACGCGTGGCACGTCGTCGTCGCAGAACGCCGGTTCCTCAACGCACTCGCGGAACACCTCCGGCACGGAGTCGACGACACCGGGCCACGGCCTGTCGTCGTCGGTGCCGTAGGGGCTCAGCTCCGACTCGTGGTCGAAGCCGCGCACGTACGCTCCCGCCGCGGTGAAGGTGATGGAGTACTCGTTGCCCGCGCCGTCGTACATGGAGGCCAGCTCCTCGCCGGGCGCCCAGTCCGCGTCGTACTCGTGGTACCGGACGTCGCCGTCGGGATCCAGCACGACGTCGAGCGCGGCCAGCGCACGGCAGAGGGCGCGGAGCCGCGGGATGGCGGGCAGGACGCGGGCGACGTCGTAAGCGGTCATGCGGGCATCCAAGCAGGCACCACCGACAGTTCCGGGTGTCCGGCCGCGCAACGGCTTCCCGTCGATCCCGTGGCGTCCGAGTGAACGTCCCTTCACGGAGCGCGGAGATCGCGCGATCATGAGCACATGGAGTACGACCGCTACTGCGACCTGACCATGCGGGGCGGCACGACCAGCGGCGTCGTGTACCCGCTCGCGGTCGCCTCGCTGGCCCGCCACTACGAGTTCAAGCAGATCGGCGGCGCGTCCGCCGGGGCGATCGCGGCCGGGTTCACCGCCGCGGCCGAACGCGGGCGCTCCTCCGGTGGCTTCGAGAAGCTGGCCGGGCTGATCGACTGGTTCACGTCCGGGTCGGGCGCGGAGCGGTGGCGGATGGCGCAGCTGTTCCAGCCCGCGGAGAAGACCCGCGCGCTGTACCGGATCGTGGTCGCCTCCATGCAGAAGCGCGAGACGACCGGACGCAGTGCGGTCACGTGCCTGTTCTTCGCGTTGCTCGGCGCGGTCGGGTTGCGCGCCAAGGCGGTGCTCGCGCTGATGGCGTTGCTGTGGCTGGGCGGGCCGGTGCTGTACTCGGCATGGCTCACGCCGGGCACCTATCCCGGCTGGCTCGCGGTGGTGGTCGTCGTGGTGGCGCTGGCGTGCCTGGTGATCGTGCTGTGGCCGTTGCGGTCGAGTCTGCCTTGGCCCGTCTGGGTTTTCGCCGCCATCCCACTGGTCCTCGGGCTGGCGTTCGCGCGGCACCACGCGACGGCGGCGATCGTGCTGCTGGTGTGGCTGGTGCTGTCGCTGGCGGCGGTCAGCGCGTTGATCGTCACGTACGGGTACGCGATGCAGAAGTTCCTGAAGGACAACGCGCGGTCCATCCACTTCGGACTCGTGCCGGGCACGGGCGACTTCCGGCCGTCGTGGCTCGACCGGCTGGCGGGCGTGCCGAAGTCGACCGGGGTGCCGCCGCTGGCCGACTGGATCGCGGACCAGCTGGACGACCTCGCGGGCACCGAGCG
Source organism: Lentzea sp. NPDC003310 (assembly GCF_040610935.1). Classification (NCBI taxonomy): domain Bacteria; kingdom Bacillati; phylum Actinomycetota; class Actinomycetes; order Pseudonocardiales; family Pseudonocardiaceae; genus Lentzea; species Lentzea sp. NPDC003310. The sequence continues at coordinate 57,191 of NZ_JBEXNC010000032.1, forward strand.
GGCGTTGACGTTCGGGGACCTCGGCGGCGTCACCCTCGTGCTGATGACGACCGACCTGTCCGAGGGGCGGCCGTACCGGTTGCCGTTCAAGGAGGAGTGGCAGTACTGCGACGAGTGCCTCGGTTACGTGCTGCCGCAACGGGTCGTGGAGCAGCTCGACGGTCCCGAGACCGAGCTGAAGTGCCCGCTGCACGAGCACATGCCGTTGCGGACGCTGCCCGCGACGGAGGACCTGCCGGTCGTGGTCGCCGTGCGGATGTCGCTGTCGTTCCCCGGCCTGTTCGCCGCCGTGCCGCTGTGCCGGGACGGGCGCGTGCACTGGTTCTCCGACGGCGGCATCACCAGCAACTTCCCGATCCACTTCTTCGACGCGCTGCTGCCGCGCTGGCCCACGTTCGGCCTGAGCCTGCAGCCCTACCCGCCGGGTGACGCGAACGAGGTCTGGCTGCCCGAGCAGGACGCGTCGACCTCCGGCACGCACTACGCGGCGCTGAACTCCGTGCCGCGCTTCCTGGTGTCCATCCTGGACACGTTCCTCGACTGGCGCGACACCATGCAGTCCGCGCTGCCCGGCTACCGCGGCCGGATCGCGCACGTGCGGCAGTCCGACGACGAGGGCGGCTCGAACCTGTTCATGCCTCCCGCCACGATCCGGCGGCTCGCCGAGCGCGGGCAGAAGGCCGGTGACCTGCTGCGCGAACGGTTCCAGCAGCAGCGCAACACCGACCGCTACCGCTGGATCCGGCTGCGCATGGCGCTGCGCGAGTACCAGGAGCTCGGTGTGCAGGCGGCGGACCGCGACGCGCTCTACGACGAGCTGCTCGCGCGGTTCGAGATCCCGGCCGAGCTGCACGAGTGGTTCCGCACTCCCCCGGCCGACGGCGACCCGTTCTCGGACGAGATCGAGGTGGCGCTCGACCACGTCGGCCGGCTGAAGGACGACGGGCCGTTCGACGGGGCACCGCCCGTGGACCCCGATTTGCGGCTGACGCCACCCGAGTAGGCGCGCTAACCTGGAGCCGTGACGCGATTTAGCCACCCCCGACCTGCGTGGGTGGCGCGCGCCTGAAATTCCCGTCGGTCGGGGGACTCCGAGCCCACCAGGACCGAGCAGGAACGGGAATCCCATGTACCGCACCGAAGAACTCGTGCACGCCCTGAACGTCCGCGACCTCACCGATCCCGCGCAGGGTCCGCACGCGCTGCAGCTGCTGATCGCCGACCTCAAGCGCGTGCTGCACAACCCGAAGGAAGTCCGGCACCACCCGCTCGTCCCGGTCGAGCACAACTACGAGCTGCTCGGCTATCCGCAGGACGCGGTCACCCGCGAGGCCCGCTACACGAGGTACGTCAGCGAGACGTGCATGCTGCGCAGCCACACCTCCGCCATGATCCCGCCCGCGCTGAAGCAGGCCACGCCGGACGTGACGCTGGTCTGCCCCGGTGTGGTGTACCGCCGCGACACGGTCGACCGCCTGCACACCGGCACTCCGCACCAGCTCGACGTGTGGCGGATCAGCGAGGACGAGGAACCGCTGGACGACCTCATCGACACGGTCGTCACGACCCTGTTGCCCGGCAGGCGCTATCGCACGGTCGACGCCGGACACCCGTACACCACGCACGGCAGGCAAATCGACGTCGAGCACGACGGGGAGTGGGTGGAGGTCGGCGAGTGCGGACGGGCCGCGCGGCACGTCATCAGGGACCACCCGCACGGCCTCGCGATGGGCCTCGGCCTCGACCGGATCCTGATGCTGCGCAAGGGGATCCCGGACATCCGCCTGCTGCGCAACCCCGACCCGCGCATCGCCGCGCAGATGCTCGACCTGACCGAGTACCGCCCTGTCTCACGGCACCCGGCCGCGATCAGGGACATCTCGATCATGGCCGCGCACGACGACGACGTCGAGACGCTCGGCGACCGCATCCGCGCCCTGGTGCCCGAGGACGTCGTCGAGGAGATCGAGATCCTCGGCGAGACACCCGCGGAACAGCTGCCGCCGCACGTCCGGGAACGGCTGGAAGCCAGGCCCGGTCAGAAGAACGTGCTCGTCCGCGTGACGATGAGGGCGCCGGAGCGCACCCTCACCGACCGCGAGACCAACGAGATCAGGGACCGGCTGCTTCAGGGCTTGCGCGCGACCGCGCCGTAGATGCCCACGTGCGCCTCGTCGAAGGAGTCCGGACGCCAGTCGTTGACCGCGACGACGCCCGGCTCCAGCAGTTCCATGCCGTCGAAGAACTTGGTGACCTCGGCGTGCGTGCGCATCTTGAGCTGGTTGTCCGAACTGCTGTAGATCTTGGCGATCTGCTCGGCCTCCGCGCGCTCGTCGTCGTTGAGCGTGTCCCAGGTGGCGTGGGTGATGGCCAGGTGCGAGCCGGCGGGCAGCGCGTCCATGTACTCGGCCACGGCCTGGTACGGGCTGTCGGTGTCCTGGACGAAGTGCAGCGCGGCGATGATCAGCACGCCGACCGGGCGGGAGAAGTCGAGCGTCTCGCGCGCGCCGGCGAGCACCGTCGAGGTGGCGCGCAGGTCGGCGAGGAGCGCGGTCGCGTTCGGGTTGTCGGCCAGCAGCGCGTTGCTGTGCGAGACGGCGACGGGCTCGAAGTCGACGTAGACGACGCGGGCGTCCGGGTTGTCGTGCTGGGCGATCTCGTGGACGTTGCCCACGGTCGGGATGCCCGAGCCGAGGTCGAGGAACTGGTCGACGCCCTGCGCCAGCAGGTGGCGGACGACCCGGCGCAGGAACGAGCGGTTCGCCTGCGCGCTCTGGGCGACGCCGGGGAAGATCTGCTCCACCTGCTTGGCTGCGGCACGGTCGGCTTCGAAGTTGTGCGAGCCGCCCAGGTAGTAGTCGTACATCCGCGCCACGCTCGGACGCGTGACGTCGACGGTGGACGGGACCCACTTCAGCTCTTCCATCACGTTGCGCATCCTCCGTCGTCGCCGCACGGGTGTCCACCGCCACACATCCGAACCGCGATGGTCTCGGTCACGTGTGAGGAACCATGCACTCCACCACCGCTGGACGCCACGCGAAGTTCCGCCATCTCAGGGAACGCTCGCCGGTGCACTTCGACGCCGCTATCGGCGGCTGGTGCATCACGCGTTACGACGACGTACTCACAGTGCTCGGCATCGATTCCGGAGAGCCGGAGCCGTTACCCAAACGGGTGATCACGCACGCCGTGAAGCTCGTCCGGCCGGTGATCACCCTCAGCACCCTCGAACTGCTCGACGCCGACGACGCCACGTTCGCGCGGTCGGTCGCGGCGACGGCGGCCGAGGCGTTCACGCTCGCGCACGGCGTGGAGGCGTTCGCGGCGACCGCCCTGGAGACCACGCAGGTGTTCCTCGACAACGCCCTGCGCGCCCTGCGGGACCACCCGGCGCAGGCCGACCTCCTCAGGAAGGCGCCGTCGCTCGCCAAGGACGCCGTCGAGGAACTGCTGCGGTTCGACACCCCGATCCCGCTGGCGCCCGCCCGCCGGACACCCGGCCCCGTCGTGCTGAGCGGGCGTACGGTCGAAGCGGGAGAGGTGGTCGTGCCGTTCGTGGCGGCCGCCAACCGGTGCTCGGTGCGGTTCCCCGGCGGCGACCGCCTGGACCTGCGCCGCAAGCCCAGGGGCGTGCTGTCCTCGTGCCCCACGAGCACCGCACTGGCCCGCGTGACCGGCGAGATCGCGCTGGTCAGACGCCTGAAGGCCGCTGCTCGCTGAGAGCGAACACCCCAGGGGGAACACCGTCGGACTCCAGTTGGTTGAGCGGTACAGACTCAACTTTGGAGGATGACGAGATGGGCGAAACCCTGGCCCTGCCGGTACTGCCGCTGGACGACGTCGTGGTGCTCCCCGGCATGGTGGTGCCGATCCGCATCTCCGGTGCGGACGCGAGCGCGGAGGCCCGTGCGGCCGTAGACGCGGCCACGACCGCAGCAAATCATCAAGTGCTGCTCGTCCCACGGCTGGACGGCAAGTACGCCGCCGTCGGCACGCTCGCCGAGATCGAACAGGTGGGCCGGCTGCCCGGCGGCGAACGCGCCGCCGTCGTGCGCGGCACCAAGCGCGTGCGCATCGGCACGGGCACCACGGGACCGGGCGCGGCGCTGTGGGTCGAGGCGACCATCGCCGACGACTCCCCGATCACCGACCGCACCCGTGAGCTCGCGAAGACCTACCGCGCACTCGTGACGAACATCCTGCAGACGCGCGGCGCGTGGCAGATGGTCGACTCGGTGCAGCAGATCACCGACCCGTCGGCGCTCGCGGACCTCGCCGGCTACGCCTCGTACCTGTCCGACGAGCAGAAGATCTGGCTGCTGGAGACGAGCGACGTCACCGAGCGGCTGGAGAAGCTCGTCGAGTGGGGTCAGGCGCACCTGACCGAGCTCGACGTGAACGAGACGATCGCGAAGGACGTCAAGGAAGGCGTCGAGAAGCAGCAGCGCGAGTTCCTGCTGCGCCAGCAGATGGCCGCGATCCGCAAGGAGCTGGCCGAGCTCGACGGCAAGCCCGCCACCGAGCAGGAGGACTACCGCGCCCGCGTCGAGGCGGCGGACCTGCCGGAGAAGGTGCTCAAGGCCGCGCTGACCGAGGTCGACAAGCTGGAGCGCACCTCCGAGCAGTCGCCCGAGGTGGGCTGGATCCGCACCTGGCTCGACACCGTCCTCGAGATGCCGTGGAACGAGCGGACCGAGGACTCCTACGACATCAAGGCGGCGCGTGAGATCCTCGACGCCGACCACGCGGGCCTCGACGACGTGAAGCAGCGCATCACCGAGTACCTGGCCGTGCGCAAGCGCCGTGCCGACCGCGGCATGGGTGTGGTGGGCGGACGTCGTTCCGGCGCCGTGCTCGCCCTGACGGGTCCTCCCGGCGTGGGCAAGACCTCGCTCGGTGAGTCCGTTGCGCGCGCAATGGGCCGCAAGTTCGTGCGCGTCGCATTGGGCGGTGTGCGCGACGAGGCCGAGATCCGCGGTCACCGCCGCACGTACGTCGGCGCGTTGCCGGGCCGGATCGTCCGCGCGATCAGCGAGGCGGGGTCGATGAACCCGGTCGTGCTGCTCGACGAGATCGACAAGGTCGGCTCCGACTACCGCGGCGACCCGACGGCGGCGCTGCTCGAGGTGCTGGACCCGGCGCAGAACCACACGTTCCGCGACCACTACCTGGAGGTCGAGCTCGACCTGTCGGACGTGGTGTTCCTCGCGACCGCGAACGTGCTGGAGTCGATCCCGGCGCCGTTGCTCGACCGCATGGAACTCGTGCAGCTCGACGGCTACACCGAGGACGAGAAGGTCACGATCGCCAGTGACCACCTGCTGCCGCGCCAGCTCGACCGCGCCGGCCTCACCGCCGAGGACGTCACGTTCGAGAAGCCCGCGCTGCACCAGCTCGCGAGCGAGTACACGCGGGAAGCCGGTGTGCGCCAACTGGAACGGGCCCTCTCGCGCGTCCTGCGCAAGGTGACCGCGAAGGTGGCGCTGGGCGAGTCCGAACTGCCGGTCGTGGTCGACCAGCCGTCGCTCAAGTCGTACCTGGGCAGCCCGAAGAACACGCCCGAGTCGGCGGAACGCACGGCTGTCCCCGGCGTGGCAACGGGTCTGGCCGTCACGGGCGTCGGCGGCGACGTGCTGTTCATCGAGGCCTCGCTGGCCCCGAAGGACACCGGCTCGACGGGTGTCACGCTGACCGGCCAGCTCGGTGACGTGATGAAGGAGTCCGCGCAGATCGCGTTGTCGTACCTGCGTTCGCACGACGAGAAGGCCGCGTCGCTGGCCGACCGGGGAGTGCACATCCACGTCCCGGCGGGCGCGGTGCCGAAGGACGGACCGTCCGCGGGCGTCACGATGACGACGGCGCTGGCGTCGCTGCTCTCGGGCCGCCCGGTGCGCTCCGACGTGGCAATGACGGGCGAGATCTCGCTGACGGGCCGGGTGCTGCCGATCGGTGGCGTGAAGCAGAAGCTGCTGGCCGCCCACCGCGCGGGCATCACGACCGTGCTGCTGCCCCAGCGCAACGAGCCGGACCTGGACGACGTGCCGGAGTCGGTGCGCGAGCAGCTGACGGTGCACTTCGTCTCGGACGTGGCACAGGTGCTGGAGCACGCGCTCTCGAAGGAGACCGTCGCGACCGTTGCGGCGTAACGGTTTCCCGATAGACCCCTCGTGGGGGCAGTAGCGGCGACTACTGCCCCCACGAGGCTTTTCGCTACTACAGGCCGACGTCGATGACGAGCCGGTTCGGGCTCGTCAGCGTGAAGACCCGGTGCCACGAGTTGGGGTTGCTGTACCCGACAGCGACCCCGAGCGTGGCTTCGAAGTCGCACGTGAGCGCGACCCCGCGGACGTGGCTGAGACCGGGCGTCGCGAAGTTCCGCGACCCCATGTACGTCAGGTTCCCGTTGTCGTCGTGCGCGGCCGCTCCGATCAACGTGACCGACAGGATCTCGTTGACCTGCCCGCCGGCCACGGTGATCGGGTTCCCGGACCCGCAGTTCGCGACGCTGGTGACCTCGCTGACCCGGTGCTCCGTCGGCAGCCCGGACAGGTCCAGCACCACCCGGCTGAAGCCGTTGTGCTGCCCGGTCCGGATGTTCGACAGGGTGGGCGTGCTCTGCGCCGACGCGATCGGCACGAACGTGAACACGGCCACCACTGCCGCCAGCACCGCGACAAGACGTCTGTTCATCTTCGGCCCCCTCTCAGGGCTCTTGCGATGCCTGTAAGACGTGTGACCCAGGACACAGTTGCTTCGTCAGCTGTAGATGTCGATGACGACCCGGTCCGGGTTCGTCAGCGTGGTCACGGTGTGCGTCGAGTCCGGGTTCGCGTACCCGACCGCGATGCCGAGCGTCGCCTCGAAGTCGCACGAGATGGCGACGCCCTTGACGTTGGACAGCCCCTGCGGCACGAAATTGCGCGGCCCGGTGTACGTGCGGCGGAAGTTCTCGTCGTACGTCGCGGCGCCGAACAGCGTCGTGCGGAGGACCTCCTGCCCCGCCACGGGAATCCGCCTGTCCACCGCGCAGTCCCAGACCTCGGTGACCTCGTCGGACACGGACCCGCTGGGCAGGCCGTCCATGAGGAGCACGATCCGCTCGAAGCCGTCGTGGCTGCTCGTCTGGATGTCGGTCAACTCGGCGTGGCCACTGGCGGACGCCGCGGGCACGAACGCGAACACCGCGAGCACTGCGAGCAGCGCCGCGGTCAAGCTCTTCTTCATCTTCGTGACTCCCCAGTCGTTCGTGGACGTGCGAACAGGGCCGCCCCAAACGACCCCGCTCTGATCACGCACCCACGACCACCGCGGGTTGCACGGCTACCCGAGGAAGTCCTCCAGCGGCACCGGCGTCAACCCGTCCTGCTTCGCCCGGTTGAGAAAAGCCGTGAAGTCCTCGACGAACGTCGTCCGGAAGTGCATGAGCACGATGTCACCGGCGTGGAGCCGATCCCCCTGCTGGAACTGCACCCGCCCGTCGTTGACGGCGGCAGTCCAGTTGACGAGCGCCTTGAACCCGCAACTGGCCGCCGCGTGCCGGGTCGTCGCGTCGTAGTTGCCGAACGGCGGCCGGAACAACGTGGGCCGCTTCCCGTAGTCGCCCGCGAGGAAGTCGGCGTTGCCGCAGATCTCGTTCTTCTGGAACTCGAACCCCTTGCCCATCAGGTTGGGGTGGTTCGACGTGTGGCTGTGCACCGTCACGGGCAGCCGCTTGAAGTAGTCCTTGTGCCCCTCGGCGTACTTGGTGTTGAGGAAGACCGACGGCCACACCCCGGCCTCGATCATCAGCTCCCGCGCCTTCGGGTGCTGCACGGCCCCGTCGTCGATCGTGATGAACACGTACGGCTTGTCCGTTTGGATCTTCGTCACCACGGGCACCATCCCGTCGACGACGGCAGGCGCCTTCGCCTGCACCGTCCCGTACGGATAGGGCGGCTCGAACATCCGCTTGGGCCGCTCAGGAGCACTGGCGGTCGTAGTAGGCACGACAGACGTCGTCAACACCGGCCCACCGGTCTGCGAGCCAGGCGCGTCCCCACACGACACCAGCCCCACAACCAGCAAAAAGGCAGCAAAAAGCCGCAACTTGGACATCAAGAACTCCCCCTCCACGCGAAAGACGTCGCGCAGGCCCCACCGGTTGCACCGGACTAGGGTTCGAACTGATCACAAAAGGAGGACTCCCATGAGCCTCGAGCGCCCAGTCGCTCCCGACCCCTACCAGCTGCTCCCGCAGGTCGGCACCTTCACCGTCACCTCGACGGACGTGCGCGACGGCGAGCAGCTCCCCGAAGCCCAGGTCTTCGAGGGCGGCAACACCTCACCGCACCTGGCCTGGTCCGGCTTCCCGGAGGAGACCCGCAGCTTCGTGGTCACCTGCTACGACCCGGACGCCCCGACCCCGTCGGGCTTCTGGCACTGGGTGGCCGTGAACCTCCCGGCCACCACCACGGAACTCGCGACGGGCGCAGGCGCCTCGGACGACACCCTCCCGGGCGACGCCTTCCACGTCCGCTCCGACTACAGCACCCGCGCCTTCGGCGGAGCAGCCCCACCGAAGGGCGACCACCCGCACCGCTACTACTTCGTGGTGCACGCGGTGGACGTGGACAAGCTGGACGTGGACGAGAACGCGTCCCCGGCGGTGGTGAGCTTCAACCTGGCCTTCCACACCCTGGCAAGGGCCATCATCACCCCCACCTACCAGCACTAACGCACCACAGGCACCCCGCCTCACAGCGAAGCCGAAGGCGAGCCGTCTTTACCAAACGGCTTGGGCGGTGGGGTCCCATCACGAGTCGCGCCATAGCTCTTGCTGCACCTGAGTAGGGGTGTCAACTCGACACGCTTTTCGTCGAGTTGACACC
>NZ_JBEXNC010000033.1:0-62230 GCF_040610935.1 Lentzea sp. NPDC003310
CTCTGAGCAACAGGCGTGCCATCAACCCGCCCACAGCGCGGACCCCCTGATCAGATTGCCGGGGTCTGGGGCAGAGCCCCAGGGGAAGCACGCAAGGCAAGGTGGCCGCCCGCAAGGCGACCACCCCGCAAAGCCGCAAAACCTCACATCAACGCAGCAATCCGCCGAGCCACATCCTCCGACCGCTCCAACGGCAACATGTGCCCAGTCTTCGGATAGATCACGAACTCCGCCGATGGCAACGCCTCAGCCAACACCCGAGAATGCCGCAGAGGCGTCAAAACATCCCAAGACCCAGCCATGACAACAGTGGGGATCTCGGCCAGAACAGCCAACGCCTCCCGCCGCTGATGCAGCGTCAACTCCTCCCGAATCCCCACAAAAGCGGCCCCGGAGGTGTTCCCAGCCATAGCCGCAGCAGCCCGAACATCAGCCCAGGACGGCCGCCGCCCAAAGGTAACCCGCAACCCGGGCGCGAGAACCCGCCCGAACCCGACCTTGGCCCGCCGCCCGATCCACCGCCCGGCCACCCGCTCCACAGCCATCTGACGAGGCAGATCCCCACAGGACGTGGCGATCAACGCCACCCCGGACACCCGAGCGAACAACTCGGGCCGCTGCTCGGCCAACGCCATGATCGTCATCCCACCGAGCGAATGCCCCGCGAGCACCACCCGCCCAGAAGGCGCGCACTCCTCGATCACCGCGGCCAGATCGTCGGCCAACTCCGAGATCGTCCCGACCCCGGCCGATCCCCCGTGCCCACGCACGTCGTACCGGACCACCCGCCCCGGCAGCCGCGCGGCCACGCGGTCCCAGGTGGTCAGGTCCATCGTCCACCCGTGCAACAGCACCGCGGTCACGTCGGAGGACGAAGGCCCCGACGTGACGACCTTCAGCCGATCAAGAACGAGCGACGCCATGCGCGCATCCCCGGCTTCCCCACGAGTCCGGCCTCCTGCAGGAACGACATGATCCGCTCGCCCGACCAGCGGATGGTCTCCTGGAACCGCGGGTTGCCCAGCGCCTGACGACGTGCTTCCCGCACGTCCAGGCCGACGGCCGCGTACACCTCGGGGTTGATGATCGTCCGCGTGATCATCATCGAGACCGTGCCGATCAGCCACTTCTGGTACGGCAGCTCGTAGGACTTCAGCTCGGCCATGCCGCGCACCAGCTCCTCGCGGGCGAACCGCACGTGGCGGGCCTCCTCGAGCACGTGGATGCGGTTGACCATGCGCACGATGGGCTGCACGGTCTCGTCGTTCATGGCCTCGCGCTGCAGGCGGTCGAGGATCTCCTCGGCGACCAGGATCGAGCCGTACATCGCGGGGCCGTAGCCGATGGTCGGCAGCAGCTTGCCGAGCTTGTGCGTGTGCGACGTCGGCCCGTACGGCGGGCAGCCGATCCGTTCGACCAGGCGCGCGAACATCGTCGAGTGCCGGCACTCGTCGGCGACCTCGGTGAGCGCGTACTGGGCGTGCCGCGAGGTCGGGTCGGTGTTGTAGACGACCTTGACCAGCATCTGCATCAGCAGCAGCTCGAACCACAGGCCGACGGACGCGATCGACGCGAGCTCGTGCTTGGACAGCTCGATGCGCTGCTCGTGCGTGAGCGAGTCGTACATCGGCGTGCCGTAGAGCGAGATGCGCTGCTCAGGGATGTAGAAGAGGCCGTCCACCAGAGGTGCGGACCAGTCGATGTCCACCTCGGGGTCGTAGAACTTCTCGGCGGACGACTTGAGCAGCCGTTCCGCGGTCTTCTCCCGATCGGCGACCCTCATCGATTGCCCTCCCCGGTAAGTGTTACTTGAGGTAACGGTTACTTCTGGTAGCGTGCGTCACATGGCACGCACTGTCAAGGGGCCGGACGCGCGACGTGAGCGGTGGAAGGGTCATCGCGAGCAGCGCAGGGCGGAGTTCGTGGAGGCCACGATCGCCGTCGTGGCCAATAAGGGCCCGGACGTCGGCATGGACGACGTGGCCGCGGAGGCCGGCGTCAGCAAACCCGTGCTGTACCGGCACTTCACCGACAAGTCCGACCTGTACCTGGCAGTCGGCCAGAAGGCCACCGAGGTGCTGATGGACCGGATGGGGCCCGCGCTCGCCGCGGAGGGCTCGATCCGCGACCGCATCACGAACATCGTCGACGCGTACCTGTCGGTGATCGAGGAGAACCCGAACCTCTACCGGTTCGTCGTGAAGGGCTCCTTCGCGGACCGCCCGGTCGAGAAGGACGTCGTGGCGGAGGACAAGAACCTCATCGCGGCGACCCTGGCCCGCATCCTCGGCGACTACCTGCGCGCGTTCGACATGGACTCCGGCGGCGCCGAGCCGTGGGCGCACGCGCTCGTCGGCATGGTGCAGAACGCCGGCGACTGGTGGCTCGACCGCCAGACGATGTCCCGCGCAAACCTGAGCGACTACCTCGCCACGATCATCTGGCACGCCCTCGACGGACTGCTGCGATCGGCAGGGGTCGAGATCGATCCCGCGACGCCCCTGACCCCTCTCCGATTGGTGGACTGATGAGCGACGAGCACGAGCACGACGAAGAGGGCTACCGCGGCGCCGCCACCCTGGTCTTCGGCGAGGACGAGGTCGCGGTCGAGGTCGACCTGCGCGGGTACTTCCAGCCGATCGACGGCCGCTACCACTGGTACGGCCGCGTGAAGGCCAACGACGACGTCACGAGCCGGGTCGAAGGGGGTGCGCGGACCGCGCTGCTGCGCACCCCCACCGGCCAGGCGGAGGGGACGCTCACCGACCAGGACCCGTGGGGCCGGTACCGGGTCGGTGGCACCTCCACTCCGCCGTACAAGATCGAGGAGCCGGCCGAGCACTAGGCCCGGCGCCTCAGCAGCACACCGCCCACCAGCAGGATCAATCCGAACGCCGCCAGCGGCAGGGCCGGGAAACCGGTCCACGCGATCGGCTCGTCCTGCCGCACCTTCAAGGTGGCCGAGCAACGAGGATCGGAGCCGCCGGGCTTGCAGTTCGAGCCCGGCACGTCCGAGGTCACGACGTTGCGCAGCTCGCCGGACCCGGTCGCGGTCACCCAGTACGTGACCGTGGCCGAGGCACCGACCGCCAGCTCACCGGACCAGGTCAGCACCGGCGACGTGAACGTGCCCGCGTCCGTGCCGCCCCACTTCGCGGCCTTGAGCACGTCCGCCAGCGAGTCGGTGAACGACCCGGTGACCGGCGTCTGACCCGTGTTCCGGACGGTCACGGTGTAGGTGATCCGGTCACCCGGCTTCGCCTCCGTGCGGTCCGCCTTCTTCACGATCTCCAGCCCTGACACCGGGGTCTCGGTGCCGCACCGCTCGGGGCAGTTCGACGGCGTGTCCGACGTGACCACGTTGCGCAGCGTGAAGTCACCGGTCGGCGGGTCGTTCACCCGCACCCGGTACGTCACCGTCTTCGTGGCGCCGATCGCGAGCTCGCCGCTCCACGTCAGCTTCGACCCGGAGACCGCGCCGGCGCTCGTGTCCACGAAGGACGCGTCGTCCAGCACGCCGCTCAGGTCGTCGACGAACGTGGCCGGCGCGAGCGTGGTCTGCCCGGTGTTCGTGACCGTCACGGTGTAGCCGACGAGGTCACCGGGCTTCGCCGAGGTCGTGTCGACCTCCTTCACGATCTCCAGGCGGGGCACCAGAACCTCGACCGAACAGCCCTCGCGACAGGTCGAGCCGGGGGTGTCGGACGTGACGACGTTCTTCAGCCGCAGGTCGCCCTTGCTCGTGACGGTCACGGAGTACCGGACCGTCGCCGACGTGCCCTGCGCCAGATCGCCCTTCCAGGTCAGCTTCGGCGCCGCGTAGGTGGCCAGGCCTGAAGTCGAGGCCACGTCACCGTTGTACGTCGCGTCGTCGAGGACCTCGGTCATGTCGTCGACGAACGCGGCGTCGCGCAGCATCGTGGCGCCGGTGTTGGTGACGACGACCGTGTACGTCACCTTCTCGCCCGGCTTCGCCTCGGTCCGGTCGGCCTTCTTCACGATCTGGAAGCCGGCGATCGGCGTGTCCGTGGTGCAGCCGTCCGAGCAGTCGGTGTCGGGGACGTCCGACGTCACGACGTTCTTGAGCCGCTTGTCGCCGTCGCCGGTGACCTTCACCGAGTACGTGATCGTCACCGACTCGCCCACGGCCAGGTCGCCGGTCCACGTCAGCTTCGGTGACGTGAACGTGCCCGCGCTCGTGCCGACCCAGGTCGCGTCGTCCAGCACGCCGCTCAGGTCGTCGGTGACCGTGATTCCACTGTGGACCGTCTGGCCGGTGTTGGTGATCGTGACGGTGTACTTCACCTCGTCACCCGGCTTGGCCGACTCCGGCTCGGACGTCTTCACCAGCTTCAGCCCGGCGATCGGCGTCGAGGTCGAGCACTCGACGCACTTCCCACCCGGCGTGTCGGTCCGCACGACGTTGTCCAGGCTGAAGTCCCCGGTCACCGGGTTCTTCACGACGACCGTGTACTTGACGTCCACCGCCGCGCCGATGGCGAGATCACCCGTCCACGTCAGCACCGGCGACGTGAACGTGCCCGCGCTCGTGCCGCCCCACGTCGCGTCGTCCAGCACCTTCGTGAGGTCGTCGCGGAACGACGCGCCCTTCAGCTCGGTCTGGCCGGTGTTGCGCACGCGGACCGTGTACGTGACGGTGTCGCCCGGCTTGGCGGACTCCACGTCGACCGACTTGCTGATCTCCATGCCCGGCAACGGGGTCGAGGTCGAGCACTTCGGGTCCGTGGAGCCCGGCGGGCAGTTGCCGCCGGGGTCGTCGGAGGTGACCACGTTGTTCAGCCGGTGGTCACCCGCCGCGGTCACCTTCACCGAGTACGTGACCACGGCCTCCGACCCGACCGGCAGCGCGCCGGTCCACGTCAGCGCCGGTGCCGCGAACGACACCTCGCCGACGGTCGCGGCCTGGTCGCCGGTCCACGTGGCGTCGTCCAGCACGCCGGTCAGGTCGTCGCGGAACGACGCGTCCTGCGCGGTCTGGCCGGTGTTCTTCACGGTCACGGTGTACGTGACGGTGTCACCCGGCACCGGCCGCTCCGGCGAGGCCTTCTTCACGATCTCCAGGCCCGCGACCGGGGTGTCGGTGGTGCAGCCGTCCGAGCAGTCGGTGCCGGGGGTCTCCGACGACACGACGTTCTTGAGCCGCTTGTCCCCCGCACCCGTCACCTTCACCGAGTACGTGACCGTCACGGACGCGCCCACCGCCAGATCGCCGGTCCACGTCAACTTCGGTGCCACGAACGACACCGAGCCCGCGGACGCGACCTGGTCGCCGTTCCAGGTGGCGTCGTCCAGCACCCCGGTCAGGTCGTCGGCCACCGAGATTCCACTGTGGACCGTCTGGCCGGTGTTGCTGATCGTCACCGTGTACGTGACGGTGTCACCGGGCTTCGTCGTGGCGGGCTCCGCCTTCTTCACCAGCTTCAGCGACGCGACCGGCGTGTCCGTCGTGCAGCCGTCCACGCAGTTGTTGCCCGGCGTGTCGGACGTGACGACGTTCTTGAGCCTCTTGTCGCCCGCCCCGGTCACCTTCACCGTGTACGTGACGGTCGCCGTCCCGCCCACGGCCACCTGCCCGGACCAGGTCAGCACCGGCGCGACGAACACGCCCTCGCTCGCGCCGACCCACGTGGCGTCGTCCAGCACCCCGGTCAGGTCGTCGCGGAACGACGCGTCGAGCACCGTCTTGCCGGTGTTCCGCATGGTCACCGTGTACTTCACGGTGTCGCCCGGCTTGGTCGACGCGGGCTCGGCGGTCTTCGTGATCTCCACGCCCGACACGGGTGTCGTCGTCGTGCAGTTCGGCACGCAGTTGGTGCCGGGGGTGTCGGAGGTGACGACGTTCGTCAGCTCGTGATCGCCCTTGCCGGTCACGACCACCGTGTACGTGACGGTGGCGGAGTCGCCGACCGGCAGCACCCCGTTCCAGGTCAGCACGGGCGAGGTGAACGTGCCCGCGCTCGTGCCGCCCCAGGTCGCGTCGTCGAGGACCTTCGTGAGGTCGTCCCGGAACGACGCGTCGAGCACGGTCTGGCCCGTGTTCCGCACGGTCACGGTGTAGGTGACGGTGTCGCCGGGGTTCGCGGTCTTCCGGTCGACCGACTTCACGATCTCCATGCCCGGCAACGGGGTCGTGGTCGAGCAGGCCGGGTCGGTGGAGCCCGGCGGGCAGTTGCCCGGAACCTCGGAGCTGACCACGTTGACGAGCTTGTGGTCGCCCTTGATCGGGTCGTTGACGCGCACCACGTACGTCACGGTGGCGACGGCGCCGATCGCGAGGTCGCCGGTCCACGTCAGCGTCGGCGCGGCGAACGCGACCTGACCGGGAGAGGCCTGCCCGGACACCCACGCCGCGTCGTCGAGCACACCGGACAGGTCGTCGGTGACCTTCTCGCCCGTCAGCGGCACCTGGCCGGTGTTGGTGATCGTCAGCGTGTAGGTGACCGGGTCGCCGGGCTTCGCGGTCTTCGGCTCGGACGTCTTCGAGATCGTCAGCTCACGACCGGGCGTCTCGGTGCTGCACGACGGGTCCTTCGAGCCCGGCGGGCAGTTGTTGCCCGGCGTGTCCGAGGTGATCCTGTTGTTCAGCCTCTTGTCACCGGGGTTCGGGTCCTTCACCGTCACCGTGTAGGTGATCGTCGCGACGGCCCCGATCGGCAGGTCGCCCGTCCACTCGAGGCGCGGCCACACCAGCGTCACCGCGCCGATCGAGGCCTGCGCGTCGTCGTTGTACCGCGCGTCGTCCAGCACCTGCGTGAGGTCGTCGGTGAACGACGCTCCTGTGTGGACGGTCTGACCGGTGTTGGTGACCTTGATCGTGTACGTCACGGTGTCGCCGGGCACGACCTGGTCGCGGTCGTCGGACTTCTCGATCCGCAGACCCGCGACCGGAGTGCTGGTCGAGCACTTGTCGCCGCCGGGGCAGTTCGCACCGGGCGTGGTCGACGTGATCACGTTGTCCAGCCTGAAGTCCGCCGGGTCGCCGACCTTCACCGTGTACGTGACGGTGGCCGTGCCGCCGACCGCCAGGTCGCCGGTCCAGGTCAGCCTCGGGGCCGTGAACGACGCCGAACCCGTCGAGGCGTCGGCGGACACCCACTCGGCGTCGTCCAGCACCTTCGTCAGGTCGTCGGTGAAGGTCGCGCCGGGCACCGGGGTCTTGCCGGTGTTCCGCACGGTCACCGTGTACTTCACGACGTCACCGGGCTGGGCCGACGTCCGGTCCACCGCCTTCTCGAACTCGACGCCGGACACCGGGGTGGTCGTCGTGCAGTTCGGCACGCAGTTGTTGCCGGGCGTCCCGGACGTCACGACGTTCGTCAGCTGCTTGTCGCCCTTGCCGGTGACCACCACCGTGTAGGTGACGGTCGCCGACTCGCCCACGGCCAGCGCGCCGTTCCAGGTCAGCGTCGGCGGGACGAAGTCCGCGGTGCCGGCGGAAGCCGTTGCACCGCCCCAGGTCGCGTCGTCGAGCACCTGCGTCAGGTCGTCGGCGAACGAGGCGTTCAGCGGCGTCTTGCCGGTGTTCCGCACGGTCACCGTGTACTTCACGGTGTCGCCGGGGTTCGCCGACTTCCGGTCGACCTCCTTGGTGATCTCGACTCCGGAGACCGGCGTCGAGGTGCGGCAGTCCGCGTCCGCCGAGCCCTCCGGGCAGTTGCTGCCGGGTGTGGTCGACGTGATCACGTTGTCCAGCAGGTGATCGCCCTTGCCGGTGACCCTGACCGAGTACGTGACGGTCGCCGAACCGCCGACCGCGAGCGACCCCGTCCACGTCAGCACCGGCGAGGTGAACGTGCCCGCGCTGGTGCCGATCCAGTCGGCGTCGTCGAGCACCTTCGTGAGGTCGTCGGAGAACGTGGCGTCCAGCGCGGTCTTGCCGGTGTTGGTGACCTTGACCGTGTAGGTGACGGTGTCGCCGGGGTTCGCGGACTGCCGGTCCACCGACTTCTCGATCTTCAGGCCGGCCACCGGCGTCGTGGTGCCGCACTTCGGGTCGGTCGACCCCGGCGGGCAGTTGCCGCCCGGCGTGGTGGACGTGATCGCGTTGTCCAGCTGGAAGTCGCCCTTGACCGGGTTGGTGACCTTCAGCGAGTACGTGACGGTCGCGACGCCGCCGACCGGCAGGTTGCCGGTCCAGGTCAGCTTCGGCGAGGTGAACTCCGCGGTGCCCGAGGAGGCCTGCGCCGACACCCACTCGGCGTCGTCCAGCACCTTCGTCAGGTCGTCGGTGAAGGTGGCGCCCTGCCACGGCGTCCTGCCGGTGTTGGTGACCTTCACCGTGTACGTCACGGTCTCGCCGGGGTTCACCGACTGCTTGTCGGACGTCTTCTCGAAGCTGATGCCGGACACCGGTGTCGTGGTCGTGCAGTTCGGCACGCAGTTGTTGCCCGGGGTGTCCGAGGTGACGACGTTCGTCAGCTGCTTGTCGCCGTTGCCGGTGACCACGACGGTGTAGGTGACGGTCGCGACCGCGCCGACGGCCAGGGGGCCGTTCCACGTCAGCTTCGGCGAGGCGAAGTTCGCGGTACCGCTGGACGCCGTCGCGCTGCCCCACGTCGCGTCGTCGAGCACGGCGGTCAGGTCGTCGGCGAACGACGCGTTCAGGGGCGTCTTGCCGGTGTTGGTGACCTTGACCGTGTAGGTGACGGTGTCGCCGGGGTTCGCGGACTGCCGGTCCACCGACTTCTCGATCTTCACGCCCGGTGTGTTCACGGTGGTCGAGCAGTCGGGGTCGGTCGAGCCTGCGAGGCAGTTGCCCGCGCTGCTGACCACGGCGTTGCGCAGCTGGTGGTCACCGGTGATCGGGTTCTTGACGGTGACCGAGTACGTCAGCGTGACGGTCTGGCCCTTGCCGATGTCGCCCGACCATGTCAGCTTCGGCGCGGTGTAGGAGATCGAGCCCGACGTCGCGGCCTGGTCGCCGTTGAAGTCGGCGTCGTCGAGCACCTGCGTGAGGTCGTCGGACACGCTCAGCGCGGTGACGTCCGTGGCGCCGGAGTTGGTGATGGTGACCGTGTACGGCACCTGCTCACCGGGGTTGGCGGTGGTCTTGGTCGTGGTCTTCTTGATGTCGAGGCACTCGACCGGCAGGCGGTAGTCCTCGACCTCGCCGCTGTCCGCGAGGCCCTTCTCGCTGCGCACCTGGTCGACGTTGTAACTGGCCCGGAAGCGCGCATAGGTGTTGCCGCACCTGATGCTTGCCGGGATCTTCCAGGTGATCGTGACCGACGTGGCACCGGCGCCGAAGTCCGTGCAGGCGCGTTCGTTGCCGGCGCTGTCGAACGTGCCGTTGCCGTTGAAGTCGATCCACGCGCACACCCGGCCCGGTTGCGAGGCGCCGGACAGCGCGACGGCCACGGAGTAGTCCTCGCCCGCGTTCGACCGGGCGAGGCGCGGGAACGCCGCCACGCCGTCGTCGAGGTCGTCGCCGTTGGGCAGGTTGTTGTCCGCGCCGGCCGCCACGGCCTTGGGGCTCGGGGTCACCGAACCGGTGTTGATCGTCGTGGGGTTGTCGGCCGACACGCCCGAACCGAGCACGAGGTCACCGATGCTGTGGCTCGCGGCGGACCCGGTGTCGTAGCTCGCCGGCGCGTCGCCGAAGTCCTCGTCCACGGACACGCCCGCGACGTAGAAGTCGTCGGTCGGCGTGCTGCTGTTGGTGAGCATGTCGACCTGGAAGCTCACCGAGCTGATCGTGCCGTTGAGCTTCACGCTGCCGCACGACGCGGAGGCCTGCCTCGCGCCGTTGGCGTTGCACAGCACGTTGAGGTTGCGGTTCGGCGCCTCGATGCGGGTGCCGTTCTGCCCGATGGTCATGTTCACCGCGCCGTCGAGCGGCCCGCTGAGCGTGACGCCGCCCGAGGTCAGCGTGTGCGCGACGTGGGTGCTGCCGGTGTTGCCGATGGTCGCGCCGCTGCCCGCGATGTGCAGCACGGGATCGCGCACCGGCCGGTTGAACGAGAACGTCAGCGTGCCGCGGTTGAAGCAGTCGACGAACGCGGCGCACCCGGCGGCCGCCGCCGTCAGGCCGATGAGCGCCGTGGAGGCCGGGATCTGCGGCCGGAAGTTGCCGGGCACCGCGCCGCGGTCGCCGGGTGGCGAGTTCAGCGTGGTCAGGCGCAGGTTCGCACCGGACACCGACGCCGTGACCTGCGTGCCGGACGACAGCGTCGAGCGCGCGGAGGCGTTGGTCGCGGGCAGCCCGGACGACGTGGACCACGATCCCGCCGCGTGCGACTGGTAGGCCTGCGCGGGTAGCGAGAAGGTCGTTGCCGAAACCACGAGCAACATGGCCAGCAGGGCGGCGCGCATAGCACTCCTCAGCAGCGTGACGACTTGATCACGCTATGTGCGCACACATGCCTCTACCAGCGAAGTCACCGCTTCGTGCGACCTCGACGCGCGGCCGGAATGCGGGTTCGGCGACGTTGTCCGATACTGCCGCGTTCCCCCAAAAGGAAGAGGCCCCGGTCGCGATGACCGGGGCCTCTTCCAGCTCGTGCGACTCAGGCGCCGAACCCGACCTTGCGCGAGTCCTGCGGGCCGATCTCCACGTACGCGACGCGGCCAGCGGGCACGACGAACCGCGCACCCTTGGCGTCCACCAGCGACAGCACGCTGGACTTGCCGGACACCGCGTCCGCGACCAGGGTCTCGACCTCGGACGGGCTGAGCTCACTGGTCACGACGAGTTCCCGCCCGCTGTCGGCGACGCCGATCCTGACCTCCACGCTGACCTCCGTGCTCAAGAGAAAAATCTAGGAGCGAGCCTACCTAGCCCAGACCCAGCTGCGTCATGCGCCGCGCGTGCGACTGCTGGAGACGGCGGAACAGCTGCCCGATCCCGGCGAGGTCTCCCGACCCCTTGATGATCAGCTCCGAGAGCCCGTCCCGCTCCGCCACCACGTACTGGGCCTGCGTCAACGCCTCTCCGAGCAGCCGGCGGCCCCACAGCGCGAGCCGGTCGCGGACCCGCGGATCGGACTCGACGGCGGCGAGGACTTCGCGCTCAGCGAACGCCGAGTGACCCGTGTCGGCGAGCACGTGCAGCACCAGTTCGCCGGTCGGCTCGTCCAGCCACGTCGCGACCTCGCGGTAGAAGTCGGCCGCCAGCCCGTCGCCGACGTACGCCTTCACGAGCGACTCGAGCCACGACTTGGGGCTGGTCGACTCGTGGAAGGCGTCGAAGCCCTTCACGAACGGCGCCATCGCGTCCTCGATCGCGATGCCCTCGGTGGCGAGGTGCTTCTGCAACAGCGTGAAGTGACCGATCTCGGCGGCGGCCATCTGCGCGAGCGCGGCACGGCCCGCCAGCGTCGGCGCCGAGCGCGAGTCCTCCGTCATCCGGTCGAAGGCTGAGAGCTCGCCATATGCAACCGCTCCCAGAAGATCGACAACACCCTCCGCAACACCCATGGTGACCAAGCCTAGTGGTCAAATGCGTCTTGGCAGGTAGAATGGGCATCAGCGCCCGGCGTGACGAGTGTGACGAACCGCCGCGAGGCGCACGAAATGGTGCGCGTACACCTTTCCCGCAGCTGCTCGCATAGCGCGGTCGAGAGGCCCGGCCAGGGCTCGTACGCGCTTGGTACGAGAGAGGCTGATCACCCTGACCGCTGAAGTAGAAGCACATCTGGACCCGGTAGTCCTCGAGCACAGCGAGGCCGGAGCCACCGAAGAAGACACGTCGCACCCGTTGCAGGCAGACGCCCCGGTGCAGTCCGAGTCCCCCACGTTCGCCGAACTCGGCGTCCGGGACGAGATCGTCAAGGCGCTCAGCGAGGCGGGCATCGAGCGCACCTTCGCCATCCAGGAGCTGACGCTCCCCATCGCCCTCGCCGGCGACGACGTCATCGGCCAGGCGCGCACCGGCACCGGCAAGACCCTCGGGTTCGGCGTGCCGCTGCTGCACCGGGTCGACACGCCCGGCGACGGCACCCCGCAGGCCCTTGTGGTCGTGCCCACCCGTGAGCTGTGTCTCCAGGTCGCGCACGACCTCACCGACGCGTCGAAGCACCTGGACCTGAAGGTCGCCGCGATCTACGGCGGCATCCCCTACGAGCGGCAGATCGCGCAGCTCCGCAAGGGCGTCGACGTCGTCATCGGCACGCCCGGCCGCCTGCTCGACCTGGCCGAGCAGCAGCACCTGGTGCTCGGCAAGGTCCGCATGCTGGTGCTCGACGAGGCCGACGAGATGCTCGACCTGGGCTTCCTGCCCGACATCGAGCGCATCCTGACCATGGTCCCCGACCAGCGCCAGACGATGCTCTTCAGCGCGACCATGCCGGGCCCGATCATCACGCTGGCCCGCACGTTCCTCACGCAGCCCACGCACATCCGGGCCGAGGAGAACAACGCCCCGCAGACGCACGAGAACATCTCGCAGTTCGTCTACCGGGCGCACTCGATGGACAAGCCGGAGATGCTGGCCCGCGTGCTGCAGGCCCGCGACCGCGGCCTGACGATGATCTTCACGCGCACCAAGCGGACCGCGCAGAAGGTCGCCGACGACCTGACCGAGCGCGGGTTCGCCGCGGCCGCCGTGCACGGCGACCTGGGCCAGGGCGCGCGCGAGAAGGCGCTGCGGGCGTTCCGCAACGGCAAGGTCGACGTCCTGGTCGCCACCGACGTCGCCGCGCGCGGCATCGACATCGACGACGTGACGCACGTCATCAACTACCAGTGCCCCGAGGACGAGAAGACCTACGTTCACCGCATCGGCCGCACGGGTCGCGCGGGCCGCATGGGCATCGCGGTCACGTTCGTCGACTGGGACGAGACGCACCGCTGGCAGACGGTCGACGAACTGCTCGGCCTCGGCACGCCGCTGCCTCCGGAGACCTACTCCACGTCCGACCACCTGTTCTACGACCTGGGCATCCCCTCCGGCTCGACCGGTCGCCTGCCGCTCAGCCACCGCACCCGCGCGGGCCTCGACGCCGAGGAGGAGGAGCAGCTCGACACCGGCAAGCGCAAGCGCCGTCGCCGCACCGGCTCCACCCGCTCCGGCGAGGGCGCGGCACCGGAGGCGGGCGAGGAGACCCGGCCGAAGCGGACCCGGTCCCGCACGCGCAGCCGCGGCGGCGTGACGCAGGACGGCGAGCAGGCGCAGCCCGCCGCCGAGGCCGGCGAGTCCTCCTCGGACAAGCCGCGCCGGCGCCGGCGTCGCCGAACCTCTGCCGAACAGGCCGCTCCTTCGGCAGACTGATCACCATGTCGTCCCCCGGTTCCGACGTCACCGACGTCGAGGACGTCCTCGACGAGCCCGCGCACGAGCCCGAGCCCGCCGCAGAACGTCCGCCCGCACGGTCCTGGCGCACCCGTGCCGACTTCGTCGCGGTCGCCGTGATCGCGGTCGTGTCGGTCACGGCCTCCGTCCTGACCTGGGCTTTCAGCGATGCTCGCGCCACGACGTCGGTCACCGGGCCGTCGTCGTGGGAGCCGCTGCCCGAGGTGGCCGCGCTGCCGCCGGCGCTCGCCGAGATCTGGCGCGCGCGCAGCGGCGCCTCGCTGTCCCCCGTGGTCGTGCAGACCGCGTCGAAGGACACCGGCGAGGAGAAGCCGTCGACGGTCGTGACCGGCGACGGCGGCACGGTCGACGGGCGCGACCCGCTGACGGGGGACGTGCGCTGGTCCTACCGGCGCGACCTGCCGCTGTGCGTGGTGAGCACGGCGTGGGGCCGGGCGATGGCCCTGTACTCGAAGGGCACGAACTGCTCCGAGCTCACGTCGCTCGACGGGGTCACCGGCGAGCGGCGGGCTCAGCGCAACGGCGACGCGGAACCGGGTACGGCCCTGCTCAACGAGGGGTCGCACCTCATCACCACCGGCTCGAAGTTCGTCGAGGTCTACCGGCGCGACGACCTGGTGCGCTCGCTCGAGTACGGCGCCCTGCGCGCCATCGTGAACCCGGGCAAGCAGCCGCGGGTCGGCTGCACGTACGGCTCGGTGGCGGTCACGACGGGCAGGTTCGCGATGGTCGAGCGCTGCCCGGACGACGCGTCGGACCGGGTGACGATCCTCAAGCCGAACCCCGACAAGTCCGACGAGCCGAAGGTGTTCGGCAGCCCGCTGACCGGCGGCAAGAACGCGCAGGTCGTGGCCATCACCGACAAGCTCGTCGCGGTGGCGGTCTCCGGGCCGAGCAGGCTGCTGACGTTCGACGCGGAGACCGGCAACCAGATCGGCGACGTGCCGCTCGACGTCCCCGAGGCCGACCTCACCGACCCGCCGAACCACGTGGCGCGCGTGTTCACGACGAAGACGAACGCCTTCTGGTTCACCGGCTCCCGCACGATCGCGCTGTCGCTCGACACGCTCACTCCACTGTGGACCGCCGAGGGCTCGCTGGGCGCGGGCACGACGCTCGCGGGCCGCGCGCTCATCCCGGTGAAGGAGGGCCTGCGGGTGTACGAGCAGGCCACCGGTGCCGTCGTGGGCACGATCCGGCTGAACCGCGAGGGCTACACGGGCCCTGTGCAACTCGCCACAGCCGGTCCCGTCGTCCTCGAGCAGCGTGGCGAAACCCTGGTCGCGCTGCGATAGTTCAGCTCGTGTACTCGCAGATCAGCCCGAACCGGGCGCAACGCGTCGACTTCCCGGGCCGCTACGGCACGATCGCGGCCCTGCGCGCGCCCGCGATGGGCGACGACGCGATGCGCACGACCGTGCTGCTCGTCCCCGGCTACACGGGCTCCAAAGAGGACTTCGCGCCGATGATCGACCCGATCGCGGACGCGGGCTTCGAGGTCGTCGCGATCGACCTGCCGGGCCAGCAGGACTCCGCCGGCCCGGACGACGAGGCGCTCTACCAGCCCGGCCCGCTCGGGTCGGTGCTCGCCGAGCTGATCGGCAAGATCGCGGCGGACGGCCGGAAGGTGCTGCTGCTCGGCCACTCCTACGGCGGCCTGGTGGTGCGGGCCGCGGTGTTCGCGGGTGCTCCGATCGCGGGGCTCACGCTGATGTCGTCGGGCCCGTCCGAACTGCCCGCGGGCGAACGCCGCACGGTGCTGGAGGTCGGCGAGCACGTGCTGGCCGAGCAGGGCGTCGAGGGCACCCATCGGCTGAACGAGCTGCGTTCGCAGCAGAACCCGGCGTACACGGCGCTCCCGCAGGAGCTGAGGGACTTCTACCGCGACCGGTTCCTCAAGTCGAAGGCGGCGGCGTTGCTCGGCATGGGCAACGGGCTGCGCTACGAACCGGACCAGGTGGCGAAGCTGGCGCGCACGCTGCGGTCGTCCGGCACGCCGTGCCTGGTGGTGTGCGGTGACGCGGACGACGCGTGGACGCCCGCCGCCCAGCGCGACATGGCGGAGCGGCTCGACGCGGACTTCGCGGTGCTGCCCGGCGTGATGCACTCGCCGAACACCGAGGCGCCGCTGGACCTGATCGCCACGCTGCTGCCGACGTGGAGGGCCTGGCTCAGTTCCTAGTGACCACGCGAGCGCTTTCTCGCGTGGTCACCAGGACCTCAAGCTTCCAGAGGTGTCACAGCCAAGCCCCTGTTCACGTCACTAGCCGACGTGGATCTCCCGCTCGTCGGCCGCGTTCGCGAGCTGCGAGTACAGCTCGGCCTTCGCGTACGCCGGTCCCCAGCCGAACGCCCGGTTCGTGGCCGTCACCGTGATCTTGGTGGTCGCGAACCCGCCGGTGCAGTCGACCGCCTTGTAACCGCTGCCGGTCGCCACGCCCAGGAGCCGCCGCTGCGTGAGGCTCAGGGAGAGGTTCCCCCGCGTCCCCGCCGCACAGACGTAGGTCACGTCGACCTCCACCGCGGCCCCCACCGAGATCACCTTCGCGGGCGACTCGATCCGCACGACCGACTGCGAGGGCGACTGCGCGCTCACGTCGGCCATGACCGGCGCGACCGACGCGAGGACGGCACCGCCCGCGACCGCCACGACCGCGGCCGTCTTCCCCGCGGAGAACTTCTTCATGCTGCTTCCCCCTCATCCATTCCGTCCTTTGTGGACGGAAACCCCAGACCGGCGCAGAGGCCGGCGACGATCAGCACCGCGGGCAGGTGCCACAGGAAGTCGAACCCGCTGTGCACCAGCACAGCGACGAACCCCGCCACCGCGCCCGCCCACAACGACGTGCCGCGCCCGCGCCACAACGCGCGCAGCACGACGGCCACGACCCCCAGTGCCAGCACCAGCCCGACGGCACCCAGTTCGACGAGCACCTGCAGGTACTCGTTGTGCACGTAACGCATGAACCGCGGTCCCGCGTTGCCCTGGTCGAAGAAAAAAGATCCGTTGCCCGGCCCGGCACCGAACAACGGCGCCCGCGCGGCGAGGTCCAGCGCGGCGCCCGTCGCACCGCTGCGGTCGGGTGAGCTGAACGAGAGCCGCGTGGCCAGTCCGCTGGTGAACCCGGCCGCGACCGCCCCACCGGCCACCGCCACCAGCGCGACGGGGAGCAGCGCGCGGCCGAGCCTCGGCAGGCCCACCGCCAGCAGCGCTCCGCCGATCAGGCCCAGGACCGCGAGCAACGGCCGGGGCTCGTCCGCCAGCCTCATCGACGGCAGCAGGGCGCCCACGGCCACCATCGCCCCGAGCAGCGGCGGCAGCGCGGCCGTCAGGGTCTTGCGGATCCCCCAGCAGGCGCACAGCACGAGCAGGCCGGCGACGAACGCGATCACCCCGGCGCGGCTCATCGTCGCGCCGATTCCCGCGCACAGCAGGAAACTCAGCACCGTCATGAGCAGGCTGGGCCGCAGCACCAGCGACAGCAGCGCGCACGCCGCCATCACCGCCGCGGCCGCGTTCGGGTAGGTCAGGGTCGACGCCGCGCGCAGCAAGCCCTCCGCGACGGTCGTCCAGGACGGCACCCGGAACACCACGGCCACCCACCCGGAGAACCCGACCAGCGCGCCGACGCCGACGAGCACGGTGGCAAGCAGCTCCCGTTGCGCGCGATCAGCCTGTGCCGCAACGAGAACGGCGCCGGCGAACACCCCGGCGGCGACCGCGGACGGCAGGCCCGACAGCACGTCGCCGGCGAGCAGTCCGCGCAGCAACGCCCACGCGGCGAACGCACCGGCCAGTGCGGCCAGGAAGGTCGGCCTCGGACGGGCCAGCACCAGCGCCACTCCGACGAGGAGCCCCGACAGGACGCGTCCGGGCAGGTGGTAGCCGCCCTGCGCGACGACGGCCGCGGCGAACCCCGCGACGAGCACCAGCACCGGAACCGGCAGCGCGACGGATTCCCGGCGCGCGACGACGACATCCCCCGCGTTCATCGACTTCCCCCCAGAAGTGCGGAACCGCCTCCCCAGACGGTTCGACTGCACCTTAGGCGGCGGAGCGGCCCCGGCGGAAGGGCGAATTTCCGTTCAGTGGGCCAGAACGGCGAGGAACGCACCGAGCAACATGAACGGCCCGAAGGGCAGCGCGCTCTTGAGGGTGACCTTCCGCAGGAGCAACAGGACCAGCGACACGACGGCCGACAGGACGAACGAGAGGGCGGCGCCGAACAGCAGGACGGGCCAGCCGAGCCAGGCGAGCGCCATGCCGATGACACCGGACAGCTTCACGTCGCCGTAGCCCATCCCGGCCGGGTTCAGGAACTCCAGCACGCGGTAGACGAACGCGAGCACGAGCCCGCCGAGCACCGCGCGACCGAGCGCGCCGAACGTGCCGCCGGTCAGCGCCGCGACGGTGAGCAGGACGAGCACCAACGGGTACGCGGGCAGCGTCAGGACGTCCGGCAGCCGGTGCACGGCCGTGTCGATGAACGACAGCGCGACCCCGACGGCGCCCAGGCACGCGAACGCGAGCACCTCGACCGAGCCGGCGAACTTGAGCGCCAGCACGGCGAGGACGGCCGCCGACACCAGCGGCAGCGCGACACCGGTGGACGTGAAGCGGCCGACCAGGCCGCGCAGCGCGACACCCGAGGCGAGCCCGCCGAGCGCCCCGCCCACCGTCCAGAGAACAAGCATGCGGCCGACGGTAAGGCGCGTACGATTGCAACGGAACGTGACAGCGGCAGGTCTGTCCGAGGGGCCTACGGCGTGTCCACCGATCGGCCGACAATGTCCTCCGATCTGCGCTTTCGTTACACCTCATCGCCCGATACCGGCGGGTGTTCCACGTCACGCAGAGTTGCGGCGTCCCGATTCGGATCTCACATCCCCAGGAGACCGCCATGCTCACGTTCCTCAGCTACGTGCAGACGTTCCTCACCCGCACCAAGCGCGAAGACGACGACCGAGGCGCGACCGCCGTCGAGTACGGCCTGATGGTCGCTCTCATCGCGATCATCATCATCGCGGGCGTCACCGCGGTCGGCGTCAACCTCCTGGCGCTGTTCAACGACATCGCGGCCGAACTGCTCTGACCGTGAGGCGTCCGCGCGAATCGGACCGCGGCGCCACCGCCGTCGAGTACGGCCTGATGCTGGCGTTGATCGCGGTCGCCGCGATGGTGGCCATCACCGCTGTCGGCGAGAACATGGCCGCCATGTTCGAGTTCGTCGCCGACGTCATCGATGGCTGAAGTCTCCTGTCCCGTGCGGCCGGCGATTCCCCTCCGCCGGCCGCACGCCTTTCTCCGGAGCGGTCATGACGAACCTTGCTCGCGATCGCGGCGCGACCGCTGTCGAAGTCGCCCTGCTGATGCCGATCGTGCTCGTCCTCGTGATGGGCATCGTCGACTTCGGCTGGGCGGTGCGCGCCCAGATCACCATCACCCAGGCGGCACGTGAAGGCGTGCGCGTCGCCGCGTTGAAGCAGACCGGCGCCGCCGGCCGCGCGCAGACCGCCGCGGACAGCCTCGGCACGGTCGGGGTCGCCGTCACCGGTTGCCCGGCGGGCCAGCCCCCCGGCGCGAACAGCGCCGAGGTCACGGTCACCCACACCTACGACTTCATCACGCCGATCGGTGCCATCGCGGGGCTGTTCGGCGGCGGTGGCTTCGGAGCTCCCATCACGCTGACCGCCGAGGGGGTCATGCCATGCGAGTGAGGCGAGAGGACGACCGCGGCGCGCTCGGCGTGCTGATCAGCATCCTGCTCGGGTTCGGCGTCCTGCTCGGCATGGGCGCGATCGTGATCGACGTCGGCTTCCTCTACCAGGAGCGGGCCGAGTTGCAGAACGGTGCCGACGCCGGCGCGCTGGCCGTCGCCCAGACCTGCGCAAAGGCCCCCTGCCTGGTCAACAAGTCCAACTACTTCGCCAACCAGAACGCGAGGGACACGGTGTCCACAGTGGACGCGGTGTGCGGCTTCGACAAGGGCGGCACGCTGCCGTCGTGCCCGGCCTCGACCGGCCGGATGACGGACTGCCCGGCGAAACCGGCCGCCGGCACGACGTACGTGGACGTGCACACCTCGACGCAGACGTCCGGTGGCGGCACGCTGCTGCCCCCGGTGTTCGCGCGGGCGTTGCTGGGCAACGAGTCCTACGAGGGTTCACGGGTCATCGCCTGCGCCCGTGCCCAGTGGGGTCCGCCCAAGACCGCGAAGACGATGGCCATGACGATCTCGTGGTGCGAGTGGAGCCAGGCGACGTCCGGCGGCACGAGCTACGGCCCGCAACCGCCCACCACTCCGCCGTTGTCCGTGCACCGCGTGCTCAAGCTGCACACGACGAGCAGCACCACGACGTGCCCGAGCGGCCCGGCTGGGTCCGACGGTCCCGGCATGTTCGGCTGGGTCGACGACACGAACTCCGACTGCTCGGTGTTCATCAGCAACAACACTTACAGCGCGAACACCGGCGCCTCGGCGGACAAGGACTGCAAGTCGGCGTTGCAGGACGCCTTCGCCTCGCGCGAGCCGGTCTTCTTCCCCATCTACACCAAGGTCACCGGTACCGGCACGGGCGGCACGTACACGCTGGCGGGCTTCGCGGCCTTCGTCGTCACCGGTTACTGGTTGCCCGGTGCGAACCAGAAGGACTGGCTGACCGGCAAGAACGAGTGCAAGGGCTCGGACAAGTGCGTCGCGGGCTACTTCGTCCAGGCCCTCATGCCCAACGAGGGCACCATCGGCGGTCCCGACCTCGGCGTCCGCATCGTCCAGCTCACCGGCTGATTCCCAGGAGTCGTCATGAAGAACCGCGCACTCATCATCATCCTGGCGGTGCTGCTGGCCGTCTGCGGCAGCACCGGGGTGTTCTTCTACGTCCGCAGCGCGGACAGCCGGGCGATCGCGGGCCAGCAGGCCGTCACCGTGCTCGTCGCGAAGGACCGCATCCCGGCCGGCACGACGGCGGAGGGCCTGAAGGAGCTCGTCGAGACCCAGCAGATGCCGAAGAGCAGCGTTCCGGAGAACGCGATGTCCGAAGTGGACTCCTCGCTCGGCAAGCTCGTGACGTCGTCGGAGATCGCCGAGGGCCAGTTGCTCACCAAGGCGTTGTTCACCGAGGAGGCGTCGCTGGCCAAGGGCATCTCGATCCCGGACGGCATGATCGCCGTGACCGTGCCGACCGAGGCCTGGCAGCGCGCGGGCGGGCTGATCCAGAAGGGCTCGAAGGTCGCGGTCTTCGACACCTTCACGGTGATGGACGGCAAGGGCAACACCCCGTCCGGCGACGGGCTCTCCAAGCAGTACGAGCGCAACCAGTCCACCCGGCTGCTGCTGACCGGCCTCGAGGTCCTCTCCGTCGTCGACGAGAAGAAGGCCGCGGAGGACGGCGACGTCGGCAAGGCGATCGTCACGGTCGCGGTGAAGCAGGCGGACGCGGAGAAGCTCATCCACGGCCAGCAGACGGGAACGCTCTACTTCGCGCTGCTCGGCGGCAAGTCCGAGATCGCGCCGGGCAACGGCGTCGACAACCGCTCCCTGTTCGGAAACTGAGGCGTGCCATGACGATCCTGTGCGAACCGGCCGCTCTCGCCGGACAGCTCTCCCCCGCCCTCGGCGGTGACGTCCGTCCGGCGGAGACTCTCGACGAGGCCACCCGCCTGCTCGCCGCCGACCCCGCGGAGACGCTCGTCGTCATCGGATCGGCCATCGACCTGGACGAGGCCCTCGCGTTCACCGCGGGCCTCCGGGTCGAGCGCCCGTCAGCCGGAGTGGTGCTGCTGCGCGACGTCCTCGACGTCGGCGTGCTCACCCGCGCGCTGCGGGCCGGTGTCCGCGAGGTCGTCGCGCAGGACGACCTCGCGGCGCTGGTGGACGCCTGCACGCGGTCCCGTGCCCTGTCCGCGCAGGTCACCGGCATCCCGTTGCCCCGCGTCGACGAGCGCAGGCACGGCCAGGTGGTCACGGTGTTCGCCGCGAAGGGCGGCTGCGGCAAGACGACGCTCGCGGTGAACCTGGCCGCGTCGCTCGCGGCGGGCGGCGAGCGCGCGGTGTGCCTGGTGGACCTCGACCTCGCGTTCGGCGACGTCGGCATCTGCCTGCGGGCCGAACCGGTCCGCACGATCGTGCACGGGCTCGGGATGGTCGGCCACGTCGACGCCGCGGGCGCGTCGTCGCTGCTCACCGCATGCCGGCCGGGGCTGAGCGCCCTGCTCGCGCCGGTCGAGCCCGGTGACGCGGAACGGATCCCGGCGGCGCTGGTCGGCGAGCTGCTGGAGGTGCTGCCGACGATGTTCGACTTCGTCGTGGTGGACACGCCGTCGGCGTTCAGCGAGCACGTGCTGGCCGCGATGGACGCCTCGCACCACCACGTGCTGCTGACGACGCCGGACGTGCCGTCGCTGAAGAACCTGCGGGTGACGCTCGACATGCTCGACCTGCTGTCGTACTCGCACGACATCCGGTCGGTCGTGCTCAACCGGTCCGACTCGAAGGTAGGGCTGACGATGGACGACGTGGAACGCGTGGTGCGCAGCGACATCCGCGCGCACGTGCCGTCGAGCCGCGACGTCCCGATCTCGGTCAACAAGGGCAACCCGATCGTCCTCGACCAGCCCCGGCACCCGGTCAGCGAGGCCATCACGCGGTTCGGCCGCGAGCACGTGCTCGCCGAGCCCGTCGCCGCCTCCCGGTCCTCGAAGAGGTGGTTCCGATGAGCCTCGCCAACCGCATCGCCGCGCAACGGGAGTCGGGGTCGCCGGCACCGCAGCTGCGCCGCCAGTCCCGCACCGCCGACCCGTTCGCCGAGGTCAAGCGCAGCGTGCACGCCGGGCTGCTGGAGGTGCTAGGCCCCAAGCTCTACGACGCGCACCTCGACCAGCGCGAGCTGGAAACCCGTGTGCGCCAGACGTTGCAGGCGGTGCTCGAACGCGACGAGACGCCGTTGACCGGCGCCGACCGCGCCCGCATCGCGCTGGAGGTGCTGGACGAGATCCTCGGGCACGGGCCGCTGGAGCCCTACCTCCGCGACCCCGGCATCTCCGAGATCATGGTCAACGGCTTCGACCAGATCTATGTGGAACGCGCGGGGCGGCTGGAGCCGGTGCCCGTGGCGTTCGCGGACGAGTCGCACCTGCGCCGCACCATCGACAAGATCGTCGCGAAGGTTGGGCGACGGGTCGACGAGGCGTCCCCGATGGTCGACGCCCGCCTGCCCGACGGCAGCCGCGTGAACGCCGTCGTGCCGCCGATCGCGCTGGACGGCTCGGTGCTGACGATCCGCAAGTTCGCCGCGGACCCGTTCACCGTGGACGACCTGGTCGGGTTCGGCACGCTCACGCCCGCCACCGCGTACCTGCTGCAGTGCTGCGTGCACGGGCGGATGAACATCCTGATCGGCGGCGGTACCGGCTCGGGCAAGACGACGTCGCTGAACGTGCTGTCGTCGTTCGTGCCCGCGGACGAGCGCATCGTCACCATCGAGGACGCCGCCGAGCTGCAGCTGCGCCAGGACCACGTGCTGCGCCTGGAGGCCAGGCCGCCGAACGTGGAGTCGCGCGGCGAGGTGGCCGTGCGGGACCTGGTGCGCAACGCGCTGCGCATGCGGCCCGACCGGATCATCGTCGGCGAGGTCCGCGACGGCGCGGCCTTGGACATGTTGCAGGCCATGAACACCGGCCACGACGGCTCGATCACCACCGTGCACTCCAACTCGCCGCGCGACTCGTTGTCGCGGCTGGAGACGATGGTGCTGATGGCGGGCGTGGACCTGCCGGC
This sequence comes from Lentzea sp. NPDC003310, assembly GCF_040610935.1. NCBI lineage: Bacteria > Bacillati > Actinomycetota > Actinomycetes > Pseudonocardiales > Pseudonocardiaceae > Lentzea > Lentzea sp. NPDC003310. The sequence goes on from NZ_JBEXNC010000033.1 coordinate 23,047, forward strand.
GCGGGCGATCCGGGAGCAGATGGCGTCCGCGATCGACCTGATCGTGCACCAGTCGCGGCTCAAGGACGGCACGCGGCGGATCACCCACATCACCGAGGTCATCGGGATGGAGGGCGAAGTCGTGACGCTGCAGGACATCTTCTCGTTCGACTTCCACGCGGGCGTCGACGAGCGCGGCTTCTACCGGGGCACGTTGCAGTCGACCGGGCTGCGGCCGCACTTCGTGGAACGGCTGCGGGACCGGGGCATCGACGTTCCGCCGCACCTGTTCGGAGGTGGTCCGCGATGATCCGCGCCGGTGTTCTCGTCGGCCTGCTGCTGACGTTCCTGTTCGGCTCCTTCGCCTCCGCCGCACCGAGTCGTGGTGTGGTGGTGCTGCTCGACACCAGCGGGTCGATGGCGCCGGACCGGATCGTCGTGGCACGGCAGGCGATCTCGACGTACGTGTCGTCGCTGCCCGCGGACGTCCAGGTCGGACTGGTGGCGTTCTCGTCGCAGCCCTCGCTGGTGCTCGCGCCCACGGCGGACCGCGCCGCGTTCGCCGGTGCGCTGAACTCGGTGCAGGCCAAGGGCGACACGTCGTTGTTCGACGCGGTCCCGGTCGGTCTGGCGGCGTTGCAGGGCATCTCCGAGCGTCGGATGGTGATCGTGTCCGACGGCGAGGACACGGTGTCGCGCTCCACTGTGGACGGCGCGGTCGGCGCGGTCGCGTCCGCCGGCGTGCCGACGGACGTGATCGGCTTCCAGTACAGCGACGAGTCGTTGCGGCGCATCGCCTCCGCGGCCGGCGGACGGTTGCTGACGGCGTCCGACGCCGCCGCGCTGGCCGCCGCGTTCGCCGCGCTGGCCGTGCCGTCGACCACGGCCGCCGCCGTCACGCCCACGACCGTCGCGCCCGCGCCGCTGCCCGCGGTCGTCCCGGCTCCGACGCCGGGGCAGAACTGGCTGGCCGGGGTGTTGATCGCGGGCACGTTCCTCGTGGTGTTCTTCGTCGCGCTCCTGCTGCTGACCCCACGCCGCAGCACCGCGGGCCGCCGGCTGGAACGGCACCTGGAGCACTACGGCGCGCAGGAACCCGTGGTGCAGGAAGAAAGCCAGGCCGCGCAGACCGCGGTGGGCTGGGCGGGCCGGTTGCTGAGCGACGCCGCCGCGGCCCGTCTCGCGGACCGGCTCGACCTCGCCGGGATGAAGGCGAGCCCGGCCGAGTGGGCGCTGCTGCGGATCTGCGCGGGCGCCGGCCTCGCCGCGGTGCTGACGTTGCTGACGACGTGGTGGATCGGCGTGCCGGCGGGCGCGCTGCTCGGCTGGCTGCTGGCGGCGCTGGTGGTGCGGGTGCGCACGGCGAAGCGCCGGGCCGCGTTCGCCGACCAGCTGCCGGACGTGCTGCAGCTCGTGGCGAGCTCACTGCGGTCGGGCTTCTCGCTGGCGCAGTCGATCGACGCCGTCGTCCGCGACGACACGCAGCCGACGGCGGGCGAGTTCTCCCGAGCGCTGGCGGCGACCAGGATCGGCGCCGAGCTGGAGGACGCGCTCGACCGCGTGGCCGCGCGGATGCACAGCGCCGACCTCGCGTGGGTGGTGATGGCGATCCGCATCCAGCGGCAGGTGGGCGGCAACCTCGCCGAGGTGCTGATGAACACCGTCGCGACGATGCGCGACCGTTCGCAGACACGGCGGCACGTGCGCGCGCTGTCCGCGGAAGGCCGGTTGTCCGCGTACGTCCTGGTGGGGCTGCCGATCTTCCTCGCGGCGTTCCTGTTCTGGTTCCGCGCGGAGTACATGCGGCCGCTCTACACGACGTTGATCGGCGTCGTGATGCTCTCGTTCGCCGGCGTGCTGGTCGTGCTCGGCTCGTTGTGGATGCGCAAGCTCGTGCGCGTGGAGGTGTGACATGGCGCTGTACCTAGGTCTCGGCTGCCTGCTGCTCGCGGTGTTCCTCGGCGCGTTCGCGGTCATCGCGAAACCACGTGCCACCGCGGCTGCCTCTCTCTCGTTGATCGAGACGAGCTACTCGGCCGCAGTGGTCTCCCAGTCGGAAGCAGTCGTGTCCCCTTCGTGGCTGCGCTCGATCGCGTTGCGACTCTCTCCCGCGGGCGTGGCGGCGGGCCTGCAACGCCGTCTCGACCTGGCGGGCAACCCCGTGACGTGGACGCCGGACCGCGTCCTGGCCGCGAAGGGCCTGGGCCTGCTGCTCGGCGGCGCACTGGGCGCGCTGCTGGGCGTGCGGTCGCCGGGCTGGCTGGTCGCGGGCCTGGTGCTGGGCGCGGTGTTCGGCTTCTTCCTGCCCGACCTGCTGCTGCTCAACGCGGGCCAGAAGCGCCAGGAGAAGATCCGCCGGGCGCTGCCGGACGCGCTGGACATGCTCACCGTGTGCGTGGAGGCGGGCCTCGGCTTCGACGCCGCGATGGCCCAGGTGGCCCGCAACACCTCGGGTCCGCTGGCCCAGGAGTGCGCGCGCGTCCTGCAGGAGATGCAGATCGGCAAGTCCCGCAACGAGTCCCTGCGCGCCCTGACCCTGCGCACCACCGTGGCCGAGCTCCGCGCGTTCGTCTCGGCCCTGGCCCAGGCGGGCGAGCTGGGCGTCCCGATCGCCTCGGTCCTGCGCGAACAGGCCCGCGAGATGCGCGTCCGCCGCCGCCAGCGAGCCGAGGAACAGGCTCAGAAGGTCCCGGTGAAGATCCTGTTCCCGCTGATCACGTGCCTTTTCCCGGCGATGTTCGTGGTCATCATCGGCCCCGGCGCCATCAGCATCGCCCGCGTGCTGATGAACCTCTGAAATTCCCTGCGTGTTGAGGACCTACGACTCTAATCGTCCCTTTTAGTCCCTTCGGTGTAACCAACTGCGGCGTCCGTCCGACAAGCGGGAAGAACATTCCACCCGGGAGGGGCAGCTCATGACCATCAGAGTTGTCGTCGTCGACGGACATGCACTGACCCGCTTCGGCCTGAAGGCACTCGCTTCACCAGACTCCGGCCTGAAGGTCGTGGACGAGGCGCCCACCGCAGCCGCAGCTCCAGCCATCATCGCGGCGGCCGCCCCGGACGTGGTCACCACCGCCGTGGGCCTGCCCGACGGCAACGGCCTGCGCCTGGCCCGAGACCTCCGAGACCGCTACCCGGCCCTGGGCATAGTCGTCCTCACCTCCCACGGCGAGGACGACGTGCTCTTCCGGGCACTGGAAACCGGCGCCTCGGCGTTCGTGGGCAAGACAGCCCCGGTCGACGAGATCCTCTGCGCCATCCGCCACGCCTCGGTGGCCGCCTCGTCGTTCACCGCCACGGGCCTGGCCAACGCCATGGCCCGCCGCCAGTCGGCACAGCTGATCCTGAGCCCACGCGAACGAGAGGTGCTCAACCTCCTGGGCGCGGGCGAGTCGATCCCGAAGATCGCCCGAATCCTGTTCGTCTCCCCGTCCACGGCCAAGACCTACGTGGCCCGCCTCTACGAGAAGCTCGGCGTCTCCAACCGGACGCAGGCCATCATGGCCGCCCTGCGGGCGGGCCTGATCCACAGCGACGCGGCGACCGCCTGAAGCCGCCCGGTCCCCACCGCGGCCCACCGGCCACGCCCCCGGCTTTCGGCACGACCAGCGGCTTCGGCACGACCAGCGTCGAGCGCACCGTTCCTGAGCTCGCCAGCCCTGGGCAGTTCGCCCGCCAACTCGTCAGCCCTTGGCTCGGCGGCTCTCAGCCCACCGGCCCGACTCACCGGCTCAGGCCCACCAGAACGTCCACAGCGTCGCCCCACTCACCACGAACACGGCGAGCGAAGCGACCGGCGCCTTCCAGTCCGCGTATCGATCAGCCACGATCTGCGCCCCGACCACGAGCAACGCCGCCACCACGTGCGCGACGACCGACAACGTCCCAGGTCCGGGCAGATCCCGGGAGTTCGCGTAGAACTGGACGCCGATGTTCCCCAGCGCGAGCAGCACCAAGCCCACCGCGAGCACACCGCTCACGGCGCGCAGGAATCCGTAGGTCCGCGACGGCCTCTTCGCTGCTTCCACGTCCACTCCCGCCACCCTACGGGGCCAAGGGTGTGCAGGCAGTCGTGGCCCGGCCGCACCAGCGAGCCCTTACGCAAAAGCCGCACCCGCCGCTCCCCCGCGCGCCTTCCACATCACGCAACGCGCCAAAGCCGACTTCAGTTCCCGGTTGTCCACAGGCCCGCCACCCAAGCCGCAAGTTATCCACAGCCCAGGCGCCAGCAAGCCCTAAGGAGCCAGCAGGTCCCAAGGCTCCAACGGAGGCACCGCCGCCTGCCCCTCCTCACAACTCCGCCGGAAGTCGCACCACTGGCACTGCCGCCCCGTCACCGGCGGGAACAGGATCTCCCGATCCCCGCCCGCCTTCAGCGTCTCCGTGGCGAGGTCGATCTCGTCCGCCGCCTCCTCCGCCCGCCGGACGTGCCGCGCGAGCGACTCCTCGGTGTGTTCCCAGGTCGCGATCGAGCCCGACGGCAGGTGGTGCAGCTCCACGCGGCGGCACGGCTTGCGCAGGGTTCGGCGGGCTGCCAGGGCGTAGAGGGCCAGCGCTTGCGAGCCTCGGGCGTCGTCCGAGGTGAGGACGTGGCGGCCGGTCTTGTAGTCGACGATCACCAGTTCGCCGTCGCGGTAGTCGATGCGGTCGACCCGGCCCTCGGCCACGATGCGGTCGGTCGGGGAGGAGACCCAGCGCTCCACGCCGAGCGGTTCGAAGTCGACGTCCAGCGACGTCACGTAGTCGTGCACCCAGGTCTGGGCTCGCGCGCGGTATTCGGCGGCCTGGTCCACGTCGCGGAAGCCCTCGGACTTCCACTGCCTGGTCACCAGTGCGACGGCCTGGTCCGGGGTGCGGCGGTCGGCGGGCAGGTCGAAGAGGGCCTTGAGGGCGTTGTGGACCACGGCGCCCAGCGTGTTGTGCGCCCAGGCTCCGCCGCGTGGTGGGGACGGGCGGTCCAGGTACGTCATGCGGAAGCGGCGGGGGCAGTCCGTCCACGTCGACAGCTTCGCGGGCGTGACGCGCACGAGCCGGCGGGGTGCGGCGGTGCCGAAGTCGAAGCCGAGTTGTTCCACCCCAACCAAGTTACTCAGGCACCCTGACAGAAAATGAACCGCATGGAGATCTGGCACAACCCGCGCTGTTCCAAGAGCCGCGCCGCCAAGCAACGCCTCGAAGACGCAGGCGTCGACTACACCGAACGGCGCTACCTCGATGACGTCCCGACGGCGGAAGAGCTCGACCACGTCCTCACGCTGCTCAAGAAGCAGCCCTGGGAGATCGCGCGCACCAAGGAAGCCGCTTACCCGAAGGACCTCGAGCACGACCGCGCGAAGTGGATCGCGCACATGGTCGCCAACCCGAGCCTCATCGAGCGCCCGATCGTCATCGACGGGGACGAAGCCCGCATCGAGCGCTAGACACCCGCCGTGATGAACCCCTGCACGGACGACGCCACCAGTTGCACGGCGATCGCGGCCAGCAGCAGACCGGCGATCTTGGCCATCAGCAGGATGCCGCTCTCCTTGAACACCTTGATCAGCAACCCGGCGGACCGCAGTGTCCCCAGCAGCACGAGGTGCACGGCCACGATCGCCGCGGCCAACGCGAAGTAGGAGCCCCAGCCGTCGGCCTGGCGCACGAACACGATCGTCGCCGCGATCGCGCCGGGGCCGGCCAGCAGCGGCGTGCCCAGCGGCACGAGGGCGATGTTGACGTCCTCCACCTCGGGGTGGTTCGTCGCGCCCTTGCCGGTGAGCAGGTCCAGGGCGATCAGCAACAGCAGCAGCCCGCCCGCGCCCTGCAGCGCGGGGATGCCGATGTGCATGTACGCGAGGATCGAGTTGCCGGCGACGGCGAAGAGCGTGATCACCAGGAACGACACCAGCACGCCCTGCCGCGCCGCCCGTTTGCGCGCCTCGCGCGACTTGCGGCCCACCAGTCCCAGGAAGACCGGCACGGTGCCGGGTGGGTCCATGATCACCAGGAGCGTGATCGAGGCCTCGATGAAGAGCCGCAGGTTGAACACGCGAGCACCGCCCTATCCGACGAGGATCTTGCAGCCTGTCGCCCTCTCGGCCAGAGCATCCAGCATCTCCGGGGCAGTCGTCTCCGCGCCGAGCCGAACCGTCTTGTTCGTGCCGTGGTAGTCACTCGACCCGGTGACGATCAGGCCCAGCGAGTCGGCCAGCAACCGCAGCGAACGCCTGGTCTCGGCGTCGTGGTCCGGGTGGTCGACCTCCACGCCGGCCAAGCCCACCTCGGCCAGCGAGCGCACGACGGACGGCGCGACGACCGGGCCGCGGGAACGGGCGAAGGGGTGGGCGAGGACGGTGACGCCGCCCGCCTCGGTGATCATCTCGATCGCGCGCTCGACCGGGGTGTCGGTGCGGCCCACGTAGTACTGGCCGCCGGTCAGGAACGTCGCGAACGCCTGGTCGACCGACGAGACCACGCCCGCGCGGATCAGCGCCTGGGCGAGGTGCGGGCGTCCGGCCGGCGCGTCGAACGGCAGGCGGGACATCAGGTCGACGGGGTCGATCGGGAAGCCGTCGGCCTGCATCATCTCGGCCATCTTCTGCAGCCGGGCCCGCCGCTCTTCACGCAGGCGTGACTGCTCCTTCATCAACATGGCGTGCGTCGGGTCGTAGAGGTACGCCAGCAGATGAACGGTGATGGTGTGGCCGTAGCCGTCGGGCGAGGAGCACGACAGCTCGGCGCCGCGCACGAGGCGCAGTCCGGACGGCAGCGCCGCCTCGGCCTCGGCCCAGCCGGCCGCCGTGTCGTGGTCGGTGATGGCCACCGCGTCGAGCCCGGCTTGGGCCGCCGCCCTCACCAGTTCGGCAGGGCTGTCGGTGCCGTCGGACTCGGACGAATGGGTGTGCAGATCGATGGCCACGTCGTCCAGTGTGGACGACGTGGTGCACGACCCGTGTTACGGGACCATCTTCTTGCCGCGCGCGGCGCGCTGGGCCTTGATCATCGAGAACCGCTCGGCCTGGGCCTTCTTGTCGCCGAAGGTCAGCTCCGAGATGGCGTCGTAGACCTCTTCGGGGTCGGGCAGGAACTCCAGGCGGTTCAACGCCTGGATCTGACCTGCCGACTCCACGATGAGCGTGCCGTAGCCGAACATGCGTCCGCCGACGGTGCGCTCGTAGGTGAGGTCGGTGACCTTGCTGATGGGCATCATCGCGACCTTGGTCTCGAAGACGCCCGACGTCAGCATGAAGCGCTTGTCGGTGACGACGATGCGCTCGACCCACCACTCGATGATGAAGTAGGAGAGCCGCAGGAGGACCAGCAGCGCTCCGTACCAGAGCACGTTCTGGAGCACGGCGGCGTCCGCCGGGAGCAGGTAGGAGATCATCATGAAGCCGGCGAGCAGCGCCGCCGCCTCCAGGACGTCCCAGATCAGGTAGGACCAGTGCCTGCGCACACGGATGACCCGACGCTCGCTCGAGAGCAGGTAGTCGTCCGGATCACGTGGTGCGAACATGCGCTACCAGCCTTTCCTGGTGCCAGCCAGTGCCTGTCCCTGCTCCTCGGGCGAACCCGCGGGAACTAGAACAATTGTCGCACGAAGGTGATCAGGGCCTCAGCCGCAGTTCGCAGCGAGTTGAGGATGTTCTGCACGAGTTGGGCCGCCTGCTGGGGCTCCGCGATGAGGAAGAAGAGCAGCAAGGCGATTCCAGCGAAAGTGAGAATCTTCTTCAAGTTCACGGTGTCCACCCCGTCCGCGTCGCACCCGTTTGGCGCCGTTCGTGACCGTTGTACAGCACCATTCGGCACCTTGGGAGATTTGTACCGCAGCCGGGGTAGTGGACAGCACCGCCGATCCGGTGTGACTACGCTTCGTGATCGTGACGCCCAGCAGCAAGCGCACCGTCCGTTGCGTCGGAGCCGTCGTGCATGACTCGTTCGGGCGACTACTGCTCGTGCGACGCGCCAATCCGCCTGGTGAGGGCCTGTGGTCGGTACCAGGTGGACGCGTGGAGCCTGGTGAGACGGATGAGGCGGCCGTGACTAGGGAACTAGTCGAGGAGACGGGACTCTCCGTGACCGTCGGCCGCCTCGTCGGCCACGTGGAGCGACCGGCCCCGAACGGGGTTTTCGCGATCTTCGACTACGAATGCCAGGTCACGTCGGGTGTGCTCCGAGCGGGCGACGACGCATCGGATGTCGCTTGGGTGGACAGTGCGACCTTGGACACACTCCCCACGACGGACGGGCTCGTGGAAGCGCTCTCCGAGTGGAACTGCCTGCCCAGGGCCTGATCAGGGTTCACGCGATCGGGGACGGACGTTCAGCGCCAAACGAGACGTTGCCCGTGGGCCTCGGTCGTGGCGAGAACAGTCGTCTCCGCGCCGGATTCACCGATGCGGACGAGCCGCAGCTCACCGGCCTCGTGCGCGGCCCACCAGACAGGTCTGCCCAAAGCGGACAAGGCGGGCACGAGGTCGAGGCCGGACCCGCTCGTGATGACGACGAGCGGCGCGTCGACCGGTTCGACGGCCTTGGCGAGGTCCGCGACCGGGTCGCCGGCCACCAGGCGCGGCGGGCTCTTGCGCAGCACCCCGCACGCCACCCCGAACAGGCGCAGCTTCTCCGGCTGGTCGGCCCAGACGCAGGCCTCCAGCCACGCGTAGGCGTCCTCGTCGGCCAGGTCCGCAGGCGCGACGCCGATGCCCGCCTTCGCGGCCACCTTCACCGTCTTGGGCAGCTTCGGCAGCGCGGCACCGGGCGCGAGCTCCAGCGCGCAGTGCAGCCCGAGCGCCGCCTTGGCCGGTCCGGCGACGACCTGGCCGGCCTCCGCGGTCTGGTAGCGGTACGAGTACTGGTCGAGCCCGAGCAGCAGGCCCGCGGTCGTCGCGACCTCGACGAGCCCGATCGGCCCGCCCGCCTGCTTCGCCGCGGCCGCGACGGCCGGGTAGAGCAGTGCCGCGCGCCGCACCTCGTTCGTCTGGACGACCTGCGAGGCCACCAGGGCCCGGACGCGGTCGCCGCGCTCCAGCAGGAAGTCCCGGAACAACGGCCAGGTGCTCTCGTCCGCGCCGTAGGTCCCGCCGAGCGACGGGTAGTAGTTCGAGAGCTGGTGGAACGGCTCGGCCTGCACGAGCCGGTGGGCCGCCGCCAGCAGGAGCTCGCCCGTGGCGTTCTCCTGCTCGGCGGCGGTCAGCAGGTCCGCGACCTCCGGATCCTCGGCAGCGCGCGACGCGAGGTGCTCGTAGAGCGGCGAGATCGCCGCGGCCTCCTCCGCGAACTCACGCAGACGACGCTGTGCCAGGTCCAGAGAAGTCACTTCACTCCTTGGGTTCAGGGCGCCCCGGCTGCTCGCCACCGCGGGCCTCGCCGTAGGACTGCTTCGGCACCATGACCTTGCGCCTGAAGATGCACACGACCGTGCCGTCCTGCTTGTAACCGCGAGTCTCCACGTAGACCACGCCCCTGTCGTCCTTGGACTTGGACGGCGTCTTGTCGAGCACCTCCGTCTCACCGTAGATCGTGTCGCCGTGGAACGTGGGCTTCACGTGCCGCAGCGACTCGATCTCCAGGTTGGCGATCGCCTTGCCGGAGACGTCGGGCACGGACATGCCCAGCAGCAACGAGTAGATGTAGTTGCCGACGACGACGTTCTTGCCGAAGTCCGTCGTGTTCTCCGCGTAGTTCACGTCCATGTGGAGCGGGTGGTGATTCATCGTGAGCAGGCAGAACAGGTGGTCGTCGTACTCCGTCACCGTCTTGCCAGGCCAGTGCTTGTAGACCGCTCCGACCTCGAACTCCTCGTAGTACCGACCGAACTGCACCGCGCCTCCAACTACGTGTGATCGAGATCTGTCCCGGGTGGGGAGACAGTCTTTACGCGGAGGGAGTACCCTCGGCAACCGGTGTGTGAGGATTTCCACCACCAGTGACCTTCGCCCCGAGGAGGTGAGGACCCCTAAATGAGCAAGGACCCCCACCCTGCCAGTACCAAGCGCGTCCTCACCGAGGTGGCCTTCTAGCTCCGTCTAGAACGTTCCAGTTCCACCAGGTCAGGGCGCCCGTCGTGCTTTCGCACAACACGTCGGCGTGTGTACCTGGAGGAACTCACCATGCCCAGCCTGCCCTCGATCCGCGGACGAGGCTCCCAGCGCGGCCCCGTCGGGCAAGTCCCGCACGTCCCCGTCCCGCTGTCGCACTACGTCGTTGACTGCGCGGTGTACGTGGACGGCAAGCGCTTGCCCGGCCGCTGGACGCACACCGATGCCGTCAAAGAGGTGCGCAAGCGCAAGGACGGCTTCGTGTGGATCGGCCTGCACGAGCCGGACGCGGAGCAGATCGAGGGCATCGCCGAGACGTTCGGGCTGCACGAGCTCGCGGTCGAGGACGCGGTGCACGCGCACCAGCGCCCGAAGCTCGAGCGGTACGACAACACGCTCTTCATGGTCTTCAAGACCGTCCGCTACGTGACGAACGAGTCCCCCGACACCGCCAACGAGATCGTCGAGTCCGGCGAGATCATGGTGTTCCTGGGCAAGGACTTCGTGATCACCGTGCGGCACGGCAACCACTCCGGCCTGTCCAAGCTCCGGCACGTGCTGGAGGAGGACCCGGAGCGGCTGGAGATCGGCCCGTCGGCGGTGATGCACGCGATCGCCGACCAGGTCGTCGACAACTACCTCGAGGTGACCGACCACATCGAGGACGACATCGACCGCATGGAGGAACGGGTCTTCGCGCCGCGCACCGAGGTGAGCGCGGAGCAGATCTACATGTTCAAGCGCGAGGTCGTCGAGCTGCGCCGCGCGGTCATGCCGCTAGCGAACCCGTTGCGCCGCTTGGCGGAGGGCTACACGCCGCTCATCCCCGAGCAGGTGCGCGCGTTCTTCCGCGACGTCGACGACCACCTCACCGAGGTCTCCGAGCGCGTCACCGCGTTCGACGAACTGCTGACGACGCTGGTCGACGCGACGCTCGCGAAGATCACGCTGCAGCAGAACACCGACATGCGCAAGATCACCTCGTGGGTCGCGATCATCTCCGTGCCCACCATGGTCGTCGGCGTGTACGGCATGAACTTCGACTACATGCCCGAGCTGAAGTGGAAGTTCGGCTACCCCCTGGTGATGACGCTGGTCCTCATCGCCTGCCTCACGCTCTACCGAATATTGCGCCGAAATCGCTGGCTCTAGTCCCGGTTTCGCCCGCTTTGCTCGCAGTAGAAGAGGTGTGTCATGACCAGAATCCTCACCAACATCCGCTTTTGGATCCTCGCGTTCCTGCTCTGCTGGATCACCACCGTGTTCGTGCTGATCAGCGGGACGCCCTGACGTGCACCGCCGCCTGACCAACCTGCGGTTCTGGATCCTGGTCTTCGCCGTGGGCTGGCTCGCGATGGTGTTCGTGTCGATCGCGTTCTGGCCCGACCCCGGCGCCGAGTCACCGGACGAGCTCGCCGCCGAGGTGACGAACGCGTTGCGGGCGCACGACTTCCACAAGCTGGAGCCGTTGCTCGCGGTGGGCGGCGAGGACGTCGCGAAGTCGACCGCGGACCAGTTCCGGACCGCGCGGGTGGAGAGCGGCGTCTACCGCGACGGCGCGGTCGTCATCGCGTACACGCACGGCGGCACGCGTGCGGAGTTCCGGCTGCCCGTGGAGTTCTCCGACGGCCGGTACGTGATCAACCCGGTGGTCACTCCCAGGGGGTGACGTCCCAGGTGAACGGCGTGCCGTGGCCCGCGCCGTGGCCGAGGTTGAGCGAGACGCCGGCGGGCCAGAGCTTGAGCAGCAGTTCGAACCGGTAGTCGTCGTCCGCCCGGCGCGGCTCGAACACCAGCAGCGCCAACGGTGACGTGGGCGTCGCCTTCGCCGCGGCGTCGGCCAGCACGGCCCGGCCCATCGCGCGGTCCGCGGGCGAGACGTACTGCCACACCACGGAGTGCCAGACGACGGTGAGCACGTCGCGTTCGGCGCGGGCGAGGTGTTTCGCGAGCCATTCCGGTCCGGCCGACCGCTCCACCCTGACGGGGTCGGTGGCGGCGAGGTCGAGGGCCTCGTTCAGCCGGTTCCACCGGTCGACCTGGTCCGCCCAGACGAACGAGCTCAGGTGCAGCCGTCCGTCCTCTGTGGACACGTCGACCGGACTGAGGTCGCAGCCCGCCCTGCCGACGACGCGCAGCCGGTGGTCCAGGTCCGCGGGCGGCCTGCCGGTCCACTCCGGGTCGAGGACCAGGAGGCTGTCCGGGTCGCCGAGCACCCGGTCCGGCAGCCGGTAGCCGACGTGGTGGGGCCGCAGGTTGAGGCCGCCGCTCGCGCCGACCTCCAGCAGCCGCACGCAGAACGGCACGTGCCGGCCCGCCGCCTTTGCGGCCTCCTGCGCGGCGACCAGCAGGCCGCCGTAGAGAGGCGCGCTGCGGCCGGGTTCGTTGGTCTGCACGACCGTGCCCTGGACGCGCTGCCGGAGCAGGTCGGCGTGCTCGGTGAGGGCCGGCAGCGCGTCCTCCCACAACGTCGCCAGGTTCGGCTGGCCGCCGACGGACGGGTAGTGCTTCGCGAGGCCGGGCGCCCGGCCTTCAAGCACGAGCCGGTGGACGGCGCCCGCGAACCGCAGCCCGGGCACGGAGCCCTCCCGGTCGCGTTCGGAGCCCACCATGATCGTGGTCGTGACGCCGCCCCTCGCGAGGTCGGCGGCGGCGTCGGTGAGGAGTCGCTGGGTCAGCGGACTGCGGTCACGGCACCCGTGGGCGGCCGCGGCGAACAGCTCGGCAAGCACGGAGCTAACGCTAACGGCAGCGCCGCCACCCGTCATGTGGTGAAAGACCTCATTACAGTGCTGGAATGGCTCGGATTCTGGCTGTCGCGGACGAGGTCGTCGAACAGCTGTGGACCGATCAGGTGCACCAGCACGGCGACGTGGACCTGATCATCGCGGCGGGCGACCTGCCGTTCGACTACCTGGAACACCTGGCCAACGCCCTGGACAAGCCGCTGGTGTTCGTCCCGGGCAACCACGACGTGGACCTGTCCGGCTACTTGAACGTGCGCGGCCTGTGGACGAAGGCGGGCGTGCCGGTGCGCTGGCCAGGACCAGCCGGTGCGGTGAACGCGGACGAACGCGTGGTCGACGTCGCCGGCCTGCGGATCGCCGGTCTCGGTGGTTCGATCCGCTACAACAAGGGCCCGAACCAGTGGACGGAACGGCAGCAGGCCCGCCGCGCCCGCCGGGTGTCCCGGCTGGCCGGGTGGCGCAGGCTGCGGGACGGACGTGGCGTGGACATCCTGCTGACCCACTCGCCGCCGGTGGACTGCGGCGACGAACCCGACGGGCCGCACCGCGGCTTCGACTGTTTACGCGGACTTGTCTCGCGCCTGCAGCCGACGTTCATGCTGCACGGCCACATTCATCCCCACGGCCACGCACGCCCGGACCGCGTCCTGGGCTCGACCCGCGTGGTGAACGTGATTCCCTCGAAGGTGCTGGAGGTGACGCGATGAGACGGGACACGGGCTTCCCCGTGGCGGACGCCGAGAGCGACTTCCTGCGGGCCCGCCGCCGCCAGGTGATGTCGCGCCTCGCGACCTGGCTGCGCCGCGAACCCGACGACGTGAACATCATGCTGCCGTTCCACGAGGTCGTGGAGGCCCTCGGCATGGCGTCGGAGAAACGCCTGGGCCTGCAGTCGATCCGCCTGGACTCGATCGTCGGCAGCGTCGACCGCACCCGTGACTTCGACCGCCGCTTCCGCCCGACCTCGGGCCGCGTCCGCGAACGCTGGCAACGCCTCGCCCTGGCCGCCCGCCGCGGCGAGAGCGTGCCGCCGATCGAGGTGTACCGCGTCGGCGAGCTGCACTTCATCATCGACGGCCACCACCGCGTCTCCGTGGCGCACGCCCTGGGCCTGGAGGTGATCGACGCGTACGTGACGCAGGTGATCACCCGCCTCAACTCGTCGGGCATCCGCTACCGCGGCGACCTGATCGTGAAGGACTACCGCCGCCTGTTCCTCGACCGCGTGCCGCTGGCGGGCGAGTCCCGCGCGGCCGTCGTGCTGTCCGACCCGTGGGACTACGCGCGGCTGGGCGAGCACGTCGAGGCGTGGGGGTTCCGGCTGATGCAGGACAGCGGCCAGTTCCTGGACCGGGCGGAGGTGGCGCGCCGCTGGTACGCCGAGGAGTACCGGCCCGTGGTGGCGATGCTGCGGCAGGCGGACATGATCGGGGACCGGACGGAGACCGAGGCGTACATGTGGGTGGCGGCGGAGCGGTACCGGCTGATCCGGACGCACCGGTGGGACGCCGAGGTCATCAACGCTGTGCGGGAGCACGGGAAGGGCGGCAAGGCCTGAGACGTGGCGCGGCCAGCTGGTCAGGCACGCGAGCACGGACATGCCGTCCGGCGTCGCACCCGCACGCCGTCAGCGCGGCGCCACGCGTGGACTGTCCGCGTCCGGCAGGGGACGCGCCTGGTCCAGCACCTCGTCGGTGTACTTGTCGAGCAGGCGCGTGCCGATCTGCTGCGCGTAGCCGAAGATGACCGCCCACAGCAGCAGGGCCGCCGCCGACGGGATGCCGATCAGTCCGCTGGTCACGCCCGCTCCCAGCGCCAGGATGCCGACCACCGCCAGTGCCGCGCCGAGCATGATCTTGATCAGAGCCTGGTAGCCGATCATGACGTACGGCGAGAGCGATGGCCGGCGGCGTAAGAGCAGCACCACCGCGGCCAGCACCGCGCCGAACGAGCCGAGCACCTGCACCAGCCACACGTCCACACCGGACGCCTTCGCCGTGCCGCCGGGACAGACCGTCGGCAGCGCGTTCTCCTTGGGGTCGACGCACAGCGGGATGATGCCGGGCTTCACGATGCCGACGACGCCGAGCACCGTGTTGATCACGAACAGCACCAGCGACGCGGCGATCAGCTTGTTGCGCAGCGCGCGGGAACCGGCGTGCGCGAAGTCCGAGTTGTCGTAGGCGGCACGGAGGGCGTCCACCACGATCGCGCGCTCCACAGCAGGCGTGAACTCCCCCGGCCGCAACGCCTCCAGCGCGCGGCGGCGCGGATCGTCGTCGTCCAGGTACTGCGCCACGCGCGCCTGCAGGCCTGGCAGCCGCCCGAGGAAACCGCGCTCCGCCGAGATCGTGGCCACCTCGGCCTCGTGCAGGGCGCGCCAGGCCCGTTCGATGTGCCAGCCCGACCACCACGACGGCAGCATGCGCCACCACGGCTCGCGGGAGTTGAGCATCGCCTCGACCACGGCGGCCTGCTCCTCGGCCGTGCGGCGCCACACGTCGCCCTCGGGATCGACCGGGTCGGACGGGCCGAGCGCAGCCAGATCCGCGCGGACCCGGTCCAACCGGGACTGCACGACGAGTCGCCAGTCGGTGACTCTGGGTTTGCGTTCGGCCATGTCCCGATGGTGACAGGCACCCCCGACAATTTCGGCCACCATCCGTGTGACGTGCGAAAACGTCACCAGAACGCCCCAACGCGTGATCAGGTCAGCCGAGCGGCTCGAACACGGTGCGTTCACCGTCCTCCGGCCCGAACTTGCACAGGTTCACCGTCGGCACCGGCCGCCCGCCCAGCCAGTCGAGGACCGTGCCGGCGAGCGCGACGGCAGTGGCGGCTCCTGCTCGTCGTCTTCGAGGTAGCGCGCCAGGAAGACCAGCGGCCACCGGTCCGGGTCACCAGTCGTGAGCCAGCCAAGCTTGTCCCCCTCCACGTTCTCGCCGAACGGCAGGAACCCGCCGGGCTCAGGCCACATCGGCAACGACGGACCTTCGTCCAGGAACGCGGCCATGTCGAGCGCGTCCGCTGTCGCCTCGCGGGCGAGGTGCGTGAGTCCCTGCGGGTCCAACGGGGTCCACAGGTTCAGGCACCGCGCGAACGTCCCGCCGCCGTAGGTCTCCATGAACTCCACGTAGTCGGCGGGCAGTCGCGTGCCCAGCTCGGCCTGCACCCACTCCCACGAACGCTCCCCCAGCACGGGCCGGGCAGGCGGCGCGACGAGCGTGCACAACGCCTTCAGGTCGTTCCGCATCGACACCTCACATAACATTGCGCTTATATACGTAAGAAGTTATAAAGAACCCGTGGATGTCTTCGAGGCCGTGGCCGAACCGAACCGCCGGCACCTGATCAGCCTGCTGGCCGAACGCGAACGCACCGCGGGCGAGCTCGTCGACAGCCTGCCGACCCTCACCCAACCGGCCGTCTCCCGCCACCTCCGCATCCTCCGCGAGACCGGCCTCGTCGAGGTCCGGCCGGACGGCCAGCGCCGCATCTACGCGCTCAAACCCGATGGCCTGCAACGCATCGACGACTGGATCACCCCCTACCGCCGCTTCTGGCGCGACCACCTGGCCGCACTCGAAAAGCACCTGGAGAGCGAATGAACGACCTCGGCACCGTCACCGTCGAAGGCGCGCACGCCACCCTCACGTTCCACCGCAGGCTGGGTTTCCCGATCGACCGCGTCTGGGCCGCCCTCACCGACGACGTCGAGCGCAAGGCGTGGTTCGGCGAGGGAACCGTCGACCCGCAGGGCGGAGAGGTCGTCATCGAGCCCGAGGACCCGCCCGCGCCGATGGAGGCCAAGCGTGTGACCGGGCGCATCCTGACGTGGCAGCCGCCGGAGAACGGCCGCGCGGTCTTCGAGCACGAGTGGCACCAGCGGATCGTCGAGGACGGCGTCGTGCGCTACGAGCTCACCGCGGACGGCGACGAGACGCTGCTCAGGTTCACCCACACCGGACTGTCCGAACGCAACGCGAAGGGCTTCGCGCCCGGCACGCATGCGTTCTTCGACCGGGTGGACGCCTTCCTGCGCGGCGAGACGCCGCCGGGGTGGAGCGAGCGCTACGCCGAGGTCGCGCCCGCCTACCCGTCGTGGCGTTAGGACCGCGCCATCTGCTGCGCGGCGGCGAACCGCTTGTTCGGATCACCGAGGTACGCCCACGGCCACCGCGCGGCACGCTGCCCGCTCTGGGCGAGGTGCAGGGCCAGCCGGTCCTTCGCCTCGGCCTGGAAGTAGAACATCGCGAAGATCTGGTGCGCCCACAGCGAGTACGGCTGGTCGGCGGCACCGGCGAGCAGGCGGTCGGACACCGCGTCGACCTCGGCGCGCTGCTTCTTCCAGTACGACAGCGTGGCGATCTCCCACTTGCGCGCCCACTTGCCGCTCTTCGCCATCTTGTCGAGGTGCATCTCGAGGTGCGCGATCGGCACCAGCGCGAGCAACGGGTGGCCGTCCGGCAGCCCCTGGACGCCGGCGCGCGCGAAGGCGAACATCTCCTCGTGGCTGCCGTGCCACTTGGCGGTCTTGGTCTGCAGTCGCCGCCAGGTCGCGTTGACCAGGTCCGGCACGCGCTTCACGACCTCTTCGTAGACCTCGGCGGCCTCGTCGCGGTGCGTGGGCGCGCCCAGTGCCACGGGCATCAACGCCGCCCACGGTGCCACGTCGTCCGGCGCCAGTTCCGCGGCGCGGTGCAGGGTCTGGCGGGCGCGCTGCGTGAAGTTGCGCAGCCCGGCGAACTGGGCGTCGGTCGTCTGCGCGGCGCGCTTGCCGCCGCGCTCCCTCCCAGCCCGCGGTCGTCTGCGCGCTTCCGAGCAGCAGCAACAGGTTCACGTCGTCGGGCCGCTCCTCCTCGGCGGCGAGCAGCGCGGGCAGCACCACGTTGCCGGCGGCGCCGAGGACGTCCACTGCGAGCTCGCGGCGGTGCGGCTGGTCGCGGGTGGCGGCGATCAGGTCGAGCGCGGGGCCGAGGTCGCCGGAGACCAGCCGGAGCGCGGCCTGCAGGAGTTCGGGGTCGTCGAACGCCGTGTCGACGTAGGAAGGGAGCAGCGAAACCACGCGCGCAAGCTAACACCGGACCCGGCGACCGGATCCGCAGTTGACCAGGTGGGGAAGGCGCCACCCAGGGCACCGAGCGGTGCCTCCCCCACCTGCTCAGGCGGTCTGCGAAGGCTCCACCAGCGCACGGAGCCGGGGAGGCATCCTCTTCTCCAACCCGTACGGTTCGAGGTGCGCCTGCAGCACGCCCGTGAACGCCCGCTCGACCGAAGCGGTGTCCCAGTTGTCGCTCTCCAGGATCGGCTGCTTGAAGTACGGCTGCCCCACGATGTGCAGCTGCCGCCCGTTGCAGCGGATGACCTGGCCGGTGATGCCCTCCGCGCGGTCGGAGAGCAGGAACAGCACGAGCGGCGCCACCTTGCCCGGCGTCCGGTCGGCCGGAATGGCGCGCAGGGAACGTTCCGACTTCCACACCATTCGCGTGTGCGCGACGGGGCACACGGCGTTCACGCGGATGCCTTCGGCTTCCAGGTCGAGCGCCCACGAGTAGCTCAGCGACGCCACCGCGCCCTTGGTCGCGGAATAGGTGGCGAGTTTGCGCTGGCCGAATGACGCGCCGGAGGAAATGTTGATGATGGAACCGCCACCGGTGGCGCGCATCGCCCGCATCGCCGCGATTCCGACGTAGATGACGCCGAGGACGTTCACCTCGACCACGTGCCTGATCGTCTCGGGATCGTCTTCCCACGGCGCGGTCTCGTAGTTCAGGCCCGCGTTGTTCACGAGGCCGTCGACGCGGCCGAACTCGTCCACGCACAGGTCGACGATCTTGGCCGCCTCGCTCGGGTCCGCGACCGTGTGGTTCGAGGCCACCGCCCGCCCGCCGAACTCGCGGATGTGCTCGGCGACCCGTTCCGCCAGGTCACCGTCGTTGTCGTTGACCACCACGGACGCGCCCGCGAGGGCCGCGTGCATGGCGTAGGCCTCACCCAGTCCTCGGCCGGCTCCCGTGATGACGACCGCTTTTCCGTCCAGGATCCCCATTGCACGCTCTCTTTCACTCGGGCGGCGGTTCCCCTGAAGCCCCCTGTGGTTCCTAGTACCCGCCTTCGACAAGCGTGCGGACGATCCGAAGGTGTGAAGTACACGTTTCGATGAGATGTCGCTGCCGAGCGCCCAGTGGTGAAGGGAGTTCGGCAGAGCAGATGACCGCGACTGATCGGCCCGTCGGGGCCGGAGTCTTTTGTCCTAACCCGATCGAGTGACACGGCAAAGGCCGCCTCCCCTCGCGGGAAGGCGGCCTTCAGAAACGAGAATTCACCGTTCCGTGTAGGTCAGGTTCTTGCCGCTGGACGGGTCGAAGAGCTGCACCTTGTCCGCGTCGAACCAGATGTCCGCCGAGGCGCCTTCCACCGCGCCGGACGCCGAGGACAGCCGCGTCACGAGCGAGATGCCGTCACCCGGCACGTCGTCCGATCCCGCGTCCGCCGCGAGCTCCTGGAGCTCCGCCGAGGCCGCCTGCTCACCGGTGAGGTTGAAGTAGGCGTACTTGTCCGAGCCCATCGACTCCAGCACGTCCACCTGGGACGTGAACTTGCCGCCCGCCGACAGCTTCGCGGGCTCGACCAGCGCCGCGTCCTCGAAGTGCTCGGGGCGGATGCCCAGGATCACCTCGCGGGGCGCGTCGGCGGCCTCGACGAGCTGGCGGACCCGGTCCGTCAGCGTCACGTCGCCGATGACCGACCGCAGCGCGCCGTTCTCCAGCGTGGCCGGCACGAAGTTCATCGACGGGGAGCCGATGAAGCCCGCGACGAACAGGTTCGCCGGCTGGTCGTAGAGGAACTGCGGCGCGCCGATCTGCTGCACGACACCGCCGCGCATGACGACGACCCGGTCGCCGAGGGTCATCGCCTCGGTCTGGTCGTGCGTCACGTACACCGTGGTCGTGCCGAGCTGCTTCTGCAGGCGCGACACCGAGGTGCGCATCTGCACGCGGAGCTTGGCGTCCAGGTTGGACAGCGGTTCGTCCATGAGGAACGCCTTGGGGCTGCGCACGATCGCGCGGCCCATCGCCACGCGCTGCCGCTGGCCACCGGACAGGTTGGACGGCTTGCGGTCGAGGTGCTGCGAGAGGTCGAGGATCTCCGCGGCCTCCTTGACCTTCTTCTCGACCGTCGCGTTGTCGACCTTGGCCAGCCGCAACGGGAAGGCCATGTTCTCCTTCACCGTCATGTGCGGGTACAGCGCGTAGGACTGGAACACCATCGCGATGTCGCGGTCCTTGGGCGCCTTCTCGTTGACGCGCTGCCCGCCGATGCGCAGCTCGCCGTCGGTGATGTCCTCCAGGCCCGCGATCATGTTGAGCGTGGTGGACTTCCCGCAGCCGGACGGTCCGACCAGGATGATGAACTCGCCGTCGGCGATCTCCAGGTTGACCTCCTGCACGGCCAGGGCGCCGTCGGGATACCTCTTGGTCACCTTGTCCAGAACGATCTCTGCCATTGGTCAACTCACCCCTTGACGGCGCCGGAGGTCAGGCCGGCGACGATCCGGCGCTGGAAGAACAACACGAAGAGGATGATCGGGATCGTGATGACCACGGCGGCCGCCGCGATCGACCCGGCCGGGTCCTCGAACTGCGAGCTGCCGGTGAAGAACGACAGCGCCACCGGCACGGTCCGCGACTGCTCGGTCGAGGTGAGCGAGATCGCGAACAGGAAGTCGTTCCAGCAGAAGATGAACACGAGGATCGCCGTCGTGAACACGCCCGGCGCGGCGAGCGGCGCGATGACGCGGCGGAACGCCTGCCCCGGCGTCGCTCCGTCCATCTTGGCCGCCTTCTCGAGCTCCCAGGGGATCTCGCGGAAGAACGCCGACAGGGTGTAGATCGCGAGCGGCAGCGCGAACGTGATGTACGGCAGGATCAGGCCGGGCCACGTGTCGAAGAGGCCGAGCGAGCGCTCGATCTCGAACAACGGCGACACCAGTGAGACCTGCGGGAACATCGCGATCAGCAGCGAGACGCCCACCAGCAGGTTCTTGCCGGGGAAGTCGAGCCGCGCGATGGCGTAAGCGGCCATCGTGCCGAACACCACGGCGATCGCGGTCGCGATGAGCGCGATGCCGATGGAGTTGATCAGCGCCCGCGTGAACTCCGACGTCGAGAAGATGTTCTGGTAGTTCTCCAGACTCCACTCGCGCGGGATGAAGTTGCCGTCCGCGAGCGTCGCGGACGACTTGAACGACAGCGACACGATCCACAGCACCGGGAACAGCGCGTAGATCACGACGACCGCGTTGAGGACACCCCAGCCGACCTTCTTGCCGGTGGTCTCCGCTCCTCCGATGCCAGCCATCAGCGCTTCCCCCCGTCGTCACTGCCGGGGGCAGCGGTGCCGAAGAGCTTGATGAACACGAACGCGATGATCGCGACCATGATGAATATCAGGACGGACATGGTCGACCCGATACCGAGGTTCAAGCCCTTGATGAGGTTGTTGTAGGTCAACATGGACACCGACGACGTGCCCTGCGAGCCCGCGGTGAGCACGAAGAGGTTGTCGAAGATGCGGAACGCGTCGAGCGTGCGGAACAGCAGCGCCACCAGGATCGCCGGCTTCATGATCGGCACGGTGATCTTGATGAACCGCTGCCACCCGCTCGCGCCGTCCATCGCGGCGGCCTTGAGCAGGTCGTCCGGCACCAGCGCCAGGCCCGCCATCAGCAGCAGGGCCATGAACGGCGTGGTCTTCCAGATCTCCGCGATGCTCACGACGATCAGCGCGGGGACCTTCTCCGTCAGCACGGGGTCGCCGCCGAGGGCCTCGGCGAGGTAGCCGGTGCCGGGCGTCCAGGCGAAGCGCCAGGAGAACGCGGCCACGACCGTCACGATGCCGTACGGGATCAGCGTCGTCGTGCGGACGATGCCCCGGCCGACCAGCGCCCGGTGCATGATCAGCGCGAGCGACATGCCCAGCACCAGTTCGATCGCGACGGTCACGACCGTCAGCACGACCGTCACCCACACCGCGTCCCACCAGTACGGGCTCGACAGCACGGTGACGTAGTTGTCGAACCAGATCCACTCGGTGCGGTCCGGGAACTTGAGGTCGAACCTCTGCATCGACAGCAGCAGCGAGTAGAGGATCGGCCAGCCCGTGACCGCGACCATGGTGATCGCGGCCGGCGCGCAGAGCAGCCAGCCGAGCCTGCGCTCGGCCTTCTTGCCCTCGCTCAGCGCGGCCTTCTTCTTGGGGGACACGGGTTCCGGCGCCGCCGCGGCCGGTGCCGTGTCCTCTGTGGTCGCGTGACTCACGGCAGCACCCCCTTCGAGTCGAGAGCGTCCTGCAGTTCCTTGCGCAGCCTGTCCGCCGTCGCCTGCGGGTCGATGCTCGCGGGCGGCGACAGGATCGTGGAGATCACCGTCGAGACGTTCTGGTAGGCGGGCGTGCGCGGCCGCACGCTCGCGTTCTTCAGCGTCTCCTTGATGTCGTCGCGCATCGGGTACGCCTCGGCCATCTCAGGCTCGTCGTAGACGGCCTCGATGGTCGGCGGCACACCGTCCTTAAGCGCGGCGAGCTTCTGGCTCTCCGCGCTGCGCAGGCACAGCACGGCGTCGAACGACTCGTTCGGCTTCGTGGTGTAGTTGCTGACGGCGTAGTTGATCCCGCCGACGGTGACCTTGGACTGCTCACCGCCGACCGTGGGGTACGGCGCCCACTTGAAGTTCTTCGCGAAGTCCGGCTTCTTCTGCGCCGCCGCGTAGACGTACGGCCAGTTGAGCTGGAACGCCGCGTTGCCGCCCTCCATGGCGAGGCGCGCGTTGTCCTCGGCCGCGTTGGAGAACGACGGGTCGATCGCCTTCGACGTGGCGAGCTTCTTCAACGCCGCCAACGCTTCCACGGCCTTGTCGTCGACGATGGCCTTGGTGCCGTTCTCGTCGAGGATGGTGCCGCCGTTGGAGTTGACCAGGGTGTTGTACAGCACGACGAGCCCCTCGTACTGCTTCCCCTGACCCACGATCTGACCGGGCTTCCCTTCCGCCACCAGCGCCTCGGCCATCGAGATCATCTCGTCCCACGTCTTCGGGGGCGTGGGAACGAGGTCCGAGCGGTACCACAGGAGCTGGACGTTGGTGTTGTCCGGAGCCCCGTACAACTTGCCCTCGTACGTCGCGGTGTCGAGCGGCGTCTTCAGCGTGCCGTTCTCCACCTGCGACTTCACCGAGCCGGTGAACTCCTTGATCCAGCCCGCCTTCGCGAGTTCCGCGGTCCACGTGACGTCCAGCCCGAGGACGTCCATGCTGTCGTCCTCCGCGGCGAGTCTGCGCACCATCTGCTCGCGCTGACCGTCCGCCTCACGCGGCAGCTTGTTGTAGACGATGTTGTACCGCCCGCCGGCCTTCGCGTTGCAGCTGTCGACGATGGCCTGGAAGTTCTCCTGGGGGTACTTGTAGACGTTCACGGTGATGCCCTGGTCGCCAGACCCGCACGCCGAAAGCGTTCCCGCCGCGAGTACCGCGGCTCCCACTCCGGCGGCGAGTCGATAGCGCCTTGTCGCACCCATCGGCCCTGCCTCCTTCCCGACTGCACGGAGGAGCCAGACCGCAGCGCCCGGCACCTCGTCGTGCCACCGTCCGCACCGGGCGGGCGGTCAACCGAACCTAGGCCCGGTGATCAGGAGCCGCAACCAAAGGAAGCAACGATTCAGAACCAATGACCTTATGAAACCTTTAAGAGCTCGGGTTCGCGGGCCGCATCGCGAGCCTCGCGAGCAGGTCACGGCCCTTCTCGGCCGACTTGGGGTGGCAGAGCACGTCATACCTGTTGGCAACCAACTGGGACGCGGACTGGAAGTCCCGCTTGCCCTTGGCCGACCCGTACCCGACCGCCGCGAACACCAGCCCGAAGAACACACCGGTGATCAGACCCGTGAGCACCGGCCCGACCGTCACCCCGGGCTCGGGGCTGAAGAGCGTGAGCAGCAGCCCGACGAACAGACCGAACCACGCACCGCTCGCCGCGCCGGTCATCAGCACCCGGCTCCAGGTGAGCTTGCCGGTGATGCGCTCGACGAGCATCAGGTCCACCCCGACGATCATCACGTCCTGGACGGTGAAGTCCTCGACGGCCAGGTGGTCGACCGCGCGCTGGGCTTCCTCGTACGTGGCGTAGGAGCCGATCGGCCAGCCCGTGGGCGGGGTGGGCAGGCGGGGAGGGACGCCGGGCCGGTTCGGGTTGGCGAACGGACTCGTCACGGGGACCACCTCTGTCGGACGCGCTGATCGTTCCATCCTGCCAGTGCCCGCTACGGCGTGCCTTCATGCCCACGGGTGTTTTGCCGGAATGCCACCCGCGCCCGGCGGAACGACCGTCAGCCGGGGAACGCGATGTCGAACCGGTGCACCAACGCGCGGTGCGAACGCGCGTACCCGTCCCGCACGTCCACGATCCGTTCGGTCTCCTTCTGCAACGCCTCCCGCGCCGCCCCGGTGTTCCCGCCCAGCACGTGGACCACCGCGAGCTTGCGCGCCCGTTCGAAATCGAGCAACGACTCCGGCTTCGCCACGAGCTCACGCGCCAACGCGTCCCACTTCGCGTACTTGTCGATGTACGGCTTGCCGTGCTTGAGGACCGCGTCCACGAGCGACGCGGCGACGGGCGCGTGGTCGCCGCCGGGCGTGAAGGTCCACGTCCAGACCGGCTTCTCGGGCATCAGGGCACCGAGCGGGGTCGAGATCACCGGCGTGGTCGGGATGCCGATGCCCAGCGTCCGGCAGACCTCCTCGTAGTGGCGGAAGCAGACGCCGACGAGCGGGGTCAGGTCCAGCGCGCCGGCGATGCGGAAGCCGAGCCAGCCGGAGACGCCGCCACCGCGTTCCTGGAGCCAGACGTGGCCACGGCGGAGGAAGCCCGTGGGGCGCAGGGCGGTGTCCACGGCCATGAGCACATCGGTTTTCGGTGAAGGCCTCACGAACCACAGGGTCCCAAACGAACCGCGATCCCGCTGTTCAACGCGGCCGTGCGACCACCTGGTCCGCCGGCGGGAGCCGGGTCGGTGGTTCGTCGGTGGTCCAGGCGAGTTCGACGGCCGACAGCCGTCCGCCCGTGACCCAGAGCAGGATCTCGCCCACCCCGGACACCTCCGCGGCGACCGGCAGGACGCCGTCGGGGACGTCCGCGGGCTCTCCGCCGGTGTCGAGGTCGAGGCTGGGTGCGCCTTCGTGCCAGGGCTTCAGCACGGTCACGTGGTCCAGCTGCGCCCGCAGGGCGGCGGCTCCCGTGATGTCGGTGGCGAGGATCCGTTCCAGGACCGCCCGCTCCGAACCGGCCAGCGGGCGCGGGCGGCCGTCGAATGGCAGGAGGCGGAGCAGTTCCGCGGCGAGCACGCGGAGGGCGGCCCACTGCGGTGAGCACTCCAACGCGTCGACGTGCCAGACGGGACTCGGGCCGCTCATCGCGTCGAGCAAGGCGTCGATGCGGTCGACCAGCGCCACGGCCTCGGCGTCGAGCTTCACCAGGTGCGGGCGCACGTCGTCGAACTCCAGCGCGAGCTCGTCCGCCGACGGTGCCGTGCCGATGGACTCCAGGTAGCTCCGCTGCGCCGCGGCCGGCAGGGCGAGTCTGCGCACCGGGTCGGAGAAACCCATGACGCCCCCTCAGTGCAGGACGGGCGAGAGGAACTCGGCCAGCTTCGCCACCACGTCCGGCGGCACCTCGTCCAGGTGCTCCGTGAGCTGCAAAAGTATGCGTCCGCCGCCCAGGTGCTCAACCGAGAAACACGGCGCCGTCGCGCACACCTCCTGCACGCCACCCAGAGTCGCGACCTGGCGAGGGCCGAGCAACGTCGCCCAGTGCGGCCCGCGCGCCAGTTCCGCCGCCATGAACAGGGATTCGTCCAGGCCGACGCCGACGGCGACCTCGTGCGCGGTCCGGACGCCGACGCGGTCCAGCGTGATCCAGCCGCCGCTCGCGCGCACCAGGCCGGCGCCCGACCTCAGGGCGGACAGCCACTCCTGTTGCACGGCATGGGAGATCCAGCCGGCGAACAGGGAGCGGGAGGCGGTGACGACGATCTGGTGCGGGAACGCCGGGTCGTCCTTCAGCAGGATCTCCGCGCACCAGCCGTCCTCGACGAGCGGGAGGCCCTGCGAGTCGAGCTGGACGAGCTGCACGCGCAGGAACGACGGGAGGTCCGCCAGGGCGGCGTGCCACGACTCCAGGGTGAACTCACCCGAGGAGAGCAGCAGGCGGGCGTAGCCCGGCGGGCCCCAGGGCGTGGTGTCGGAGGGGTGGTAGTCGCGCGCCACCGACACCAACTCCTCGACCGAGGCCGGGCAGAGCGGTGCGAGCAGGTCCGTGAACAGGGCGCCGAACCAGGTGGCCAGCGCGGGTCGGTCGACACCGGAGAACGAGTCCAGCTCCAGGCGGACCACGTGCGGCGGCGACACAGGTCTCGGAAGCGTCAGATCTGTGCTCAAAGTGAGCGAACCTTATGACTTGCGCGCAGAAACCGTTAGGGGCCAGTCCCGTGAAAGATTGGCCCCTAACGGGTTAATGCCGTAGTTCGTCTACCCGCGAGACTGGTAGTCGCGGAGCAGGCCCCGGCTGATGATCGTCTTCTGGATCTCCGAGGTGCCCTCGCCGATCAGCAGGAACGGGGCCTCGCGCATCAGGCGCTCGATCTCGTACTCCTTGGAGTAGCCGTAGCCGCCGTGGATGCGGAACGACTCCTGCGTCACCTCGGCGCAGTACTCGGAGGCGATGAGCTTCGCCATGCCGGCCTCGACGTCGTTGCGCTGGCCCGAGTCCTTCAGCCGCGCCGCGTTCACCATCATCAGGTGCGCGGCCTCGACCTTGGTCGCCATCTCGGCGAGCTTGAACGCGATGGCCTGGTGCTCGGCGATGGCCTTGCCGAACGTCCTGCGCTGCTGGGAGTACTCGATCGCGAGCTCGAAGGCGCGGATCGCGATGCCGCACGCGCGGGCGGCCACGTTCACGCGGCCCACCTCGACGCCGTCCATCATGTGGCGGAAGCCCTGGCCGGACTGCCCGCCGAGGATCTGGTCGGCCGCGATCTCGAAGCCGTCGAACACCATCTCGGTGGTGTCGACGCCCTTGTAGCCCATCTTGTCGATCTTGCCGGGAATGGTGAGGCCGGGCACGACCTCGCCGTAGCCCTCGGGCTTCTCCACCAGGAACGTCGTGAGGTTCTGGTGCGGCTTGTCCGCGCCCTCGTCCGTCTTCACCAGCACGGCGGTGAGGTTCGAGGTGCCACCGTTGGTCAGCCACATCTTCTGGCCGTTGATCGTGTAGCCGTCTCCGGACTTCACGGCCCGCGTGCGGATCGCGGCGACGTCGGAGCCGAGCTCGGGCTCGGACATGGAGAACGAGCCGCGCACCTCGCCCGCGGCCATCCGCGGCAGGTACTTCTCCTTCTGCTCGGGCGTGCCGTGCTGCTTGAGCATGTGCGCCACGATGAAGTGCGTGTTGATGACGCCGGAGACGCTCATCCAGCCGCGCGCGATCTGCTCGACGACGAGCGCGTAGGTCAGCAGGGATTCGCCGAGGCCGCCGAACTCCTCCGGGATCGTCAGCCCGAAGAGTCCCATCTCCTTCATGCCGTCGACGATGTCGGCGGGGTAGGTGTCGCCGTGTTCCAGCGTCTGGGCGTGCGGGATGATCTCCTTGTCCACGAACGTGCGTACGGTCGCGAGGATTTCTTCCTGGACGTCCGTGAGACCCGCGGTCTGGGCGAGGCGCGCCATCGCACTTCCCTTCCAAGGCTTTGGTTACCGGCGAGTATGGACCGGTTAACGCTCGTTCGCGACCGTGGTGTGCTCTCCGCAACAACGCGCGCGCCCGCTGTACCGAAACAGCACCCCTGACAGGTGTAATCGCACACCCACACGCGACGAACTCAAGAGCGGGACCTTAAGATCCGCGCTCAAACTCCTAGGGGGACTCGCGATGACGTACGACCCGTACAACCCGAAGCAATCAGGTGATCCGTACGGCCAGCAGCCGCCGCCCTACGGCGCTCAGCAGCCGATGTACGGCTACGGCTACCCGCCGCCGCCCCCGAAGCAGCAGACCAACGCGATCCTGGCGCTGGTGCTGTCGCTCGTCGGGCTCGCCACCTGCGGCGCGACCGCGATCGTCGGCGTCATCTTCGGGCACATCGCGATGGGGAAGATCAAGCGCGGGGAGGAGGACGGTCACGGGATGGCGCTCGCCGGCATCATCATCGGCTACGTCGTGATCGTCGGATACCTGCTGCTGGCGGCCCTGTACATCTTCGCGATCGTGGCGGCGGTCAACAGCGGTTACTGATCCGGGGCCGAACTCAGCCCGCGAGGGCGATCTCCAGTTCGCCACCGCAGTGGCGGCAGACGTCGGCGAACACGTGGACGTCGGCGGCGCATCCGGGGCAGCTGCGGAAGCTGCGCTCGAGCAGGTCGTCCTCGCGGCGTTTGAAGAGCCGCAACCGTCTGCTCGCCTTGCCGTTACTCGAACGTGACATGCCGAAGAGCATGCCCCCACACCGGGGCTTGATCGCAAACTTCGGTGACGGATTGTGCGCCAGTTCACCAGTTTCGAACGCAACCTGTGACGGTCGAACACGTCCAGTGACATTCGGCGTGAAATGGCGCACAATCCGTAACGGAGATCAGTCCTCCGGCGGCGTCCACACGTTCGCGCGCGACATGCCCGCGGCACGCCCCTTGCCGGAGATCACCAACGCCATCTTGCGCGACGCCTCGTCGATCATCTCGTCGCCGAGCATCACCGCGCCGCGCTTGCCGCCCGCCTCGGACGTGTAGAACTCGTACGCGTCGAGGATGTTCTCGGCGTGGTCGTAGTCGTCCTGCTTCGGGCTGAAGACCTCGTTGGCCGCCTCGATCTGGCCGGGGTGCAGCACCCACTTGCCGTCGAAGCCGAGCGCCGCGGACCGGCCGGCGACGCGCTTGTAGCCGTCCACGTCGCGGATCTGCAGGTAGGGGCCGTCGATGGCCTGCTTGTCGTGGGCGCGCGCGGCCATCAGGATCCGCATCAGGATGTAGTGGTAGGCGTCGCCGACGTCGTAGCCCGGCGGCTGCTCACCGACCACGAGCGACTTCATGTTGATCGACGCCATGAAGTCGGCCGGGCCGAAGATGATCGTCTCGACGCGCGAGGACGCGGTGGCGATCGCGTTGACGTTGTTCAGGCCCAGGGCGTTCTCGATCTGCGCCTCGATGCCGATCTTGCCGACCTCGTAGCCCATGGTCTTCTCGATCTGGGTGAGCAGGAAGTCGAGCGCGACGACCTGCTCCGGCGTCTGCACCTTCGGCAGCATGATGCAGTCGAGGTTCGCGCCGGCGCCCTCGACGACCTCGGTGACGTCGCGGTAGGTCCACTCCGTCGTCCAGTCGTTGACGCGCACCACGCGGGCCTTGTCGCCCCAGCCGCCCTCGTTGAGCGAGGCGACGATGGTCTTGCGGGCATCGGGCTTCGCCAGCGGGGCGCAGGCGTCCTCCAGGTCCAGGAACACCTGGTCCGCCGGCAGCGTGCGCGCCTTGTCGATCATCTTCTGGCTCGAGCCGGGAACCGCCAGACACGAGCGTCGGGGGCGCTGCTGGTCGACCACTGGAGTACCTCCTCGTACCGGCCGGTAACTATGAGCGCCACAGTGGCACGCATCATCTCCGGGCGCATATTCGCTGAGTCCCGTTTCACAGACCCTGGCACTCTTGACCGGTGGAGATCACGCGAATCCTTGACGCGGCGCTGCGGAAAGCGGCCGCCGTGTGGATCACCTCACCCGGTCACGAACCCCGTCTCGTGCACGCGCACTGGCGCGCCGACGCGTTGTGGGTCATCTCCGGCGGCACCGAACCGGTCGCGCCCCTGAGCGACGGCGCACAGGTCACCGTCACCGTCCGCTCCCCCAGCACGCACTCGCACCTCGTCGACGCGCCCGCCGTCGCGCACCTGACCGAGCCCGACGACGAGACGGCGCAGGCGCTGAAGACCGCCCGGCTCAACACCAAACCGGAGTGGGATGCCGTGTACCGCCTGGAGTTCAGCTCGTGATCACCGTCCCGGAAGGTTTCGGCGAAGGCCTCGGCGACGGGGCCGACGAGTGGGTCGCGAAGCTGCCGAAGCTCGCCACCAAGGCGTGCGCGCGCTGGCGGTTGACGCCGGACGGCCCGCTGATGAACGGGTTCTGCGCGGTCGTGCTGCCGGTGCGGCAGGCCGACGGGCACCCGGCGGTGCTGAAGCTGACCTGGGTCGACCGGGAGACCGAGCAGGAACCGCTCGCCCTGCGGACCTACGACGGTGACGGCGCCGTCCTGCTGCTCGACCACGACGAGGAACTCGGCGCGCTCCTGCTGGAACGCCTGGACCACACGCACTCGTTGCTCGACGAGCCGATCGAGGAGGCCGTCGGCGTGATCGGCTCGCTGCTGCGCCGCCACCGGCACCTCGAAGCGCCCGCCGGGATCCACCGGTTCGCGAGCCACGTCGTGGACCACCCCGCTGTGCCGCGCCGGTTGCTGGACGCCGCGCGCGAGGTGGCCACCCGGCCGATGGGCACCGCCCTGGTCAACGCCGACCTGCACTACGAGAACGTGCTGCGCGGCGACCGCGAACCGTGGTTGATGATCGATCCGAAACCGCTGTCGGGCGACCCGGAGCGGTGCGTGCTGCCGTTGCTGTGGAACAGGTTCGACGAGATGGACGGCCGCAAGGGCCTGACCGACCGGTTTCTCGCGTTGTGCGACGCGGGCGAGCTGGACGTGGCGAAGGCACGGGACTGGACGCTGTACCGGGCCGTCGCCAACTGGACCTGGTGCCTGGAAGAAGACATGGAGGACGATGCGGCGATCTGCGCCGAGATCGCCGGGTGGGCGGCCAGAACGTGATCTAGCCTGGACTTCGTGGTGGCTGTGAACCGGATCTACATCGCCCAGCTGGCCGGACTTCCCGTCTTCGGCCCCGACGGCGAACCCGTCGGCAAGGCCCGCGACGTCGTGATCAGCCTCCGCATCGACCGGCAGCCGCCGCGCGTGCTCGGCATGGTCGTCGAGCTGGTGACGCGCCGGCGGATCTTCGTGCCGATGCTGCGGCTCACCTCGATCGAGCCGAACGCCGTGACGCTCGCGACCGGGTCGGTGAACCTGCGGCCGTTCCACCAGCGCGTCAACGAGGTCCTGGTGATCGGCGAACTGCTCGACGCCAAGATCCAGCTGGAGGACGGCGGCACGGCCGTGGTCGTGGACGCCGCGATGGAGCTGACCCGCACCCGCGACTGGCGGATGGTCCGCGTCGCCGGGCGCGAGCGCACCGGCCGGTTCAGCCTCAAGGGCCCCGTGCAGGTGTGGCGCTGGGAGGACGTCAGCGGGCTGAGCGTCAACGAGATCGCGGGCCAGCCGCAGGGCGCGCAGCAGCTCGTCGCGGTCTTCGAGGGCATGCGCGCGGCCGACGTCGCGAACGCCCTGCACGAGCTGCCGCCCAAGCGCCGCCACGAGGTCGCCGACGCGCTGGACGACGAACGGCTCGCGGACGTGATCGAGGAACTGTCCGAAGAGGACCAGAAGGACGTCCTGTCGCACCTGGACGAGGAACGCGCCGCGGACATCCTGGAGGCGATGAACCCGGACGACGCGGCCGACCTGCTCGGCGAGCTCGCCGAGGGCACCAAGGACCGCCTGCTCGAACTGATGGAACCCGAGGAGTCCGAACCGGTCCGGCGCCTGCTCGAGTACTCGTTCGACACGGCCGGCGGTCTGATGACCCCGGAGCCGATCATCCTCACCCCGGACGCGACGATCGCGGAAGCGTTGGCACGGGTGCGAAATCCCGACCTCACGCCAGCGCTGGCGTCGATGGTCTTCGTGTGCCGCTCGCCCTCCGCGACCCCGACCGGCCGCTACCTCGGCTGCGTGCACATCCAGCGGCTGCTGCGCGAACCGCCGTTCGACCTCGTCGCCGGCGTGCTCGACACGAGCATGGCGTTCCTGTCACCGAACGCCTCGCTGAGCGATGTCACGCGCTACTTCGCCACCTACAACCTGGTGTGCGCCCCGGTGCTCGACGAGGCCGAGCACCTGCTCGGCGCCGTCACCGTGGACGACGTGCTGGACCACCTGCTGCCGGACAACTGGCGCGAGACGGGACTGAGCCATGCCTGAACTGCTGCCCCGGCGCAGACTCGACCAGCCGCGCGGCCCCCGCGGCTTCCGGTTCTCGATCGACCCGGACACGTTCGGCCAGTTCTCGGAACGGCTCGCGCGTTTCCTCGGCACCGGCAAGTTCCTGTTCTGGCAGACGCTGATCGTCGTCGCGTGGATCGCGGTGAACCTCGCGGCCGTGTCGCTGCGCTGGGACCCGTACCCGTTCATCCTGCTCAACCTGGCCTTCTCGACGCAGGCCGCGTACGCCGCGCCGTTGATCCTGCTCGCGCAGAACCGGCAGGACGACCGGGACCGCGTGTCGCTCGAGGAGGACCGGTCGCGGGCGGCGCAGACCAAGGCGGACACCGAGTACCTGGCGCGGGAGTTGGCGGCGGTGCGGCTCGCGCTCGGCGAGGTGGCGACGCGCGACTTCATCCGCGGCGAGCTGGAGAAGCTCGTGAAGGAGCAGAACAACCTGAAGAAGGTCAGGCCGTGACCGTCGAGGAGTTCCGAGATCTGGTCGCGGCGTGGCACGTGAACGACGCCACGCACGCCGACATCGTGCTCGCGGCCTGCGAGCTGGTGGTCGCGGGCATCGACGGGCCTGCCGTCAGCGCGCTGGCCGGGGCCTCCCTCAGACACGCGTGGGAAGAGGTACCGCCGCTGATGGAGGACGCGCTGCGGGAGCTGGGGCTCGACCACTTCGAGCACGGCAGCGACGGCGGCAGGGTGGAGGGGCTGCGGTCGATGGTCCGGCGCGCGCTCGCCGGGGGGACGACACCGCGGGAGTTCGCGCACCGGGTGCACCAGCGGTTCAGCCACGACCTGCCGGAAGCGGAGGAGCTGGCGGAGTTGCACGACTGCTACGAAACGCTGGAGTACTACGCGGACCTGACCGCGGCCGACCTGGACGCACAGGTGCTGGCGGAGATGCGGCGGCTCACGGCCTGACCTGTCCGCTCGCGACCAGGTCGTCCAAGACCTCGTGGATCGCGGGAGCGGTCTCGGCGTGCTCGCGGTACTCGCCGCGGGTCACGTAGGTCAGTTCGGCGATCTCGCTCGTGGGCGCCGGCGTGCCGCGCAGCGTTGCGGTGAAGCAGGTCATGTCGACGATCGCGCCTTCGCCCTCGCCGTACGCCGGGGCGACGTAGCGCCGGAGCTCCGCGGGGTCGTCCAGTTCGACGCCGAGTTCCTCCCGGACCTCCCTGCGCAGGGCGTCCTCGCCGGATTCACCGGGCTCGATCTTGCCGCCGGGCAGGTAGAAGGCCTTCTTGTTGCGTGAGCGCACAACGAGGAGGCGGCCAGCCTCGACGTGCACAAGTCCCACCACCACGATCACGGGAGCACGTCGTCCGCGGCCAAGCGGTCACAGGTGCGGCCGAACGCCTCGAGCTCACCGGGGCCGAAGCTCTCCCCGAAGTGCTCGGCGACGCCGGCGAGGTGGGTGGCGGAAGCACTGCGCAGACGTTCGGCGCCGAGCGGTGTGAGCACGGCCACGATGCCGCGTCCGTCACCATCGGCGCGTTCCCGACCGACGAGTCCGGCCCGTTCCAAACGGTCCACCAGGCGGGTCACGCCCGAGCGGGACAGCAGGACGGCATCGGCGAGTTCGGTCATGCGCATGCGCATGGAAGGCGTCTCGGCCAGTTGAACCAGCACGTCGTACGCCGCGAGCGATAGGCGCTGCTCAGCAATCAGTTCGGCCTCGAGGACCCTCGTGATCCGTGCATGCGCGCGGAGGAACGATCGCCACACCCCGAGCTCGACACGGGTGGGCAACCGGGAACTACCCGATTCCGGCACGGGCGTCGATGTTACGGACAGCGTCCCCGTGGCTACGACCTGGGCCTGTCGTGGAAAGTGACCGGCCGGTAGGACTGGTGCGAACCGGACGTAGCATGGATCGGTGACCACCACGCAGCCCCTCCCCACGGTCGACGACGTCCGCAAGGCGCTCGCCGGTGTGCAGGACCCCGAGATCCGCCGCCCGATCACCGAGATCGGCATGGTCAAGGACGTCGAGGTCGGCGCGGACGGCGCCGTGGTCGTGGGCATCTTCCTGACGGTCGCGGGCTGCCCGATGCGGGACAAGATCACCAAGGACGTCACCGCGGCCGTGCAGGCGCTGGACGGCGTCGCGTCCGTGCGCGTCGACCTGGACGTGATGAGCGACGCCCAGCGCACCGAGTTGCGCAAGACGCTGCGCGGCGGCACCGAGGAGCCGGTCATCCCGTTCGCCCAGCCGGGCTCGCTGACGCGCGTGTACTGCGTCGCGTCCGGCAAGGGCGGCGTCGGCAAGTCGTCGGTGACGGTCAACCTGGCCGTGGCGATGGCCGCGCGCGGGCTGTCGGTCGGCATCGTCGACGCGGACATCTACGGTCACTCGATCCCGCGCATGCTCGGCGCCGACGGCAAGCCCACCCAGGTCGAGAAGATGATCATGCCGCCGCAGTCGCACGGCGTGAAGGTCATCTCGATCGGCATGTTCACGCCGGGCAACACCCCGGTCGTGTGGCGCGGCCCGATGCTGCACCGCGCGCTGCAGCAGTTCCTCGCGGACGTGTTCTGGGGCGACCTGGACGTGCTGCTGCTCGACCTGCCGCCCGGCACCGGTGACGTGGCGATCTCCGTCGCCCAGCTCGTGCCGAACGCCGAGATCCTGGTCGTGACGACGCCGCAGCAGGCCGCCGCCGAGGTGGCGGAACGGGCCGGGTCGATCGCGCTGCAGACGCGGCAGCGGATCGCCGGCGTCATCGAGAACATGTCGTGGCTGGAGATGCCCGACGGGTCGCGCATGGAGGTCTTCGGCTCCGGTGGCGGCGAGGCCGTGGCGGAGTCGCTGACGAAGGCGATCGGGTCCGACGTGCCACTGCTCGGCCAGGTGCCGCTCGACCCGCGCCTGCGGGAGAACGGCGACACGGGCACGCCGATCGTGCAGGCGGTGCCGGACTCGGCCGCCGCGCAGGTGCTGTCCGAGGTGGCGAAGAAGCTGTCGGTGCGGTCTCGCGGTCTCGCGGGCCGGTTGCTGAACGTGTCGCCCGCCGGCCGCTAGCAACTCTCAGACAACGCATGAGGGGTCCCTCCGCAGCGGAGGGACCCCTCATGGCGTTCAGGAACTCAGGTGGCGTCCGGGTCGTACGGCGGGCGCTCCCCCGGTGCCAGCGGGCGCTGTTCCTGCACCGGCGGCGTCGACGGGGTCGGGTAGCCGTTCGACTTCGTCGTGGGCTCGGGGTCCTCGAAGAGGTGCTTGGTGACGGCGCGCTTCGGGTCGAAGTTGCGCAGTTCCCGGAGGTCCTCCAGAGGCTTGCGGAGCGACTCGAACTCCGGCCCCATCTCCTGCTTGAGCTGTTCGCGTGCGCCGGTCGCGTACTCGCGGACCTGCCTCACCGTCTTGCCCAGCCAGGCCGCGGCCGAGGGCAGGCGTTCGGGGCCCAGGATGAAGAGACCCGCGACGACGATGATGAGGATCTCTACCCATCCGATGCTGTCGAACACGGGCCCCAGCCTACTTGTCAGTCGCTCTTGAGGGTTACGTCGAGTTTCAGCTCACGGCCCTGGCGCGCAAGGGTTACCTGCACCGTTTGGCCGATTTCGTGCTCCCTGACCGCGACGACCAGTTCGGCGGCGTTGCGGACCATGCGGTTGCCGACCTTCGTGATGACGTCGCCCTCCTGGATGCCGGCGGCCGCCGCGGCGCCGCCCGCGGGGACGTTCTGCACCTGGGCGCCCTCGGAGGTCTCGGCGGACACGGACTTCACGTTGATGTTCATGTCCGCGTGCTTGACCTGGCCGTTGCGGATCAGCTCCTGGCTGATCTTGCGGGCCTGGTTGCCGGAGATCGCGAAGCCGAGGCCCACGGAGCCGCCGGTCTCGGTGCGGATCGACGAGTTGATGCCGATCAGGGCGCCGCGCGAGTCGACCAGCGCGCCGCCCGAGTTGCCCGGGTTGATGGCGGCGTCGGTCTGGATCGCGTCGTAGGTGACCTGGGGGCCGCCGTTCTCACCCGCCGCGGTGACCGGGCGGTGCAGGGCGGAGACGATGCCCTCGGTGACGGTGTTGGACAGCTGCAGCGGCGAGCCGATGGCGATCACGCTGTCGCCGACCTGCAGTTCGTCGGAGTTGCCGAACTGCAGGACGGTCGGGTTGGTGACCTCGACCTTGATCACGGCCAGGTCGGTCTTCGGGTCGCGGCCGACGACGCGGGCCGCGGCGCGGGTGCCGTCGGTGAAGACGGCGCTCAGCTTCGCCGAGGAGTCCTGGGCGGCCGGGGCGACGACGTGGTCGTTCGTGAGGATGTAGCCGCCGGCCTCGATCACGACGCCGGAGCCGACGCCCGCGACGTTCGCTCCCTTGAACTCGATCGAGACGACGCTCGGCGTCACGCGCTTCGCGATGTCCGAGATCGACCCGGCCGGGCGTTCCTTGCCCTCCTCGACCTCGGCGAGGGTGACCGTCGAGTCGGTGAGGGGGTTGCCCGCGCGGCCGATCAGCCAGCCGACGAGACCGCCGACGGCGCCGAGCACGAGGGCGACGGTGAGCAGCAGCGCGAGGGCCGTGGGCTTCACGCGGCGGCCGAAGAGCAGTTCGGGGACGCTCAGCTGCGGGCCGGGTCCGGGCCTGCGCTCGGGTTCGCCCGGCGGGTCCTCGCCGACGGCGGGCGGGCCGATGACGGCACCGGAGGCCGGGTCGCGCCACGGGTCGGCGGCGGGCTTGTCGTCCCAGAAGACCGGGTCGATGTCCGGGTCCGGGTCGGACGTGGGTTGCGGCGGCCGCTGCAACAACTCGGGGGAGCCCTGGCGGCCGAACGCCGTCACGAGGGACTCGGGCGGGGGCGGCGCGGACTGGAGCTGCGACACGGGCACGTCGCGCGAGGCGAACGCTCCGGCGACACCGTCCGGGCGGCCGAACGCGGTGGCGTACGCGGGGTCGACCGGCGGCTGCACCAGGGGCCGTGGCCGGAGCCTGCGGTGCGCTCCGTCGTCCACTCCGGAAACGGGTGTGGACGTCTGGCCGTTGGGCGACTGCTGGCTCATCTCTCCCCGAGTTTTCCGCTAGGAGTGCTGAACTACAGCGTGCCTCACGAACAGTGAAATGACTGTCAGGGGGTGGTCGCGAAGACCGCGCCGGCGTTCTGCGGCGCCGGGGCGGGCGCGGGGGCCTCGCCGCCGTCGGCCGTGGTGAACGCGAGGGCGCTCAGCAACATGCCGCTCACGACGACGCCAGCACCCTGACGGGCGCGGCGGCCGCTGAACCAGCCGTTGCTGCCCAGGGGTCTCGACGACCCCAGCACCGGACCCGAGCCG
This sequence comes from Lentzea sp. NPDC003310, assembly GCF_040610935.1. Lineage (NCBI taxonomy): Bacteria > Bacillati > Actinomycetota > Actinomycetes > Pseudonocardiales > Pseudonocardiaceae > Lentzea > Lentzea sp. NPDC003310. The sequence goes on from NZ_JBEXNC010000033.1 coordinate 60,261, forward strand.
AACGCGGGCTTGTCGGTGCGCTGCACGGCCACGAACTGGCCGTCCTCGGTGATCGCGAGCCCGTCCGGAGCGGACGGCAGCTCCACCTCCTGCGGGATGGCACCCAACCTGTCCAGCAGCGACGCCGACGCCGTTGGCGCCGGAGCGGAGCGCACGACGGCGCGCGCCTGCTGCTGCGTGTAGGCCTCGAAGGCGCAGAAGCCGCAGCGCTGGATGTGCGCGGAGGCTCGTTCGTGGGCGGTCGAGGAAAGCTCCCCGTCCACGAACGCCACCACGGCATCCAGCGCGAGATGCTGCTCAGGCAGGCCCCAACCACGGAGGTCGGTCATGCAGAGTCCTCCAGCAACGATTCCTGACGACGGCGTTCGAGAGCGACCTTCAGGGCCTGGCGGCCCCGGTGGATCCTGCTCCTCACGGTACCCATCTTCACCCCGAGCGTGGCGCCGATCTCCTCGTAGGAGAGTCCTTCCACGTCGCAGAGCACGACCGCGGCGCGGAACTCCGGCGGGAGCTCGTCGAGCGCGGCCTGCAGGTCGGGGTCGAGGTGGTTCTCGTCGTAGATTTCCTCGGGGGACAGGTCGTCACCCTCGAGGCGGTCGTTGTCCTCGGGCAGCGCCTCCATGCGCACGCGGGAACGCCTGCGTGCCATGTCGAGGAAGAGGTTGGTGGTGATGCGGTGCAGCCACCCCTCGAAGGTGCCCGGCTTGTACGACGCGAGGGAGCGGAAGACGCGGATGAACGTCTCCTGCGTGAGGTCCTCGGCGTCGTGCTGGTTACCGGTCAAGCGGTACGCCAGCCGGTAGACCCTGTCCGCGTGCTCGCGGACGATGGCGTCCCACGAAGGCGGCGTCCAGTCGGCCGTCTCGATGGGCGCGACGGCCTCCGGCGAACTCGACTGCGTGCGCATCAGGTGTTTCGGCACCTCCATGTGGGCCGCCCGGCGACCCTTATGCGGCTCAACGGGCGACGGGTCCGGCTTGTTCCCGACTAGAGCCTGGCTTCTTGCTTCTGTACCTTCTCCTGCGCTCTTTAAACGATCGTGAGAGTGGGCTGAGAGCATCCTGAGAATCTCGGTTCGGGCCGCGTTCACCCGTTTTGGACACAGTTGGCACTAGCCTGCTAGACCGTGACCACGGAATCGGCCCTGCGGGAGTACGTCGAGCAGTACCTCCCCGAGGACGACGTGCACCTGGCGGCGCGAGCACGCGGCCAGGAACTGGGCTGCGTGCCCATCGGCGCGGGCGGAGGCGCCGCCCTGCGGTTCCTCGCGACCGCACTCCAGGCCCGCGCGGTGGTCGAGATCGGCACCGGAGCGGGCACCAGCGGCCTCTACCTCCTGGCGGGCATGCCGGCGTCCGGCATCCTGACCTCGATCGACGTGGACTCGGACCACCAGCGAGCGGCCCGCGAGGCCTACCGCGCGGCAGGCATCTCGCCGTCACGCACCCGCCTGATCATGGGCAAGGCACTCGACGTCCTCCCCCGGCTGACCGACGCGGCCTACGACCTCGTGTTCGTGGACGCCCACAAGCCCGAGTACCCGCAGTACCTGGAACACGGCGTGCGCATGCTCCGCCCCGGCGGCGTGATCGCGTTCGACAACGTGCTGTGGCACGGCGCCGTGGTGGACGCTGCGCAGCGCGACGAGTCGACGCAGGCGATGCGGGACATCGCGCGGCTGGTGAAGGAGGACACGCGCCTGGTGCCGGTCATCCTGCCGCTGGGCGACGGCCTGCTGGTGGCAGCGCGCAGGCCGTAGGCCAGGCGAGGCGGGCTGGCGGGACAAGCGCTCCCCCGCGAGGCCGAAGCCGCAGGCGAGGCGGCTGGCGGGCGTATCAAGCGAAGCCGAAGGCGAGCCGTCTTTAGCAAACGGCTTGGGCGGTGGGGTCCCATCACGAGTCGCGCCATAGCTCTTGCTGCACGTGAAGAGGGGTGTCAACTCGACACGCTTTTCGTCGAGTTGACACCCC
>NZ_JBEXNC010000034.1:0-43926 GCF_040610935.1 Lentzea sp. NPDC003310
GCAACAGGCGTGCCATCAACCCACCCACAGCGCTGGCCCCCTGATCAGATTGCCGGGGGTCTGGGGGCAGAGCCCCCAGGGGAAGCACGCAACAGGAACCCGCCCACGGCACCCACGAACAGACGGAACCGACGCGTCAGCCCAACGGCCGAATCCCCCACCGAGCCCCCCAAGACTCCCCAGGAGCAACCCAGATCAAATCCACCCCGGAGTTCAAAGCATCCGGCGGACAGGTCATCGGCTCAACAGCAACAGCCCGCCCCCGCCCAGGATAAGAATCGGGCGTGTAAACCTGAACCCACCGAAACGCAGGATCAGCCCAAACCTCAACACCACCGGCCTCGGCAGTCAACGCGTGGTGGATCAGCCCGTCCTCGCCAGGTTCACACCCACCGAACGGCGTGTCGAGCTTCACCCCGGCCAACTCCCGCCCACCTCGGAAGTCGAACGAGGTCCCCTCAACAGGCACAGCCGGCCCAGAAGGCACCATCCGCTCGACATCCAACGGCAGCACGGTAGTAGCCGCCAACGTCAAAACACACGAATCGGTCAAAGCCCGCCCAGCCCGCGGATAAGGATGCGTCCCCACACCAAACGGCGTGGCCACATCCCCAACGTTCTTCACCCCGTGCGTGACCGTCAACCCACGATCATCCAACGCATAAGACACGGTGACGTCCAAAGCAGCAGGCCACCCAGCCTGAGGCTCGATCAACGCCCGCAACGACACCAACGACCCGGTGTGCTCCAACACAGACCAGGGCCGACGCCGCACCAGCCCGTGGATCGCATTCCCCCGAGCAGGTTCGGTGACCTCCAACTGCTGCCGAACCCCGTTCAACGACCACACAGCCCCAGCGGTCCGGTTCGGCCAAGGCACCAGCACGGCCCCAGCACTCATCGGCGGCTTCTCGTCGGCCCCGAATGTCTCGACGTAAGGCACGCCGTCCACCTCGAAAGACCGCAGGCCCGCGCCTACAGTCGTGATCACGGCGGTGGCACCCTCGTACGAGATCCCCAACATGAGGCTGAAGCCTACGGGGCCAGCGGAAGGATTTGCCCATGAAGGTTCATCACCTCAACTGCGCCACGTTCCGGCCTCCCCTGGTCGCGGGCGGTCTGGTGGCCCACTGCCTGCTGATCGAGACCGATCAGGGCCTGGTCCTCGTCGACACGGGCTTCGGCACGAACGAGGTGATGAACCCCAAGGCGACGATCGACGGGCTGAGCCGCAAGCTGCTCAGGCCGGTGCTCGACATCACCGAGACCGCGATCAGCCACGTCGAGAAGCGCGGGTACACCGCCGACGACGTGCGGCACGTCCTGCTCACCCACCTCGACCTCGACCACGCGGGCGGGCTGCGCGACTTCCCCAAGGCCACCGTGCACGTGCTCGACAGCGAACTGGAGGCGGCGGTCAACGCGCGCGGCCCCAAGGAGAAGGCGCGGTACCCGAAGGCCCAGCGCGACGGCGTCAAGTTCGAGACGCACAAGGCCGAGGGTGAGGACTGGTTCGGGTTCCAGGCCGTCAAGGACATCACCGGGCTTCCGCCGGAGATCCTGATGGTGCCGCTGATCGGGCACACCCGCGGCCACACGGGCATCGCGGTGCGGTCCGACGACGGGTGGCTGCTGCACGCCGGCGACGCGTACTTCTACCGCGGCGAGGTCGAGACGCCGCCGAGCAACATCTTCGCGCTCAAGCTCACCGCCAAGCAGACCGAGACGGTCCGCGAGCAGCGTCTGTCCAATGTGGAACGGCTGCGGGAGCTCAAGGCGGGCGGCGAGGTCGAGGTGTTCAGCGCGCACGACCCGGTCGAGCTGGCGCGCCTCGCGTGACGTTCATCCACCAGGTCCGCCTCGACCAGGCCGACGACACGCACCGGTACCCGTTCACGCTGCCGGTCGTGCGGCACCTGCTGGAGCACCCGCTCGAGCTCAGCCGCCCCGTCACGTTCCTCGTCGGGGACAACGGCGCGGGCAAGTCGACGCTGGTCGAGGCGATCGCGGTGGCGGCCGGGTTCAACGCGGAGGGCGGCACGCAGTCGTTCCGCTTCGCCACCAGGGCCACGGAGTCCTCGCTCGGCGACTACCTGACCCTCAGGTGGGGCACCAGGAAACCCCGCACGGGGTTCTTCCTGCGCGCCGAGTCGTTCTACAACGTGGCCACCGAGATCGACCGGATCGGCGAGGGCATCCACGCGTCGTACGGCGGGAAGTCGTTGCACGAGCGGTCACACGGCGAGAGCTTCATCGACCTGATGAACCACCGGTTCGGCAGCAGAGGCCTTTACGTGCTGGACGAACCGGAGGCCGCGCTGTCGGTCAAAGGATGTCTCACGGTCCTGCGGCGCATGCACGAGCTCGTCCAGGAGGGCTCGCAGTTCATCATCGCCACGCACTCGCCGATCCTGCTGGCGGCACCGGACGCCACCATCCTCGAGGTCACCGACACGATCGACGAGGTCTCCTACGACACGGCGGAACCGGTCCGCCTCACCCGCAACTTCCTGGATGAGCCGGACCGGTTCCTGAGGCACCTTCTGCAATAGAAGAACTACTTGCCGAGGTTCTCCGGGTGGGTCTCCACCTTGCCGTGCGCGACGCGGTTGATGCCCCAGAGCACCAGGCCGGCGAGCAGCAGCCAGCCCGCGATCTTGTAGTCGTCCCACGGACGGCCGGACAGGCCGGGGATCGCGAGGTACGCGCACGTGATCGCGCCGAGCACCGGTGCCCACGTGGGCGCCCGGAAGTGCTGGTGCTCGGACTTCTCCCGGCGCAGCACCAGGCACGCGACGTTGACGATGGTGAAGACGATCAGCAGCAGCAACGACGTGGTGCCGCCGAGCTTGCCGATGTCCGCGGTCGACACCAGGATCACCGCGACGCCGGTCGTGAAGACGATCGAGATCCACGGCGTGCGGCGGAACGGGTGCACCGTGCCGAAGAACTGCGGGATGATCTTCTCGTTCGCCATGCCGTACAACAACCTCGACGCCATCAGCATGTTGATGAGGGCCGAGTTGATGACGGCGAGCAGGCCGATCAGCGCGAAGATCCACAGCGGGAAGCCCGGCGCGCCGACGGTGACGACCTTCAGCAACGCGCCGCTGCTCGCCTTCGCGAGCTCGTCGGACGGGATCAGCAGCGACGACGTGATCGCGACCAAGACGTAGATCAGGGCCGCGACCGCCATGCCGATCAGCATCGCGCGCGGGAAGATCTTGGCGGGGTTCTTGCACTCCTCCGCCATGTTGACCGAGTCCTCGAAGCCGACCATCGCGAAGAACGCGAGCGCGGTCGCCGAGGTGACCGCCATCAGGACGCTGGAACCGGACGGCACGTGGATCTCGGTGAGCCGGGACGGGTCGCCGTCGCCGACCGCCACCGCGTACGCGCCGATCAGGATGATGATGACCAGGCCGGACAGCTCGATGCACGTCAGGACCACGTTGGCCTTGACCGACTCCGAGACGCCGCGGAAGTTGATCAGCGCCAGGCCGCCGATGAAGACGATCGCGAGGCCGGTGAACACCAGCGACTCCGGCCGGAGCGAGACGTCGAAGAACTCCACCAGCAGCTGGCGCAGGTACGTGCGGCCGAAGGCGAGCGCCGCCGACGAGGCCGACGTGATGCCCGAGCACATCACCGCGAACGCGACCATGAACGTCAAGAAGTGGATCTTGAACGCTCTGTTCGTGTACAGCGCGGCGCCGGCGGCCCTGGGGTACTTGCCGACGAGCTCCAGGTAGCTGAACGCGGTCAGGAACGCGACCACGAACGCGAGGAGGAAGGGCAGCCAGAGCGCGCCGCCGATCTTGCCCGCCACGTTGCCGGTGAGGGCGTAGATGCCGGTGCCGAGGATGTCGCCGACGACGAAGAACAGCAGCAGCTTCGGGCCGATTGCCCGGTGTAGCTCTGGTTGCTCCGTTTGTGGAGTCGCTTCAGCCATGCTGGGAGATTGTGCCCTTTTCACGCAGCTACCTGCAGTTATAAGACACTTACCTCACCCGGATGGTGTAACAATCTGCCGATGAAGCTCGCGGCCACCGCGATCATCGCCGGCCTGGCGCTGACCGCCTGCTCCTCGTCCGAACCCGCGAGCGGGAACGCCTCCCCGCACCGTGACGCGAAGAGCCTGATCGCGGCGGTGACGAAGACCGTCACCGAGAAGGGCTCCTACCGCTTCTCGATCACCCCGCCGCCCCTCGGCGGCGGCGTGCGGGCACTGGCGAACGGCAGCGTGAAGCTGGGCGGCGAGGTCCCGGGCATGGACGCGACGACCACCCGTCCCGTGCAGACCGGCGGCGAGGCGGTCGAGCTCCGGCTCGTCTCCACGACGAAGGACGTCGCGTTCGTGAAGCTGCCCGCCGACGTGTTCGGCCTGCCCGCCGACAAGCCGTGGGTGCGGCTCGACCGCAAGGTGGACGACGACTTCACGACGACCGTGCTGGGCTTCCACGACGTCGTCTACCAGCAGGCCGTGTTCACGACGTACCACCTGCCGGTGATGGAGGCGGGCGGCGAGCTCAGGCTGACCGCGCAGGTCGGCGGCAACACCCGGTACTCGGTCAACGTCGACTACCAGAAGGCCTACGACACCCTTGAGGACGAGGCCCTGCGCGCCGAGGTCAAGCTCGCGCTCGACCAGCAGGTGCCCGGCTCCACCGGTGAGATCGAGCTGGACGGCAACGGCCTGCCCGTCCGCATCGCCTTCTTCACCGAGTTCCAGGGCGCGCAGATCGTCGACGAGGCCCGCTTCTCCCGGTGGGGCGAGCCCGTGACGATCACCGAGCCGAACCCGGCGGAGATCAGCTCGCGGAGTTGACCCGGTAGCGCCAGATCGCTGGCATCAGCGCGACCATCGCGACGCTCGCCACGACCACCAGCAGACCGCCGACCGACACCGCGGCGGCCGTGCCGAACGCCGCACCGCCCGTGCCGTGCAGCAGGTCGGCGACGCGCGGCCCACCGGCCACGACGACGATGAAGACGCCCTGCATCCGCCCGCGCATCTCGTCCGTCGCGGCGGACTGCAGGATCGCGCCGCGGAAGGCCATCGACACCATGTCCGCGGCGCCCGCGAGCGCCAGGAACGCGGCCGCGACCCACAGCGAGCCGGCGAGGCCGAAGCCCGCGACCGCGACGCCCCAGCCCACGACGGCAAGCGTCAGCGCGACGCCGTGGCGGTTGACGGTGGAGATCCAGCCGGACGTGAGACCGCAGATCACCGCGCCCACCGGGATCGCCGCGAACAGCACGCCGAGCGCGAAGCCACCGCCCGCCGGGTCGCCGAACGTGTGCTGGGCCATCTCCGGGAAGAGCGCCCGCGGCATGCCGAACACCATCGCGATGATGTCCAGCAGCATCGACGCCATCAGCACCTTCTGCGCCCACAGGTACACGAACCCGTCGAGCACGTCCCGCAGCCCCGCACGCCGGATCACGCCGTCCAGCGGGGGCATCGCGGGCAGCTTCCACACCGCGTAGACCGTGACGGTGAGCGCGATCGCGTCCACGAGGTACAACGTCGAGAGCCCGACGATCGGCATGAACGCGCCGGCGAGCAACGGCCCGAGCACCGCGCCGAACTGCATGACGGTCGACCCGAGCGCACCGGCCGACGGCAACAGCTCCGCCGGCACGAGCCGCGCGATCGCCGCCGACCGAGCCGGGGCGTTGGCCGCGAAGAACACCTGCTGCAGGCCGAGCAACGCGATGACGAGCCACACCGAGCCGACACCCAGCGCGGCCTGCACCCACAGCAGCACCGACGAGACGGCGATGCCGGCGTTGGTGACGAGCATCAGCTTCCGGCGGTCGACGGTGTCCGCGATGGCACCGCCCCACAGCCCGAAGACCAGCAGCGGCACCAGCGCAACACCGGCGGCGATGCCGACCCACGCGGACGAGCCGGTGAGGTCGTAGACCTGCTTGGGCACGGCGACGGCGGTGAGCTGGGAGCCCACCGCCGTCACGATCGTGGAGAGCCACAGCCGGCGGTACGCGACGATCTTCAACGGTCGCGTGTCGATCACGAACGTCGAGCGCGCGCTTCTCCCCACGGTGGCCACTTCGTTAGCCTATGGCAACTAACAAGCGCTTTCCGCGCCCGTGTCGCCAAGACCACTCGCCAGTGGCACCGGACTAGAGGCGGACGGGGTACACCGGCTCCGGCACCTTCGGGCTGATCCGGCCCTCGACGAAGATCCCGTGCCAGATCATGAAGCAGAGCACGCTCCACAGCTGCCGGCTGCGGTCGAACTGCTCGGACTTGTGCTCGGCGAGCAGGTCGAGCACCGCGTTCTTGTCGAGCAGGTGGCCGGTCTGCGAGTCGTTGATGATCCCGCGCGCCCAGTCGTACATCTCGGCGCGCAGCCAGTGCCGGATCGGCACCGGGAAGCCGAGCTTGGGCCGGTTCAGCACGTGCGGCGGGATGATCTTCGCCAACGCCTTGCGCAGCGCGTACTTGGTCGTGCCCTCGGTGAGCTTCTGGTCGAGCGGCACCTCGGCCGCGACCCGGAACACCTCGGGGTCGAGGAACGGCACGCGCAGCTCGATGGAGTTGGCCATCGTCACCTTGTCGGCCTTGACCAGGATGTCGCCGCGCAGCCACGTGTAGAGGTCGATGTGCTGCATGCGCGCGACCGGGTCCCAGTCCTCCGACTCGCGGTACCAGGGCGCCGTGACGTCCTTGAAGCCGATGCCCTCCTGGTAACCGGGGAACACCGCCCGCACCTGGTCGTCACTGAAGTTGCGGGCGTTGCCGTAGTACCGGTCCTCGAGCCGCAGCGACCCGCGCCGCAGCAGGTCCTTGCCGCGCACACCCTCGGGGATGGACTTGGAGACCGCGCCCATCAGCTTGCGCACACCACCGGGCACCTTCTCGAACGGCGCCAGCGACAACGGCTCGTGGTAGATCACGTACCCGCCGAACAGCTCGTCCGCACCCTCACCGGACAGCACGGCCTTGACGTACTTCCGCGCCTCCTTGGCGATGAAGTACAGCGGCACCAGCGCCGGGTCCGCCACCGGGTCGTCGAGGTACCAGAGGATGAGCGGCAGCTCCTCCATCATCTCGTCGGGCGACACCGTCCTCACGACGTGCCGCACCCCGATCGCCGCCGCCGTCTCGGCCGCGACGTCGACCTCCGAGTACCCCTGCCGGTCGAACCCGCTGGTGAACGCGATGAGGTTGGGGTTGTGCTGCTTGGCGAGCGTGGCCGTGGCCGTGGAGTCGATCCCGCCACTCAGGAACGCACCAACGGTCACGTCCGGGTCGGAGATCATGTGCTTGGCGACCGAGTCGCGCATCACGTCCGCAATGCGCTCGTGCAGCGCCTCGGCCTCGTGCGCCCCGTTGACCGGCCGCGGCGAGAACACGGGCTTGAAGTACCGGTTGAACAGCACCTGCCCACCGGGCGACACCTTGAACGACGTCCCGGACTCGACCCGCCGGATCGCCTTGTGCAGCGACTCGGGCTCCGGCACGTACTGCAGCACAAGGTAGTGCTGCAACGCCGTCTGGTCCAGCTCCTGACTGATCCCCAGAACCCCGGTGAGCTGCAACAAGCTCTTCTTCTCCGACGAGAAGCCCACCCCACCCGGCCCGGCGGCCCAGTACAGCGGCTTGATCCCGAACGGGTCCCGCGCTCCGAAGACGACCCGCTCCTGCGCGTCCCAGATCATGAACGCGAACATGCCGCGCAACATCTTGACCCAGTCGGCCCCGAGGAAGTGATACCCGGCGACGATGGCCTCACCGTCACCCTTGGTCTTGAACTGGGCCCCGAACTTCCGCATGAGCTCGGCCCGGAGCTCCTTGTAGTTGTAGATCTCGCCGTTGAAGTTCAGCGTGTACCGCGTCGGGTTCTCCGGCGGCCCCCACACCAACGGCTGGTGGGAGTGCTCCAGGTCGATGAACCCGAGCCGGTTGAACCCGTAGATGACCTCTTTGTCGGCCCACGTGTCCTGCTCGTCGGGCCCCCGGTGCCGCTGGCAACGCAACGCCGAGGCCACGGAGGCACGCGCGGAGGCCGCGGTGGCCTCGGTGGAACAGATGAGTCCGAGCACTCCGCACACGTGTAATCGCACCTCGTAGTTCGCTGTTTCCGAAATCCCAGTATGACGAAGTCCGGGATCGGACATTCCCGCCACCCGAAGGACGCCCGACCCCCAGGTCAGGTTCCGCGCGGACCGTGACAGCGGCATGAACGCGCCGTGTCGGCAGGGGACGGACGGCCAGGCAGGAAACAGGCGCCAGCCGCACCAGGCGCCCACGCAAGCAGACAACCACCGCGAAACAGGCGCCCGCCCTCGCACGGCAACCACGCACGCAGCCCGGCGTGGCGATGCGAAGCGAGCCGGACGAACCTCGACGCGCTACGAGGCGATAAGGCCCCGGCCTCGGCGATCGGGGCTTGACTTTGGGTGCGAGGTGCTACCCCTCGCGGATCGGCCGGGCGCTTTTCAGCCCGGCTTTAAAAGGCCGACCAGCGCCTCGCAAGGGCCCCGAAGTCAAGCCCCGATCGCAACCCACTACATCGTCCCGGCCCGCGTGAGCACCCTCGCAAGGCGACCGGAACCAACCCAACGCAACCAACCCCGCTGGAACGCAACCAGTCGCACGCAACCCGCAAACGCAAAAGGGGCGCCCCCGCCCACCGGAAGCGCCCCACACACCCAAGCAACTACGGAGCTACTCGCTCCAACCCCCACCCGTCCCGCCCAAGCCGGAACCGCAGCCGATCGTGCATCCGATCCCGCCGCCCCTGCCAGAACTCGACCTCCTCGGGCCGAATCCGCCACCCACCCCAGTGCGGCGGCACCGGAATCTTCTCCGTCTCGGCGAACTGCCGCTCGATCTTGTGCAACGCCGAGTCCAAAGTGGACCGCCCGGTGACCACACGCGACTGCGGCGACGCCCAGGCCCCGATCTGCGACCCGCGCGGACGCGAGTTCCAGTACTCGGCGGTCTCCACCGGCCCGACCTTCTCGACGGTCCCGCGCACGTGCGCCTGGCGCTGCATCGCGAACCACGGGAACGTCGCCGACGCGTACCGCGTGGCCATCAGGTCGTGCGACTTGTTGGAGGTGTAGTTGGTGAAGAACACCAACCCGCGGGCGTCGAGGCCCTTCGCCAGCACCGTGCGCGAGGACGGGCGGCCCTTCACGTCGGTGGTGGCGAGCACCATCGCGTTGGGCTCGGGCAGGCCGGCCCCGGTCGCCTGGTCCAGCCACAGCTGAAGCTGTTCGTACCAGGTGGCGGCGAGCTCGGACTCGCTCAGCGAACCCTGCTCGTAGGACACGCGCATCGCCGGTAGTGCGATGTTCGTGGTCTCCGTCATCGGCGAACCTCCAAGCAGTGGCAGAACTCGTGGTCCCTGGACCCGCGACCATACGCACGGCGACCCGATCCCGAAACCGCCTGCGCGGTGATGACCACCACCTGAACGGTGACTGTCCGTGCAAAGAACAGTTCTGGATCGAGTCCGTGATCGAGTCAGATGGCGTCGAGCACACGTGTGACGGTGACCACGTCATCACCCAGTGCGGTGGCGAGAGTTCCGCCTGCTGCCAACGGAACGACGCTCCACCACTCCCCGCCGCCGACCGCGCGCTCGACGGCGTCCAGGACCAGCTCCGTGCCCACGACGCGGTGCCCTGCCAATCCGGCCGACGCCCCGTCGACCGCAGGGTCGCCCACCACCAGCTGCTGGTGCAACAACGGCTTGCCGCAACGGGTTGCACGCACCAGCGACGACAGCGAGCCGGCGGGTTCGCCGGTGCGGCCGAGCACCAGGACCTCGCGGGTTCGCAACTGTGCGTGACCGTCCAATTCGGCCTCCACCACTGCGGAGTGGCGGGCGCGGCGCGTCACGACCGTGGGCTCCGGGAGGTAGCGAACCGATCCCTCGACCAGGAACCGCACGAGAGAAGACGACTCCGCATCGGACGAACCGGGCAACAACAGCGTCGCCGCAACACCTCGAAGCTCTAGCGAGGCTCCAGGACCGACTTCGACGGTCAGGGACAACGAATCGCCGCCGAGCGGTGCCGTGACCGAGGAAACCAGGTGCACCAACGCAACCGGGCCGACTCGTCGGGCCGGCACCAATGTCAACGGTGTCATCGACCGAAGGACCCGCACGACGCTGTTGCCGTGCGAGTCCAGCGCCACCACCAGCCGAGCCGACGCCTTCACAGCTGGGCCAGCACCCACTTCGCCACCTCGGGCGCGTCCGGGGTCTCGACCAGCGACTGGGCGATGACGGGCAGCTCGCCGCGCATCCGGTGCGCGTCGGAGATCATCACGTCCATGTCCGCGCCGACGAACGGCGCCAGGTCGATCTTGTTGATCACCAGCAGGTCCGCCGTCGTCACCCCCGGTCCGCCCTTGCGCGGCACCTTGTCGCCGCCGGCCACGTCCACGACGAAGATCTGCCGGTCGACCAGGCCGCGCGAGAACACCGCGGTCAGGTTGTCGCCACCGCTCTCGATGATCACCAGGTCCAGCGAGGAGAACCGGTGCTCCAGCCGCTCGACCGCGTCCAGGTTCGCGGTGATGTCGTCGCGGATCGCGGTGTGCGGGCAGCACCCGGTCTGCACCGCCTCGATCCGCGCAGGGTCGAGCACCCCGGCGCGACGCAGGAAGTCCGCGTCCTCGGTCGTGTAGATGTCGTTGGTCACGACCGCCAGCGAGAGCTGCTCGCCCAGCGCGCGGCACAGCGCGGCCGTCAGCGCGGTCTTGCCGCTGCCGACCGGTCCGCCGATACCGATGCGCGGCGCGGCCCCGTGGTGGTGATCGTGCGGGTCGGGCCCGTGGTTAGCCCCCAAAGAGACGCACCCCTTCACGTCGTGCATGTGCCTCGGCCAGCAGGTCCAAGGCAGGCGAACCCAGCGCGGGCAGCTCGGCGCACGCCCGCGAAGCGATGTCCTCGACCGGCAGCGCGGCCACGATCGCGTTGACCCCGAACGGGTCCAGCCCCAGCAGTCGCACGGCCGCCGACGCCGGTCCACTCACCGACAGATAGGCGCAGGTCAGCGCGGCCTCGAAGGCGTCACCGGCCAGCACCCCGATGACCAGCGGCTGGTGCGGGTCCCGAGGCAGCGCCTCCAGCCGCGCCGAAGGCCACGCCCGCCGGGCCGCGCGCAGCATCCCCCGTCCCTGCGCCCGCGAGGCCTCGCGCTGGGCGGGCGACGGCGTGCGCGCGTCGAGCTCCGCGTCCAGCTCCGCGAGGTCGCCGCCACGGGCCGCCGCGGCCGCGAACCCCGCCGCCAGCAGCCCCGCCCCGACCAGCCGTCCGTGCAGGAACGACCGCAGCGACGGCTCGTCGGTCACCAGACCGCGCGCGGCGGCCTCCTCCAGCCCACCGGAGTGCACGTGGCCACCGCCGGGGAAGCGGGAGTCGGCGAGGATCAGCGCGGTCAGCATCAGAACAGGAAGTACCGCTGGGCCATCGGCAGCTCCGCGACCGGCGAGGGCTCGACCAGGTTCCCGTCCACGTGCACGGCGAAGCTGTCCGGGTCGACCCGGACAGCCGGCATCGCGTCGTTGAGCACCATGTCCGCCTTGGTCACCGACCGCGTCGAGGCCACCGGCAGCACGCGCCGCGCGTACCGCTCGCCCACCCCGGCCGCGATCGCCTCCGGTGCCACGAAGAACACCGAGGACGCGGCACCGGCGGTCGCGCCGAACATCGGCCGCGCCCACACCGGTTGCGGCGTCGGGATCGAGGCGTTCGCGTCGCCCATCGCGCCCCACGCGATGAACCCGCCCTTGAGCACCACCGACGGCCGCACGCCGAAGAACTTGGGCTCCCACAGCACCAGGTCGGCGAGCTTGCCGACCTCCACGGACCCGACCTCGTCCGCGATGCCGTGCGCGATCGCCGGGTTGATCGTGTACTTCGCGACGTACCGCCGCGCCCGCAGGTTCGCGTCCAGCGTCCGCCGCGACGACATGACGTGCGCGGTCTGCCAGGTCCGGATGATCACCTCGCCGACGCGGCCCATCGCCTGCGAGTCGGACGAGATCATCGAGATCGCGCCCATGTCCTGCAACAGGTCCTCGGCCGCGATCGTGGTCGGCCGGATCCGCGACTCCGCGAACGCCAGGTCCTCCGGCACCGACGGGTTGAGGTGGTGGCACACCATCAGCATGTCGAGGTGTTCCTCGAGGGTGTTGACGGTGTGCGGGCGCGTGGGGTTCGTCGACGACGGCAGCACGTTCGGCAGCGAGACGACGCGGATGATGTCCGGCGCGTGCCCGCCGCCCGCGCCCTCGGAGTGGTAGGCGTTGATCGAGCGACCGGCAATGGCGTCCACAGTGGACTCTAGGAACCCGGCCTCGTTCAAGGTGTCCGTGTGGATCGCGACCTGGACGCCGGACTCGTCGGCGATGCGCAGGCAGGCGTCGATCGCGGCGGGCGTGGTGCCCCAGTCCTCGTGCAGCTTGAACCCGCCGGCGCCGCCGACCAGCTGCTCGCGCAGGCCCTCCTCGGAGACCGTGTTCCCCTTGCCCAGCAACAGGACGTTGATCGGCATGTGGTCCATCGACGTCAGCATGCGGTCGAGGTACCAGGCGCCGGGCGTGACCGTGGTGGCCTTCGTGCCCTCCGCCGGACCGGTGCCGCCGCCGATCAGCGTGGTCAGCCCGGACGCCAGCGCCTCGTCCACGATCTGCGGGCAGATGAAGTGGACGTGGCAGTCGATGCCGCCCGCGGTGAGGATCTTCCCGTTGCCGGACAGGATCTCCGTCGACGGCCCGATGACGAGGTCCGGGTGCACGCCGTCCATCGTGTCCGGGTTGCCCGCCTTGCCGATGGCGACGATCCGGCCGTCCCGCACGCCGACGTCGGCCTTGACGACACCCCAGTGGTCGAGGACCACCGCACCCGTGATGACCAGGTCCGGAGCACCCCCGGCACGGGTCGCGATCCCCTGCCCCATCGACTCGCGGACCACCTTGCCGCCGCCGAAGATCACCTCGTCACCCGAGCCGGCGCCGCGCGAGCGGTCCTCGGTGACCTCGATGAACAGGTCGGTGTCGGCGAGCCGGATGCGGTCGCCGACCGTCGGTCCGAGCAGTTCGGCGTAGCGCTCGCGGTCGATCATCGCTGCAACCCCCGGACGATCCTCAAGCCTGCCAGCGGAACCAGCGCGACCTCACGTTCGACGCCGGGCTCGAACCGCACGGCGGTGCCCGCCGGGATGTCGAGCCGGTAGCCGAACGCGGCCTCGCGGTCGAACTCGAGCCCCGTGTTGACCGAGGCGAAGTGGAAGTGCGAGCCGACCTGGACGGGCCGGTCCGCGGTGTTCACGACGACCAGCGTCACGCGCGGCCGTCCGGGGTTGAGCTCGACGGGCTCGGCGCCGACGACCACCTCCCCCGGCGCCGGACCGGCGGACGGCGCGATCGGGCGGTGCACGGTGACGAGCTTCGTGCCGTCCGGGAAGGTCGCCTCGACCTGCACCGAGTCGATCATCTCCGGCACGCCGCGCATGACCTGCTCCGGCGCGAGGACCGTGCGCCCGCTCTCCATCAGCTCGCTGACCGTGCGGCCGTCCCGCGCGCCCTCCAGCACGTGGTCGGTGATCAGGGCGACGGACTCGGGGTAGTTGAGCAGCACGCCGCGTTCGAGCCGGCGGCGCGCGACGTCGGCAGCGACGTGCACGAGGAGCTTGTCGCGTTCATGCGGCGTCAGATGCACCAGGCCGTTCTAACACGGGAAAGCGCGGTTGCCCGGACTGGAAACACGGCCGAAACACGACCGCGTGTCCACCGACCGGTTGACAACCGGGGTCGGTCCTGCGGTCGTCCCGCGCGCACCCCCTGCCGCCGCAGGATTTACGACATGAACGCGATCCGAGTGAGGGGCCTCCGCAAGGCCTACAAGGACCACCAGGCGGTGGCAGGGGTGGACCTCGACGTCGCACGGGGTGAGGTCTTCGCGGTGCTCGGTCCGAACGGTGCAGGCAAGACCACCAGCGTCGAGATCCTGGAGGGGCACCGCGACCGCGACGCGGGCGAGGTCAGCGTGCTGGGCGTCGATCCGGCCGAGGGTGGCCGCGAGTGGCGGTCGAAGCTCGGCATCGTCCTGCAGAGCGCGACCGACGCGGCGACGCTCACCGTCCGCGAGGCCGTGCACCACTACGCGAAGTACTACGGCGACCCGCGCGACCCGGAGGAGGTCATCGACCTCGTCGGGCTGACGGAGAAGGCGAAGTCCCGCGCCGGCACGCTCTCCGGTGGCCAGCGCCGCCGCCTCGACGTGGCGCTCGGCATCATCGGCCGCCCCGAACTCGTGTTCCTGGACGAGCCGACCACGGGCTTCGACCCCGAGGCGCGCCGGCAGTTCTGGGGCCTGATCAAGCTGCTCGCCTCCGAGGGCACCACGATCCTGCTGACCACGCACTACCTGGACGAGGCCGAGGCGCTCGCCGACCGCGTGGCCGTGCTCGCCGGTGGCCGGATCGTCGCCGAGGGCACGCCGCAGACGCTCGGCGGCCGCGCGCACGCCGACGCCACCGTGCGCTGGCTCTCCGACTCCGGACACCGCGAAGTCCTGACGCACGAGCCCACCAAGGTGATCGCCGACCTGTCCCGGCACGGCGAACTGGCCGAGCTCACCGTCACCCGCCCGTCCCTGGAAGACGTCTACCTGGAGCTGATCAAGTGACCACCGTCGTCGCGTCCCAGGCAGCAGCCCTGCCCTCGACCCTCCGGCTCGGCCTCGCGAGGGGTGGGACCGAGCTGCGGGAGTTCTTCCGGCAGAAGGAGAACCTCATCTTCACGGTGTCGCTGCCGGCACTGCTGATGCTGCTGCTGGGCACCGTCTACGTGAAGGAACCCGCCGCCGCGCAGATGTTCGCGGCCAGCATGATCGGCGCCGGCATCATCTCGACGTCGTTCGTCGGGCTCGGCATGAGCGTCGTGGCCGACCGCGAGGACGGCACGCTGAAGCGCCTGCGCGGCACGCCGATGCCGTTCACCTCGTACTTCCTGGGCAAGATCATCCTGGTGTTCGTGTCGAGCCTGTTCGAGGCGGTGCTGCTGGTCGTCGTCGGCGTGCTGCGGTTCGACCTGGAGCTGCCGACGAGCACGGAGAAGTGGCTGACGTTCGCGTGGGTCTTCACCCTGGGCGTCGTCGCCTGCTCGTTGATCGGCGTGGCGCTGAGCTCGATCGCGAAGTCCACCCGCAACGCGGCGGGCGTGCTGAACCTGCCGTACATCGTGCTGCAGTTCCTCAGCGGCGTGTTCATCATGCAGTCGGAACTGCCCGAGTCCCTGCGCACGGTGGGCTCGCTCTTCCCGCTGAAGTGGGTGTGCCAGGGTTTCCGCTCGGTGTTCGCACTGGACGACGGCTACGCGGTCATGGAGGCGGCGGGATCATGGGAGCTGGGCAAGATCGCGCTGGTGCTGACGGCGTGGAGCGTCGTGGGCCTGGTGCTCGTCGGCAGGACCTTCAAGTGGAGCAACACCAGCCGCTGACGACCTGGTACGTGCTCTTCGCACTGACCCAGGTCACCACGATCACCCTCGTCCTGGTGGACGCCAACCCCCTCGCCGACCGGCTGTCGGCGGCGGGGTTGCTCGTCCTGAACTCCCTGTGGTTCGTGCTGTACGGCCTGCGGCTCATGAAGAACGGCATCGAGGACTGGCGCGGCCTCGTCTACGCGGCCGGCTCGCTCGCGCTGTGGGCCCCGGCGGTCTGGCTGACCGGCAACGCCACGTTCGCGTTGTTCGGCCTCGTCCCCCAGATCTACATGATGATGCCGGTGACCTGGGCGTTCTTCCCGATGGTGGTCTTCGTCTTCACGCCGCAACTGCTGACCTGGCTGGCCGGCGCCGACCCCGCCCTGCCGTGGCCGGGAGCCCTGCTGATCATCGGCTTCTCGCAGGCCTTCGGCTGGGCCGTCAGCCGGATCGCGCAGCAGAACCAGCAACGCGGCGAACTGCTCGAACGCATCGAGTCGCTGACCCTCGAAGCCGAACGCGCCCGCTGGGCCGCCGAGATCCACGACACGCTCGCGCAGGGCTACACCTCGATCATCACGCTCCTGCAGGGCGCCCAGCCGAACGTCGACCTGGCCCTGCAGACCGCGCGCGAGAACCTCCGCGAGGCACGAGCCCTCGTCGCGTCGAACTCACCGTCGCCTTTGGACGGTTCGTCCCTGGAGGACGCGGTGCGCCGCCTGGTGTCCGGCCAGTCGCTGCCGTCGACGTTCCGGGTGATCGGCGACCCGCGACCGCTAGCCACCTCGGTGGAGGTGGTGCTGCTGCGCACCGCGCAGGAGGCGCTGACCAACGTGGCCAGGCACTCGGACGCGTCACGGGTGGACGTCGTGATGAGGTTCGACGAGGACGGCGTGTCCCTGGAGGTCCGCGACGACGGCCGCGGCTTCGGCGACGCCCTGGAAGGCTTCGGGCTGCGGGGCATGCGCGCCCGGCTGGAACAGGTGGGTGGGACGCTCTCCCTGTCGTCGGACGAGGGGGCGTCGGTGCTGGTGGAGGTGCCGCTGTGATCAGGATCCTGCTGGTGGACGACCACCCGGTGGTGCGTCAGGGGCTGCGCGGCATGCTCGTGGCGGACGACCTGGAGGTGGTAGGCGACGCCGGCTCGGGCGCCGAGGCGATCACCCAGGCCGCCCTGCTGAAGCCGGACGTCGTGCTGATGGACCTGCGAATGCCCGAAATGGACGGTGTGGCGGCCACCGCCCGGATCGTGGGCACCGGCCCTCGGGTGCTCGTGCTGACCACGTACGAGACCGATTCGGACATTCTTCGCGCGGTGGAGGCCGGGGCGTCGGGGTACCTGTTGAAGGACTCGACGACCGAGGACCTGATCGCGGCCATTCGGGCAGCTGCTCGTGGGGAGACCGTGCTGGCTCCCTCGATGGTGGCGAAGGTGGTGGGGCAGGTTCGGACTCCGCCTCTGTCGGCTCGGGAGGCGGAGGTGTTGAAACTGGTCGCCAAAGGCATGTCCAATGTTGAGATCGGTCGGACCTTGTTCATTTCTGAGGCGACGGTGAAGACGCACTTGTTGCGGGTGTTCAACAAACTCGGGGTGTCCGACCGGACGGCTGCGGTCACCACGGCGATGGATCGCGGCATGCTGCAGTGACGCGCTGATGTCGCCGGTTACTGCACATCGGTGAAATGGCCTGCGAAGCCGAGGGCCGTTCGAGTGCCGCCCTCCGACGAACTGATCGGCGACCGCACAATCTGTTCAATCGACTCTCACGGACAGTCACCGCCACTGTTCGCAACATCAGTCGGGGGGACAGTGCTGCGGGAGCTGATTCTATTCCTCGAAGAATTCATACGTGGCCACGGCCCACCGGCGGTGGCCAAAGCGGCGTTCGGCCTGATGTCCTTCGCCGTGCTGATCGGCGCCGCTCTCGGCAGCACGGCGGTGAAGGCCGGGGCTCTCGTCACCGCCGTCCTGGTGATCACAGCCGCCGGAATCGCGTTGATCGGCCGACTCAAGTCCGAACACCGGGGACTGGAGGTCCACAAGGAGCTCGTGTCCCACTACTGCCGGCTTCTCGACACAGTGCACCCCTCCTACGAGGTCCTCGACTGGGACGAGACGATGACCGTCGACGACCGGGGCAACGCCCACACGAGCTTGAAGATCAAGGTGAGGGCGGTGCACGCCGACCTGTACTACGTCCGGATGCGGTTCGGTTGCGGATGGTCACAACCGTCGCGCTACCGCAAGCGGGTCCGGACAACCGTGCGGAACCTGCTGGCCAACGGCTCAGCAGGAACCACCCTGCGCACGACGCTGTCGTGGCCCAAAGACGGGGCCATGGCGGCGATCGCGCATTTCCACGCACCTCCGCCGGCGAACTCGGAGGTGTCGTTGGCCATCGACCTCTATTGGCCCAAGAGGTGCAAACCGCTACTGGACGGACTGCCCGACGAGTTCGGCCTCATGTACTGGCAACCGGTCAAGCGCGCGACCTATCGCGTCGTGCTGCCGAAAGGCATCGAAGTGGTAGTCGAGCCGATCTCGAAGACCGAGGGGCAAACTGGACTTCGATGGCGCCGAAAAGTGGACACCGAAGGCAGGGAAACGATCAGTTTCAAGGTGTCGGACCTGCCGGTGCGCCAACGCACCGGAATCCGGCTGCAACTCAAAGAGACTCGCCGAGCACAGAGGTCAGGATGAGGTTCGGCTATTCGTCCTCATCGGACGTGCCAGAATTACCACCGAAGCAGGACCTCAGCACTGATCACGCTCGCAATCTCGTAGGGCTGTTGATTGCGAACAGTAAACAGTATGCCAAAGTCATGATCAACTTCCGTCCCTCGATCGTGAAGTGACCCAGGACACCCGGTTGTCACCTCGCGGCCACCGGCCTGCAACACTGTGAACTCCGGCAACGGCGCCGGTCAGGTCCGTTCAGATCGTCCATCGCCCCGGAGGCGTGACCACATGACCCAGACCGCCGATCCGACCTCGTTGGTGCTGCCCGCCGACCTCAAGCCGTCCGACGGACGCTTCGGTTGTGGACCGTCCAAGGTGCGTCCCGAGGCCGTGCAGGCCCTCGCCACCGAAGGGGCCGCGCTGCTCGGCACCTCCCACCGGCAGAAGCCCGTCAAGAACCTCGTCGGCCGCGTCCGCTCCGGCCTGCGCGAGCTGTTCCAGCTGCCGGACGGCTACGAGGTCGTGCTCGGCAACGGTGGTACCACGGCGTTCTGGGACGCGGCCAGCTTCGGGCTTGTGCGCGAGACCGCGCAGCACTTCACGAACGGTGAGTTCTCCTCCAAGTTCGCGAAGGTCACGCAGACCGCGCCGTTCCTGAAGGACTCGCTCGTCACCAAGGCGGAGCCGGGCACGTCGCCCGAGCTCTTCTACGCCGAGGGCGCCGACCTGGTCGGCTGGGCGCAGAACGAGACGTCGACCGGTGTCGCGATGCCCGTCACGCGCATCGAGGGGTCGGACGGTGCGCTGATCGCGATCGACGCGACCTCGGGTGCCGGTGGCCTGCCGGTAAGGGCCGAGGACTTCGACGTCTACTACTTCGCGCCGCAGAAGTCGTTCGCGAGCGATGGTGGTCTGTGGCTCGCGCTCATGTCGCCCGCGGCCCTGCAGCGCGTCGACGAGCTCAAGGACCGCTGGGTGCCGGAGTTCCTGTCGCTGCCCACGGCGCTCGACAACTCCACGAAGGACCAGACGTACAACACGCCGTCGGTCGCCACGCTGTTCCTGCTGGCGCACCAGATCGACTGGATCAACGGCAACGGTGGTCTGGAGTGGTCGGTCGCGCGCACCAAGGACAGCAGCGACCGGCTGTACTCGTGGGCCGAGAAGACGGCCTACACCACGCCGTACGTCGAGAAGGCCGCTGACCGCTCGCAGGTCGTCGGCACGATCAACTTCTCCGACGAGGTCGACGCCGCCACCGTGGCGAAGGTGTTGCGCGCCAACGGGATCGTGGACGTCGAGCCGTACCGCAAGCTCGGCAAGAACCAGCTGCGCGTCGCGATGTTCCCGGCCATCGAGCCGAACGACGTCACGATCCTGACGCAGGCGATCGACTGGGTCGTCGGCCAGCTCTGACCCACAGCAGGACAGCAACCTGGAGCGCACCGAACGAGTTCTCGGTGCGCCCCAGGGCTTTTCAGGCAAGTGCCTCCGTGGGCGACTGACGGGCCGCCCGCACCGCGGGATAGACGCCGGCGATGGCGCCGATGAGGATCGCCGAGCCCACTCCCCCGAGCAGGGCCGGCCACGGCAGTGCCGCGGGCCATTGCTGACTGATCGAATATCCGGCTGTGACCGCGATTCCCACGATCACGCCGACCAGCCCGCCGAGTCCCGACAACAACACCGACTCGGTGAGGAACTGCCACCGGATCTGCCGCCGGGTCGCCCCGAGCGCCCGCCGCAGTCCGATCTCCCTGCGCCGTTCCAGCACCGAGATCACCATCGTGTTCGCCACGCCGACGCCACCCACCAACAACGCGACTCCGCCCAAGCCCAGGAACAGCGCGTTGTAGGAACTCTCGGCCAGCTGCTGCGCCTCCAGCGCCTCCGAGGGCCGGGAAACCTTGACCTCGTTGGACTTCTGCGGGTTCAGCGTCGGGCCGAGCAGACCGCGGACGTTGTCCACCTGGTCCGGGGTCGTGCGCACGTAGACCGTGTTCGCGTTGCCCTCGAACCCGAACGCCTCCTTGGCCGCGTCCCAGCCGACGAGCGCGGACCTGTCGATCTCCGGCGCCAGCGGCAGCGGTCCCAGGATCCCGACGACCGTGAACCACTGCCCGTCGATCCACAGCTGCACACCGGGCTTGTCGATGCCGAGGCGCGAGGCAGCGGTGCCCCCGAGCACCACCGACTTCTCGCCCGGTGAGAGCCACCGGCCGGCGCGGACCTCGGCGTTCAGCACCTTGAGCAGGTCCTGCTCGGCCGCCTGCACCTGCAGGCCGAGCGTGTCGCTGGACGGCACCAGGTCGTTCTTGCGGACGCTCGCGGACAGCTTGCCGGTGGCGCTGGCCGCCGACACCGCGCCGATCCGCTTGGCCATCGGCACGGCGGTCTCGGGCAGCTTCGCGTCCTGGCCGAAGAAGTCCTGGCCGGGCGCGGCGGTCAGGAGGTTGGTGCCCAGCCTGGACATCTTCTCCTTGAGCGCCGCCGCGCTGGAGGCCGGGATGCCGACGACCGCGACGACGGCGGCGATGCCGATCGCGATGCCGAGGGCCGAGAGGACCGCGCGGATCGGGCGGGTCCGCATGCCGAAGAACCCGAGGCGCAGCAGGTCGATCACACGATCACCCCGTCCCTCACTTCGACGCGGCGCGGCGCCCACGCCGCGATGTCCCGGTCGTGCGTGATCATCACGATCGTCGTGCCGTCGGCGTTGAGGCTCTCCAGCAACTCCAGCACCCCGGCGCCGTTCTTCGTGTCGAGGTTCCCGGTCGGCTCGTCTGCCAGCAGGATGCCCGGCGTGTTCACCACGGCCCGCGCGATCGCGACCCGCTGGCGTTCGCCGCCGGACAGCTCGTGCGGCTTGTGCAGCGCCCGGTGGATCAGGCCGACCCGGTCCAGCGCGGACATCGCCATCGCCCGCCGCTTGGACCGCGGCACGCCGGCGTACACCAGGCCCGATGCCACGTTCTCGATCGCGGACAGCCCCTCGGTGAGGAAGAACTGCTGGAACACGAACCCGATCGTGCGCGCCCGCAGTGCCGACAGGGCGTTGTCCGACAACGACGACACGTCGTGGCCGTCGATCTCGACGGTGCCTGCGGTGGGCTTGTCGAGCGTGCCCATCAGGTGCAGCAGCGTCGACTTCCCCGAGCCGGACGGTCCCACGATCGCGAGCATCTCCCCGCCCCCGACGGTCAGGGAGACGTCGCGCAACGCCTGCACGCCGCCGGGGTAGGTCCGGCTCGCGCGGTCGACGGTGATCACTCGGTGGTCACCACCGTCATGCCCTCGCGCAGACCCTCACCCTGCACCTCGACCTGGCCCTTGGCGAAGATGCCGACGGTGACCGGGATGGTCTTGCCGTCGTCGGTCACGACGGCGTAGCCGCCCTCGGGCAGCGCGAGGAGCGCGCCGATGGGGACCGCGAGGACGTTCTGCTTCTTCGACACGGTGAACAGCGCGGTGACGTTGCCGCTCTCGACGCCTTCGGCGGCCTTGGGGTCGTCGACGGAGATCGTCAGCACGATCTTCGGCTTGGAGCCCTGGTTGGGGTCGCCGGTGGTGCGGGTGATGCCGGTGATGGTGCCGGTGGTGGACTTGCCGCCGGAGATCGACAGCTCGACCTTCTCGCCCTGCTTGGCGAGGCGCTGCTTGGCCTGGTCCAGCTCGACGGTGACGGCGCGCTCGGTGCCGGTGACCTTCATCAGGTCGCCGCCGGCGGGTGCGCCGAGCTGGGCGGTGAGCGAGGACACCCGGATCGCTCCACTTTGGACGACCACGTCGCCGGCGCCGAGCTTGCCGGTCTGTTCCAGGCCGTTGGCCTTCTGCCACTTCTTCAGCGCGGTGGCCGTGTAGTAGGTGAACTTCTCGTCGGGGGCGCCGAAGTCCTTGTACCCCAGGGCGGCGAGATTTTCCTCCACCACCTTGACGTCGGGCCCGTTCGACATGCCCTGCTCGAGGTCGCGGAAGAGCGGCAGCGAGCCGTAGAACAGCGGCACGGGCTTGGCGTCGGCGTGGAACACCGGTTTGCCCTGCTCGATGACGTCGCCCTGCTTCGGCAGGCCCGTGACGGTGCCGCTTTTCCGGCTGGCCAGAGCTCGATCCGCGCCGAAGCCGAGCTGGCCCGTGAGCGACTGCTGGTCGGCGAGGTTCGTCTTCTTCACGGCCGCGGTCTTCGCGGGGTCGTTCTGCAACGGCGCGGCGTTGGCCTGGTTGGACGCGACTCTCGTGAGGACCACGACCCCGCCGGTGCCGAGCACCACGGCGGCGACGAGCGCGGCGATGACGATCTTCCTGTTCACGCGGCGCTTCATCCGACGGGCCTCGCCGCGACCATGCCGCCCTCACCGAGGCCGCAGTCCTTCATGTCCTGCTTGACCTTCTCGTCCTCCGTGTCGGGCAGCTCGATCGGCTCCAGCGGCTCGCCCACGCCACCCTCGAACTGCGGGTCCGGCCAGTTGTAGCCCTTGTCCCGCATGCACTTCGCCTGCTGGCGCATCTTGTCCTGGTCCTCGGGCGACGGCGGCTTGAACTCGCCGCCGTTGGGCAGGAACTTCTTGCACGCCTCGTGCGCGGTCTTCATCTTCTCCGCGTCGATGCCGCCCTCGCCGCCGATCGTGATGCCGACGCCTGCCTCGCTCGACTCCGGGTCCGGCATGTCGATGCCGTTCTCCCGCATGCACTTGGCGAACTGGACCGAGTCGCCCTTCTCGTCCTTCTTCTGGTCGGCCGCCTGGTCCTTCGACCCGCAGGCGGTGAGCGCCAGGAGCAGGCCCAGCAACACTGCGATGGTGGATTTCATGGCGACAGGTCTACGGAGGCGCTCATTCGGCGGCGTTAAGCGAAAGGCCTTATCCGGCGCTTATGCCCGTTGCGCGGAAAATTGGCGTCATGCGTGTGCTGGTGGTCGAGGACGAACAGCTGCTCGCGGACACGATCGCCGAGGGGCTGCGCAGGTTCTCGATGGCGGTCGACGTCTGCTACGACGGCGAGGCGGCGTTGGAACGGGTGGGGGTGCACGCGTACGACGTCGTGGTGCTCGACCGCGACCTGCCGCTCGTGCACGGTGACGAGGTCTGCAAGGCCGTGCACGCGACCGGGGGCGAGGCGCGGGTGCTGATGCTGACGGCGGCGGCCGAGGTGGACGACCGGGTCGCCGGGCTGGGTCTCGGTGCCGACGACTACCTGACCAAGCCGTTCGCGTTCGCCGAGCTCGTCGCCCGCGTGCAGGCGCTGGGCCGCCGCGCCCGTCCCGCGTTGCCGCCCGTGCTCGAACGAGCGGGAGTCACGCTCGACCTGCCGCGGCACCAGGCGTCGCGCGACGGGACGTTCCTGCCGCTGTCCCCCAAGGAGTTCGCCGTGCTGGAGGTGCTGATGCGGGCGGAGGGCAACGTGGTGAGCCCCGAGGAGCTGCTGGAGAAGGCCTGGGACGAGCACGCGGACCCGTTCACCAACGCCGTGCGGGTGGCGGTGATGACGCTGCGCCGCAAGCTGGGGGCGCCACAGGTCATCCAGACCGTGCCCGGCGCCGGCTACCGGTTCGGCTCGTGAAGCTCCGGACCAGGCTGACGGCCTGGTACGCGGGGGTGTTCCTGATCGCGGGCGTCGCGCTGGTCGCGCTCAACTACTGGCTGCTCGCCGGGTGGATGCCGATGGAGGGCATCGCCGTCTCGCGCGCTCTGCCCGCCGACGCGGGGACGACCTACCCCGGTTTCATGCCGGTCGAGGCGTCGCAGCTGCCCGCGGACACCCTGGTCGTGAGCGGCGCGGAGTTCGCGGCGAACACGATGGACACCGTCCTGTGGCAGTCGATCCTCGCCCTGCTGGTGGCCGCCGTGATCGCGGTCTGGCTCGGCTGGGTCGTCGCCGGTCGGGTGCTGGCGCCGCTGCACTCGATCACCTCGACCGCGCACCGGCTGGAGGCCGAGCGCCTCGACCAGCGGATCGAGCTGGACGGGCCGCCGGACGAGCTCAAGGAACTCGCGGACACCTTCGACGGCATGCTCGACCGGCTCGCGTCGTCGTTCGACAGCCAGAAGCGGTTCGTGGCGAACGCCTCGCACGAGCTGCGCACGCCGCTCGCCGTGCAGCGGACGCTGATCGAGGTGGCGCTGGCCGCACCGGACGCGAACGACGACCTGCGCCGTCTCGGAGCGCACCTGCTCGACACCAACGAGCGGAGCGAGAAGCTCATCGACGGGCTGCTGCTGCTCGCTCGCAGTGACCGCGGGCTCGCCACGCGTGAGCTCGTGTGGCTGGACGAGGTGATCGACGACGAGATCGAGTCCTGCGCGGCGCTGGCCTCGGAGAAAAAGGTCACGTTTGAAGTTCGCACCCGCAGGTATCTGGTGGACGGCGATCCCGTCTTACTTGCGCAGCTCGTCGGCAACCTGTTGCGCAACGCCGTGCTCTACAACGAGCCGGGCGGGTCGGTGACCGTGGAGCTTGATCAAGAGCTGACCGTCGCCAACACCGGCCCCACCGTGCCTGCCCAGGCAGTACCCGGGTTGTTCGAGCCCTTTCGACGTCTGCGCGACCGCACCGGGACCGCCGGATCGGGCCTCGGGCTGTCGATCGTGCAGTCCGTCGCGAGGGCGCACCAGGGCTCGGCGAAGGCTCGTCCGAACGGGGGAGGAGGCCTGGTGGTCCAGGTGAACCTTCCGGAAACGGGCGTGCGACAGGCCTCGTGAACTGGCAAGATCACGTAGAGATATCGGCGAGTCTCCCACTCGTGGAGAGCTCGTTGTCCTAACGTTGTCTGCTGGCGAGGTGCGAATTCAGGGAGGCCACGATGCGAGCGCTGCGAGTCATCGGGCTCGACGAGGACGGCAAGTCCGTCATCCTCGAGGACCCCGAAAACCGCGGCGAGCGCTTCACGCTCCCCGCGGACGAGCGTCTTCGGGCGGC
The DNA here is from genome assembly GCF_040610935.1 of Lentzea sp. NPDC003310. Classification (NCBI taxonomy): domain Bacteria; kingdom Bacillati; phylum Actinomycetota; class Actinomycetes; order Pseudonocardiales; family Pseudonocardiaceae; genus Lentzea; species Lentzea sp. NPDC003310. The sequence continues at coordinate 25,071 of NZ_JBEXNC010000034.1, forward strand.
CCTGCGCGGTGACCTCGCGCGCCTCGGCCAGATGCAGATCGAGTCCGGCGAGGCCCAGATGCGGCCGCGCGAGATCCAGGCCCGCATCCGCGCCGGTGAGTCGATCGAGCAGGTCGCGGCCGCCGCGGGCATGCCGACGCACCGCATCGAGCGCTTCGCCTACCCCGTCCTGCTGGAGCGGTCGCGCACGGCCGAGATGGCCCAGCGCGCGCACCCGGTCCGCGAGGACGGCCCGGACGTGCAGACGCTCGGCGAGGTCGTCGCGCACTCGTTCGGCCTGCGCGGGCACGACCTCTCCGAGACCCGGTGGGACTCGTGGAAGGGCGACGACGGCCGCTGGATCGTGCAGCTGCACTGGGCGACCGGGCGTTCGGACAACCGCGCGCACTGGGCGTTCCACCCCGGTGCGCAGGGCGGCACGGTCACGGCGCTCGACGACGTGGCCGTCGACCTGATGGACCCGAACCCGAACCGGACGCTCCGCACGGTGCGCCCGGTGACGCAGCTGGCGCGGCAGGCCCTGGAGGCGACTCCGGTGCTGCCCGCGTCGATGCCGGTCGTCGAGGAGCCCGCTCCCGTGCCGGTGCCGGCCCAGGCGCCGCCGCCCGTGGCCGCTCCGGTGGTCGCGGAGAAGCCCGTCCAGGAGAAGCTGCCCGAGCCCGAACCCGCTGCTGCCCCGCCTGCACCGCCGGTGAAGAAGGAGCAGGAGCCCGCCGCGGAGAAGCCGGTCCGCAAGGACCCTCCTCCGAAGCGGGGGAAGAAGAACCACCCCATCGTCCCTTCGTGGGAGGACGTTTTACTGGGCGTGCGGTCGAACCGCTGACTGAGATTCTGACCGGAACTCAGACGGGAAAGCTGACGCCGTGGGACGTCGTGTCGCGCTGGCTGCCGGAGTGGGTGCACTCCTCGGGCTGGCCTGGTGGGGACTGTTCGAGCTCCTCGCTTCCGGAGCGGTCTGCTCGAAGGACGACTGGGGCTGCCTCGGGGCCTTCGTGACGTCGATCCCGATCTTCGCCGTGGCGGGGTCGGTGGTCGGCGGACTGGCACTGCGATCGCTGAAGGTGTCGCGGGCGTGGCTGACGGCCGTGCCCGCGACCCTCATGGCCGTGGTCGCGATGGTGTTGTTGCTGGGGTTCAGCTACCTCTCGTTCGCCGTGTTCGCGGCGCTGTACGCGTTGATCGCCGTGCTGACCGGCGCGCGTCGTGAAGGTGCTGTGGAGGGTTCGTGAAGGCCGGGTCCTCCCCGGCCTTGATCAGGTAGTTCTGGGCGCATGGTGTCGCGCACTGTTGTGGGGGCGGGCGCGGGAGTCCTCGCCGGCGCGGGGTTCGCGCTGACGCTCGAGGGGTTCACCCGCTACTGCTACCTCAGGCCCGGCCGCACCGGCTGCGGTGTCTCGCTCCCCGTGTTCTACCCGCCCGTCTTCGCGACCTGGATGGCCGTCGCGGGTGTGCTGATCTGGCTGGGGTTCCGGCTGGTCCGGCAGGAGCGCGGCTGGCTCGCGGCGGCCGGAGGCAGCGTGCTGTGGGCCGTGCTGATCGTGGCTGTCGTGTGGTTCAAAGCCGCTTACCTGGACATGTACCAGGAGGACGGGCGCCGGTTCTTCGTGGTCGCGGCGGTGGCCGTGCCGTGCGTGGCCTACGCGGCAGCGGCCGGTTTCGCAGGTCGGGCACGGCCGTGCTGACACGGGTGCTCACGGGTGTGGTGGCCGGGATCGCCGGTGTCGTGGCCACGGTCCTGGCGTTCCTCCTCCTGGCCGTCGGCTTCTGCGGGTTCGAGAAGCCGCCGCCCTGGTCCGACGAGCGGTGTCTCGTCGGCGACTACGCGGAGTACGGACTGCTGCTGATCCCCGTCGTGCTGCTGGCCGGGCTGGTGGGCACGGCGGTGTTGCACGCTTGGCTGCTGACGTGGCGCGGTCAACCTCGGCCCTGGTCGGTGGTCGCACCGGGTGCCGGTCTGGCCCTCGTGCTCGCGGCTTTCGGTGTGCTGACGGGGTTCGTCGGGATGGCACTGGTTCCGGCGGTGGCGTTCGGGCTGGCCGGAGCGCTCACCGGACTCGGGCGGAACGGGCTGTGATCTCCGATGGGACTGCGTAGTTCTGCGGATGGAGGCGCGTCCCAGAAGTCGCCATCATCGGGTCATGAGAGTGGCCGTGGCGGCTGTGGTGGGGGCGTTGTGCGCGGCGGCGTGGTCGTTGTCGTTCGTCCCGATCGGCGAGGCGCTGTGCTACGACGGTCCCGCCTCGCCGATCGGCTGCCTGGGTCTCACCTTCCTGTGGGTGGCCCCGATCTCGGCGGTGGTGTGGGCGCTCGTGGCGTGGGGGCTGCTGAGGCTCGCCCGGTTCACCCCTGCCTGGCCGACCGCCGCCGTGGGCGTGCTGGGCTCGTTCGTGCTGGCGCTCGCCGCCGGGCTGACCGCCATCGGGATGAAGCTCCGGCCGTCTGCGGACGACCTCGTCCTGGCGGTCACGATCTCGGCAGGTGCCGGGTACGCCTTGGCCGCGGCGCTGACCGCTGGTTACCGTGGGAGGCGTGACGGAGCAGAGCACCGCGGGCAAGACGGGTAGGTCAGGACGCCGGCTCCTCTTCCGGGTCGTCCTGTCGATGGCCGTCGGCGCGGGCCTGGTGCTCGGGTGGACGTGGGCCTACGAGTCGGGCTTCCTGAAGTCGTTCCTCGACAGCACGTCGATGTCGACGTTCCTGCTGCTCGTGCTGATCGGGCTGCCGCTCGCGCTCGTGTCGTCGCTGGTGCTGGCCGGACCGGTCCTGTGGGTCTTCGGGGTGCGGCCGGTGTGGCCGATCATCCTGCTCGGGCCGGTCGTGCTGGGGCTCGGGCTCTACTTCAAGGTGCACGAACCGGCGCTCGGGTGGTTCACCAACCGGCACCACGCCGAGGCGTTGCTCGCGGCCGTCGCCTACGGGCTGGTCGGCCTGTTCACCTTCAAGCGGTAGGCACCTCGTCCAGCAGGTGCAGGTTCCAGCCCTCGCGTTCGCACCAGTCCTCGGCGTCCTCGCGGCTGACGAGCATGGCGTGGCGCGGGCGTGGGCCCGCGAGCCGGTCCCAGCCGTCCGGAGCCAGGACGAAGTTCACCCCGTCGCGTGAGGCGATGAGCCGTCCGTGTGGAAACGCCATCGTCTGCTCGGTGCGCAGAAACCGCGTCATGGTGGTCATCGTGCCCTTGACCTCGACCTAAGTCGAGCGGTGAGGCTCCGGTGGGAGAAAAACCGGATGCTGAGTGTCGGTCCTCCTTCGTACTTTGGAGAGGACCTGGAGGGGGCTCGTCGCGTGAGCGATCAACGTAACTCGACAATTCAGACCTTGCGGAGGTTGTGGCCGTACGTGCGGCCGCACCGCGCACGGATGACTGTCGTGCTGTCGGCGACGATGCTCGCGATGCTGTGCGGTCTCGGCATCCCGCTGCTCACGCAGCGCATCGTCGACGGTCCGATTCAGAACAAGGAGACCGGCCCGCTGCCGTGGCTGATCCTGGGCGTGCTGCTGCTCGGCATCGGTGAGGCGGCGCTGTTCTACATCCGGCGCAAGGTCGTGGCCCGGCCCGCCGCCGAGGTCGAGGCGCGCATGCGGTTCGACCTCTACAAACACCTGCAGCGGCTGCCCGTGGCGTTCCACGACCGGTGGCAGTCGGGTCAGCTGCTCTCGCGCGCGACGAACGACCTGACGACCGTGCGGCGGTTCGTGGCGTTCGCGATCGTGTTCCTGATCGTCAACAGCCTGGTCGTGCTGATCGGGCTCGGCATCATCGCGACGCTCTCGCCGTGGCTGCTGATCGTGTCGCTGTGCGGCGCGCTGCCGTTGATCGTCATCTCGTACTTCTTCGAGGCGAAGTTCAAGGTCGTGGCGCGCAAGGCGCAGGACCAGGCGGGCGACCTGACCACGACGGTCGAGGAGTCGGTGCTCGGCATCCGGGTGCTCAAGGCGTTCGGGCGCGGGCCCGAGCTGTCGAAGCGGTTCCTCGCGCAGGCGCGTGAGCTGCGCTCGACCGAGCTGCACAAGATCTCGATCCTGGCCTCGCTGTGGTCGGTGCTGATCGTGCTGCCGGAGCTGTCGATCGCGGGCATGCTCGCCGTCGGCGCGGTGGGCATCGTGCAGGGCTGGATGACGGTCGGCACGCTGGTCGCGGCGGTCGCGGTGAGCGCGTACCTGCGCTGGCCGATCGACTCCATCGGCTGGCTGCTGGCGGAGACCAACCAGGCCGCCTCGGCGCTGGAACGGTACTGGGAGGTCGTCGACTCCCCCGTCGCGATCACCGGCCCCGCCTCGCCCGCGCCGCTGCCCACGCCGCTGCGCGGGCACGTCCGTTTCGAGGGCGTCCGGTTCGCGTTCGAGGACGGGCGCGAGGTGCTGGCGGGCATCGACCTCGACCTGCGTCCCGGCGAGACGGTCGCGCTGGTCGGTGCGACGGGGTCGGGCAAGACGACGCTGACCGCGCTGGTGCCGCGGCTCGCGGACGTGACCGGCGGCCGGATCACGATCGACGGCGTCGACGTGCGGGACCTGTCGCTGGAGGACCTGCGCACCGTCGTGGGCACGGCGTTCGAGGAGCCGGTGCTGTTCTCCGCGTCGGTGACCGAGAACGTCGGCCTGGGCGTCCCGGACGTCACCGAGGCGCAGGTGCGCGAGGCGTTGCGGGTGGCCAAGGCGGAGGAGTTCGTCGACGCGCTGCCGTGGGGTCTCGCGACCCGGATCGGCGAGCAGGGCCTGTCGCTGTCCGGTGGTCAGCGGCAACGGCTCGCGCTCGCCCGCGCGGTCGTCGGCAAGCCGGCGGTGCTGGTGCTGGACGACCCGCTGTCCGCGCTGGACGTGCACACCGAGGCCGAGGTCGAAGGCGCGCTGCGGCGCGTGCTGCGCGACACGACGGCGCTGGTGGTGGCGCACCGGTCGTCGACGGTGCAGCTGGCGGACCGGGTGGCGTTGCTGGTCGACGGCAGGATCGCCGCGATCGGCTCGCACCGGGAGTTGTTGGAGACGAACGAGGAGTACCGGCGTCTTCTGTCCTCGATGGACGAAGACCTGGTGGAAGAGGAGGTGGCGTCGTGAGTGAAGTGACTGTGCAGCAAGAAGAAGAGTGGCGCGGCGTCGCCGCCGAGGAGATCGAGGAGATCTCGCACTCGACGGGTCTGCGGCTGCAGGCCCGCTCGCGCCGGCTGCTGGGGTCGTTGCTGCGCCCGCACGTCGGCCTGGTCTCGCTGGCGATCGCCGCGGTGGTCGGCGGCAACCTCGCGGCTCTCGCGGGTCCGCTGCTGATCGCCGTCGCGATCGACAGCGGCATCCCGGCCGCGACGGGCGGCAGCGCGGCGACCCTCGTGTGGTGCGTCGTCGGGTACGCGGTCTCCGCGGTGCTGATGACGTTCCTGCGCTGGGCGTTCCTGCGGCTGTCCGGCCGGGTGGGCCAGGACGTGCTGCTCGACCTGCGCGGCCGCATCTTCCGGCACTCGCAGGCGTTGTCCGTCGGATTCCACGAGTCGTACACGTCCGGCAAGGTCATCTCCCGGCTGACGAGCGACGTCGACTCGTTGCAGGACCTGCTGGAGGAGGGCCTCGACAGCCTGTTCAACGCGGCGCTGTCGGTGACGGGCATCGCGATCATCCTGCTGTACCTGGACGTCCCGCTGGCCCTGGTCGTGATCGCGGGCTTCGTGCCGATCTTCTTCATCTGGCGCTGGTTCCGCCGCCGCTCGATGGACGCGTACCGCGGCACCCGCGGCGCGATCGCGAAGATCATCGTGCAGTTCGTGGAGTCCATGAACGGCATCCGCGCGGTGCAGGCGTTCCGGCGCCAGCCCCGCAACGAGCAGATCATGACGGGCTTCAACGGCCAGTTCCGCGACGCGAACACTGACGCGCTGGGCGTGATGGCGACGTTCGTCTCGTCGGTCCGCGCCATCGGCAACGTGTCGCTGGCACTGGTCCTCGCCTGGGGCGCCTACCGCGTGGCGGGCGGCTCCCTGGAACTGGGCGTGCTGACGGCGTTCACGGTGTACCTGCGCCGCTTCTACGACCCGTTCGACGAGCTGGCGATGTTCGCGAACTCGTACTCCTCCGCCACCGCCGCCCTGGAGAAGATCTCGGGCGTCCTGGAGGAGCAGCCGTCGGTGCCGGAACCTGCTTCGCCGGTGGCCCTGCCACACGCGCGGGGCGCCGTCCGGTTCGCCGACGTGGAGTTCCAGTACCCCGGCACGACCCGCCTGGTGCTGCCGAAGTTCTCGCTGGACGTCCCGGCGGGCCAGACCGTGGCCCTGGTGGGCGCGACCGGCGCGGGCAAGACCACGGTGGCAAAGCTGGTGGGCCGCTTCTACGACCCGTCCGCAGGCTCAGTCCAGCTCGACGGCACGGACCTGCGCTCGGTGTCGGACACGGACCTGCGCCGAGCCGTCGTGATGGTGACGCAGGAGAACTTCCTGTTCTCCGGCTCGGTGGCCGACAACATCGCCCTGGGCCGCCCCACCGCGTCCCGAGCGGAGATCGAGGCAGCAGCGGCCGAGGTGGGCGCGCACGAGTTCATCGCCGCCCTCCCCGACGGCTACGACACGGACGTCCGCAAACGAGGCGGCCGCCTGTCCGCCGGACAACGCCAGATGGTGGCGTTCGCCCGCGCGTTCCTCGCGAACCCGGCGGTACTGGTCCTGGACGAGGCAACATCGTCCCTGGACGTACCCACAGAACGCGCCGTGCAGGCAGCCCTGGAGACAGTGCTGGCCGACCGCACCGCGTTCATCATCGCCCACCGCCTGTCGACGGTCCTGATCGCGGACCGCGTCCTGGTGCTGGATGGTGGCATTGTGGTGGAAGACGGCTCCCCCGCGGAGCTGATCGGTGAGCGGGGCCGGTTCGCCGCCCTGCACACGGCCTGGCGCGACTCGCTCGCCTAGGCCGGAAGGTCGCGTTCGCGCCAATGGGGATCTGGCGCGAACGCGACCTCACGACAGCCGCGCGCCGGGGAGAGAACGACTCCGGGATCGACGGCTGGGATGCGTGGGTTGCGCAAGCCCGGCGCAGACCGGGCACGCCTCACGCGATGGCGAAGCCGAGGCGTGTGACTGATGGGCCTCAGTGCAAGCGGTGGTGACGCAACCACGACGGCGATTGGGGCTTGACTTTGGGTGCGAGGCCTTAAACTTGACCCCTCGGCCGGGCTTCACAGACCGGCCTTTTCCAGGCCGAGGAAGGCCTCGCAAGGGCCCCGAAGTCAAGCCCCAATCGCGATCGTCGCGAAGCGGCGATGTCCGGCACCGGTTCGGTACAGGACGCAAGGTGACCACGCTGGAACGCGACAGGTCGCGCGGCTGAGGCGACCACCCTCGCAAGGCAACTGGACGCACGGCACCCAGCCCCTCCGCTGGAACAGGCGCCGACCCACGCAAGCCGACCCGCGCACGCCACAAACGCCCACCCCGCCCCCCCGGTCCGATAGGTTTCCGGGCTGAAAGCTCCAGACCGAGGAGGGCCCAGTGGAGTTGCGAGTCCGGGACGGCCGCGCCGTGCTCGCCAGCAACGACGAGTCCGGTGAGCGCGAGGTCGACCCGCACAGCCTGCCCCTGGGCGCCGACCTGGCCGAGGCCCTGCACGAGTGGGCCAAGGTCGCCGACGCCGTCCACCGCACCGAAACGCCCAAAGACGGCGTGGCCGGTGCCCTCATCGCACGCCGCGGCAAGCAGCTCGCCGGCCGGATCGCCGCGGTCATGAACTCCCCGGTCAGCTACACCGACCCGGTCAGCGGCGACCTGCTCACGGTCGAGGCACCGGAGGCGCCCGAACCCGCGGACACGCCCGCCGAGGTCACGCGGGAGGACGAGCCGACGCCCTGGGGCACCGGGCTCACGGTCAGCCTCATCACGGCCGCGATCGTCACGGTGACCGTCGTGTCGCTGTCGCTCGGCCTGGGCGAGACCAGCCGCTGGCTCGCGCTCGTCGCGAACGTGCTGGTGGTCGGCGGGCTGGCGCCCAGCGTGTGGCTCGGGCGCAAGGTGCCCGTGTGGCGCTGGGTCGCGTACGGCGTGGTGACCGGCGTGCTCGTCGCCTGGCTCTCCCTGATCCTGACCCTGCTCTAAAAGGCTCTAAAGCAGCGCGTAGAACGCCACCGCGCCCGCGGTGGCCACGTTCAGCGAGTCCACGCCCGACGACATCGGGATGCGCACGGCGAGGTCCGCCGCGTCGATCGCCTCGTCGGTGAGGCCCGGCCCCTCCGAGCCCAGCAGCACGGCCACGCGTCGTCCGCGCAGGCCGGCGTCCGCGAGGTGCAGGGCCGAGGGGTGCGGGGTCAGGGCGGCAACGGTATAACCCTTTTGTCGCAACAAGTTCAGCGCTGCGGGCCACTGATCCGTGGTAGCGAACGGCACGCGCAGCACGTGACCCATCGAGACGCGCACGCTGCGCCGGTACAGCGGGTCGCTGCAGCCGGGGCCGAGCACGACGCCGTCCACGCCCAGCGCGGCGGCGTTGCGGAAGATCGAACCCAGGTTCTCGTGGTCGCCGACCCCTTCGAGCACGGCGAGTCGTCTCGCCCCGTCGGCCAGGTCGTCGAACGACACCTCCGGGGCGCGGTCCGCGGCCGCGAGTACACCCCGGTTCAAGTGGAAACCGACGACCGACGCCATAACCTCTGCAGACGTCACGTAGGCGGGAACGTCCAGGTCAGAAAGGTCAAGCGCCTCGATCCGCCGCCGCACCCCGAGCAGCCCGCGCACCGGGTACGGCGACGCCAGCAGACGTTCCACGACCACGATGCCCTCGGCGATGACGAGACCTCGTCCTCCCGGCCGGTCGGGCCTGCGGTCGGCCGTCGACAGGTCGCGGAAGTCGTCCAGCCGGGGGTCAGCCGGGTCGTAGATCTCGATCACGTCAGCCACGCCGGAAGTTTCGCATCCGCCCGGAGGTGGAACAGGCGAGGTAGTCCGGAGGGCGGAACCACACGCGCCCGACCAGCGGATGATCGCTGGTTGTTACCTCGACGTGACAGAGAGCACCGTTTTGGGCGATGTAAAGGGGGTTTCCGCTGTGTCACGTTTGGCGTTCCGCCTGGCCCGCGCCCACCGGCGCCGAGCGAAGGGGTAGCGGCATGGGAAGTGAAGTGTCCAGCCGCACTTTCACCAGAGACGACCGCCAGCGCTATCGGGAGAAGATGCAGCGGAGTCTCGACGCACTGGCCACGATGCTGGCCGAGGACACGTTCTCCTTTCCCCGTCGGCAGATGGGGCTCGAGATCGAGCTGAACCTCGTCGACGACGCGATGCGTCCGGCGATGGCGAACTCGGAGGTCCTCGAGAAGATCGACGATCCCTCCTACACCTTGGAGCTGGGACAGCAGAACCTGGAGATCAACGTCCCCCCGCGCGAGCTCGCCGGGGGTGAGATGCTTGGCCTGGAAGAAGAACTGCGGCAGTCGCTCGACAACGCCGACTCCAAGGCCAACGACGTGGGCGCGAACCTCGCCATGATCGGCGTGCTGCCCACGTTGCGGGAGCGGCACTTCGACCGCAAGTGGCTCTCCGAGGCGCCGCGGTACGCGCTGCTCAACGACACCATCTTCAAGGCACGTGGCGAAGAGATGGTGCTGCGCATGGAAGGTCCGGCGATGCCGGGCAAGCACCCGGAGAAGCTCGACAGCTACGCCGAGTCGATCCTGCCGGAAGCCGCGTGCACGTCGGTGCAGCTGCACCTGCAGGTGGAGCCGACGCACTTCGCCGCGCACTGGAACGCCGCGCAGTGCCTGGCGGGCGTGCAGGTCGCCATCGCCGCGAACTCCGCGTTCCTGCTGGGCAAGGCGCTCTGGCACGAGACCCGGATCCCGTTGTTCGAGCAGGCCACGGACACCCGGCCGGACGAGCTGAAGAACCAGGGCGTGCGCCCACGCGTGTGGTTCGGTGAACGGTGGATCACGTCGATCTTCGACCTGTTCGAGGAGAACGTGCGCTACTTCCCCAGCCTGCTGCCCGAAACCGATGACGAGGACCCGTTGGAGGTCCTGGAAGCCGGTGGCGCGCCTCGTCTTTCCGAGCTGCGCCTGCACAATGGCACGATCTGGCGCTGGAACCGCCCCGTCTACGACGTCGTCGACGGGGTGCCGCACCTGCGCGTCGAGAACAGGGTGCTGCCCGCCGGCCCCACGGTGCTCGACACGATGGCCAACGCCGCGTTCTTCTACGGCGCCCAGCGCGCCCTCACGTCCCAGGAACGTCCACTGTGGACGCAGATGTCGTTCCAGGCGGCGGAGGAGAACCTCTACACCGGCGCACGGCACGGCATGCACGCCCAGCTGTACTGGCCGGGCATCGGCTGGATCCCGCCGGACGAGCTGGTGCTGCGCCGGCTCCTGCCGATGGCACACGAGGGCCTGCGCGACTGCGGTGTCTCGGACGAGGCCCGGGAGCGCTACCTCGGTGTGATCGAGCAGCGCTGCCTCGCGCGGCGCACGGGATCGTCGTGGCAACGGGAAACCGTGGCACTGCTGGAAGAACGGGGCATGTCCAGGGACGCCGCACTGTCCGGCATGCTCAAGCGGTACATGGAGCTGATGCACGCGGGCGAGCCCGTGCACACGTGGCACGTCGGCTAGCCACTCGCCGCGCAGACGTCTCGCACCACCTCACCGGGCAGGCCGGTCCTCGTGACCCGCCTGCCCGGCGGACGTCTAGCGGCGGCGCCCCGCTTTCAACGGCGCCACGTCCGCGCCGTCGTGGGAGATCCGGCACTCGTCCGGCGTGACGGCCTCGACCGCCAGCGTCAGCTCGCCCTTCACCCCGGTGTAGATCGACTCGCCGCGCGAGGCGAGCGAGGCGTGCACGCGGTTCGAGTCGGTGAAGTCGCGCTCGTCCTTCACCCGCTTCTTGCCGGTCTCCTCCGGCCTCGTCGCGCTGCGGAGGTTGACCTCCAGCCACGCCGCGACCTCGGCCGGCGACGTCAGCACTTCCTCAGGGGTGCGTTCGAGCCGAACCTGCCGAGGAGAGGCGTGATCGAGTGACGTGTGCTCCACATAGGCGTGCCAGTGGGTGTTGCGCATCGACCAGGTCTGTTCGACCGGCCAGTCCTCCTCGGTGGTCATGACCTATATCTTCCACCCTTCACACGAGGAAACGTGAGAAGGTCGCGGACGTCGACCTCACGATCCACCCGCACGGCCGATGCGAGCCGCCGGTCGTGCGTGACCAGCAGCAACGTTCCCCCGTAGCTGTCGAGCGCCTGTTCCAGCTGTTCGATGGCCGGCAGGTCGAGGTGGTTCGTCGGTTCGTCGAGGACCAAACAGGTCGTGCCGCGCGCCTGCAGCAGCGCGAGACCGGCGCGGGTGCGTTCCCCCGGCGAGAGGTCGCGAGCGGGCCGCAGCACGGCGTCGGCGCCGAGCCGGAACTTCGCCAGCAGTGTGCGCACCTCGACGTCCGGCAGGCCGGTGGCGTCCGCGACGATCCGCAGCGCGCTGACGTCACTCGCGAACTCGGCCCGCAGCTGGTCGACCTCGCCGACGACGACGCCCGGCCCGATCGACCGGTCGCCGCTCGTGAGCGGGATGCGGCCGAGCAGCGCGCCGAGCAACGTCGACTTGCCCGAGCCGTTCGGCCCGGTGATCCGCCACCGCTCCCCCGCGCCGATCGTGAGGTCGACCGGCCCGAGCGTCACGTCGCCGCGGCTCACCACGGCCTGGCGCAACGTGAACGCGACCGAGCTGCCGCGCCCGGCCGACGGCAGCGTGAGCCGGAGCTGCCACGCCTCGCGGGGTTCCTCGACCTCCTCCAGCCTGGCGAGCTGACGGTCCACAACGGACGCTTTGGCGGTCAGGTTCTCCGCGCCGCGCTTGTGCCCCGCACGCGCGTTGCGGTCGGGTTCGTCGTTGAGCATCTTCGCGCTCGTCGCGCGGCGCACGCCCTTGCGCGACCACTCCCGCACCTGACGGCTGCGCTGGGTGAGTTCGGAGCGCTTGGTCTCGTACGCCTCGTACTCCTCGTGCGCGCGCCGTTCCGCGTTCGCCCGTTCCTCGACGTAGGCGTCCCAGCCGCCACCGAACACGGTGAGCCGGTGGGAGAACTCGTCGAGCTCGGCGATCGCGGTCGTGGTGCGCGCCAGGAACTCCCGGTCGTGGCTCACCAGCACGATGGCGCCCTGGTAGCCGGTGACGTGCGCCTCCAGCAGGTCGAGCCCGGCGGCGTCGAGGTCGTTGGTCGGCTCGTCGAGCAGCAGCACGTCGGCGCGGGTCAGCAGCACCGCCGCGAGCCGCAGCCGCGCCTGCTGGCCACCGGACAACGCGTCGGGCGCCCGGCCGTCGAGCAGGTCCGCCCGCAGCCCCAGTCGCTCGCACACGACGTCCGCGCGTTCGTCGAAGTCACCGGCACCGATGGCGGTCCAGTGGTCGAAGGCGTCGGAGTAACGCTCACCGCCGCCGTCCGCGAGCGCCTCGGCCTCCCGCTGCAACCAGCGTTCGGCCTCCGCCACGCCGGTGCGGCGGGCGAGGTGGTCGCGCAGCGACTCTCCAGCAACGTGGAGGGTCTCCTGCGTCAGGTGCGCGACCGTCCCGGTGGTCGAGACGGAACCGGTCTCCGGCGGAATCTCACCGGAGAGCAGACGGAGCAACGTGGACTTGCCGACGCCGTTGGGCGCGATCAGGCCGACGCGGTCACCAGGCGAAACATCGAGATCAACCTCCGAGATCACGGTCCTCGGACCGAACGACAGCGAAATGTTCCTGGCTGTCAGCACGGACACGCTTACGACGGTACGTCCGCGGGCAACTGGTTTACTGACCCTTATTGCTAGTAAGTTGCAGTTACCAGAGGATTGCAGGAGATGTCATGGGCCAGTACGTGCTGCCGGATCTCGACTACGACTACGGCGACCTCGAGCCGGCGATCATCGGTGAGATCAACGAGCTGCACCACGGCAAGCACCACGCGGCCTACGTGAAGGGCGCGAACGACACGATCGAGCAGATCGAGGAGGCCCGCGACAAGGAGGCCTTCGGCTCGATCGTCGGGCTGGAGACCACGCTCGCGTTCCACCTCGCCGGCCACGCGCTGCACCAGGTGTGGTGGAAGAACCTCTCGCCCAACGGCGGCGACAAGCCGGTCGGCGAGCTCGCGGCCGCGATCGATGAGCACTTCGGCTCGTTCGACAAGTTCCGCGGCCAGCTCAACGCCGCCGCGTCGTCCATCCAGGGTTCCGGCTGGGGCATCCTCGCCTGGGAGCCGATCGCGCAGAAGCTGATCACGCTGCAGCTCAAGGACCACCACTCGAACCTGTCGATCGCGGTCACGCCGCTGCTCGCGTTCGACATCTGGGAGCACGCGTACTACCTGCAGTACCGCAACCTGAAGGCCGACTACATCTCGGCGCTGTGGAACGTCGTCAACTGGGAGGACGTCTCCGCCCGCTTCGAGGCGGCGCGCTCCGGCCAGAACGGCCTGCTGCTGCCCTGATGACTTCGGCGGTGGATGCTCCGACAAAGCTCTCCGCTGCCGGACACGACGAGGCCCCCGCTCTGCCCAGAGCGGGGGCCTCGTCCGTTCCCGAACTGACTGCCGCTCCCACCACGAAGCGACGAGACTTAGGTTAGCCTAACTTCGCCTTCTTGGGAAGGCCTCCTGATCAGGCCTCTCGCGACGAGTTCGACGACGACGGCAACGGCGGCCGCCTCGACCGCCAGCAGAGCCAGGAGCACCACGATCTGGAGGGCGCCGGCCTGCCAGACAGGAGCACCGCCGAGCAGCATGCCGACGAAGGCACCCGGAAGGGTGACCAGACCGACCGTCCGGGTCTGGTCGAGCGGCGGTACCAGCGCCTCCGCGGCGGGCTGGCGGATGATCAGGCAGACCGCATCGCGTTCGGGGAAGCCCATCGCGCGTGCGGCCTCGTACTCGCCGTAGCGGTCGTGCAGCGTGTCGAGGGCTCTGCGGGCGGACAGCGTGGTCGCGGTCATCGCGCCGCCGATCAGGATGCCGCCCACCGGGATCAGCGCGATGCCCTTGACCGGCAGCAGGCCGATGACGAGCAGCAGGGTGAGCGACGGCACCGTGCCCACGACGATCGGCAGCGCCACCCACGCACCCCGCCGCCCGGCCTCGGTGCGACGGGCGGAGGTCGCGGTGGCGACGACGGCCATCAGGACCAGGAACGCCCAGGTCAGGCCGAGGTGGGACAGGACGAACGTGATCACCGCGGACACGGCGGCGAGCTGCAGCGCGGCACGGGTGGCGGCGGTGAGGAACCGCCTCGGGTCGAGGAGACCGGTGAACAGCGCGATGGCGCAGGCGACCGCCGTGAAGACGACGCAGACGATCAGCAGCCGAACCCAGTCGGTGGCCAGGAGCACGGACGTGATCACACCCGATCGTGTAGTTGCCCTCAATGCTGAATAAGTTCAGAATTCAGGCGTGAGCATCACAAGTGAAGTGCAGTGGAGCGAGCTCGCTCGCGACCCCAAGAGCGTCGCCGCCATCGCCGACCAGCACGAGGTGCGCGTGAAGCGCCGCGACGGGGCCGACCTCGTGCTGGTGCGGGCCGACCACCACGCCTACCGGCACAGCGGAGCGGTCACGGCGGCGCGTGCGATGCGTGCGCTGTTCCGCCACGCAGGACCGGACGCGGTCGCCGACGCGCTGTTGGACGAGTTCCCGTGGGTGTCGGTGCTGCCCAAGTCCGACCGGGCGGAGTTCGTGCAGGAGTTCGTCCAGGCTATCGCGGTCTCTGCGGAGCTCGGTCAGTGGTCTGTTCTTGCGCAGGTGGTGCACGAGTGGTCCAACACGGCGATCGTGCACGCGGACCCGGACCTGCACCGTGCGCTCAGCGGACCGACGAATGGGGACTTCGGTCCCGTGCCGAACCCGATGGAGATGTGAGTTGTCACCTGCAAAGCGTGGCGATCACATGACGCCACCTCCGCGTCCAGGCGGCTACGCGGTGCGCTTCGGATCAACTGACGCAGCCAAAGGTTGGGAGGAACTCTGCCGCACCGCCGCCTCAAGTGCATGGGAGGCGTGGATCGTCCTGAGCGAGCACCCTGTGTCAGTCGTCAAACCACACCGTCAGCATCTGCTCAAGGGTGATCTTCGGCTTCACACACACAACGGCGAGGTGTTCGACCAGTGGCAGTACGAGGTCACTTCGAGCGGTCGAATCTGGTACGTCGTCGATGAGAAGACCAGGACAGTGTGGGTCACCCGTGCTGGCACGGGCCACCCGAAACTGACGGACTAGGCGTCTTCGAGGCCCTGCTGGGCCCCACGTGACCCGCGCCGCACCGCCCGGCGTTGCCAGTAGAAGACTCCGTACCCGATGATCCCGAGCAGACCGCCGGACAAGGTCGTCCAGAGCAGGGTGCTGTTCTCGCGGTCGAAGACCAGGACGATCAGGAACCCGAGGAACCACAGCGCGGTACCACCCAGCACGACCGGCACGGGATCTGCCAGCCTGTGCGGCAGCGCCGGCGGGTGCGGTGGGGCGGAGTCGCGTTCGGACACATCGTTAGGAGACCAGATGCTGGACGGGTTCTTCAAGATTTCCGAGCGCGGGTCGACCGTGTCCCGCGAGGTGCGTGGCGGCGTCGTGACCTTCTTCACGATGGCGTACATCGTCGTGTTGAACCCGCTGATCATCGGCAGCTTCGCGCCGACCGGTCCGGGAGCGCACCCCGACGTGCTCGGCAACATCCTCCCGGTCGGGCAGGTCGCCGCGGTGACCGCGCTGGTCGCCGGGGTGATGACCATCCTGTTCGGACTGATCGCGAACTACCCGTTCGCGCTGGCCACGGGCCTCGGCATCAACTCGTTCGTCGCGGTGAGCGTCGCGGCGAAGGTCAGCTGGCCCGAGGCGATGGGGCTGATCCTCGTCAACGGCCTCGTGGTGCTGCTGCTGGTCGTGACGGGTGTGCGGACCGCCGTGTTCAACGCGGTCCCGAACGAGCTCAAGGCCGCTATCGCCGTCGGCATCGGCCTCTTCATCACGTTCATCGGCCTGGTCGACGCGGGCTTCGTCCGCCGCCTCCCGGACGCCGCCAACACCACCGTGCCGGTCGGCCTCGGCATCAACGGGTCGATCGCGAGCTGGCCGACGCTGGTGTTCGTCGTCGGACTGGTGCTCACCGGCGTGCTCTTCGCGCGCAAGGTCAAGGGCGCGATCCTCATCGGCATCGTCGGCACGGCGATCTTCGCGATCGTCCTGGAGGCGATCGTCAAGGCCGGTCCGTCGCAGGGCGTCAACGCCAAGGGCTGGAACCTCGGCTACCCCGCGCTGCCCGACCAGGTCTTCGGCCTCCCGGACCTCTCCCTGCTCGGCGACGTGTCGTTCGGCGCGTGGACCCGCCTCCCGGCGCTGGCCGCCGCGCTGATCGTCTTCACGCTGGTCCTGACCGACTTCTTCGACACCGTCGGCACGATGACCGGCCTCGGCAAGGAAGCGGATCTCATCGACAAGGACGGCCAGCTGCCGAACGTGAGCAAGGCCCTGTTCGTCGACGGCCTCGGCGCCGTGGCCGGCGGTGCGGCGTCCAGCTCGTCGAACACCGTCTACATCGAGTCGGCCTCCGGCATCGCCGAGGGAGCGCGCACGGGCCTCGCGAACGTCGTCACGGGCGTGTTGTTCCTGCTCGCGATGTTCTTCACGCCGCTCTACGAGGTCGTCCCGATCGAGGCGGCCGCGCCCGCGCTGGTCATCGTCGGCGCGTTGATGATGATGCAGATCCGCGAGATCGACTTCACCGACTTCACCATCGCCCTGCCCGCGTTCCTCACGATCGTGGTCATGCCGTTCACCTACTCGATCGCCAACGGCATCGGCGCGGGCTTCGTCAGCTACGTGCTGCTCAAGGCCCTGACCGGACGAGCCCGCGGAATCCACCCGCTGATGTGGATCGTGGCGGCCGCTTTCGTCGTCTACTTCTCGTTGGGACCGATCCAGAGCCTGCTGACCTGACCTTTCGGCAGGAAACTATTTCGTGAGGTATGCTAACTACGTGGCGACCGATCAGCACGGACTGGCGAGCAGGCTCAGGCTTGCCGTCGTTCGCCTCAACCGCCGCCTGCGGGCGCAGCGCACCAACTCGTCGGTGTCGCTCACGCAGGTGTCGGCACTGTCCACCCTGCACAAGTGCGGACCGCTGACGCCGGGCGAACTGGCGGCCAAGGAAGGCGTGCAACCGCCGTCGATGACGCGCGTGATCGCCGCCCTGGAGGAGTTCGGCTTCGCCACGAGGAGCCCGCACCCCACCGACGGCCGTCAAGCGATCGTCGAGCTGACGAACGAAGGCTTGTCGTACGTGCAGGACGAGATCACGGCCCGCGAAGCGTGGCTGGACAAGCGGCTGGCCGAGCTGGACCCGGAGGAACGGGAGCTGCTCACACGGGCCGCCGACATCATCGACAGGATGGCGGGTCAGTAAGAACGTGACGGGTTACGCGGGTGGTGGAGCAGACAGTTCGCCACCTCGTCGTACCGGAATGTTCGGATCGTTAGGCATCTACAACTACCGCCTCTACGCCTCCGGCCAGATCATCTCGCTGGTAGGCGTCTGGATGCAGCGGGTGGCCCAGGACTGGCTGGTCCTGGAACTGTCGAACGGCTCCCCCATAGCCCTGGGCTTCGCCGCCTCACTCCAGTTCCTGCCGGTCCTGCTCCTCTCCATGTGGGGCGGCGTCCTCGCCGACCGCATGGACAAGCGCAAACTCCTGCTCTGGCTGGAGTCAGCCCTGGGCCTCTGCGCCCTGGCACTGGGCCTGCTGGACGTCTTCGGCGTGGTGGAGCTCTGGCACGTCTACCTGCTCTGCCTGCTACTGGGCGCCTTCTCGGCCGTGGAAACCCCAGTGCGCCAGTCGTTCGTGGTGGAAATGGTCGGCCGCAACCAACTGACCAACGCCGTGGCGATCAACTCGATGATGTTCAACCTGGCCCGCATCATCGGCCCGGCCATCGCAGGCGTGACGATCGTGGCCATAGGCACGGGTTGGGTCTTCCTCGCGAACGCGATCAGCTTCGTCGGCGTTGTCGGCGGCATCTGGCTGATGCGAACGTCCCAACTGCTCCGCTCCGACCCCCTACCGCGCGAAAAGGGCCAACTCCTCTCGGGCCTGCGCTACGTCCGCAACCGCCCGGACCTGCTCACCGTCATGCTGCTGGTGTTCTTCATCGCCACGTTCGGCATGAACTTCTACATGACCCTGGCCATCATGGCCCGCAACGTCTTCGGCGGCGACGCCGACGCCTACGGCCTCCTCTCCACCCTGATAGCCGTGGGCACCCTCGCAGGCGCAACCCTGGCAGCAAAGCGAAAAACACCGAAGATGACGGTGTTTATCGGCTCAGGCATCGTCTTCGGCATCCTGGAGGTCATCTCGGGCCTCATGCCGACCATGCTCCTCACCGGCCTGATGATGATCCCGGTGGGCGTGGCGATGATGACGTTCAACACCACCGCCAACGCCACCATCCAGTTGGCAGTGGAACCAGAGATGCGCGGCCGCGTAATGGGCATCTACATGCTGGTGTTCCTGGGCGGCAACCCGGTGGGCGGCCCGCTGATGGGTTGGCTGGGAGAGATCAACGGCAGGGCACCGATCATCATCGGCGGCGCCGTGTCGATGCTGGTGACGATCACAGCGTGGATCATCTTGGTGAGACGAGGAGACATCGCCCGCCCTAGATTGAGAAGGCGACGGGACACCACGACGCAGGCGCTGCAAGAACCAGCAGAGGTAGCGAGCTAGCAAAACTGCCACCTGGACACGCCGCCCCAGCCGCGAAGCCGAAGGCGAGCCGTATTTCCAAACTCTAGGGGCGGTGGGGTCCCATCACGAGTCGCGCCATAGCTCTTGCTGCAGCCAGGTAGGGATGTCAAACGGGCACGCTTTTCGCCCGTTTGACATCCCT
>NZ_JBEXNC010000035.1:0-8085 GCF_040610935.1 Lentzea sp. NPDC003310
CAAAGTCAAGCCCCAATCGCCGTCGTGGTTGCGTCACCACCGCTTGCACTGAGGCCCATCAGTCACACGCCTCGGCTTCGCCATCGCGTGAGGCGGAAGGGGCGCCTCCGGCGTTGCCCAAGCCGCTTCTCCTCGCCCGCGCTTCCGCTGACCGGGCCGCGCCTCCCCTGACAGCGCGCCGCTTCCCAACCTGAGCCATTCCGACCCGCGCCGTCCCGACCCGCGCCGTCCCCAAGCCGCGCCGCTCTCGCCCTGCGCCGTCTTACCCCTGCTCGGGCCTGCTGCGTTGCTGCGGCGGGCGGTGCCACCGCAGCAATCAGTCGTCCCCGGCGGCCTCAGACCGCGGGCGGCCGGTCCTCGTAAGGCGTCGACAGGACCACGGTTGTCCGCGTCGACACGTTCGCCGACTCCCTGATCTTCTGCAGGAGCTCCTCCAGCGCCACCGGTGAGCCCACGCGGACCCGCAGGACGTACGAGGCGTCGCCCGCCACCGAGTAGCAGGCCTCGATCTCCGGGAGGTGTTCCAGGCGCTTCGGGTAGTCGTCCGGTTCGGACGGGTTGATCGGGAACAGCGAGATGAACGCCGACATCGGCAGGCCGATCTCGGCGCCGTCCAGGCGGGCCGCGTAGCCCTTCACGATGCCGCGCTGTTCCAGGCGCTTCACCCGTTGGTGCACTGCCGAGACGGACAGTCCCACGCGCTCGGCCAGGTCGGTGAAGCTGCACCGGCCGTCCGAGGCGAGTTCCTTCAGTATCGCTCTGTCGATCTGCTCGAGGGTCAAAGCACCACCAGTTCGTGAGGTCGGTTGTTGAATGACTCGACGCCGTCCTGGGTGGCGACCACGATGTCCTCGATGCGTGCGCCCCAGCGGCCGGGCAGGTAGATGCCGGGCTCCACGCTGAAGGCCATGCCTGCTTCGAGCGGCAGGGAGTTGCCGCTCACGATGTAGGGCTCCTCGTGCACGTCCAGGCCGATGCCGTGGCCGGTGCGGTGCACGAAGTACTCGCCGAAGCCCGCGTCGGTGATGACCTTGCGCGCGACCGCGTCGATCTCCTCGCACGTCACGCCGGGCTGCACGGCCTCCACGGCCGCCTTCTGCGCTGCTTCGAGGACGGCGTAGGTGTCCCAGACGTCGTCGTAGGCCGGCTCGCCCATCACGTACGTGCGGGTCGAGTCGGAGTTGTAGCCCTCGGCGACCGGGCCGCCGATGTCGATGACCACGACCTCGCCCGCCTCGATCACGCGGTCGGAGTCGCGGTGGTGCGGGGACGCGCCGTTCGGGCCCGAGCCGACGATCACGAAGTCGGCGACGGTGTGGCCCTCCTCCACGATGGCGGCGGCGATGTCGCCCGCGACCTCGCGTTCGGTGCGGCCGACGCGGAGGAACTCGCCCATGCGCGCGTGCACGCGGTCGATCGCGGCGCCCGCCTTGCGCAGGGCGTCGATCTCGGCGGCATCCTTGCGCATGCGCAGCTCGCGGAGGATCGGACCGGCCAGCGACTGGGTGCCGCCGATCGCGTTGCCGAGCTTGATCGTGTGCAGGGCGGGCATCATGTCCGCCACGGCGGTGCGCGCACCCTTCAGCGCGGCCTTGACCAGCGCGTACGGGTCCTCGCCGTCCACCCACGTGACGACCTCGACGCCGAGCTCGTCGGTCGGGATGGCCGCGTAGCCGGGCTGCTCCAGCTTCGGCACGACCAGCCGCGGCGTGCCGCCGACCGGGAGCGCGAGGCAGGTGAGGCGCTCGAACGAGTCGCCACCGGCACCGATCAGGTACCGCAGGTCCGAGCCGGGCGAGATGAGGAGGGCGTCGACGCCCGCCTGCTCGGCGGCGGCGGAAGCGCGGTCGAGTCGCGCACGCAGCGCGGACACGTCGATGGGCCCGGTGATCGTTGCCATGGTCGAAAGCCTAGTAGCTTGTCCATTCGTGAGCTCTCCCCTGGTGCTGCTCGACTCCGCGAGCCTCTACTTCCGGTCGTACTACGCGCTGCCGGACTCGATGACCGCGCCCGACGGCACGCCGGTCAACGCCGTGCGCGGGTTCGTCGACACGATCGCCCGCGTCATCACCGAACGCGGCGCCGCCCGCCTCGTCGCCTGCCTGGACGCCGACTGGCGCCCCGAGTTCCGGGTGAAGGCGCTGCCGTCCTACAAGGCGCACCGCGTCGCCGAGGACGCCACCGACGGGTCCGAGGAGGTCCCGGACACGCTGACGCCGCAGATCCCGATCATCCTCGACGTCCTCGACGCCGCCGGCATCTGCACCGGCGAGGCGGCGGGCTACGAGGCAGACGACGTGATCGGCGCGCTCGCCCACCACGAGACGAAGTCGCCGGTCGAGGTCGTCACGGGCGACCGCGACATGTTCCAGGTCGTGCGGCACGAGCCCACGCCAGTGCACGTCGTCTACGTCGGCCGCGGCTGGAACAAGGCCGAGGTCCTCGGCCCCGAGGAGCTGGCAGCCAAGTACTCGCTGCCCGTCGAGACCGCCGGGTCGGCGTACGCGGACATGTCCGTGCTGCGCGGCGACCCGTCCGACGGCCTGCCGGGCGTCGCGGGCATCGGCGAGAAGACCGCCGCGAAGCTCATCACCGAGTTCGGGTCGCTCGACGCCGTGCTCAAGGCCGTGAGCGACCCGATGGACCGCAAGCTCACCACCAAGGCCCGCAACGCGCTCATCGCGGCCGAGGAGTACCTGGCGGTGGCACCCGTGGTCGTACGGACCGCGCTGGACGCGCCCGTGGTGCTGGACCGGTCCGACGAGGTGCCGCGCGTGCCGGCCGACCCCGAGCGGCTGCGGGAGCTGACGCAGCGCTGGGGTCTCGGCAGCTCCGTGCCGCGCCTGGTGAACGCGATGGAGCGGCGGGCCTAGAAGAACGTCGAGCAGAGCGGGGCGACGGGGCTCGCGAACAACGCGTCCGCCTCGTCGAACCGCGTCCCCTCGATCCGCCGGGCGGCGGCGAGGTCGGAGAACCTCGTGTCGCCGAGGTACACCGCGCCGAGCAGGTCCACGGGAATCGTGATGTCGGCGGCCGCGTCCACCCGTTCGGCGCCCTCGGGCGAGATGCGGTAGCGGCCGTCGTTCGCGGGCAGCAGCTTGTCGCGCACCTCGACGACGACCGGGGCCGCCTGACCGTAGGTGCGGGCGGCGAGCATGCGCGGCACGTCCACGAGGCGCAGCCAGACCTGGTCGAAGACGTCCTTCGTGTACACGACGCGCGGGTCCTCGAAGAGCCAGGCGAGCGGGTCGTCGAGGGCGGCGTCGACCTCGATCGTGTCGATCAGGTCGAGGCGGGTCAGGTAGATCCAGAGGTCGCGCCACGCGTCGGCGTTGGCCGCCACGAAGTCCTCGACCTCCATGTGGTGCTTGAAGTCCTTGTCCTCGGACACCTTGTAGGACACGTAGCCGTCGTCGCCGTCCAGTCCACTGTGGACCACGGTGACGAGGTTGTTCGAGTCGCCGGTGCGGTCGAACGCCCTGACCCACCAGCCCTGCCAGCGCGTGATCTGCCCCGGCCTGCCCAGGCCCGCGGCGGTGTGCAGGTCCGGGAGCGTCTTCTCGGCGGTGTCGGGGTCCAGCATCCGCACGCTGCCCGTCATGGCGCCGGGGATCGCCGCCTTGCGGGCGTCGACGCGCAGGAACCGCACTCGGGTGGCGAGGCCGTAGCCGAAGCGGCCGTAGATGCGGCCCTCGGACGCCCTCAACGTGGCGACGGGATCGGGCAGCGTGCTCAGTTGTTCGCGCATCAGGGCGCTCAGCACGCCACGGCGCGTGTAGTCCGCACGGACGCCTACGCGTGACACGGCGGCGTGCGGCACCTTGGCACCGCCGGGGACGACCATCGTGCTCGCGAACGACTGGGTCGAGCCGACCATCGTGTCGCCCTCGAACGCGGCGTGCACGCGGCCGTCCTCGTACGACGGCTGGGTGAGCTTCCACTGGTCGTCGGTCGGCGGGCCCCAGTGCATGGCCCGGCGGAAGAGGGTGTTGTGGGCGCGGTACTGGGCGTCGTCGGTCAGAACGCGGATCTCCGTCACGCCCGCGATCGTCGCCGAGGCGGCCGCCGAACGCACGTCAGTTTTCCCCGGGAACGCGGAAGGCGCCTCGCGGGTGGTCTCCCGCGGAGCGCCTTCCGTGCACGACAGGGGGTCAGCCGGTGGGCTGGCCGACCTCGTACTCGCCGTCCTCGGTCTTGACGACGATCTTGACCTTCTTGTCCTTGCCGCCGACCTGGACCTTGCACTCGAACGAGGTGTTGGGCTTGACCTCGTTCTCACCGGTGCAGGTGGCCGCGCCGACGTCCGAGATCTTGTACTCGTCCTTCAGGATCTGGACGACGCCCTTCTGGACCTCGGTGTTGTTGAAGATCTTCTTCTTGAAGAACGCCGGCGACACGAACCCGGTGAACAGCACGCCACCCACGAGCAGCACGACGACCACCGCGGCCACCCAGATGGCGGCGCTGGACTTCTTCTTCGGCGGCATCGGCGGGCCGTAGCCCGGCTGCTGGCCGTACGGGTTGGGCTGCTGCTGGCCGTACGGGTCCTGGTGCTGGCCCGGCATGCCGTACTGCTGGGTCTGCTGGCCGTACGGGTCCTGGGCAGGGGTGCCGTACGGGTTCGACTGCGGCTGCTGCTGGCCGGGCACGCCGTACTGCTGCGTCTGCTGCTGCGACGGGTCGAATCCCGGGTACGGCTGCTGCTGGCCCGGCTGGGGCTGCGGCGGGCCGTACGGGTTCTGCTGCCCCGGCTGCTGGGCCGGGAAGCCGCCGGACGGCGTGCCGGGAGGGAAACCGCCTCCATAGGGCTGCTGCGGCGGTTGCGGCTGCTGGCCCCAGGGCTGCTGCGGATCGTTCCCTCCGGACGGTCCGTACGGGCTGCTCATCTGTCGACCTCCGTGTGTACGACGTTGCGGCGAAATCCAATCACACCGTTGACGTCAGTCTTTACTCCGACTCGCAAAACCTTCGTCAGGCTCATGTCACATCATCGCCACAACTCCGCGCCTCAGCGCGTCGACGGCCTTGGCAGCGGCCGAACCGACCGGGTCCTGTCGGCCGACCACCTCACGGATCTGGTCCAAAAGGTCGATCACCTGCCGGCACCAGCGCACGAAGTCGCCCGCGCCGAGCTCGTTGCCCCCGGCCTCGGCGGCGCTCAGCACCTTCTCGAGCGACTCGCCGCGCGCCCAGCGGTACACCGGCCAGGCGAAACCGGGGTCGGGCTGGCGGGTGATGCGTTCGAGCTTGTGGCGCCGCTCGTCGTCCTCGATCTCCGCCCAGAGCCGGACGGTCTTGAGCATCGCGTCCGACACCGGGCCCTGCGGCAGCCGCGCCTCGACCGGACCGTCCCGGCGCGCCTCGTAGACCAGCGACGACACGACCGCCGCCAGCTCCTCGGGCTTGAGGCCCTTCCACACGCCGTTGCGGATGCACTCGGCGGCGAGCAGGTCCGACTCGCTGTAGAGCCTGGTCAGGCGCATGCCGTCGGGCGTGACCTCCTCGGCCTCGCTGAGGTAGCCGCGCTCGCGCAGCAGCGCGCGGATGCGGTCGAACTGGCGCGCGAGCGAGTGCGTCGTCGCCGCGACCTTGCGCTCCAGCTGCTGGTTCTCGGCCAGCAGCCGGTGGTAGCGCTCTCCCCACCGGGCGTGGTCCTCGCGCTGGTCACAGCCGTGGCACGGGTGGGCGCGCAGGGCGCGGCGCAGCGTCGCGAGCTCGGGGTCGTCGTCCGCGGTGGTCTGCTTGCGGCCGCGGGAGGGCACGGTGATGCCCGTGTTGCGGATCGTGGACGCGAGGTCGCGCCGCGACTTGGGCGACCGCACGTCGACCTGCTTGGGCAGCCTGATGTGCCCGAGCACGATGACCGGCGACGGGAAGTCCGCCGAGGTCAGGCGGCCCGACCAGCGGTCCTCGGTGACGACCAGCGGCTTCGCCTCGCCCATCGGCTCCAGGCCGGGGTCGATGACGACGGCGAGACCGCTGCGGCGCCCGGACGGCACCGCGATCACGTCGCCCTTGCGCAGCCGTTCGAGCGACTTGGCCGTCTCGATGCGGCGCGCGTTCGTGTTCTGCTTCGCGAGCTGCTTCTCCCGGTCGCCGATGCGCCGCCGCAGCGAGGCGTACTCCGCGAAGTCGCCCAGGTGGCACGTCATCGACTCGGAGTAGCCCTCGAGCGCCTCCTTGTTGCGCTCGATGCGGCGCGCGAGGCCGACCACCGAGCGGTCCGCCTGGAACTGCGCGAACGACTGCTCCAGGATCTCGCGCGCCGACGCCGCCCCGAGCTGGTGCACGAGGTTGACGGCCATGTTGTAGCCGGGCCGGAACGACGAGCGCAGCGGGTACGTGCGGGTGGACGCGAGCCCGCCGACGGCCTTCGGGTCGATGCCCGGCTGCCAGACCACGACCGCGTGGCCCTCGATGTCGATGCCACGACGCCCCGCACGACCCGTGAGCTGCGTGTACTCACCCGGCGTGAGGTCGACGTGCGCCTCGCCGTTGTACTTCACGAGCTTTTCGAGCACGACCGTGCGCGCGGGCATGTTGATGCCGAGCGCGAGCGTCTCGGTCGCGAACACGACCTTGACCAGCCCGCGGACGAACAGCTCCTCGACCGTCTCCTTGAACGCGGGCAGCAGGCCCGCGTGGTGCGACGCGATGCCGCGTTCCAGCGCCTCCCGCCACTCCCAGAACCCGAGCACGCCGAGGTCGGCCTCGGGCAGGTCGCGCGTCTTCTCGTCGATGATCCGGCGGACCTCGTCGGTCTCCTCCGGCGAGTTGAGCCGCAGCCCGGCCCGCGCCGTCTGCGCGACCGCCGCGTCGCAGCCCGCGCGGCTGAACACGAACACGATCGCGGGCAGCAGGTTCGCGTGGTCCAGCCGCTGGATCATGTCGATGCGCGACGGAGGCTTGAACCCGCTGTTGCGACCGGCCCGCGCGTTGTTCGGGTTGCGGTTGCGCCCGCGGCTGAACGGCACGTGGTACCGCGCGAGCTCCTCGGTCTTGCGCAGCACCTGCGAGTTGATCCGCGCGTGCGTCTCGTCGCCCTCGAACAGGTCGAGCATCTGGTTGCCCACCAGCATGTGCTGCCACAGCGGCACCGGCCGGTGCTCGTCGACCACGACGGTGGTGTCCCCGCGCACCGCCACCAGCCACTCGCCGAACTCCTCGGCGTTGCTGACCGTCGCGGACAGACCGACCACCTGCACGTGCTCGGGCAGGTGGAGGATGACCTCCTCCCACACCGGCCCGCGGAACCGGTCGGCGAGGTAGTGCACCTCGTCCATCACGACGTACGCGAGTCCGTCCAGAGTGGACGAACCCGAGTACAGCATGTTCCGCAGCACCTCGGTGGTCATGACCACGACCGGCGCCCCGCCGTTGACGCTCGTGTCGCCGGTGAGCAGGCCGATGTTCTCCGGCCCGTACCGCGCGGTGAGGTCGGCGAACTTCTGGTTGCTCAGCGCCTTGATCGGGGTCGTGTAGAAGCACTTGCGACCCTCGGTGAGGGCGAGGTGCACGGCGAACTCGCCGACCACCGTCTTGCCGGCACCGGTGGGGGCGCAGACGAGCACTCCGTGGCCGTCCTCCAGGGCCTCGCAGGCCTGGCGCTGGAACGGGTCCAGCTCGAACGAGATGACGGAGCCGAAGTCGGTCAGTTTGGGCCGCTGGGCGTTGCGCCTGGAGTGGGCGTAGGCCTCGGCCGGGGACCGGGGAGCACTTGACACCCCTTCAGGCTTTCACATCGCACCGACAATTGCCGTCGAGATAGATTAACTTCAGGCTGCACTGAAGATATTGAGGTGGTTGGCGCGGCTGGATTGGGAGTTTGCGCTGGTCGGGGGCGGGGTTGCGTTGGTTGGCGCGTGCAGGTCGGCTTGCGTGGGCTGGTGCCTGTTCCAGCGGGGTGGGCGGGTGCCGTGCGACCTGTTGCCTTGCGAGGGTGGTCGCCTTTGGCCGCGCGTCCCGTCGCCTTCCAGCGCTGGGGTGGCTTGGCTGCGCCATTGCCCTTCATGCGCGGGGTGGGTGGCGGGCTCCCCCCCCCCCCCCCCCCCCCCCCCCCCAACAAAAATAGCGTGAACCCCACCC
>NZ_JBEXNC010000035.1:8095-39423 GCF_040610935.1 Lentzea sp. NPDC003310
GGGGTGGGTGTGTGTGTGCCCATTGGCCCTTTTTGGGGGGGGGGGTGGGGGTCCACCCCCCCCCCCCCACCCCGCCACCAGCGTCAGAACGTGCGCTGCACCCGGTCCGCCACCAGCTTCACGAACCGCGATGGGTCCGCGAGCTCGCCGCCCTCGGCCAGCAGCGCCAGGCCGTAGATCAGCTCCGCCGTGTCCGTCAGCGAGTCGCGTTCGCCCGCCGCGAACGCCCCGTGCAGGCCCTCGACCAAGGCGTGCTTCGGGTTGAGCTCCAGGATCCGCTTGATCTTCGGCAGCTCCTGGCCCATCGCCTTGTACATCTTCTCCAGGGTCGGAGTGATGTCGTGGGCGTCGCCGACCACGCACGCCGGGGAGGTCGTCAGGCGCGAGGAGAGGCGGACCTCCTTGACGTCGTCCGCCAGCTGCTCGCCCAGCCATGTCAGGAGGTCGGAGAACTCCGCGGTCTTGGCCTCGTTGGCCGACTTCTCCTCGTCGGTCTCCAGGTCGACCTGGCCCTTGGCGACGGACTGGAGGGTCTTGCCGTCGAACGACGGGACGGAGTCGACCCACATCTCGTCGATCGTGTCGGTGAGGATGAGGACCTCGTAGCCCTTGGCGCGCAACGCTTCCATGTGCGGCGACTTCTCGACGGCGACGCGGGAGTCGCCGGTCATGAAGTAGATGTGCTCCTGGCCCTCCTTCATGCGCGCGACGTAGTCGGCGAGGGTGGTGAGGGCGTCCTCGGAGTTCGTCGACGCGAAGGAGCAGACCTCCAGGATGGCGTCGCGGTTGTCGTGGTCGGAGAGCAGGCCCTCCTTGAGGGCTGCGCCCATCTCGCCCCAGAACTTCCGGTAGTCGTCGGGGCGGGCGGTCATGAGCGACTTGATCGAGGAGAGGACCTTCTTGACCAGGCGGCGGCGCATCAGCTGGATCTGGCGGTCCTGCTGGAGGATCTCGCGCGAGACGTTCAGCGAGAGGTCCGCCGCGTCCACGACGCCCTTCACGAAGCGGAGGTACTCCGGCATCAGCTCGGCGCAGTCCTCCATGATGAAGACGCGCTTCACGTAGAGCTGGACGCCGCGCTTGCCGTCGCGCATGAACAGGTCCATCGGGGCCTGCGCCGGGAGGAAGAGCAGCGCCTGGTACTCGAACGTGCCCTCCGCCTGCATGCGGATGGTCTCGAGCGGCGCGTTCCAGTCGTGGCTGATGTGGCGGTAGAACTCCGCGTACTCCTCCTCCGACACCTCGGAGGCCGGGCGGGCCCACAGGGCCTTGCGCGAGTTGATCTCGTCGCCGCCCAGGCGCACCGGCCAGGTGATGAAGTCCGAGTAGCGCTTGACGATCTCCTTGATCTTCGCCGGCTCGGTGTAGTCGGGCAGGCGGTCCTCGTCGTCGGACGGCTTGAGGTGCAACGTGACCGAGGTGCCCTGCGGCGCGTCGTCCACGTCGTCGATCGTGTAGGTGGCCTCGCCGGTCGACTCCCAGCGGACGCCCTTCTCGGCGTGCGGGTACTTCGTCACGAGGGTGACCTTGTCCGCCACCATGAACGACGAGTAGAAGCCGATGCCGAACTGACCGATCAGGTCGGAAGCGTTGCCGGACTGCTGTTCCTTGAGCTGCTTGAGGAACTCCGCGGTGCCCGACTTCGCGATCGTGCCGATCAGGCGGACGACGTCCTCGCGCGTCATGCCGATGCCGTTGTCCCGCACGGTGAGCGTGCGCTCCGCCGGGTCCGACTCGATCACGATGTGCAGGTCGTCGACGTCGACCTGCATGTCCTTGTCGCGGAACGACTCCAGCCGCAGCTTGTCGAGCGCGTCGGAGGCGTTCGAGACCAGCTCGCGCAGGAACGTGTCCTTGTTCGAGTAGATCGAGTGGATCATCAACTGCAGCAGCTGACGCGCCTCGGACTGAAACTCCAGCGTCTCCATGAATCCCTACCGAATAGCGAAAAGCGAACCGAACAGCCCAGAAGATTAGCGACCCACGACGGTGAGAGCCCCGGGAACCGTGCGAACCGTCACGGGCAACGCCTCCTGGCGTTCGCCGTCAGCGTAAGCGATCCAGCCGTTTCCACCGGACAGGGAAACCTCACGGGCGCGGAACGTGCGCACGGCCGGATGTTCGGTGTGCTTGCCCGTGCGCAACGTCGGCAGCATCCGGACCAGCATCGAACGGCTACCGCCCTCGACGACCGTGACGTCGAACATGCCGTCGTGCGCGTCCGCTGTCGGGCACACGGGGATACCGCCGCCGTAGTTCGGTGTGTTGCCCACGGCCACAAGGGTTGCGTCCAGCTCGAACGTCTCGTCCTCCGTCGTCACGACGAGAGGAGCCGACTTGAGCGACGCGAGCTCCGCGACGATCGCCAGGTCGTAGCGGCGAGGGCCGGCGGGCCAGCGCATCGCGTTCGCCCGCTCGTTGACCGCCGAGTCGAACCCGGCGCACAGCACCGTCGCGAACCACTGCCCCGTCGACAGCCGCCCCAGGTCGAGCTGCTTGCGGGTGCCGTGCACGACGTCCTCGACCGACTGCGAGCCGATGGCCGCGGCCAGGTCGTTGCCGGTGCCCGCCGGGACGATGCCCAGCGCGGTCGAGGTGCCCGCGACGGCCTGGATGCCCAGGTGGGCGGCGCCGTCACCGCCGAGCACGACGAGCAGGTCGACGCCGTCCGCCACGGCCTCGTGCGCCATCGAGAGGGTGCCCTCGGCGTCGTGCGCGACCAACTGCGTCAACGACGACACGTGCGGCCTCAGTGCCGCGGCGGTCGACCCGGCCATGCGGGCCGCCCGCCCCTTGCCCGACGCCGGGCAGACCAGCAGTGCTGCCCGCGTCACGTGGCGTCGTCGTAGTTCACGCGCTTCGGGGTCTCCGAGGCGATGGCCTTCTCACCGGGGTCGTTGCCCTCGGCGTCGGACGCGACGTAGTTGAACGGCGCCGCCTCGTCGTCATCCAGCTGGTCCCAGCCCTCCGCGGCACGCAGCTTTGCCTTGCGCTTGTCGTGGACGCGGGCGATCTGGATCGCCATCTCGAACAGCAGCACCAGCGCGAGCGCCAGTACGACCATCGAGATCGGGTCGGTGCCCGGCGTCGCGATCGCGGCGAACACGAACAGGCCCATCATCAGGCCGCGCCGCCACTTGGCGAGCCGCTCGTAGGACAGCACTCCCGCGCGGTTCAGCATCACCACGACCAGCGGGATCATGAAGCTCACGCCGAAGATGAACAGCATCGTGATGACGAAGTTGATGTACTTGCTACCGGTGAGCGCCGTGACCCAGTTGTCGCCACCGAAGCCGAGCAGCACCTTCAGGCCCTCGGGCACCACCAGGTACGCGAGCACCGCGCCGGCGACGAACAGCAGCGCTCCGGCGCTGACGAACACGCGGGCGAACTTGCGTTCCTTCTGGTAGAGGCCGGGCGTGATGAACGCCCAGATCTGGTACAGCCACAGCGGGCTGAGCAGCACCGCGCCCGCGGCCGCGCCGACCTGCAGCTGGACGAGGAAGATCTCGAACGGCTCGGTCTGCAGCAGCGCGCACTCGCCGTTGTTGGTGATCTTCGCGCGGTACTTCTCCAGGTCGGGCTGGCAGTACGGCCCCGTCAGGATGTCGCCCAGCGACGGGATCGGGCCGAGCCGCACCTGGAACCAGATGAAGCCGAAGATGGCACCGACGGCGATGACCAGCATCGCCATGCCGAGCCGGTACCTCAGCTCGTAGAGGTGCTCTTTGAGCGACATCGTGCCGTCGGCGTTGCCCCGACGGCGCCTGCCGCGTTCCCGGCGCTCAGCGATCCACCGGAACGGACTTGCCACCGCGTTGACCGTCCTTACGAGTCAGCAGACCGGACGGTCAGTTGTTGGCGGCCTTGTTCTGGGTCGTCTGCTCGATGGGAGGAGCGACCTGGGGCTGCTGCTGCACCGGCGGCTGCGGCTGGGCCGGCGGGAGCTGCTGGACCGGCTGCTGCACGGGCTGCTGCTGGACCGGCGCGTCGTCCGCGTCCTGGTCGCGCAGGCCCTTGGTCTCAGCCTTGAAGATCTTCGCCGACTTGCCGAGCGACCGGGCCATGTCGGGAAGCTTCTTCGCACCGAACAGCAGAATGATCACCACTGCGATGATGATCAGCTCGGTGGGTCCGAGGTTACCCATTGGTGATCCTCCTGTCTCCCCCGCCACGACGATCGTACGCGGGGTTCGCCCTGGTGCGGGCCTGTCCCTGGGAGCGCCGCTCGGCGAAGGCCACCTTCAGCGCGGCGGACCGCGCCTTGAGCAGACCGACGCGATCGCCGACCCTGTCACCCACCAGAGTGCGGGCGCGGGCGAATCGACGCAAGGATCGGAGGACTCGGATCGCGATCACGAGGAGCGCGACGAGGCCCGCAGCGATCAGCGCCAGAGTCGGTGTGGACGGCACAAGCACACGTTATACGGCTTAGGTGGACAGCAGGTGATCTGCCCGGGTCAATGCTTCGCGGGCTTGCCGGACCACCTCGTCGGCGAGCTCGGCCGGCTGCTCTACGTGCACGTCACCGCCCAGCCCCAGGAGCAGGCGGACCATCCAGGACGGGTCGTCGTAGCGCATGAGGACACGCGTGCGGCCGTCGGAGAGCTCCGCGGAATGATCAACGGGGTAGTACTCGGCGACCCAGTGCGCGTCCGGTTCGAGCAGAAGGACCGCGATCTTCTGATCGTCCCGGGGGTGGAACAACCCCTCCGATGTATCGGTGGGCTGGGCGTGCGGTGGCGGCGCCGACGGCTCGTCCAGGACCTCCACGTCGTCGATCCGGTCGAGCCGGAACAACCGCACACCGAGGGCCGAACGGCACCATCCTTCGAGGTAGCCGCGCCCTTCGACCAGCAGCAAACGCATCGGGTCGACCACACGGTCGCTCATCGCGTCGTGTGACTGCGAGTAGTAACGGATGCGCACGGCCCGTTCGCGCTTCACGGCGTCCTGCACGGCGGAGCGGATCTCGGCGGTCTCCCCGCGTTCGAACCCGCCGAGCCCGACGACCATGCCCGCGGGCTGCGCCTTGCCGACCGCCGCCTCGATCTTGGCGAGCGCCCGCTGCACCGCGTCGGTGTCGACGACGCCGGGGGTGTCGGCGAGTGCCCGCAGCGCGACCAGCAGCGACGCCGCCTCGGCCGCGGTCAGCCGCAACGGCCGGTCGAGGCCCGCGTCGAACGAGACGGTGATCGTCTCGCCCTCGAACGACAGGTCGATCAGGTCGCCGGGGCCGTAGCCGGGCAGGCCGCACATCCACAGCAGCTCGAGGTCCTTGCGCAGCTGCTTGGGCGTGATGCCGAAGTCGGCCGCGGCCTCCTTGACGGTGATGGCGGGCCGGTTGAGCAGGTACGGCACGAGTGCGAGCAGGCGCGGCAGCCGTTCGTTCGACGCGGTCACCGCGCTCCTTCCAGTGCGCCCTGCAGGCGGTCGCGGACCGACTTGGCCAGGACCTCGGGCTCCAGCACCACGACGTCGGGCCCGAACCCGGCGAGCCACTTGGCCGCCGAGTCGGGGAACTTCAGGTCGATCTCGACGACGTCGCCGCCGTCGCGTTCCTCGACGACCTTCGCGTGCCGGCGCACGCCCTGGGCCCGGTCCTTGGCGACCCAGATCCTGGCCGGCGCCGTGTGGTGCGGATCGGCCTGCGTACGCGCGATGAGACTCATCAGGTCCGTGCCCTCGGGCACCGTGAACGCGCCGGGCTTGCCCACGGTCCGTACGGCGCCCACGACGCGAGAGAGCCGGAAGCAGCGCGTGTCGTCGCGTTCGCGGTCCCAGCCCACCAGGTACCACTTGCCGCGCCACGCGACGACGCCCCACGGCTCGACCGTGCGTTCCTTCTGCCCGCCGGGCGGCGGCTTGCGGTAGTCGAACGCGACGGCCTGCCCGGCCTGCACGGCGGCAAGCAGCGGCGGGAAGGCGGGCTCGTTGGCCCGCACCTTGGGCTCGACGGCCGCGGGCGTGTCCTGGTCGACGTCGACCCCGGCGGCCCGCAGCTTGATCAACGCACCGTGCACGGCACCCGTGAGCTGCGGCGAGTCCCACAGCCGGGCGGCCAGCGCCACGGCGGCGGCCTCGTCGGGTTCGAGGTCGATGTCACCGAGCTCGTAGTCGCGGCGCGCGATGCGGTACCCGTCCTCCGCGCCCTCGGCGTTGGTCTGGCGCCCGGTCTCGAGCGGGACGCCGAGGTCGCGCAGCTCGGACTTGTCCCGTTCGAACATGCGGAAGAACGCCTCGTCCGTCGGCGCTTCGTGATAGCCGGGGACGATGGCGCGGATGCGCTCCGCTGTCAGGTACTGACGGGTCGACAGCAGGCACAACACCAGGTTGACGAGGCGTTCGGCACGTGCGATGGCCACGGGCAAACCCTAACGCGTGTGTGGGATGAAACCTCATCACCACCTGCCGTCAACGGTCCGTTCGGCACAAGTGGTCCGGACACGAGAAGGACCGGTGGCCCTGCACCACCGGTCCTCACGCTCGGCATAACCTCGTCGGCGTCCCTGCAACGCGTCCGAGAGTCATCGATCACCTACTGGGGGTTACCCCTGCGAAGTGCGGCCGACACGTCCCTTTTCGCCGGAGGCCCAGCAGGTGTTACCGACGCAGTCCACCGTGTCGAAACTCCCGGTGTCCGCGACCGTCCACGACCTGCCGTCGCGGCTCGTGTCCGTTCCGGACGGACCCACCGCGACCAGCCCGTTCCCCCGGAAGGCGATGCCGGACCGGTACCCGACGGGCGCCTGCGAGCCGGCCTTCCACCCGCGACCGTCGTTCGTGGCGAACGCGGGCGTCGGATCGGTCGGCTTGAGGTAGTCGCCGCCGATCGCCACCCCGCGCCACGGCGTCTTGAAGGCGACCGCGAACACCCCGGCCGCCTCACCGCTGGGCAGCGGCACGTCGCTCGCCTTCCAAGACCGGCCACCGTCGCGCGACTCCAGCACCCGTGCCTTCGCGCCGCCGCCGGTCGCGATCCACGCGTGGTTGCCCGCGGTCGTCACGCACTGCCCGGACGCCGCGAACGCGAACTCGCCCGGCAACGCGTCCGGCATGCCCTTCGTGTCGTTGACGTGCCACGACCTGCCGCCGTCCCACGTGCGCAGGACGCGGAACTTGCCGTCGACCGGGTCGCTCAGGGCGAGGCCGCGGAACCGGTCGAAGAACGCGACGCAGTCGTAGAACGCCTTCGGGTCGGTGTTGCGGAACTCCTCCTGCCACGACTTGCCGCCGTCGGACGTGCGGTAGATGCGCGACGACTCGCCCTCGCCGATCGAGAGGACCACGGCGTTGCGCGCGTCGAAGGCCTCGATGTCGCGGAACTCCAGGGCCTCGGTGCCGGGCGGGCCGACGGACTCCCAGGTGCGGCCGGCGTTCGTGGTGCGCAGGACGGTGCCCTTGGAGCCGCTGGTCCAGGCGACCTGGGAGGAGACGGCGGAGAGGCCGCGCAGGCGGGCGTCGGTGGCGGTGGGTTTGAGCTGCCAGAAGGGGCCGGTGGGGTGGGAGCGGGTGGCGTCAGGGGAAGCCTGACCTGAGTCCGCCGCCGCGGAGTCGGCTGGACCGGGCGCGGCCGACGCGACGCCGGGAAGCACCAGGAAGGCGGCGAGCGCCGCCGCGATGATCCTCATGCGGGCCACTCTGACCGAGTCGGTGATCGCTTCCCACCCCCGATCGGAGGGCGGCCGGCTCCGGCGCCCACTGGTCACGGCGCCATCCGTGCCAGGTCCACCCGCGACCCGATCGCCAGCTTCCGGTAGATCTGCCGCAGGTGGAACCCGACCGTGTGCGGCGAGATGAACAGCTCCTTCGCCACCTGCCGGTTGGTCAGCCCGTCCGCGACGAGCCGCGCCACCTTCTTCTCGGTGCCCGTGAGGCTGTCCCAGCCCGTGCGCGGCCTTGGTTCCGGCTCGTGCTCCTCCTGCCTTCGAGCCGTGGTGCGCCGACGGCGTACGCCGAGCCGTCGCAGCGTGCGGCGCACACGGGTGGAGTCGAGTTCGGCCTCTATCTCGTCGTAGCCGTCCAACGCCTGGTTGAGCTCGTGCACGGCCTGGTCGCGGGAGGTGTGCACGCAGACGGTCGCGATGTCCTCCGCGAGAGAGGCCTTGGTCCACGGGTCGGTGCACGCGTCTCGGAGTTCCGCCAAAGCCACGATGTCCTGCTTCACCAACGCACGGCCGTGTGCTGCTGCCACGACTACGGAGTCGTGGGCCGGGTTGGCGCGGGCCAGGTCCTCGGCGGCGCTGACGAACACCTCGGCCAGGGCGTGGTCGTCGGCGGCGGTGGCGGTGCGCACGCACCAGGCGGTCGCAATCGGCGCCTCCAGCAGCAGTTGGGTGCGCAGGGACGGGTTCTCGGCGAACGCGCGGATCTCGTCCAGGGCCGCGGCCGGGCCGTCGTTGGCCAGTGCCACCTGGCCCGCGATCAGGCGCAGCGTCACGGCGCACGGGTGGGCGTGGCCCGCGGGGACCGACTCCTCCAGGCGGCGCAGGCCCTCGGTGGCGGTGGGGAGGTCGCCGCGGCGCAGGGCGCAGAGGACGAGCACGGCGCCCAGTTGTGGTTGGAACAGCGGCATCTCGGCGAGTTCCGAGGCGGCGAGGCCGGTGGTGGCGGCCGCCTCCGCGCCGGTGAGGTCGCCCTGGGCGAGCAGGACGGCGGCGCGCAGGGTGAGCGGGACCGAGGTCATCACGCCGGTGCCGTGCAGTTCGGCCGTGGTGCACGCCTCGTCCACGGCGGTGAGCGCCTCGTCGAGTCTGCCGAGTCTGGTGAGGAGCCAGACCTTCGTCCACAGTGGATCGCTCTGCCAGATCCTGGTCAGCTCGCCGCGCACCACGACGGCCGCCTCGGCCGCCTCGATCGCCGCGCCCAGGTCACCCTCGCGCCAGCTCGCCATCGCGCGCACGGTCAGCGCGGCGGCCAGCACGTCCGGGCTGTACTGGGCGGACTGCGCGAGCACCTGGTCCGCCATGCCGACCGCCGCCGGCAGGTTGTCCAGCGAGAGGATGTTGAGCAGCAACAACTCCGGCGACAGGTCGTCCGCGGTCTCGGTGACCTCGAGCCCCACCGTGCACACGGTCGTGGCGTCCCCGCGCAGCATCTGGGCGATGGTCTGCCACGTGCGCAGCACGGACGCCGACCGCACGGTGCCCGGGGCGTCGGGGTGCAGCAGGTCCCGCGCCAGTTCCACGGCCTGGCTCAGCCTGCCCATCCGCACGAGGGCCGCGGCGGCCGTGACGCCCAGCGCGATGCGGTTCGGCTCGCCCGGCTCGGTGATCCGCAGACCGTTGATCGCGAGTGCCGCGGCCGCGTCCGGCGCGTCCGGCAGCAGGCTCTGGGCGGCCGCGTCGACGGCGCCGATCGCCTCCGCGTCGCCGACGCGCGCGCAGTGCACCAGGTGCGCGGCGATCGTCACGGGGTCCTGGTGGTCGCGGCCGAGCAGCATCGTCGCGGTCTGGCGGTGCAGCGCCGACCGCATCGGCTCCGGCACGGACCCGAGCACGGCCCGCCACACCGGTTCGCGGTGGAAGACGAACTCGGCGCCGCCGCCGCGCAGGAACCCCGCCGCGAGCGCCTCCCGCAACGGCCGCAGCAGCACGGCGACGGGTTCGCCCAGCATCTCCGCGAGGTCCTCCGGGGCGAAGCCGCTGCCGAGCACCGCGGCGACCTGGAGCACGTCCTGGGCCCGCGGCGACAGGGCGTGCAGTCGCTCGGTCATCATCCGGCGGAACGACCAGGGCAGCTGCCCCGCGGGTTCGGGAGACACGGCGCAGGCGATGCCGCGCTCCAGCGGGCCGGTCACCAGCCGGGCGACACCGCTGACCACCTGGACCTGGTCCTCGCGCAGCAGGTCCACGACGACGTCGACCACCGCCGCCGGGGTCGCGCCGGCACTGCCCACCAGCGCCGCGACGTCCTGGTCCGGCGTCGCGCCCAGCACGTCGGCGGCGACGGCCAGCGCGGCGTCGTCCGCCAGCGGCGTGAGCGGTTCCAGCCAGTCGCACGGCAGCACGCGCGCCATGTCCTGCAGCACTTCGCTGGTGGCCGCGGCGAACTGTTCGGAGTGGACGGTCAGCAGCCAGCACACCGGAAGGTTCTTGAGCTTCGCCATCACCGCGCTCACGGCACCGAGCACCGGCGGGGGCGTGCGGTGGGCGTCGTCGAGGGTGACGAGCACCGGCCCGCGGCGCAGCCGCTGCACGAGCCTCGGCTCGATCTGCCCGACGAGCGCGCTCACGCTGACGACGTGCGGACCCTCGGCCGGGAAGACGCCCGGCGACAGGTCCATCGTGGAGAACCCGCGCGCCGAGGCCAGGAACGCGCCCTCCGCGACCAGCCTGGTGCAACCCGTGCCCGCGGGCGACGCCACGACGAGCATCCGCGCCTGGGCCGACTCCGCCGTCGCCAGCAGGAGCCGCTTCAGCCTCCGGGATTCCTCCTCACGCCCGTGCAGCGGGAGCGCGACGGGCAACTCGGCGGACGGGTCCCACGCGAGATTCTCGCCAAGAGGTGTGCACGACACTTGGTTTCCTGCCCTGTGGTCACCGTCGAGAACGACGGAAATCGGAGATTCACGGCTGGAAGAATTCGAGCACCCCATTGTCCGGCGAGTTGTCCCGCGCCGAGACTTCGAACCGGACGGCCCGCCGGAAGTCCTTTGCGGAACGCCGCCAATCGAGACGCGAGAATCCAGCGGCTGTACGACCTGCCGACTTCACCCAAGAACCTCCCACCTCGTCCTCTTCGAGGTTCGCGCGAGGTCGGCCACCATGTCAACACCCGTTGCAGGGCTCGAACATTCGACTTCTCCGCGCAAATACCACGCTTACCGCCAATCGCCACCTCGAATCGCGCCGCCCCGCCGGGCGATCTCGACAATCGTGACCAGCGCATTCACATCCCGTTCACCGGAAGCAACCAGAGCGTCTCAACTGAAATTCTGCGAGAGCGCTCCCACGAGGCTCCGCCCGAAGTGGGTCCCAGTTGAGACGACAGGCCCCGGTCCGGGCGGCGAAAATTCGCGCACCGCGCCCGTTCACACGGCAGCCGGGATGTGAAATGCCCGGCCGGGCAGGCCGCGGGCGACAAACGTTTGCAGTGCGCAGGTCAGCGCTGGGCCGCAAGTTCGCGAGAAGCCAGCCGGGCCGCGGCACGCACCTCGGCACCGACGGCGACCGCGTCGAAAGCGGCACCGTGCCCCATGACCGCCATGGCCGCGACGACCGCGCCCGACACCCCGGCCACCGGAGCGGCCACCCCGAAAAGACCGGATTGCCATTCTTGTCGCTCTTGGGCGATTCCCGCCGAGAGCACCGAGTCCAATTCCCGCGCCAGCGCCACCCTGCTCGTGATCGTCGCGGGCGTGAATCCCGGCAACGGGACCAGCCGCCCGGCGGCGGGAGCGTGCGCGAGCAACACCTTTCCCGCCGCGGTCGCGTGCAACGGGAGGTGGTCGCCCAGCGCGGACGCGAGCCCGATCGACCGGCGGTCATGCACCCGGTCGACCACCTCGGCGTCGCGCCGCCGCCGCACCACCAGCACGGCGATATGACGCGTCACGCGCTGAAGGTCGCTCAGGCACCCAACAAGCCGTTCGCGCTCGGCCGGGGCGAGCACGCCGAGCCGCGTCAGGTACTCGCCGCCGAGCCGGCACCGGCCGCCGTCGATCTCCGCCAGCCCGGCCTCGCGCAGGTGCCCGACCATCCGGTAGGTCGTGCTGCGCGGCAGGCCGGTCATGCGGCCGAGCTCGGCGCACGAGGCGTCTCCCCCGCTGGCCGCGAGCGCGCGCAGGACGGTGAGCACCCTGGCCGCGGTCCGGCGCGAGTCGGGCGTGGTCACCGGGCCAGCTCGACGGTCGCGAGCCGGGCGACGCGGCGCACCTCGGCCACGGCGTGCTCCAGCCGGAACGACCCGGCCCTGCCGTGCGCGGACAACGCGGCGACCAGCTCCCCGTCCGGTCCGCACACGCCGGCCGCGACTCCGGTGACGGACGGGAGCCACTCGCCGCGGTCGACGGCGACACCGGGCCGGGCGGCGAGCAGGACCCTGCCCGGTGCCGTGCAGTGCGCCGGGAGCCGCGCACCGGGTGCG
Organism: Lentzea sp. NPDC003310; assembly: GCF_040610935.1. Taxonomy (NCBI): domain Bacteria; kingdom Bacillati; phylum Actinomycetota; class Actinomycetes; order Pseudonocardiales; family Pseudonocardiaceae; genus Lentzea; species Lentzea sp. NPDC003310. The sequence continues at coordinate 20,183 of NZ_JBEXNC010000035.1, forward strand.
ATGGTCAGCTCCGCCGCCCGGCCGTGCAGCCGCTCGACGACCAGCGCGTGCTGCCCGTCCAGCACGCTGACCTGCACCGTCCCGCCCGTCGCGGCCAGCAGCTCCGGCAGGCAGCCGACGAGCACGCGGTGCTGGTGCGCGGCCAGGGGTGCGACAGGCCGGCCACCCAGCCGGTACAGGCCGTCCCGCTTGGCCACGAGCCCGGCGCGGACGAGGAAGCCCAGCAACCGGTGCACGGTCGACCTCGGCAGTCCGGTCGCCCGCACCAGGTCGGCGAGCGAACTGGCGTCGCGGTGCAGGAACGTGCGCAGCACCGCGAGCACCCTGGCGGCCGACCCGTCGGCGAGTTGTGCGGTCATCTGCCCGCCGGCTCCGATCTAGCGCAGGGTAGCCGGCAGGACGCTCATCCGGCGGATCATCCACTCGGACTCCCACTCGACCGGCGTGGTCGTGCTGAGCCGCGCCTCCGGGAAGCGGCGCAGGAACCCGCCCACGGCGATCTGGGCCTCCAGGCGCACCAGCGAGGCACCGATGCAGTAGTGCATGCCGAGCCCGAACGAGAGGTGCCCGTGCCCGCCGCGCGCGGAGTCGAAGCTGTCCGCCTCCTCCCCCGGCTCGCGGTTGGCCGCGGCGATGCTCACCTGCACGGGCGCGCCCTTGGGGATCAGGTAACCGCCGAGCTCGATGTCCTCCAACGGGAAGCGCCACGTCGGGTGCGGGAACGGCGGGTGCACGCGCAGCGCCTCCTCGATCCACGACTTGACCTCGTCGTCGGTCTTCGGCCGCTCCGCAACGGGCCGACGCAACGCCTCGAAGAGCGCCGCGGAGATCAGGCTTCCGGTCGTCTCGTAGCCGGTGATGATCATGCCCAGGGTCCACACGATCACCTCGCCCTCCGTCACGGCGGCGTCGATCCCGTTGGAGGAGGCCAGCAACCCGGTGATCACGCCGTCGCGCAACGGGGCGGGGTCCGCGACCCAGCCCTCGACCGCGCCGTACAACGCCCGCACGGCAAGGGTTCGCGCCTCGTAGTCCGACGAGTAGAGCATCACGTCGGTGATGCTGCGCAGCTGCCGTTCGGCCTCCTCGGGCAGGCCCAGCATCTCCGAGATGAACGCCAGCGGGATCTTGTGGGTGTAGTCGGTGACGACGTTGACCTCGTTGTCCCCCAGCACACCGCGCTGCTCGAGCTCGTCGAGGAACCCGTCGACCTTCACGCTGACGCGCTCGCCCCACCTCTCGGTGTTGCGCGGGCTCAGCACGGGCGCGTGCAGGCGCCGGATCCGGGCGTGGTCCTCGCCGTCACTCATGATCATGGCCCGCGCGTACTCCGGCGGCGGCTGCGAGCCGACCATCAGGCCGGGCTGCTTCATGAAGTCGGGCACCAGGGTGATGTCCTTGCCCATCTTCGGGTGCGCCAGCGCCTGCTTGACGAGCTCGCGGTCGCACACCACCCACGCGTGCTGCCCGAGGTACGGGATCCGCACGACCGGCGCCACCCGTGCGGCGGCCAGCAGCTCGGGCATGACGTCGAACGGCCCGGGGTCGATGGGCATGGTCGTCTCGGGTGCCTGCAGTCCCGTGTTCGTCGTCCCGTTCACCGTGCATTACCTCCGGTCGGAATCTGGTCTCGGTCCACGACAGCGGACTCGATCAGGTCGGCGGCCCGCTTCGGGGCGTCGCTGTTGTTCAGGTCCACCGCGATCTCCGCGGCACGACGCCGGTACCTCTCGTCCGCGTGCACGGCCCGCACCGCGTCGCGCAGGCTCGATTCGGTGACGGCACGGGGTTTCACGACGACGCCGACGCCCGCGTACTCGACTCTCGCCGCCACGTCGGGGTTCTCCTCGGTGGCGGGCACGACGACCAGCGGCACGCCGTGCGCGAGAGCGGCGTTGACCCCGTTGTAGCCGCCGTTGGTCATCATCACGTCCACGTGCGGCAGCAGGTGGTGGTACGGCACGAACCGTTCCATGCGGACGTTGCGCGGCAACGGGAGCAGCCGTTCGACGTCCAGCTTGCTGCCCGTGGTCAGCACGACGAGGACGTCCTCGTCGGCCAGCGCGCGCACGGCCGGCACCAGCATGCGTTCGACGTCGTTGGCCGTGGTGCCCTGGGTGATCAGCACGACGGGCCGGTCCTCGCTCAGCTCGTCCCACCAGGACGGCGGCTCGAACGTCGCGGGCGGCACGCCGAACAGGCCGCCGATGAAGTGCGTGCCGGGCGCCAGGTCGCGGCGCGGGAACTCGAACGACGCCACCGAGCCCACCAGGTAGAGATCGGGATAGCGGGCGATGTTCTCCATCGCGCGGGTCCTCAGCCGCGGCAACCCGACCTGCGCGCGCACCCGGTCGGCCTCGGCGCGCAGGTCCCGCATCGAGATCTGGTCGCCGGTGAACCGCAGCGCGGCGTTGCGCAGGCGGGTCAGCGGGGTCGTGCTCGGGCCGAGGCCCATGCCGAGCGGCCCGGTGTCGCGGCTGCCCAGGATGTAGATGGAGTTCGCGAGCCACACCAGCGGAACACCGGACTTCTCGGCCGCGAAGCACGCGCCGTAACACATGTCGTCGGACAGGAGGACGTCCGCGGGAAACCGGTCGAGGATCGCCAGGAGGTCGTTCATCTGGCCGGGAGCGGTGCGGTAGAAGATGTCGCGCACGCCGACCTTGAAGCTCTTCAACCCGGTCAGGCCGGCGTGCTCGGGGAACGCCTCCTCGCGGCTGTGGCCGCCGAAGTCGAGCCCCTCGGTCATCGGCTCGAACCGGGCGCCGGTCCGTTCGACCTGCTCCCGGAAGACCTCCCCGGTGTACCAGCGCACCTCGTGACCGCGCCGCGTCAGCTCGGTCGCTATCTCGAACAGGCTGACGACGTGTCCCGGGGCCGGGGTCGTCGCGATCAGCACTCGGGTCAACGTCGTCTCCCGCTGCGGCTCGTGGGGGTCGCCGCTGAGCGGCTCGCGTCAGCATCGCCCGGTTCGCCGTGCCGCCCGACGTGTCGAGACAAACCCCGCGCACATGCGCGGGGGGAGGGCGGATCCGGCCCGTCTCGTTAGCCCCGCGGTGCTCGCCGGACCGCCCGCGACCGGCTCTGTCAGGGGATACGGGCGCACCGCCGCCGGCCGAAGAATGGCGCCAGATCGATTTCCCCGCCCGCCGCTAGCGCACCGGAAGGAAGTCCGCGGTGACAACGCTGCAAGAGGTCAACGGGCTCGACGCCGTCGGTGAGAGGAAGAACGTCACCGTCATCGGCGCGGGTGTCGCCGGGCTGGTGACGGCGTACGAGCTGGAGCGTCTCGGGCACTCGGTGGAGGTCGTCGAGGCGAGCGACCGGATCGGCGGCCGCGTCCACACCCACCGCTTCGCGGGCGAGGCCGGGCCGTTCGCCGAGCTCGGCGCGATGCGCATTCCTTCCGCGCACCGCCTGACCCTGCACTACATCGCGGAACTCGGCCTGCGCGAGCAGGTGCTGCCGTTCCACACGATCTTCTCCGACGACGCGGCGTACCTGCCGAGCTCGTCCGGCTACCTGCGCGTGCGCGACGCCCACGACGTCCTCGTCAGCGACTTCGCCTCCGGGGTGCCCGCCGGGCGCTACCGCGAGGGCACCCTGCTGTTCGGCGCCTGGCTCGACGCGACGATCAGGGCCATCGCGCCGCGCCAGTTCTACAACGGTATGCACGGCGAGATCGGCGTCGGCCTGCTCGACCTGGTCGACCAGGTGGACATGACGCCGTACCGCCGCGGCCCTGGTGGCACGATGATCGACCTGCACGCCTTCTACGAGGGCAACCCGCGCATCCGCTCGCTGGTGCCCGCGCACCTGGAGCGGTTCCTCGACGACGTGCTCGACGAGACCGGCTCGAACATCGTGCGGCTGCGCGACGGCATGGACCTCCTCCCCCGCAGCCTGGCCGCCCGCCTGCTCGGCCGCGTCACGCTGGGCCAGGAGGTCACCGGGATCGAGGTCCGCGACTCCGACGTCGTGCTGAACCTGCGGCAGGGCACCAGGTCCTTCACGAAGACGTGCGACTACGTGGTGTGCACCGTGCCGTTCACGGTGCTGCGCGGCATGCGTCTCAGCGGGTTCGACGACGAGAAGCTCGACATCATCCACGGGACGAAGTACTGGCCCGCCACCAAGGTCGCGTTCCACTGCCGGGAAGCGTTCTGGCAGGAGGACGGCATCAGCGGCGGGGCCTCGTTCACCGGCGGGCACGTCCGGCAGACCTACTACCCGCCGGCCGACGGCGACCCGGCGCACGGCGCGGTGCTGCTCGGCAGCTACAGCATCGGTCCCGACGCCGACGCGCTGAGCGCGCTCAGCGAGCAGGAGCGGATCGCGGTCATCACCCAGGAGCTGGGCGTGATGCACCCCGAGCTGCGCAAGCCGGGCATGGTCCTCGGCGTCACCACGAAGGCCTGGGGCGAGCACCGCTGGTCGCTCGGCGCCGCGACCATCCGCTGGGAGCAGGACTCCGCGCTGCGCGAGGCCCAGCGGCGGGAAGCGACCCGGCCGCAGAAGGGGCTCTTCTTCGCCGGGGAGCACTGCTCGTCGAAGCCCGCGTGGATCGAGGGCGCCATCGAGTCGGCGATCGACGCCGCGCACGAGATCGAGTGGTGCGAGCGGCGCACGGGCGTCGCGTTCCCCGCTCGCCGCCTCTCCCGTTCGGAGAAGTCCGCATGAGCGTCTTCGACCTGCCCCGGCTGCACTTCCGCGGCACCGCCTCCACCCGCCTGCCCACGGGGCCGCGGGGCGGGATGGTGGACCTGGCGACCAACACCGCGCTCACCGCGCAGGGCGAGCCGTTCCCCGTGCACCGCCCGCCCGCCGAGTACCACGCGCACCTGGAGGAGACAGGTCCGCGCTACGACAGCGCGGGCAGCGAGACGCCCGGCGGCGCGTTCAGCGGCGCGCTCGGCCGCGACTTCGCCGGCAACGGGCACTTCTCGATCGACGCCCGGATCGTCAGCACCGAACGCGTCGCCGGCGAGCCCGAGACCACCGACCCCGTGGTGGGCCGCGCGGTCGACTTCTGGGGCCACTACAACGAGTACCTCGCGACCACGGTCAACCGGGCGCGGATCTTCGACGTGGACCCGGCGTCGGACTGGACGACGACGCTGATGGTGGGCCAGCTCGGGTTCGGCCGCGACGGGCGCTCACACGACGTCGGGTACCTGGCGACCGGTGCGGTCAAGGGGTTCTCCCCGCCGCGCTGGCACGCCACCGGACGCGGGTGCGGGCACTGGCAGCTCGGCCGCTCGGTGGTGCACCAGTTCGTCGTCGCCGACGAGGACCTGCGCTGGCTGGACGGCACGTCCCCGGTGGTGGAGCTGTTGCGGGAGGCCAGGACCGGCGGCCTCGTCGTGCAGTTCGCGCTCGACGCGCAGTCCGCTCCCCAGGCACCGGACCAGCCCTCGCAGTGGCGGCTGCACGGCACGATCGCGCCGTGGCGGCCCGAGGAGCCGCGTACCTACCCGGCCGGACGGCTGCTCGTCCCCGACCGCGAGACCCGCAACCGCCTGGGCACCCTCACGCTCGCGACCTCGCCCGGTCACGTCACGCTGAACATGATCACGGCGCCCTCCCCGGCGGCCGCCGCCCGCGACCTCGAACTGCGCACGGTCCGCGACGACCGGCTGGTGGCGCGCGTCCCGGCCAGGGCGTACACCGACGACGCCGAGCTCACCTCCGGCGTGGTCACGGTGCCGAGCGCACTGTCCGAAGAGGACATCGCGGCCGACGGCCTGCGGATCGTCGCCTCCGACGGCGTGGTCCTGCTGGTCGAGCAGGAGATCAACCTCCAGGTCGACGACGCGAGCGTCGTGGTCGAGCACCCGCGCGCCGCGGACGACGCGGAGTTCGACGTCGAGGTGGAGGTCCGGTCGTTCGTCCGGGGCCGTCCCGAGGCGGTGCCCGGCATCGAGGTCCGCCAGTTCGCCAACCCGGCGGCCCGGCCGCGCGGCCCCGTCTCCGAGATCGTCACGCCGAGCGCCTCCACGCTCGCCACGGACGACACCGGGCACGGCCTGCTGACGCTGCGCGGCAGGAACGCCGGCACCGCCCGCGTGCTGCTGACGACCGACCCCGTCGACGGGCTCCACTACGACAACGAGGACAAGCTCGGGTTCTGGTCCGGCGCCGGGTACCTGACCGTGCGGGTGCTGCCGGACGACTGGCACCTCGACGAGGTCGAGAAGGCCGACTACGACCTGGTGTACCGCGAGGTCTTCGCCTACTACGAGCACCTCTTCTCCTTCATGGACAAGGAGGTCTTCAGCCTCGCGAACCGCAGCCGCACCGAGACGTACGCCAAGTTGATCTGGCAGATGTGCGACCCGCAGAACAAGACCAAGACCTACTACATGCCGCCGACCCGGGACCTCTCCGAACCGAAGGCGCGGCTGCTGCTCAAGTTCCTGCGACAGCAACAGGTTCCCGACCACCTGCTGCTGCCGGCCGAGACCACCGCGCCCACTCGCACCCGGATCGCCACGCGCAGCCGGTTGGTCGAGATCCTTCGCGAGGCCGCGAAGGTCGAGCTGGCCGTCATGCTGCAGTACCTCTACGCGGCCTACTCCGTGCCCACCTACGGGGCGGGCGCGGAGTACGTGCGGCTGGGCCTGTGGACGCCCGAGCAGCTCCAGCTCGCGTGCGGTGACGGCGGGGAGACGCTCGACGAGGGCATCCGCAGCATGCTGCTCGGCATCGCCCGCGAGGAGATGATCCACTTCCTGCTGGTCAACAACATCATCATGGCGCTGGGCGAGCCGTTCCACGTGCCGCGCGTCGACTTCGGCACCATCAACCACGAACTGCCCGTGCCTCTCGACTTCGCGCTCGAACGGCTGGGCCTCGGCAGCGTCGAGCGGTTCACCCAGATCGAGAAGCCGGAGCACCAGGTCGGCGACCTGCGACCGCGCGACGGTGAGGCACCCGAACCGCGTCAGGAGCACGGCTACGCGTCGCTGAGCGAGCTCTACGCGGACATCCGCGAGGCGCTGCAGCAGATCCCGGACCTGTTCCTGGTCGAGAAGGGCCGGGGCGGCGGCGAGCACCACCTGTTCCTGCGCGAGTCGATCAACCACGAGCACCCGGACTACCAACTCGAGGTCGACGACCTGCCGAGCGCCCTGTACGCGATCGACGTGATCACCGAGCAGGGCGAGGGCGGGGTGCTCGCCGAGGACGCCGCCGAGGACTCGCACTACACGTCGTTCCTGCTGATCGGCGAACTGCTGCGCAAGGCACCGGTGACGGGCCCGCACGGCGAGCTGTGGAACCCCGCGTACCCGGTCGCCCGCAACCCGTCGCTGAACCCGGCGAGCCCGGCCGCCGAGCAGGTCACCGACCCGGACGCGCGCACGGTCATGCAGATCTTCAACGAGTCCTACTTCGTGGCGTTGCAGCTGATGGCCCAGCACTTCGGCGAACGGCCGGACGCGAGCCTGCGCCGCTCGGACCTGATGAACGGCGCCATCGACATCATGACCGGCCTGATGCGGCCGCTGGCCGAGCTGCTCGTGACGCTCCCCTCCGGCCGGCGCGGCACGACGGCGGGACCGTCGTTCGAGCTGACCGAGGTGCCCGCCGCCATCGCGCGACCGGACGTCGCCAGGCGGGCGATCGCGCTGCGGCTGGACGACATCGCCGCGCAGTGCGCGAAGTGCGCCCTGGTGCCCACGCGGGTGGCCGAGCTCAGCACGTTCTGGGCCGACCACTTCCGCGCCCAGGTGGGGAGGTGACATGCGCTCCGCGACGCTGCCGAGGTTCAGCCTGAAGGGCTGGCCCGCCGAGGACATCGCCGATCCGTACCCGGTGTACCGGCGCTACCGCGAGACCGGCTCCGTGCACGAGGGCGCCGACGCGTTCTACGTCTTCGGCTACGACGACGTGGTGAAGGTGCTGTCCGACCGCAACTTCGCTCGAGTGTCGAAGTCCACTGAGGACGGTGTGCCGGTCTCGCTCCCGGTGCCCCCGGAGTTCACCGCCCTGCGCGCGGTCGTGGAGAACTGGCTCGTCTTCCTCGACCCGCCCGAGCACACGCGGCTGAGGTCGTCGCTGCAGAAGGAGTTCTCGGCCGGGGTCGTCCTGGCGTTGCGTCAGCGCATCGCCCGGATCGCTTACGACCTGCTGTCCCGGTTGGACGGTCGGGTCGACCTCGTCGCCGGGTTCGCGGCGCCGTTCCCGATCATGGTGATCTGCGAGCTCCTCGGCGTGCCGTCCGAGGACCACGAGCGACTGCGCGACCTGGCCGTGGCGTTGCAGGGCGCGAGCACGACCCGCACCGGCGACTCCCGGTTCGTGGACGCGGAGACCGCCGCGCGGGAGCTCACCGAGTACTTCCTCGACCGGGCCGAGCGGCCGGGCGAGGACAACCTGCTGGCGTTGATGACGCGCATCCCGCTGAGCCCGGACCGCCTCGTCGGCACGTGCGTCCACCTGCTGACGGCGGGCCACGAGACGACGACCAACTCGCTGGCCAAGGCCGCGCTGGCCCTGCGCACGCACCCGGAGCTGCTCGCCGACCTGCGCGACCACCCGGACCTGGTGCCCACCGCCGTGGAGGAACTGCTGCGCCACGACCCGCCGGTGCAGGCCGTGACGCGGTGGTCCCGCGAGGACACCGTCGTCGGCGGCACCGCGATCCCGGCCGGCAGCAGGGTGGTCGCGCTGCTCGGCTCGGCGAACCGAGACCCCGCGCGGTTCCCCCACCCGGACGTCGTGGACGTGCACCGGCCCGCGGATCGCCACCTCGGGTTCGGGCTCGGCATCCACTACTGCCTCGGCGCGACCCTCGCCCGCGCCGAGCTGGAGATCGGCCTGCGCGCGCTGCTCACCGGCCTGCCCGGCTGGGAGAACGCCGCCTGCCACGTCGAGTACGCCGGCGACATGGTCTTCCACGGCCCGGCCCGTCTCCTCCTCGACCTGACCGACCGCCCGGAAGGAACGCACCCGTGACATCGCAGACCGACGCAGTAGGCGGCAAGTACGACCAGTTCGCGCAGGCCGGCACGACGGAGGCCCTGGGCGGCAACATCCACGCGGGCTACTGGGACTCCGGTGCCGAGCACGTGCCGATGGCCGCCGCGACCGACCGCCTGACGGACCTGGTGGCCGAACGCCTCGCCCTGCGCCCCGGTGACCGCGTCCTCGACGTAGGCTGCGGCAACGGTTTCCCGGCCGTGCGGATCGCCGAGACGCACGACGTGCACGTCACCGGCATCACGGTGTCGGCGGAGGAGATCACCAGGGCGACCGCGCTCGCGGCGGAGTCCCCGGCGGCGGACCGCGTCGCGTTCCGGCTCGCCGACGCCGCCGACCTGCCGGACGACCTCGGCACGTTCGACGCGGTCTTCGCGATCGAGTCGTTGCTGCACCTGGAGGACCAGGCGGCGGCACTGGCACGGCTGCGCCGGTTCGTGCGTCCCGGCGGCCGGCTCGTCGTCGCGGACCTGTGCCAGCGCGAGCCGTTCACCGGTGCGGCCGAGGCCGTGCTCGCGGGCATGGTCCGCACGCTGGAGATCGCCGGGATCAACTCCGAGCAGGAGCACCGGGACGGTCTGCGGAAGGCGGGCTGGGACCTGGTGGAACTGCTCGACATCGGCGAGAACGTGCGGCCGAGCTACGAACTGGCGGCGCAGGCGTTCCGCCGGATCGCCGACGCCGCACCGCCCTTCGCGGCCGCCGACATCGTCACCGCGGCCGAGCTCATGTCGGCGTTCGGGGAGAACCCGAGCAGCGGCTACGTCCTGATCACCGCCCAGCGGCCGTAGGAGGGGTTCGCCATGACAGCCCAGCTGAGCAGGCCCACCCTGCGCACCCGCGGCAACGCGGGCCACCTGCACCGCGTCGCCCTGTCCGCCGCCACCCGCCAGGGCGCGCACATGCGCACCGCCGACGTGCGCGCCTGGCTCGCGGAACGCCGCCACGCCAACGTCCTGAAGGTCGAGCGCATCCCGTTCGCGGACCTCGACCAGTGGCACTTCGTGCCGTCCACCGGGGACATCGCGCACGCCAGCGGCCGGTTCTTCACCATCGAGGGCCTGCACGTCGTGGAGCACGACGGCCCGCACGGCGACGGCCCGTACCGCGAGTGGCAGCAGCCGGTGATCCGGCAACCTGAGGTCGGCATCCTCGGCATCCTGTGCAAGGAGATCGACGGGGTCCTGCACTTCCTGATGCAGGCCAAGATGGAGCCGGGCAACCCGAACCTGGTGCAGCTCTCCCCCACCGTGCAGGCGACCCGCAGCAACTACACCGGCGCGCACGGCGGGTCGAGCGTGAAGCTGCTCGAGCACTTCGCGGACCTCGACCGCGACCAGGTGGTCGTCGACGTGCTGCAGGCCGAGCAGGGCTCGTGGTTCTTCCGCAAGTCCAACCGCAACATGATCGTCGAGACGACCGCGGACATCGCCGAGGACGAGGACTTCCGCTGGCTCACGCTCGGGCAGATCGCGGAGCTGCTGCACGAGGACCTGACGGTGAACATGAACGCGCGCAGCGTCCTGTCCTGCCTCCCCTACCACGACCCGAATCCCGGCGCGCTGCACTCGGACGTCCAGCTGCTGTCGTGGTTCACCGGCGAACGGGCCCGGCGCGACGTCCGGACCACGCGCATCCCCCTGTCGTCCGTGGAGGGCTGGAAGCGCGGGCCGGACGCGGTCGAGCACGAGGACGGCCGGTACTTCAAGGTCGTCGCGATCGCCGTGCGGGGCAGCAACCGGGAGCGGGTCAGCTGGACGCAGCCGTTGCTGGAGTCCGTCGACACCGGGGTCTCCGCCTTCCTGACGCGGGACTTCGGCGGTGTGCGGCACGTGCTGGTGCACGCCCGCGCGGACGGCGGGTTCCTCGACACCGTCGAGCTCGCGCCCACCGTGCAGTGCAATCCGCGCAACTACGAGCACCTGCCGGTCGACCAGCGGCCGCCGTTCCTCGACGTGGTCCTGGCCGCCAACCGCGCACGGATCCGGTACGACGCGGTGCATTCCGAGGAGGGCGGGCGGTTCCTCGACACCCGCTGCCGGTACCTCGTCGTCGAGGCCGACGCGTCGGTGCCGTCCGAACCGCCGCCCGGTTACGTCTGGGCCACGCCCGCGCAGCTCACCACGCTGGCGCGGCACGGCCACTACCTCAACGTGGAGGCGCGCACGCTGCTGGCGTGCGTGAACGCCGCCTCCGCCTGGCCTCGGGGAGTCGTGTGATGCAGAGGATCACCGTGCTCGGCGCGACGGGCTTCATCGGCTCGGCCGTGCTGAAGACGTTGGCACGAAGGGACATCCACCTCCGCGCCGTGGCCCGCAAACCGGCCGAGGTGCCACCCGGCCCCGCGCGGGTCGAGGTGGTGACGGCGGACCTGACCGAGCGCGCCGCACTCGCCGAGGCCGTCGAGGGTTCGGACGCCGTGGTCTACCTGCTGCTGGGCGACGGCGGCTGGCGCGCGGCGGAGGAGGGGTCCGCCGAGCGCGTGAACGTCGGCGTGATGAAGGACCTGCTCGACGTGCTCGGCCAGGGCGAGGCCCGCCCGGTGGTGGTCTACGGCGGCGCGGCGTCCCAGGTCGGTGTGCCGCAACGGGAACCGCTCGACGGCAGCGAGCCGGACCGGCCGGAGACCGCGTACGACCGCCAGAAGCTGCGCGCGGAGCAGTTGCTGCACAAGGCATCCAGCGTGCGCGGCATCAGCCTGCGGCTGCCCACGGTGTTCGGCGAGAGCACACCAGGCGGCGGGCACGACCGCGGCGTCATCTCCGCGATGGCGCGCCGGGCGCTCGACGGGCAGCCGCTCACCATGTGGCACGACGGCACCGTGCGCCGCGACCTGGTGCACGTCGACGACATCGCCGATGCGTTCGCCGCCGCGCTCGCGCACCCCGACGCGTTGGAGGGCAAGCACTGGCTGCTCGGCGCCGGACGTGGTGACGCGCTCGGCGACGTGTTCCGGCTGATTTCCCGCATCACCTCCGAGCACACCGGGGCACCGGCGGTCGAGGTCACCTCGGTCCAGGCCCCCTCGCATGCCCCCGTGACCGACTTCCGCAGCGTGACCATCGACTCCTCGGCGTTCCGCGCCGTCACCGGCTGGCGCCCGCAGATCCCGCTGGGGGAAGGGATCCACCGAACCGTCGCAGCACTGCACCGAAAGGCTCGCCCATGACCACCCGCGTGTGGGACTACCTCACCGAGTACCAGAACGAACGGGCCGACATCCTCGACGCCGTCGAGAAGGTGTTCGACTCCGGGCAGCTCGTGCTCGGCGCGAGCGTCCACGGGTTCGAGGAGGAGTACGCGGCCCACCACGGCGTCGCGCACTGCGTCGGCGTCGACAACGGCACCAACGCGATCACGATCGGCCTGCAGGCGTTGGGCGTCGGCCCGGGCGACGAGGTGATCACGGTGTCGAACACCGCGGCGCCGACCGTCGTCGCTATCGACGCCACGGGTGCCACGCCGGTGTTCGTCGACGTCCGCGAGGAGGACTTCCTCATGGACACCGCGCAGGTCGAAGCGAAGATCACCGACCGCACCCGGTGCATCGTGCCCGTGCACCTCTACGGGCAGTGCGTGGACATGGCCGCGGTGAAGGCGATCGCGGACAAGCACGGCTTGAGCGTCCTCGAGGACTGCGCGCAGGCGCATGGTGCCCGGCAGCACGGCAGGATCGCCGGCTCGACCGGGGACGTGGCCGCGTTCTCCTTCTACCCCACCAAGGTCCTCGGCGCGTACGGCGACGGCGGCGCGGTGATCACGCCGCACGACCACGTGGCCGCCCAGCTGCGCCGGCTGCGTTACTACGGCATGGACAAGATCTACTACACGGTCCAGACCCCCGCGCACAACAGCCGTCTCGACGAGGTGCAGGCGGAGATCCTGCGGCGCAAGCTGACCCGGCTCGACGCCTACGTCGCCGGGCGGCAGGCCGTCGCGCGCCGGTACGAGGAGGGACTCGGCGACACCGCGCTGAAGCTGCCCGCCACCAACGAGGGCAACACCCACGTCTACTACGTCTACGTGGTCCGGTACCCGCGGCGTGACGACATCATCGAGCGCCTCAAGTCGTACGACATCCACCTCAACATCAGCTACCCGTGGCCCGTGCACACGATGAGCGGCTTCGCACACCTCGCCGACCGCACCGGCTCGCTGCCCGTCACCGAGGCGCTCGCGGGCGAGATCTTCTCGCTGCCGATGTACCCGTCGCTGTCCCCGGACGTGCAGGACAAGGTCATCCACGCGCTGCGCCAGGTGCTGGCCACCCTCTGACGAACCAGGAGCTCACATGGAAGTCCGCACGCTCGCCGTCGAAGGCGCGCTGGAGTTCACGCCGCGGGTCTTCGGCGACGACCGGGGCCGGTTCCTGTCCCCGTTCCAGGAGGCGGCGTTCACCGAGGCGCACGGCGCGCCCCTGTTCCCCGTCCGGCAGACCAACCACAGCGTGTCGGCGCGCGGGGTCGTCCGGGGCATCCACTACACGACCACTCCGCCCGGCTGCGCGAAGTACGTCTATTGCGCGGCCGGCGCGGCGATCGACATCGTGGTCGACATCCGGGTCGGCTCGCCGACGTTCGGCCAGTGGGACTCCGTGCTGATGGACCAGAACCACCACCGCACCATGTACTTCCCGGTCGGCGTCGGGCACGCGTTCGTCGCCCTGGAGGACAACACCGTGATGTCGTACATGGTGTCGAGCAGCTACGTGGCGGCCAACGAGCTCGCCCTCGACGTCCTCGACCCGACGCTCGGACTGCCCGTCCCGAAGGACATCACGCCCATCCTGTCCGAAAGGGACAGTGTCGCGATCACGCTCGCGCAGGCGCGAGAACAGGGTCTGCTGCCCGACTACGAGCTCTGCCGGCAGATCGAGCGCGACCTGACGCAGGCCGTCGCGGCCCTCTGACACCCCAGCCCGACCACGTTCACCCACCAGGAGAAGCTCGCCATGACCCAGACCCTCCCGCAGCCGCACGAAGTCGGCGCGCTCTACGACAAGCTGACCTTGAGCGCGATGCGCGACGGCAGCTTCAACACCAACGTGCACATCGGTTACTGGGACTCGCCGGACTCCACGGCCACGATCGACGAGGCGATGGACCGGCTCACCGACGTGTTCATCGAGCACCTGGACGTGAGCGAGTCGTCGCACGTGCTCGACCTCGGCTGCGGCGTCGGCGGCCCCGGTCTGCGGCTCGCCCGGCACACCGGCGCACGGGTCACCGGCGTCAGCATCAGCGCCGAGCAGGTCAAGACCGCCAACAAGCTCGCGGCCGAGTCCGGTCTCGCGGCCAGGGCCGTCTTCGAGCACGGCGACGCGTTGAACCTGCCGTTCGCCGACAGCTCGTTCGACGCGGTGATGGCGCTCGAGTCGATCTGCCACATGCCCGACCGCGACAAGGTGTTCCGCGAGATCTTCCGGGTGCTCAAGCCCGGCGGCCGGGTCGTGCTGACCGACATCTTCGACCGCTACCCGCGCAAGGAGGTCCGCAGCCCCGGCATCGACAAGTTCTGCCGCGACCTCATGTGCACGACGGCCGACATCGACGACTACGTGCCGATGCTGCACCGCGCGGGCCTGCGGGTGCACAGCATCCTCGACATCACCGAGCAGAGCACGCTGCGCCTGGCCGACGAGATCGAGAAGCTGGCGGGCTTCGAGGAGCGGCCGGTGGCGATGGACGAGGGCAACTTCGCGTTCGACGACGACGCCTTCAAGCCGGGCGACCTGACCGGCGCGGACGACTTCGGCTGCCTGCTGGCCGTCGCGGTCCGTCCCTGACCCCACCGACGCGGCAGGGCGGCCCCGACACCGCCCTGCCCTCCCTCCCGACGAAGGGCGCGCACTCGATGACGGGCAAGGCTGAGCAGACCGACGTGCTGATCGCGGGTGGCGGTCCGGTCGGCATGGCGCTGGCGATCGACCTGAGCTACCGCGGGATCGGCTGCGTGGTGGCCGAGGCCGGCGACGGGACGGTGCGCCACCCCAAGGTGAGCACGATCGGGCCGCGCTCGATGGAGCTCTTCCGGCGCTGGGGACTCGCGGACGCGATCCGGAACGCGGGCTGGCCCGCCGACCACCCGCTGGACATCGCCTGGGTGACCAAGATCGGCGGCCACGAGCTGCACCGCTACCGGCGCGGCACGGCGGCCGACCGCCCGGTCTTCCAGCACACCCCCGAACCCGACCAGATCTGCCCGGCGCACTGGCTCAACCCCGTGCTGGCGCGGGCCGTCGGCGCACCGTTGCGGCTGCGGACGTCGCTGAGCGAGATCCGGCAGACCGACGACCACGTCGAGGCCGTGCTGACCGACCTGGAGACCGGTGCGAGGACCGACGTGCGGGCGAGGTACCTCGTCGCGTGCGACGGCGCGTCGTCCCCGATCCGCCAGGCCTGCGGGATCGACGCACCGGCCCGGTTCCAGCCGCAGATCTTCCGCAACGTGCTGTTCCGCGCCCCCGAGCTGCGGGCCCGGCTCGGCGAGAACACCGCGCTGGTGCACTTCCTGGTCCGCTCGCCGGTGCTGCGCTTCCCGTTGCGGTCGCTCGACGGCGTCGACCTCTTCAACATGGTCGTCGGTGTCACGGACGAGAAAGCGGAACGGACCGACGCGCTGGAGCTGATCCGCGACGCCATCGCGTTCGACACGCCCGTCGAGGTGCTCGGCGACGGCGACTGGCACCTCACGCACCGCGTGGCCGACCGCTACCGGGCCGGGCGGGTGTTCCTCGCGGGCGACGCGGCGCACACCCTGTCGCCGTCCGGCGGTTTCGGTCTGAACACCGGCATCGCGGACGCGGCCGACCTCGGCTGGAAGATCGCCGCCACGCTCGGCGGCTGGGCGGGTCCCGGGCTGCTCGACAGCTACGAGGCGGAACGCCGGCCGATCGCCGAGGAGAGCCTGCGCGAGGCCAACGTGAACCTGCGCCGCACCATGGAACGCCAGGTGCCGCAGGAGATCGACCTCGACGGACCGGACGGCGAGCAGGCCCGCCTGGCCATGTCCGAGCGACTCGCGTCGAGCGGGGCGCACCGCGAGTTCGACGCGCCGGAGATCCACTTCGGACTCCGCTACCGCTCGGCCGTGATCGTCGACGACCCCGGCCAGTCCCCGGAGATCACCGTGCCGGACGCGTCCTGGCGTCCCGGTGGCGAACCGGGCAGGCGCGCCGCGCACGCGTGGTGGGACGCCACGACGTCCACTTTGGACCTCTTCGGGCTCGGCTTCGTGCTGCTGCGGTTCGGCGAGGACGACCGGCTCCCGCGCTTCGAGGCCGCGTTCGCCGAACGCGGTGTGCCGCTGAGCGTTCGCCACAGCGCGAACGACGAGCTCGCCAAGCTCTACGAGCGGACCTTCGTCCTGGTGCGGCCGGACGGCCACGTGGCGTGGCGCGGCGACGCCCTCCCCGACGACCCCTCGACCCTCGCCGACACCGTGCGCGGCGCCACGAACGGAGACAGCCCGTGACACCGGACGAGCTGCTGGAGGCACCTCGCGCCGAGATGCCGACCGAACCCGCCCCCGTCGACTCGATCCCGGCGGTGCTGGCCGCGGGCCAGGTGGCGCCGGTCGTCACCGTCGACTACTTCGGCGGCGTGAACTGGGTCGTCTGCGACCCGGACCTCGCCCGCGCCGCGTTGCTCGACGACCGGCTGAGCAAGGACATGGCGCTCGCCCCGGAGTGGATGCGCGTCCCCGGCGCGATGCTCGGCGCCCAGCCGCGGGCCGAGGTCGCGAAGGCGATGGTGATGAGCGAGGGCGCGGAGCACACCCGGATCCGGCGGCTGCACGCGAAGACGTTCAGCCCCCGCAAGCTCGGCGAGTGGGGCGAGCGGCTCACGAAGCTCGCCGGCGGCCTGCTGGACGACCTGGCCCGCGACACCGGCGAGGTGGACCTCGTCGACCGCTTCACCTACCCGTTGCCGCTCGAGTTCTTCAGCGAGCTCATCGGGGTGCCGCCGCACCTGCGCCCGGCGGTGCGGGAGGTCACCGACACCATCATCTACTCGCAGGACCAGGACGCCCGCGCGGCCGGCGTGGGCGGGCTCGCCGGCACCGTCGCGCGGTGGGCCGCCGAGGGCGACGTCCTCGACCCGGGGTTCGTGACCGACCTGCTGGCCGAGGAGTCGGTCAGCCTCAACGAGGTCGTGACGTGGACGACCGGCCTGATCATGGCGGGTTACGAGTCCACGGCGAGCCTGATCGCCTCGGCCCTGCACGAGGCCCTGCGCCGTCCGCCCTCCGAGCGCCCCGGCACCGAGGCCGAGATCGCCGACTGGGTCGAGGAGACGTTGCGGGTGCAGCCCCCGCTGCCGCACGCGACGTGGCGGTTCGCCACCGAGGACGTCGAACTGGGCGGCTACCTGATCCCGAAGAGCGCCCCCGTGCAGGTCAACCTCGCGTCGGCCAACCGCTGCCCGCACCGCACCGCGGGCGACGAGTTCCGTCCGGGCACCGGCGGCGACAACGTGAGCTTCGGCCTCGGCCGCCACCTCTGCCTCGGCGCACCACTCGCCCGCCTGGAGGCCAGGATCGCGCTCGGCTCGTTCCTCACCCGCTTCCCGCACGCCCGGCTGAGCGCGACGAGCGAGGTCCGCTGGGAGTCCGACTGGATCATCCGCCGCATCAGCGCCCTCCCCATCGTCCTCACCCCAGGAGCACCCCGATGACCCACGAAGACCAGCCGGACGACTCGGTGGCGCGGATGCTGGTGCTGCTGCGCGCGTCCCACCTGCTGCGCGCGGCGGTGCTGCTCGACCTCGCCGACACCCTGGAGGACGACCCGCTGTCGGTCGCCGACCTGGCCGTCCGCACCGGCACCGACCCCGGCGTGCTCGGCAGGCTCCTCGCGGCACTGGCGAGCTTCGACGTGTTCACCCTGACCGACGACGGCCGCTACGCCCACACCGCCCTCTCCCGCACGATGTGCTCCGCCCACCCGGTCGGCCGCATCCTCACGCAGGACCTCAAGGCCGACGCCAACTGGCAGGCGTGGAGCAACCTGGCCGCCGCCGCACGCGAGGGCCGCGGCCCGTTCGAGGTCGTCCACGGCACCGACTTCTACAGCTACGTCACCGAGCACGACCCGGCCCAGGCCGCCGACTTCCACCAGGCCATGAGCAACGCGACCGAAGACGACAACGCCGACGTCGTGGCAGCTCTCGGCCTCCCCGCGACGGGCTTGGTGGTCGACGTGGGCGGCGGCCGGGGCACGCTGCTGCGCGACGTCCTGCGTGCCTCGGCCGACCTGCGCGGCGTGCTGTTCGACGTCGAGGGGGTCGTCGCCGACGCGCTGCCCGAGCTGGTCAGCGACCCGCTGGCCTCGCGCTGCGAGACGGTGGCCGGGGACGCGCTGTCGTCGGTGCCTGCCGGTGCCGACCTGTACCTGTTGCGGTTCATCCTGCACAACTGGGGTGACGAGGACTGCGTGCGCATCCTGCGGTCGTGTGCGCAGGCGGCTCGGCCGGGGGCGCGGATCGTGGTGGTGGAGGTGTTGCTGGAGAAGTCCGGGCCGCCCGATGCGTACACGGCTATGGCCGACATGGGGATGTTCGTGTTGTTCGGGAGTCAGGAGAGGACTGAGGCGGAGTACGCGAGTCTGTTCTCGCGGGCCGGGCTGGAGTACCGGGGGATGACGCCTGCGGAGTCGCTGCACCTGTTCGAGGCGGTCGCACGGTAGGGGCCGCGCACGTGTCCGAGGGGCGCGCTCCGGCGTGGAGCGCGCCCCTCGGGCGTGTCGGCACGCTGGGTGCGTTCTGGGCGGCAGTGGGGCGTGGCTCCGCTACGGGCTGAGCGCGCGCCTCAGACGTGTGGAACACGAAACCGCTAGGTGTCGCCACTGCACGAAACAACCCACCCGAGTTGCGGCCCGAGGGGCGCAGTCCGGCTCGGAGCGCGCCCCTTAGCGCCGTCTTGCGACCGGCACGAGGGCGCCCTTCAGCGCGAGCGCACCCCTCACCTCGTGCGTCACCGCACCTTCAAGCCACCTCGGCCCAGCCACACAAACGCTGCGAGAGGCGCGCTCCAACCAGTAGGCGTCCCTCAGCCTGACCCCTCCCCACCCCCAAACGCCGCGAGAAGCGCGCTCCAACCAGTAGGCGTCCCTCAGCCTGACCCCTCCCCACCCCCAAACGCCGCGAGAAGCGCGCTCCAACCAGAAGGCGTCCCTCAGCCTGACCCCTCCCCACCCCCAAACGCCGCGAGGGGCGCGCTCCAACCCGTAGGCGTCCCTCAGCCTGACCCCTCCCCACCCC
>NZ_JBEXNC010000036.1:0-36092 GCF_040610935.1 Lentzea sp. NPDC003310
ATCGTGCCCGTCACCGCCCCGATTCTCGTCTGGGACCCTGCAACCGCCGCTGTCTGAAGCCCGGCACGTACCCGTACGGCGTCCACTCATCGGCATGAGCGTGCGTTCGGAGCTGCCAGATCCGGTCCTGTCGCCTGCTCCCGGAAGCACTAAGTGCTCACCTGTGCAGTGATCGCCGTACGCGTCCGTTCGCGGCCGTTGATCTGCGGTTTGACGCAGTTGAGTGCAGTTCAGGTCGGCTCGAGGACTCCTTCTGTGTGAACTATGGCCAAGAGGCCGCGCTGAACTGCGGAAACGAAGCTTCTGCAGGTCAGCGTGGGTTCGTTCAGGTCCATTAAGGACCGTTCTGGCACGTTCAGCGCACGGAACTGCTCCCAGTCTGCTCCCACTCCGTGCTCCCAATGCTCATCGGAGGTGTCCTGTTCACGCCGAGCTTGGCGTTGCACCCTGCCCGCCGACCTGCGAGATGATCGCCGCGGCGGTCACAGCGCACATCCGTGAGTCCGCTGACCTCGACTGGAAACTCGTCGTGATCCCCGCCAGCGAGATGTCCGGGCCGGGCGAGGGGAAGGCGATTGAGGAACAGCGCTGGGAGTTCGCGAAGGATGTCGCCGCGATGGCGAACACGCAGGGCGGACTGATCGTCTACGGCGTGCAGGACATAAAGGAAGAAGCCTGCGGCATCGAGCACGTCCCGCTCGGTGAGCGTGAGAGGCAACAGTTGGCGTCGTGGGCGAACACGCTGATCCGGCCATGGCTCAAGGGACTGGTGATCGAGGAGTTCCCGACTCCGGAGGACAGCTCGAGGGGGTTCTTGGTGGCGTCGGTGCCGGTTAGCTCGGACACGCTGCACGTTGTCGAAGACCGCGACAGGATGTCGAGTCCATACCGCGACAGCGCGCACACGTTGTGGATGAGCGAGTACCAGGTCGAGACCGCGTACCGTGCCCGGTTCGCGCGGCAGGCCGGCAGCGTCGCCGCTCTGGATAGGCAGATCGAGGATCGCAGCAGTATCTCGCAAGGGATACCGGTGCCTGGCTGATCGTGGCGGCGAGGCGGACGAGTCCGATACCGCAAGTGTTCAATGACCGGAGGCCGTCATTTGACCATTCACTACCGTCGTCACTTGAGGCTGCCGATCACGACGAGTTCGTTGGCGACCTCGGTGACAGTGGATCGTGCGGCGTTCAGCAACTCGTCGAGAAGTCGCAACCGGAGAAGATCCTCAACTGGTGCGGAGGCCGCGTTCTTTCCTCTCAGATGATCGTTGATCGCCTTGCTCAGGTGAGGTTGCACGATGACGACTTCGGTTCGGGTCGTGGAATCGATCAACTGCAGCACAAGCCGGAATGAGATGTAATCCCTAGGTGGCCGTGGTCGGAGCTGGCTTACTGTAGTAGAGCTCGAACGGCTCAAGGTTCAGAACGCGGTTCTGACTGTCGAGGCAAGCTGCTCGTATAAACAGCCATGCATCACCGGTGGTGGACAGCAACGTGTTCGTGAGTTGTGACCATGATGCCGTTGAGTTTTTGGCGAATGTTGCCATCAGCAGGTCTGGTTGTCCTGTGTCTGCTTCCCAGATCCGCGCGGTGCCGTCATCTCCAGCCGTGGCGAGTCGGGTTCCGTCCGGGTTGAACGCCACACCCATGACCCAGTCGGTGTGGCCGGTGAGGGTGTGCAGGGTTTCGCCGGTGGTCAGGTCCCAGATCCGCGCGGTGCCATCGATGCCGCCAGTGGTGGCGAGTCGAGTTCCGTCCGGGCTGAACGCCACCCTCGTGACCGAGCTGGTGTGGTCGGTGAGGGTGTGCAGGGTTTCGCCGGTGGTCAGGTCCCAGATTCGCGCGGTGTCGTCGATGCCAGTGGTGGCGAGTTGGGTTCCGTCTGGGCTGAACGCCACGTCCCGGACCGAGCCGGTGTGGTCGGTGAGGGTGTGCAGGGTTTCGCCGGTGGTCAGGTCCCAGATCCGCGCGCCGTCGCCGCCGGCGGTGGCGAGTTGGGTTCCGTCTGGGCTGAACGCCACGTCCCGGACCGAGCTGGTGTGGTCGGTGAGGGTGTGCAGGGTTTCGCCGGTGGTCAGGTCCCAGATCCGCGCGCCGTCGCCGCCGACGGTGGCGAGCCGGGTTCCGTCCGGGTTGAAGGCCACACCCGTGACCGAGCTGGTGTGGTCGGTGAGGGTGTGCAGGGTTTCGCCGGTGGTCAGGTCCCAGATCCGCGCGCCGTCGCCGCCGGCGGTGGCGAGCCGGGTTCCGTCCGGGCTGAACGCCACGTCCCGGACCGAGCCGGTGTGGCCGGTGAGGGTGTGCAGGGTTTCGCCGGTGGTCAGGTCCCAGATCCGCGCGGCGCCGTCGTCGTCGGCGGTGGCGAGTTGGGTTCCGTCCGGACTGAACGCCACACCCGCGACCGAACCGGTGTGGCCGGTGAGGGTGTGCAGGGTTTCGCCGGTGGTCAGGTCCCAGATCCGCGCGCCGTCGCCGCCGACGGTGGCGAGCCGGGTTCCGTCCGGGTTGAACGCCACACCCGCGACCGACCTGGTGTGGTCGGTGAGGGTGTGCAGGGTTTCGCCGGTGGTCAGGTCCCAGATCCGCGCGCCGTCGCCGCCGACGGTGGCGAGTTGGGTCCCGTCCGGGCTGAACGCCACGTCCCGGACCGAGCCGGTGTGGTCGGTGAGGGTGTGCAGGGTTTCGCCGGTGGTCAGGTCCCATATCTGCGCGGTGCCGTCGATGCTGGCGGTGGCGAGTTGGGTTCCGTCCGGGTTGAACGCCACACCCGTGACCGAGCTGGTGTGGTCGGTGAGGGTGTGCAGGGTTTCGCCGGTGTCTGTTTCCCATATCTGCGCGGTGCCGTCGTCGCTGGCGGTGGCGAGTTGGGTTCCGTCTGGGCTGAACGCCACACCCGTGACCGAGTCGGTGTGGCCGGTGAGGGTGTGCAGGGTTTCGCCGGTGTCTGTTTCCCATATCTGCGCGGTGCCGTCGTCGCTGGCGGTGGCGAGTCGGGTTCCGTCTGGGCTGAACGCCACACCCGTGACCGAGTCGGTGTGGCCGGTGAGGGTGTGCAGGGTTTCGCCGGTGGTCAGGTCCCATATCTGCGCGGTGCCGTCGATGCCGCCGGCGGTGGCGAGTCGGGTTCCGTCCGGGCTGAACGCCACACCCATGACCCCGTCGGTGTGGCCGGTGAGGTACTGCAATCGGGTTCGGACGGGCGTCTGCGGGGTCGGTAGATCATTGCCGCTGTGGACGTGGCGGAGTTTGTAGGTGTTTGCGCCGGTCAGGTCTGTCTTGTTCAGACGACAGTGGTGGAGGAACGCACCGGTGAGGTTAGTGTTGCGCAGGCTTCCGTCGACGATTGTGGTTTCGTGCAGTACGGCTCGCTCGAGGCGGGCATCCTGAAGGTTCGTGTGGGTGAGGTTGACTTGATCCCAGCGGGTATCCCGCACATCCGCTCCAACGAGCGTGGCGGCGGTGAACACGAGGGGGTTGGCCGCGGTACCGATGAAGTGCCAGCCCCGTAGCCGGGCACCGCTGAGGTCACTTCCAACCAGTGTGGGGTGTGGATGGTCGTGAGCGCGGGCATGGAGCGTGTACCGGAGCCACAGTTCGCTAGCTCCTTCCAGGTACGGCGTACGCCACCGGTTCAAGGTGGCACGGAGTGCCTCCTGATCGTCATCGTCGGTGATCAACTGACCGAGAAAGTCCAACGTCTCCGTCGATGGGATGGGCAGGTCCCAATCCTCACGGCGGTCATCACGTATCGCATCACAGAGATACTGGGCGAGGAAGTACTCGTGTATGGAACTGTGCGCGAACTGGAAGTCGGGACGGTCAGGTCCGCCATGGTCGCTGCGAACGACAAACGTGGCCGTGCGTAGATCCTCCTCGAGTTGGTCGCGGGAGATGCTCCCGTAGCGCCTGCTTAGCAAAGGATCAGTGGCGAGCTGTTCGTCGAGCCAGTCGTCGAGGTCGGCGCTGTCGACCCGCCGATCACCACGCCGCCACGACCAGGCGGCCAGTCGAGCCATCAGGACGAGCTTGTGGTCAGGGCGCAGGCGGTGCTTGCCGAGGTCTCGTGCCAGCCAGTCGCGAAGGACCTTCCTGTAGATCGTGGCCGCGTGCACCGGGCGCTGTCGTGATAGCCGGTCCTCGATGAACGGGATCTGCGCGGCGACCTTGGCCAACGTGTACGGGCGCTTGGCCAGGTCGGACAGGTCGTGCACCGCTCCCAACATGTCCATCACCCGCGTGACGTCCTCGTCCGGAAGTGCCTTCTCCATGTACCCGCGGATCTGCTCGTTGGTCAGCGGCAACAGCATCAGCCCGACGTAGTCTTCGGCGGTGGCGAGATCACGGTCGTGTTCGAGGAAATGCCTGGACTGTTCCCGCAGCGACCGGAAGTAGTGGGTCCGGCAGGACAGCAGAACCTTGGTGTCCACTCCGGCGAACGGTGCATGGACGGTGTCCTTGCCCTTCACACGGATCGGTCGAAGTTTGAGCAACTCGTGGGTGAAGGCAACACCCTGCGCCGTGTCGAGCCGGACCAGGACTTCGTCCAGGCCGTCGATGACGAACAGGGTCGGGACCGTCTTGGCCCGCGCGATGACCTCCTCGCCTGACGGTAGACGTGTGTCGCCTGACGCCCAGCCGTGGTTGATGCACTCGGTCAGAATCGTGGGCAAAGGCGGCACCACGTTGTTCAGGTTTCCGAGGCGCCGGAGGTCGAAGTACAGTGGTTCGGGCCGCGATTGGTCCCACTGGGCTTCTTGCAATCGTTCAGTCAACTCTTGACACGTGATCGTCTTGCCAGTGCCGTATTCACCTAGTAGTGCGGCCAGTGGGGCACTGTCCGGGTCTTGCGCCCACTCCACGAGGAACGCCACGACGTCCTTGATTCGCCGTTCCTGGTCGTGAGCGCCGACGGTCGTATCTGGATCCATGCCGCTGGGGCGGCCGTGCAGGTCGAAGAACTGGTCTCCACGCTTGTCCTTGAGCATGCGCCGGTCCTTCGTGCCCATATCGAGCAGCGGCTTCACGCTCACGCGGGCGAGCTGGCGGTGGATGTGCTCGACCAGACCGTTCACCCACCTGTCTTGGGTTGACTGGCTCCTCAACCCACTGAAAGGAACGCCTTGAGGAGTGTCCGGGTAGACGGTCCCGGTCTCGAACGCGCCGGCACGGGGACTTGTCGGCCGCAGCAGCACCGGCATCACCGTCGGGCCAGAGGAACCGCTGTAGGCATGCAACGTCTCGCCGAGCGCGGGTTGTGCGTACCAGGAATTGCTTACCGCGACGACCACCAGTTCGCTGCGCGCCACCTCGATGCGGAACTGCTGGTGCCGGTCGTCACCAGCCAGCACGTCCTTGTCGGACCGCCACACGGCAATCCCGTGCTGGTCGCAGCCCAACGCTTCGACCAGCAGGTCCCACAAACGCCCAGCTTTGCCGTCATCTGTCGTGGCGTTGCATAGCACAATCCGTCTCGGCCCGAGCACAGTCGCCTGCCGGTCCTCGATGAGCACGTCACGAACCGCCTCGTGCTCACGCAGAGGTGCTGCCGCGGCGTTGACGCGCTCAGCCCAGAAGCTCAGCGTGCGGCCGCGCGCGCCTGACTTCTTGGCGCCGTGAACCTGTATTTCCAGGTCCACGTGGTCGTCCGTTGCGGCGGCGTTCACCCGCTTGATCAAGCGCTCCAACGCTTTCGTTGCGGCTGCCGGACTTTGCTGGGTGAACAGCAAGCGCTGCACTTGTTCCACCGACAGCTCGTCAGCCGTTTGCATCGCATCCAGAAGCAAGTCGACCGCCTCGCGGTCAAGCGCTTTCAAGGACACCCGGAGCACCCTGGTACGAGCCGTGGTGTGAGGGATCCGTTGCATAGGGGATCACTGCTGCCTGTCATCGCGGATGGAATACCGCGTGAGCACGCGGTGCACCTCGGCCACCAGGCCGTTAACCCACGCGTCCCGCGCCGCCAACCCGCGCACTTCACTGAATGGTCGCTCATAGCCGTAGATCTGCTTGTTTTTCAACCCATGCCAGTCTGCCTGCTTGCTGACCTGCCGAAGTAGTAGCGGAACCACACGCTTGCCCGGGAAGTCGACGAACGCGGGCAGTTCGACGTCGGTTATGTACTCGCTGCCCAAGAAGGCGTTGCTCAACGCGACGATCCCGACCTCAGCCGAAGACAACGCGCTGTGGATCCGGCCGTCCCAGTCCTCGCCAACAAGAATTCCGTGGTCTGATCGCCAGAGCTGGAACTCATACACCCGGTCGATGGCTGTCGCGACGGCCAGTTGGTCCCACAGGCGAAGAACTAGAGCCTCGTCATCTCCCGCAAAGCTGAGGAACACCCGCACCAACGGCTTCCCCGACTTCCCCGCTTCGAGGCGCACCCCAGCTTCATTCGTGCTCATAGTGCCCCCGTTGCCTGTCGGTATGTGTCGCAATAAAGTCCGATCAGCGAAGGGTACTACACGAAGAGTGCGAGATGCGTACGACGAGCACTACCTGGCCTGGGCGACCCGAGAATGATCCGCCTCAGCCAGTAGACGTTGCTGGTCCCGCTTAAGGCGGAGGAAGGCTTCACGCACGTGCGTTACGAACGGAGTGCCAGGGTGGCCGATGAGGGTCACTTGGTGCATGCCGTCGGATTCCGCTGCCAACACGATCTCCAGCGAAGTCACGTGGGCGCAGAAGTCGCGCAGCGGCTGCGGAAGATCAGGCTCCACCAACAGGTCGGCATGGTTGACGATCAGATCACGCATCTGAAGGTTGACCGGCTGCAACGCCTGGTTCCTCCACCGCAGCCACTCGACGTCGGCATGAGAGGGCGTCCGATCCGCCTTGCCGGGCAACCCCGAACCCCGCAGAGCCTCCCAGATGCGCTCGTTGACCTCCACGAGCGCGTTCAACGGCCCGTACAACTCCCGAAGCTGGCTGTTCACCCTGGCAAGTCGAGCTTGACGACGTTCTTGTCGGACCTGAGCGCGCTGGTTGAGAACGAACACGAGAACCGCGACCAGCACGCTTGCGCTCGCGGTGATCACTGCTGCTGACACGAGCACAGCTTGCCCTAACTGTCGATCGGATCACCAACGGCCTAACGGCGACCGACAAGAGTTAGATCGCGCGCGGCCGCCTGCTCAGACTGCTGATCGAGCCATGTGACGGCCACCTGGTACGTCGCACGCTCGTCAGGTACGGCTCCCTGCAGCCCAACCGGCTCGTACGCTGCGCGGTTGCGGCGTTGAAGTAGGTGGCTGCAGGGAGCGCAGCATGCCGAGGTTTGGCCTTGAGAGTTCAGGACCTACAAACCAGACGTTGCTGTCGGTCGAGACGCTGCAAGGTAGTCGTCGCCGGTCCAGCGGTACGAGCTGACCTGCATGGGCTGGCCGAAGGTTGGCGCATGCACCATCTTCCCCGCACCCAGGTATAAACCGACGTGGTGGACGTTGATCGGTGTGCCGTAGAAGACCAGGTCTCCTGGCATGAGCGGGTGGCCGGCGGGGATGAGGGGACCAGCGTCGTACTGTGGCTGGGTGGTTCGAGGGATGGCGATCCCGGCAGTCCTGTAGGCGGCCGTGACAAGGCCTGAGCAGTCCCACCCGGTCTCCCCGTTGCCGCCCCAGACATAGGGCTCTCCGAGCTGGTCGCAGGCGAACGCGATCGCTTGGGCCGCGGCGTGATTCGGTGCCTGGATGTTGTCGCAGCTTCCCGTGCCGACCATGGCTTCGCTGTACTTCTTCGCCTGAGCGAGCACATCGTTTACGTACCAGTCCGCGTGGTTGTAAGCCCAGATCGCCTTGCGGATGTCCCGCTGGGCAGCGATCATCAATCGCCGGACGGAGATCGTGAAGGCGCTGAATAAGGAGTTCCGCGGCGTCGACAAGTCGACCAGGAACCAGTTGATGGTCGGCTCCTACGGTCGAGGCTCAGCGATCCGCGGCATCTCGGACCTCGACATGCTGTTCATCCTGCCTGCGAACATCCGGGATGCGCACAAGAAGGCAGACGGACCGGAGAAGATCCTCACTCGTGCCCGGACCGCCATCAAAGCGCGGTACCCGGACACGGAGGTCAAAGTCGATCGGCTTGTCGTGGTGGTCCAGTTCCAGAACTTCAAGTTCGAGGTGCAGCCCGTTTTCGAGAACGAGGACGAGTCGTTCTCGTACCCGGACACCTACTCGAAGTCGTGGAAGGTGACCAAACCACGTGCCGAGATCGAGGCGATCCGTGCCAAGGACGCGTTGAGCAAGGGGAACCTCAGGAACCTCTGCAAGTTGGTGCGTGCGTGGAAGAACGCGCACGGCGTCGTCATGGGTGGTCTGCTCATCGACACGTTGGCCCACAACTTCATCCGGGACAACGACGAGTACCACACAGCTACCCTGGTGTCCTACGGGTTGATGGTCCGCGACTTCTTCAAGTTCCTGTCGGAGGAGGAAGACCACGAGCACTACGCCGCTCTGGGGAGCGGGCAACAGGTCAAGGTGAAGAAGAAGTTCCAGAGCCGGGCCAAACGCGCTTACGAACTCTGTGACGCGGCGATCGCCGCAGAGGGCAAGACCGTCGCGAACAAGAAGTGGAAGGCCGTCTTCGGAAAGCCTGTCCTCAGCGCGGCCGCAGCTGCTGCGGCTCGTGAATCGGTCGGCTTCAAGGATACCGAGGAGTTCATCGAGGACAGGTATCCCGTGGACATCCGGCACACCGTGCTGATCGACTGCACGGTGTCACAAGACGGCTTCAGGCCGCAGAAGCTGCGAACCATGTTGCAGCGCCGGTGGCCGCTGAGGCCACGCAAGAAGTTGCTCTTCGCGATCGTTGAATGCGAGGTGCCGGAGCCGTACAAAGTCAAGTGGAAGGTCCTCAACCGCGGGCCCGAAGCCGAACGGCTAGACCGCGTTCGTGGACAGATCATCGACGCAAACCAGTCCACAGCACGGCGGGAGGAGACGAGCTTCAGGGGCGACCATTACGTCGAGTGCTACGTGCTCAAGGACGGCGTAGTTGTTGCGCGAAGCCATATCCAGGTGCCGATCGAGCCAGAGCAGTGAGATCTCACAGCTCAAACTAGGTTCCACCGATGTTTGCTCGTCTACCTGGTGTGCGACCCTATGGGTGCCGAGCAGCACGGAACGCTGGTTCAACACGCTGCGCGGCGAACTCCTGGACCGCACGCTGATCTGGAACGAGGCCCATCTCCGGCACGCGCTGAGGGAGTACGAACAGCACTACAACCCGTAACTGGGGGGACAAGGGGTCAGCCGTGATAGAACTGGCGTTACCGAGACGCCTACAGGCGACTTGATTCAGGCCTTAAGACGAGATGCTGAGTCAGACGATCTTGACGCGTGGTGACTACTTAGGTGGCGACGAAGAGGTCGCCACCAGTCCGATGAGCCTCAATTCGCTGACCTGCGGATTTGCGAATCTCGGTGACAAGACTTCGCGTGGATCTAGCGTTTTGGCGAGGACTTCTGCTCCCAATATGCTCCCACGCAACGCACGCGGGGTGTCGACGAAGATCGTCGACACCCCGCGTGACCTGGTGAAACACACTATGGGCGATACTGGGATCGAACCAGTGACCTCTTCGGTGTGAACGAAGCGCTCTCCCGCTGAGCTAAACGCCCGTGTTCTGTTGTCTTGCTGTCCCGCTCTCGCGGTGTGGCCATAGCCTACAACATCATCAACGAGAACCAAAAATCGGGCTCTGCAACCAGCTCCACTCGAGGCCGAACCAGCCGCCTACCAGCGCGAACACGTTGAGGAAGTAGCAGGTGACGAGGACGATGGCGCAGACGCCGGCCATCACGAGGCCTCGGACCCAGGACGGCTGGCGCTTCAGCCACTCGACCCAGCGGTCGTAGTAGCGCTTGGCGAACTTCAGGACGCGGCCCGCCCACTCGAACTCCGTGGCGAGGATGGCGAGGCCGGCGAAGACCACCAGCCAGCCCGGGCCGGGGTACGGGATCATGATGATGCCCGCGATCAGCACCAGGCCGCCGATCACGCCCACGCCGATGCGGTAGGCCAGGTTCAGCGCCGGGTTGCGGTGGAACCAGTGGCGCCAGCCCTTGTGCTCTTCTTCGGGCTTCACGTCGGGCTTCGTCATGTGTCGATCATCCTGTTTGGATTCAGGCGGGTGCAACCTGACCGCCCGCGAGCACCTCCGAGGGTTTCGGCGGGGCTTGGCGGCCTGGTTCGAGCGACACCGCGAAAGTCGTGTGCTTGTGCGCGTCGGCGGACCAGGCCAGCAGTCGCGGGTCGGTCGAGCCGGTGCTCACGTCGAACACCGCCAACGGTACCGGCGCTTTGGTGCTCGCACCCCAAACTACGTAAATGTGGCCCGAGTCGTTCGGTTTGAGGTTCGTCGGCATGACGGCGCCCTCGGTGGGGTTCGAGAGGACCACGGCCACCTCGTCTCCTGACGGGGTGCGCAGGACCGCCCTGTTCGTGGCCGGGTTGGCAGCCAGGGAGAGGGCCTTGTTCAGGTCGTCCGTGCGGTTCTGCGAGGCCGTCACCTCGGTGGAGAGTTGGTTCACGCGCACGCCGAGGTAGCCGCCGCCCGCGAGCACGGCCAGTGTCGCCGCGGCGGCCAGCAGGGTGCGGCCCGTGCGGCGGCGGTGTCGCGGGCGCAGCGGGATCGGGGCCGCGTGGCGCGGGGCGTGCTGCGGTGCGGCGGGCGCCTCCTGCGGGATGTGCTCGATCTGCTCCATCAGCCTCGCGCGCAGGCGGGGTGGTGGTTGTTCCTGGCGGACCGCGCCGCCGATGCCCGCCAGCACCTCCTGCGTGGCCTGCACGGTGCGCTGGCACGTGGTGCAGGTCGGCAGGTGGTCGCGGACCAGTGCTTCCTCGTCGGGCTCCAAGGAGTGCATCGCCCAGCCGACGGCGAGCTCCTCGTGAGCGCACAGGTCGCCGTTCACCGGTGAACTCCTGTCGTCTCGCCGGTCTCTCCGGCCCACAAGTTCCCCAACGTGCCTCTCAGGCGTCTTATCGCCGCGAACGTGCGCGATTTCACAGTCCCCAGCGGGACGCCTGTCAGTTTCGCCACCTCGCACTGCGTGTAGCCACCCAGATAGGCCAGCGCGATCACTTGGCGCTGTTCTTCCGGCAGTTTGTGCAGGGCTGCTCTGACCTCGGCGCTCACGACGCTGACCAACGCGGCGTGGTCCGAGCCTTCAGTGGGAGGGGACACATCGTCGGTGAGGGGAACAGTCCGACGACGTTGAGTGTTCTCTTTACGTACGGCGTCGACCGCGCGGTGGTGCACCAAAGTCATCAACCAGGTGCCGAAACTGCCGCGGGCGGGGTCGAACCTGGCGGGGTGCCGCCAGAGCGCGAGGAAGGCTTCCTGGACGACGTCCTCGGCCAGCTCCGGGTCCACGCAGATGCGCCTGGCCAGCGAGTACGCCGGTGTGCCGTACCTGTCGTACAGCTCGCCGAAGGCCGACCGGTCGCCCTGTGCGAGTCTGTGCACGAGCTCGAAATCGGTCGGTCGGCCGTCGCTCGTCGCAACGGGCGGGCCGGGCGAGTCAGCCACCAGAGATGTCCTCACGTCCAACATTCGCGCAACAGCCGGTACCGGGTTCAGGTTAGACCCAGCAAGATGGGGGTCGCTGAACGCCGGCTAACGAGCGAGGAGGCCACGGAACGCGTGCAAGCGATCGCGTAGTGGAGTCGAGCTGACCCGATGGGGTGATTAGAGCCGGTTTCCTGAGCGTTCCTCGCCACATGCACGTCACAACTGAGGTGCTCGGTCGTTTCATTGACCGGGAAGGGAGAAGAGGGTAACGACGATGCGCAACGATCACGTGACGCTCCGCTCGACAGCGGTCTTCGACCTGCTGGCGCCGAGGACCCCCGCGGTCCCGGTTCAGGTGGAGCTGCGATACGACACGAAAGACCCGTACGCGGTCGTCGCCGCGTTCCGCACCGGCCGCGCCGGTTGGGTCGAGTGGGTGTACGCCCGCGACCTGCTCGCAGACGGACTCATCGCCGACGCCGGCGACGGTGACGTCCGCATCCGCCCCGCCGCCGACGACCCCGAGGTCGTCGTGATCGAGCTGAGCTCGCCGTCCGGGCACGCCATGTTCGAGGCGTCCGCCCAGGAACTCGCCGACTTCCTCGATCGGACCTACGACGTCGTCGTGCCGGGCAACGAGCACCTCTGGGTCAACGTCGACGAGGCGCTCACGCACCTCATCTCGAACGACCTGAGCTGAATAAACCGAGGTAGGGGGCCCGCGCAGGCGAAGCGGGCACCCCCGGTGAAACCGGGTTGCACCCCTCGTATAAGCTTCGTTTCAACATCATGAAGTCAGTGATGTACGCGGATGTAGCGCAGTTGGTAGCGCATCACCTTGCCAAGGTGAGGGTCGCGAGTTCGAGTCTCGTCATCCGCTCTGTGGTTCCACGGCGTTCGCGTCGCGGGATCATGCTCCTGGCGGAGTGGCCGAGTGGCTTAGGCAAGGGCCTGCAAAGCCCTGTACACGGGTTCGATTCCCGTCTCCGCCTCGGACGATTAGCTCAGCGGGAGAGCACTACCTTGACACGGTAGGGGTCACAGGTTCAATCCCTGTATCGTCCACGGTACTCGGGGCGAGTTGTGTTCGCGGAAAGCGCGAACCGGCTCGCCCCGTTGTGTTTTCCGGGGGTGCAACCCCAGACCCCGCCCGGAGGGCTCCGCCCCCGGCCCTCCGAGATCGGTCGTCAGGTTCGAGATCAGCCGATTTGGAACTTCGGGGGGCGGTCGGATAAAGTTCCTCTCGCGCCACGGGAAACCGGGGAGCACGCGGATGTAGCGCAGTTGGTAGCGCATCACCTTGCCAAGGTGAGGGTCGCGAGTTCGAGTCTCGTCATCCGCTCGGACGATTAGCTCAGCGGGAGAGCACTACCTTGACACGGTAGGGGTCACAGGTTCAATCCCTGTATCGTCCACTGCACAGCGAAGAAGGCCCCGATCATCATGATCGGGGCCTTCTTCGCTGTGCGCACTTCTTCTGATGGGCCAGCGGTGGGATTGTGGCTGATGGGGGA
The DNA here is from genome assembly GCF_040610935.1 of Lentzea sp. NPDC003310. Taxonomy (NCBI): domain Bacteria; kingdom Bacillati; phylum Actinomycetota; class Actinomycetes; order Pseudonocardiales; family Pseudonocardiaceae; genus Lentzea; species Lentzea sp. NPDC003310. The sequence continues at coordinate 13,026 of NZ_JBEXNC010000036.1, forward strand.
GATCAAGAAAGCCGGGAAGTGATCAAGGGCGGCGTCCGCGAGGACGCCGCCCTTTTTGCGTTTCCTGGTTGACCGCTTTTGTGGCAACAGGAAACGCCTGGTCAGAGGCTTTTCCAGGACGAATGCTCGAAGGGTGCCCGCAGAGAGCGGGCGAATCCGGAAATCAATTCCGTCACCTTCGGAGGATTCGCCATGTCCAAAATCGTGTCCACTGTCGCGGCCGGCGCGGCCACCCTGCTCGCCGCGATCGCCGTCGCCGCCTCCGTTTCCGGTGGTGTCGCGGCCAACGCCGAGGGCAACCCGCCGCCTCCCACCACGACCACCACGGAAACGCAGGACGGCGGCGGGAACGTGTGGCACGGCTGACGTGCCGTGAAATCGCCCCGGCCTATTTCGGCGAGGCCGGGGCGATTGCCTCGTTCAGCGTTGACCGCACGCGCAGTCCAGCGCCGCGCGTTCCTCCGGCACTTCTTCTGCTTCGGGTTGTCCGAGTTCGCGGAAGATCGCCTCGGCGGCGTCCCAGTGCGGGACGGCATCGGCGTGCCGGCGCAGGTCGTGCAGTGTCCGGGCCACGCCGATCTCGCCGTGGGCCTGGTTGGAGAGGTTGCCGGCACGCATCGCGACGTCGAGCGACCTCCGGTAGAGCAGCAACGCTTCACCGGGCCTGCCGCTGTCCCGTTCGGTAGCTGCCCGGTCGCGGGCAAGCCTCGCGTGCAGGTCCGGGTCGCGCAGGTCCTTCGCGATCTTGTCCGCGCGGTCGTGGTTGCGCAGCGCGAGGTCGAGCTGACCGTCCAGGCGGTGGGCGTCGGCGATGTTGGTCAGCGCGAAGGCGGCGGTGCACGCGTCACCGAGTTCGGTGGCGATCTCGTGCGCTTCGAAGTGCGTCGGGATCGCCTCGTCGAAGTGGCCGAGGTGCTGCTGGATCGCACCGAGGTTGTTGAGGGCGTGAGCCAGCCCGTGCCGGAAACCGATCTCCCGCAGGATCTCGACGGCCTTCTCCTGCTGCTCCAGCGCCACGTCGTAGTGGCGGTGCTGCTCGTTGATGAAGCCCAGCGAGCTCAACGCGTGGGCGCGGCCGCGGAGGTCGCCGCACTCCTCGCACTTCGCCTGCGCGGCCTCGAAGTGCTTCATCGCCTCGTCGTGGTCGCCGAGCTGCAGTGAGGACACGGCGAGGGCGCCCAGCGCCACCGCCTCGCCCGCCGCGTCCTTGAGCCTGGTCCACCGCTCCAGCGCCTGCCCGGCTAGGTCCCGCGCCTCCGCGTGACGGCCGCACCGGTCGTTGGCGGTGGAACGCCGTTGCAGCACGTGGGCCTGGCCGTGGTCGTCCTCGGGCCAGACCTTCTCGACGGCCTTGAGCCAGTCCTCGAAGCGGTTTGCCGTGTTGAAGTGGCGCCAGATCAGCGCTGCCAGCCGCCAGGCGTGGTCCGAGTCCGCGTGGGTGATCGCGGCCATCACGTTGTCGCGTTCGGCCGTGATCCACGCCAGGGCTTCTGGCTCCGTCGAGAAGCGGAGTGCGAACGTGCTTTCGCGGTCCGCGGTGGGAGATGCCAGGCGGTCGAACGGGTACGCGACGTTCACCGCTCCCGCCAGCGTCACCAGGTAGTAGTCGAACAGGCGGGTCAGGGCGTCGGTCGGGCGGTCGCCGGCCGCGGCGAACTCCTTGATGGAGTCGAGCATCTGGTAGCGGTCCGGGGCGACCTCCTCCAGCAGGCACACCTCGTGCAGGTCGTAGAGCAGCCTGCGGATGTCGGCCGTGCCCAGACCGGCGAGGGCCGCCGCGCCGACGAGGTCCACGTCCGGACCCGGTAGGTGGCCGAAGAGGCGGAAGAGGTGTTGCTGGCGGTCGTCGAGCTGGCCGTACGAGGCGCGGATCGCGGCGGCGCCCTCCTGCCACTGGTCGCTGTCGTCCATCAGGCCGAGCAGGTGGTCGAGGGACCAGCGGTCGTGCTTGCGCAGCAGCGCCGCCGCGATGGTGATCGACACGGGCAGGTAGCCGCAGCGCTTCACCAGGCCCGCCACGTCGGCCTGCTTGCCTCGCGCTCGCGGTCCGACCAACGTCAGGAACAACGCCGCGGCGTCGTGCGGCGGCATGGGGGTCAGGCGGACGTGTTCGCTGATGTCCGGCTCGCCCATCTTGCGGCTGGTGACGATCGCGAAGCAGTCGCTCGCCTCGGGCAGCAGCGGCCGGATCTGGTCCGGCGACCAGGCGTTGTCGAGCACCACGAGGGTTTTGGTGCCGTAGAGCTGGGTTTGGTAGAGCGTTGCCTTGCGGCCCACGGTGTCCGGGATCTGCTCGGCCGGCACGCCGAGTTCGGTGAGCAGCTGGGTCAGGGCCTCCGACACCGACATCGGGGTCACGCCGGGGGTGAACCCGTTGAGGCGCACCAGGAGCTGGCCGTCCGGGAAGCGGGAGCGGAGCCGGTGCGCTGCTTCGACGGCCAGGCCGGTCTTGCCGACGCCGGGGGCGCCGCTGATCCACACCGCGCGCCGTTCGTCCGACCCGGCCGCGGCCGCCTCGATCGTGGCGAGCTCCTCGTCCCGGCCGGTGAAGCCTCCTGGACGGGAGGGCAGCGAGCTCACCGGCTCGCCGCGCCGCGCGCGTTCCGCGAGGTTGCGCAGCACCGTGCCCGGTTCGAGACCCAGGTCGGCGAGCGCCTCGGACGCCGTGTCGAACGCCCTGATCGCGCCGGCCCGGTCGCCGCCCGCGATGAGGGCGCGCATCAGCAGCTCGGCGTACTTCTGGTTGTCCGGGTTCGTGCGGACGGCCCGGCGCATCCGGTCGCGCGCGGAACGGTGGTCACCGGCGAGCAGCTCCAGCTCGGCCAGGTCGCCCAGCACGTCGAGGTACGCCTCGTCCGGCGGGATCACCTCGGTGCCGCCGATCCGGTCGATGTTGATGTCCTCGAGGAAGTCGCCCCGCCACAGCGCCACGGCCTCGCGCAGCAGGTGGACGGCGCGCCGCTGGTCGTTGTCCTGCAGTGCCTCGGCGGCCTCCGTGCGCAGCCGGTCGAACCGGACCGCGTCGATCCGGTCCTTCTCGACGCGCAGCACGTAGCCGGTGGCCGTGCGTTCGATCTCGGCGTCGGTGCCGTCGAACGCCTTGCGCAGCTTGTTGATGTAGCCGCGGACCAGGGTGCGCCGTTCCGGGTGGTCCGGCCACACGACCTCGGTGATCCGTTCGGGTGACACGGGCTTGTTCGCGTTCAGCAGCAGCACGACGAGGATGAAGCGTTGTTGCTGGTCCCCCAACGACACGGTGGTGTGGTCGTGCCACGCCTCCAGCGGACCCAGCACACGAAATTCCACGCCGTCCTCCTGCTATCAGGTTTCCTTCTGGGTGGAATGTCGCGCAAGGGCCCTTTGGTGTGTCAGCGAATCAGCTTTTTGTCCACGTTTGATCAACGCCCACGCGTGACGGTGCACGGCATGGTGCCAGAAGTGCTGCCGTGTTACCTGGTCTGCGACGTGTCGTTCTCGATGACCGACCACCTCGACGAGGTCAACGCGGGGATGCGCGAGTTCCGCGGCGTGGTGCACGCGGACCGGCGGGCGGCCGCGCAGATCCGCCTGTGCGTCGTCGTCTTCGCGGACAGCCCGCTGGTCGTCCGGCCGCTGCTGCCCGCGCTCGACCCGGCGGAGCTGATCCTCCCGCGGCAGGAGTCGGGGTCCGACTTCGGGTCCGCGTTCACGCTCCTGCGCACGGTCATCGAACGCGACGTGCACGCCCTCAAGGCGCAGGAGCACCGGGTGCGGCGGCCGGTGTTGTTCTTCGTCTCCGACGGCAGGCCCACCGACCCCGCGTGGCCCGACGCGCTCGCACGGCTGACGGCCACCGCGGCGTGCCCGGAGATGATCGCGTTCGGCCTCGGCTCGGTCGACCAGCCGACGCTCGGCCGCATCGGCACCTCCCGCGTGTTCCTCGGCCGCGACGGCGTCCGCCTCGGCACCGCGCTGGCCTCGTCGGTCGCGCGGACGGTGCGGCGAGCGGAGCACGTGTGACGAATCCACGGCGTGTCCACTTCTCGTCCACACGCCGGCCGCACCCTGCCTCCGCCGCACGGGAGAAAGGAGATCGGGAGATGATGACGAACCTGGTCCGGGAGCTGAAGACCCTCCGCAAGGGGCGGGGTGTGCACGCCGGCCGGATCGCGGACAGGGTCGGCCCGTCGCTGGCCGCCGCCTGCGGGATCACCAGCGCGGACGGGTCGGTCGCGGCGAAGCAGAAGCTCGTCACCCGGCTCACGGAGCTGGTCGAGCAGCTGCCGGAGGACCTGCAGCTGGCGGCACGGGCGGCGTTCGGCCTGATCGCCGACGTCCGGCAGCCGCTCTACCAGGAGCGCGTCACGTGGGTGGCCGCGCGGATCGACCGCGACTCGCGGACCGTGCGCCGACGCGTGGACGAGGCCGTCGAGCAGCTGGCCGAACTGGCCGCCACGACGTCCCCGCGCTCGGACGGCGGCTGGCACACCGCCGAGCTCAGCGTCGCCGTGGCGCTCGACCAGGTGCAGCCCGAGGTGCTCGAGCGCTACCAGATCGTCGCCGACCAGGACGGCGTCGAGTCGCTCGACTTCTCCTCGGCCTTCCCGGTGCGCCGGCGCGACGTGGACGTGCACCTGCTCTACGGCGGCACGCTGCACGAGCGCGGCGAGGGCGGCCGCCCCGGCTTCACGCTGGTCCCGGCCCGTCCGCTGGGGCGTGGCGAGACCCTCGAGTTCGCGATCCGCTACCGGATGAAGCACCGCGACGCCATGCACCCGTGCGTGCTGCACGTGCCCGAACGGCCGTGCGAGCTCTTCGACCTGCGCGTGCGGTTCGAGCACGACCGCAAGCGGCTCGTGCGGGCGTTCGACGGCGTGCTGGCGCAACGCTCCGAGGCCGAGCCGGTCGGACAGACGCAGACGGTGGACCGGGCGGGGGAGATCCACCTGCGGTTCCGCCGGCTGCTGCCCGGACTGGTCTACGGCGCACGGTGGGGCGGCGCGGCGGTGTGTTCGGCGCGCCGCGCCTCGTGACCTGCGGTTCGCGCACCGGGGGGTCGCGAACCGCAGGTCAGGACCGGCGGGGTTCGTACCAGGTCTCGCCGACCGGGTCGCCCGCCATGTTCCACGCCCAGACGCGCGTCGGCGTGATCCGGCTGTAGACGCCCGGCCCGACGAGGCCCGTGCGCTCGGCCGGGTCGTCGGCGACGCCGTAGACCCGGATCGCCCGGCCGGCCGTCCTCGTTGATCGTGGCGAGGCGGGCCAGCGGCTGGGCGCGCATGTAGGCGAGCTCTTCCTCGGTGAACATGCCCCTCATACGAACAGAGGTGCGCGGGTTCGACAATCGGGTTCGTCCACAAGCGACGCACCTGACCACCGCGCCGATCCGGGTATCGGGATCCCGGCACAACACCGGGACGAAGCTCGGAAAGCATTCAGCAGCAACCCCCAGGGCACCGAGAATTCACGGTTGGAGTCGAGAAGGTCTCAACCGGCGCGGCTCGCTTGACAACGAAAGCATCCCGAGCCAAAGCTCCGCTGGTGCTGAAGCGAGGGAACGTCACCACGAAGATGATTGGTGTCGGCGCGTTGGTGCTGGCGATGGCCGCTTGTGGCGCCCCGCCCGCCAAGGAGACGCCGGCCGGTGCCGCCGGAACCGCGAAGTCCGCGAGCGAGTTCGGCGGCATGGACAAGCTGGTCGAAGCGGCCAAGAAGGAGGGCAAGCTCAACGTCATCGCGCTGCCCCCGGACTGGGCGAACTACGAGAAGGTCATCGAGGCGTTCAAGACCAAGTACGGCATCGAGGTCAAGTCGGACCAGCCCGACGCCTCCAGCCAGGAGGAGATCAACGCCGCCAAGCAGCTCAAGGGCACCGACCGCGCGCCCGACGTGTTCGACCTCGGCCTGAACGTGGCGCTGGCCAACAAGGACCTGTTCGCGCCCTACAAGGTCAGCACCTGGGAGGACATCCCCGCCGAGCTCAAGGACGCGGACGGCGCGTACTACGGCGACTACGGCGGCTTCATGTCGATCGGCTACGACGCCGCGAAGGTGCCCGCGCCGACCTCGGTGAAGGACCTGCTCAAGCCCGAGTACAAGGGCAAGGTCGCGCTGAACGGCGACCCGACGGCCGCCGGTGCCGCGTTCTCCGGTGTCGTGATGGCCGCGCTGGGCAACGGCGGTTCCGCCGACGACATCGCGCCCGGTGTCGAGTTCTTCAAGCAGCTCAAGCAGGCCGGCAACTTCCAGCCGGTCGACCCGTCGCCCGCGACGATCGAGTCCGGCCAGACGCCGGTCGTCATCGACTGGGACTACACCAACGCCGCCCAGACCGAGAAGCTCAAGGGCAAGCTCGACTGGAAGGTCGTCGTGCCGGCCGAGGCGCAGATCGGCGGCTACTACAACCAGGCCATCAACAAGGACGCGCCGCACCCCGCGGCCGCGCGCCTGTGGCAGGAGTTCCTCTACTCCGACGAGGGCCAGAACCTGTACCTGCAGGGCCTGGCGCGCCCCGTGCGCCTCGACAAGATGGGTGACAAGGCGGACAAGGCGGCGAAGGACAAGCTGCCGAAGACCGACGGCAAGCAGGTGTTCCAGACGCAGGCCCAGGCCGACAAGGCCAAGGCCGTCCTGACCGCGACCTGGGCCCAGGCCATCGGATGACCGCGGTCGCTCCCGTAGCGACGACGCCCGGCGGCTCCACCCCGAAGAAGGGTGGGGCCGCCGGTCGGCCATCTGCGGCCGCCTGGCTCGTCGCGGTGCCGTTCCTCGCGTTCGCCGGCACCTTCCTCGTCTACCCCACGGTGCTCGTGCTGGTCGGGGCCTTCCAGGACTCGAACGGCGCGTTCACGACCGAGAACATCACGACGCTGTTCACCGGTGTCGTGTTCGACGCGTTCGTGCTCAGCATCGAGCTCTCCGCGCTCACGGCGCTCATCGGCGCGATCTTCGGCGCCCTGCTCACGTGGGCGATCGCGGTCGGCAACCCCGACGGGATGCTGCGCCGGGTCGTCGTCGCGGCCAGCGGTGTGCTCGCCCAGTTCGGTGGCGTGCCCCTCGCGTTCGCGTTCCTCGCGACGGTCGGCTTCGAAGGTCTCGTCACGAAGTTCCTGCGTGACAACGTTGGCATCGACCTGTTCGCCGGCAGCGCCTGGCTGTTCGAACTGCCGGGCCTCACGCTCGTCTACACGTTCTTCCAGATCCCGCTGATGGTGATCGTGTTCCTGCCCGCGCTCGACGGGCTGCGGCCGCAGTGGCGCGAGGCCAACGCGTCGCTGGGCGGCACGAGCTGGACCTACTGGCGCCACGTCGGCGGCCCGATCCTCACGCCGCCGTTCCTCGGCGCGCTGCTGTTGTTGTTCGCCAACGCCTTCAGCGCCTACGCCACGGCCGCGGCCCTCGTCTCGCAGGGCAGCCCGATCGTGCCGCTGCAGATCCGCGGATTCCTCACCGGCGAGGTCGTGCTGGGCCAGGAGAACCTCGGCAAGGCGCTCGGCCTTGGCATGGTGATCGTGGTCAGCATCGCCATGGGCGTGAACGTGCTGCTGCAGAAGAGGGTGGCCAAGTGGGTTCGCTAGTGAAGCAGCGCGTCCTGCGCACGATCATCCTGCTGGTCCTCGGCGTCTACTTCCTGCTGCCGCTGATCGCGATGGCGGAGTTCTCCACGCGTGGCAAGGGAGGCAGCCGCAGCCTGGAGTCCTGGACGTCCATCGTCGAGGACGAGGGCCTGATGTCCGCCCTGGTCAACTCGTTGCTGCTGTCCGTCACGTCCGCGGTGCTGATGCTGGTGCTGCTCGTGCCGACCATGGCGTGGCTCCGGCTCCGGCTCCCGCAGCTGCAACGCCTCGTGGAGTTCCTCTGCCTGCTGCCGCTCGCGATCCCCGCGATCGTGCTCGTGGTCGGCATGGCGCCGCTCTACGCGTGGGTGAACTACTTCTTCGGCGACTCGGCGCTGACGCTCACGTTCGCGTACACGATCCTGGTGCTGCCGTTCGCCTACCGCGCGATCGACGCCGGACTCGCGGCCATCGACCTGAAGACGCTGGCCGAAGCCGCGCGCAGCCTCGGCGCGTCGTGGCTCACGGTGCTGTGGAAGGTCGTCGTGCCGAACATCCGCGTGGCGCTCATCGGCGCCTCGCTGCTGTCGGTCGCGTTGGTGCTCGGCGAGTTCACCATCGCGTCGTTGCTCAACTTCGAGACGCTGCAGGTGCAGGTGAACCTCCTGGGCAAGCGCAACGCGGGCGTGTCCATCGCGGTCTCGTTGCTGTGCCTGCTGTTCGCGTTCGTCCTTCTGTTCGCACTTTCCTACGTCGGCCAGCGGCGCCGTCAGACCGTGGTCGAGGAGTGAAGATGGGTCACCTGGAACTCAAGGGGCTGCGCAAGACGTTCGGCGGCAACACCGCGCTGGACGGGCTGGACCTGGAACTGGCCGAGGGCGAACTCGTGTCGCTGCTCGGCCCGTCGGGCTGCGGCAAGACCACGGCACTGCGCATCGTCGCGGGCTTCGAGACGGCCGACTCCGGCACGGTCACCGTGGGAGGCAAGGACATCACGCGCGTGCCCGCCAACAAGCGGGACATGGGCATGGTGTTCCAGGCCTACAGCCTCTTCCCGAACATGACCGCGGCGCAGAACGTCGCGTTCGGCCTGAAGATGCGCAAGTCCGACGGGCGCAAGGCGGGCGAGCTGCTGGAGCTGGTCGGCCTGTCGCACCTCGGCGGCCGCTACCCGCACCAGATGTCGGGCGGCCAGCAGCAACGCGTCGCGCTCGCCCGCGCGCTGGCGATCCAGCCGCGCGTGCTGCTGCTGGACGAACCGCTGTCCGCGTTGGACGCCAAGGTCCGCGTGACGCTGCGGGACGAGATCCGCCGCATCCAGACGGAGCTCGGCATGACGACGTTGTTCGTCACACACGACCAGGAGGAGGCGCTCGCCGTCTCCGACCGCGTCGGCGTGATGTCGCACGGCCGCCTGGAGCAGCTCGACGTCCCGTCCGTCGTCTACCGCGAGCCGAAGACGGCGTTCGTGGCGCAGTTCGTCGGCGTCACGAACTCGGTGGAGGCCAAGGCGGAGGGCCAGACCGTCGTGGTCGGCGGCGTGACGCTGCCGGTCTCGCACGACCAGCCGTCCGGCAGCGACGTGCGGCTGATCGTGCGGCCGGAGGACATCGGTGTTTCCGCGCACGACGGCGACTCCGGTGGCAAGATCGTGGGCGACGTGCTGACCCAGTCGTTCCTCGGGCCGGTCACGCGGATCTCGGTGAGGGTGGGGGAGCAGGTGCTGCGCATCGACCAGCCCTCCAACACCGCGTCCGCCTACCAGCCGGGCACGCGGGTGGCGCTCGACCTCAGCGAATCAAGGATCATGGTGGTACCGGGATGATCAGGAAGCTCCTCGCGCGCGACACGGCGGAGGCCCACCGGGTCGCGACGCCGTTGGAGCTGTTGTTCGACCTGAGCTTCGTGGTGGCGGTCGCCCAGGCCGCCGCCTCGTTGCACCACGCCGTCACCGAGAACCACGCCGGTGCCGGACTGATGGCGTTCTGCATGGCGTTCTTCGCGCTCTGGCTGCCGTGGCTCAACTTCACGTGGTTCGCGAGCGCGTTCGACAACGACGACACGCTCTACCGGATCATCACGATGGTCCAGATCGCCGGTGTGCTCGTGGTCGCGTCGGGCATCCCGGCCGTCTTCGAGCACCAGGACTACCGGATCGTGGTCGGCGGCTACGTCGTCATCCGGCTAGCGATGGTCGCGCACTGGCTGCGCGCGTCGCGGGACAACCCGGACCACCGCGCCTGCACCCGCCGGTACGCGGGCGGCATCGCCTTCATGCAGGTGCTGTGGGTGTTGTGGGTGCTGGTCGCGCCGCCCGCCGTGCAGATCCCGCTGTGGGTGCTGTTCATGATCGGTGAACTGCTGGTGCCGGCCTGGGCGGAACGCGCGTCGGCCACGACGTGGCACCCGCACCACATCGCCGAGCGGCACGGGCTGTTCACGCTGATCGTGCTCGGCGAGTCGATCCTCGCGGCCACGCTCGCGTTCCAGAAGGGCTTCGACAGCGGCGTCAACCTGATCTCGCTCGCCGCGGCCTCGCTGGTCATCGTCTTCTCGGTGTGGTGGATCTACTTCGAGGCGCCGACCCACCTGCACAACCTCAAGAAGGCGTTCCTCTGGGGCTACGCGCACCTGTTCATCCTCGGCTCGATCGCTGCACTCGGTGCCGGGCTCGCCGCGTCCGTGGACTACGACCTGCACATCTCGCACGCGCCGGGGACGACGGTCGCCGCGTTCACGACGGTGCCGCTGGCGGTGTTCTTCCTGTTCGTCTGGTACGTGCAGGACTGCCCCGGGCAGGACGGGTTGCGCAAGTACCTGCTGCCGGTCGGTGCGGTGGCGGTGCTGGCGGCGACGTTCGGACCGGCGCCGATCCACGTGACGGCGGGGATCTCGCTGCTGCTCGTCGTCGCGACCAGGCTCTCGCTCGGGCAGCCTCAGCGCGTCGAGGTGTAGGCGCGCATCGCTTCGTGCGAGTCCGGCAGTCCGTACTCGCGCACGAGCATGCTGAAGTTGCCGAACCGGTTGCCGTTGATCAGCCAGGCGCCGGGGGAGGCGACGAGCACGTCGACCAGGCGGCGTTGCGCGTCGTCGAGGTCCTCCGGTGCCGCACCGGACGGGAACGCGAGGTGCAGCGCCTCCTTCACGACGTGGAACGCGCTGGTGCCCGACAGCGCCGGGATCCGGTCGAGCAACGCGGTCAACGTCCTGGCGGTGTGCCGGTCGCCGGTCAGCCGCAGGACGCTGCCCGCGAGCGCGGCGAGGTTGCCCTCGAGGAACGGGACCTGGTCGCTGTCGGGCAACGAGGTGGCGGCGATCAGCTCGTCCACGACCTCGTCCGCCGCGGCCGGGCCGTCCACCGTGCCGAGCGCGACCGCGGCGCCCCAGCGGGCGAGCGGCCGGGTGTCGTCGAACGCGGGACGGCCGCCCAGCAGTCCCATCGCGACGGACGCCGTCGCCGCCACGGCCTCGTCGGGGTCGGCGGTGATCGGGGCGAGCGCGCGCAGGCTGTCCGCCGCCTCCTCGGGGAACCATGCCAGCGCGTACGCGGCCAGGCACCGCACCTGCGGCTCGGAGGTCAGCAGCGCGCGGAACAGCGGGACCCCGGCGCGGACGGCGTCGTAGGCCCGCACCCAGTTCTTGGCGTAGTCCTCGTCGGCGGGTTCGTTCGCCGCGGTCGCGCGGTGCTCGGCGATCGGCAGACCGCCGGGCAGCCACATCTCGTCGTACCCGACCACGATCGAGGCGAGCAGGAACAGCAGGTGCGGCTGCTCCTCGCACTCGGGCGCGGTCAGCGCCTCCAGCAGGAACGGCACCGCATAGGCCGTGGCCTCGTAGATCGTGCCCTGGTGGTAGATGTTGCCGAACAGCTCGCCCAGCGCGTCGGACCGTTCGGTGTCGTCGGCCGACACCAGCGCCCTCAGCTGATCTGGCACGTCCTCGGCGGCGCCGTACGCGTGCTCCAGGGCCGCCCAGTCGATCTCGTCAAGTCCGTTCAGCACGCGCGCCATCCTGTCAGGCGGCGTTTCGCCCCGTTCTGACACCGGGAGTGAAATGATCGTCACCATGACCGGTGTCCGTGAACTCCGCTTGGTCGTCACCGCCGACGACTACGACGAGGCCCTGCGTTTCTACCGAGATGTGCTGGGCCTCGAGCAACGGGCGGCGTTCGCGTCCGACGGCGGCCGGGTCACGATCCTCGAGGCGGGCCGCGCGACGCTGGAGATCACCGATCCGCCGCACGCCGAGTTCATCGACGACGTCGAGGTCGGGAAGCGCGTCGCCGGGCACATCCGGGTGGCGTTCGAGGTCGAGGACTCCGAGGGCACGACCCGCAGGCTCGAGGCCGCGGGCGCCGAGGTGGTCGCGGAACCGACGCGCACGCCGTGGAACTCGCTCAACGCGCGCCTCCAAGCGCCGGCCGGGTTGCAGCTGACGTTGTTCCAGGAGCTGGGCGAGTAGATGACGATCTCCGCTGCCGGGTACCGCGACCTCGCGAACCGGGACGTGCTGGCGTGCGCCGTGGTGACGGTCGCCGCGAAGTTACCGATGTCGATGACGCCGCTGATGATGGTGTTCCTGACCAGGGGACTGCCCGGCGGCTACGTGCTGGCGGCGTCGCTGGTCGCCGTCTACGTGCTCGGCGAGATCCTCGGCGCCGCGGTGCTCGGGCTCTTCCTCGACCCGTCGCGGATGCGCGGGCAGCTGTCGGTCGGGCTGCTCGTGGGCGCGGGCGCGTTCACGACGCTGGCGCTGACGCAGAACGTCACGGTGCTCGCGATCGCGGCGTTCGTCGCGGGGGCCGGGCCGTCGACGACGCCGGGCGGGTTGCGGGCGATGCTGCTCGGGCTGGTGCCGGACGCGTTGGTGCCCAAGGCGATGGGCTTCGACGCCATGATCACGCAGGTGGTGTGGGCGGTGGCGCCCGCGCTGGTGACGGTGCTGGCGCTGAGCGTCGACCACCGGGCGCCCGTCGTGGTGTCGGTCAGCCTGGTCGTGGTGGCGGCGTGGCTGGTTTTCATCCTGCCGCGCGGGCACGTGACGTCGCGGTCCGGCACGGCGAAGCCCCGTGTCGTCGCGTCGGCGTGGCCGATCTACCTCGTGAGCGCGGCGGCGCTGGTGCAGCTGGCGATCGCGGAGCTGGTGCTGCCCGCGCTGCTGGAACACCGGGGGATCGCGATCGGCTGGATCGGGCCGCTGCTCATGGGTTTCGCGGCGTGCAGCGCGCTGGGCGCCGTGTTGTACGGGTTGAGGCCGTGGCCGGGGACGTTCCGCACCCAGGGGCTGGTGCTGCTGGTCGTGACGGCCACGTGCGTCGGCGCGCTGGCGTTGTTCCCGAACCTTCCGGGCATCGCGGGTGCGTTGCTCGCCGCAGGGCTCTTCCAGTCGGGGGTGCTGGTGACGCGCAGTCTCGCGTTGCGCGAACGGCTTCCGGTCGGCGCGCACGCCGCGGGGTTCTCGATGATGTACGCGGTGACGGGCGCGGGTTATGGGCTCACGGCCGTGGTCGCCGCTTGGGCGATGGACGTCGGCAACCCGGTGTGGGCGGTCTTCGGCGGTGTGGCGGTCACCCTGGTCCTGACAGCAGTCAGCGCGGCTGCCGAACGCCGGCAGCCGCGCTGATCTGGGTGGGAACTCCTACCCGCGGTAGAAGTTGCCCTGGGTCTGCACGTTCAGCTCGTCCGTGCGGAACAGCTTCGCGACGAACGTGCGCGGGTCGCGCATGTCGATGACGTCGAAGCCGCGGCCCATCTCCGAGGAGTAGATGTAGCCGTTGTACCAGTAGGTCGACCAGGTGCCGCCACCCGCGAGGTTCGGCATCGGGCCGCGCTCGAAGAAGCCGATCTCACGCGGCTTGCTCGAGTTCGTGAAGTCCCACACCGAGACGCCGCCCTGGTACCAGGACTGGACCATGATGTCCTTGCCGGGAACCGGGATCAGCGAACCGTTGTGCGCGACGCAGTTCTCCGAGTCGGTCTGCATGCGCGGGATCTTGTAGTAGGACTTGAAGACCAGCTTGCGGTCCTTGCCCTTGCCGACGATGTCGTAGATGCCGTTGGCACCGCGCGTCGGGCCGATCTTCTCGTTGCAGGTCGCCGCGCCGCCGCCACCGAGCTCGTCGGTGAAGACGACCTTGGTGCCGCTGTTGTTGAACGTGGCGGAGTGCCAGAACGCGAAGTTCGTGTCGTCCTGCACGCGGTTGATCTCGACCAGGTTCTCGCGGTTCGAGATGTCCCAGAGGACGCCGTCACCCATGCAGGCGCCGGCCGCGAGGTCGAGCTGCGGGTAGACGGTGATGTCGTGGCAGCCGGAGGTGGCCGAGGTGTAGCCGGTCTCGATGGTGCCGGAACGGCCGGGGTTGCCGCCGTCTGGGAACAGGACCGGGGCCTTGAGCAGCGAGGCCGAGGCCGGGTTCTTCACCGGGACCTTGACGATGGAGATCTTGTCGTGCGGCGGCTGGCAGTCCGGGAACGTGGCGTTGGGCGAGTAGGAAGAGACGTAGAGGTACACGTCCTTCTTGTTCTTGCTCGGCACCATCGTGTGGGTGTGCGAACCGCAGGCGGTCTCGACGGCCGCGACGTACTTCGGGGCGGCCTTGTCGCTGATGTCGAAGACCTTGATGCCCTCCCACGACTCCTTGATCGTCGCCGACTGGGAGACGCTGGAGCAGGAGTTGTCGCTGCGCGACGAGTCGGTCGACAGGAACAGCAGGTTCCCGTACACCGAGATGTCGTTCTGCGAGCCCGGGCAGAGGACCTGGGACTTGATCTTCGGCGCCCGCGGGTTGCGGATGTCGTAGATGACGAAGCCGTCGTAGTTGCCGACGAACGCGTAGTTGTCCTGGAACGCGATGTCGGTCTGCGTCGAGCTGAGCGGAGCCTGCTTGTCCAGGTGGGCGACCGGGACCATGTTGCGACTGCGGCTGATCTCGTCGACGCCGGGGAGGCCGGTGGCCCCGTCCGCGCGCGACTCGAGCTGAGCCTCGCTCAGACCCTTGCCGTCGGCGGGCAGATCAGGCTCGGCATACGCGGGCGCGGTCACCGTCGACAGCGTCAGCGCGAGCGCCCCCAGAACCGCCAACGGCGCTCTGCGCCGCCGGGTCGTTGCGCGTGAAGTCACTGCTTTACCCCCTCATTACGGGTTGGTGAGGGGGAGTATGACCCTTTCGCCTTGCTAAGGGCCAGCATCTTTCGGAGGGTTGTGCACTCTTTGTCCACACTCGAAACATCGGACAAGCGACTTGGAGTGATTGTCCGGTTTCGCCGCGTCACAGGCCGTCGCGAGGCCCTGGATCACCGGGTCGTGAACTGTATTGTCCGAAGCATGCGTTCTGGGGTCTTGGTCATCGTGGCGGCGGTCGCGTTGCTGGCGGGCTGCACGTCGGAGCCGCCGTCCGCGCCGATCATCGCGCCGGACACTCCCGGCGGTTCCGCGCCGACGGTCGCGCTCTCCGACGTGACCGGGGTGACCCAGGCGCCGCCGAACGACGCCGACCGCGAGTACGTGGCGATGATGATCGCCCACCACGAGCAGGCGATCGCGATGACCCGGTTCGCGCCGGAACGCGCGCAGAACGAGACGCTGAAGGGCCTGGCCGACCGGATCCGGTTCAGCCAGGAGCCCGAGATCGGCGCGATGAAGCAGTGGCAGCGCACGTTCAACGCCATCGGCACGCACGGCGACCACTCGTCGATGCCGGGCATGGCGACCCAGGAGCAGTTGACCGCCCTGGGGGCCGCGCGCGGCAAGGACTTCGACCGCATGTTCCTGGAGCTGATGATCAAGCACCACGAGGGTGCGATCAAGATGGCGACCGACGTCCGCGCCTCCGGGACCAACGTTCAGGTCGAGGAGATGGCGGACGACGTGGTCGCCACCCAGGACGACGAGATCAACCGCATGAAGAAGCTGCTGACCGAGATCTGACGTCCTACTCGGTGCGCTGCAACGGCAGCACCATGTCCTCGGCGTGCTGGAACGTCTCGACCGCGTTGCCGGTGACGTGCCGCGCGATGCCGCGGTTGCGCTTGTGCGCCTCGCGGAACGAGTCGGACTTCACCCACGCCCGGAAGTCGTCCTCGGACTCGAACTCGTTGACCGACACGTACGGCTGGTCCTCGCGGGTCGGCTTGAGCAGCGTGCTGCGCAGCAGGCCGGGGACTCCGGGCAGGTACGTGCGCATGTTGTCGCGGAAGTGGGCCTCGAACTCCTCCGCCCTCTCGGCGGGCACGAACAGCCGGTTGGTCGCGATGAACATGCAGGCCTCCTGATTCCGACGCTCTGTCGGGAACTATTCCAACTCCCCGTCGGGAAATCAAGCGCGATACGATCCCGGTGTGCCGAGGATCAGCGCAGACACCGTGGCCGAGCACCGGGCCAACCGGTTGCGCGCCTTGCTGGACGCCGGGCGGGACATCGTGGCGACCGAGGGAGCGGAGGCGCTGACGCTCGCGTCGCTCGCCCGGCGGGTCGGGCTGTCGCGGCCGAGCCTCTACGAGTACTTCCGGTCGCGTGAGGAACTGGTCGCCGCGATCGTGTCGGACGCGCTGCCGGAGTGGGCGGACAAGCTGGAGGACGCGGTCAACAGCGCGTCGTCCGTGCCCGCGAAGATCGAGGCGTACCTGCGCACCGAGCTCGCGATCATCACCGACGGCAGCCACGGCGCCGTGGTGGCGTTGTCCGCGCACACGCTGCCGGACTCGTCGCGCGAGCAGATCCGGGCCGAGCACGAACGGTTGCTGGCGCCGCTGGTCGGGGTCTTCAAGACCGCCGGCGTGGAGCGCGCGGCGTTGCGGGCGATGCTGGTGCACGCGATGGTCGAGGCGACGTCGCGGATGATCACGCCGGGGCGCAGCGAGCACAACGAGGCGGTCATCGCGACGTTGCTCGACCAGGTGGTGCACGGGCTGGACAAGCCCATCAGCTGAACGGCACGACCTCGCCGTGGCGGACGAGCTCGCCGTGCTGCGCGGGGTCCAGCGGGCGGAAGGCCAGGTCCAGCAACGCCTTCGCGGCCTCGGCCGGGGCCGGGGCGCCGCCGACGTCCCACCACAGCGCGGACGTGGGTGTGTTGATCATGCCGGGACAGGCCGCGGCGACCAGGATTCCCCTGCGCAGGTCGGATTCGCGGCGTTCGCGCGCGAGCACCCGCACGGCGGCGACCTGACCGATCTTGGACGGGATGTTCACGAAGCCGGGCCACGCACCGGCTTTCGCGCTGCCGTCCGCCACCTCGTCCCGCCAGCGGGCGATCTGCTCGTCCACCTCGTCCACTGTGGACGGCTCGGTGAACCGCCGGTGCAGCACCGGTGCGAGGTGGCGGAGGGTGCCGAGCGAGCTCGCGACCACGATCAGCCTGCCGTTGTCGTTGATCAACGGAGCGAAGGCCTTCAGCAGCCTGGTGGTGCCGAAGTTGTTGACCTGGGTGTAGTCGTCGATGACGGCGCGCGGGTCGTCGCCGGGTCCGACACGCATGACGGCGTTGCCGAAGACGATGTCGACGCCGCCGTGCCGTTCTTCCAGCTGTGCGGCGAGTTTCGCGGCGGCACCGGGGTCCGCGACGTCCAGCAGTTCGCCGCGGACCCGTGCGCCGCCGCCGGGCACCGACTGCACGGCCTCGGTGATCCGGTCGATGTTCCGGCCGGTCAGGTAGACGGTGTCGGCGGGGCGCAGGCGGTGGGCGAGTCCTTCGACCAGCGCCAGTCCGAGTCCCTGGGTGGCGCCGGTGACCAGTGCGACCGTCATGTCAGGCCTTCGCGAGGAGGGTCTCGGAGTAGGCCCACAGCCGGGCCGCGTTGTCCGGGTCGAGGGCGAACCGGGCCACGCCGCGCATCGGGGGCGTCTCGTCGCGGTGGTCGGCGACCCGCGTCTCGGCGCAGTCGTCGAAGTACCGGCCGCCGATGCCTTCCAGCAGCGGTGACGTGGCCACGAAGACCGACGTCGCCGCGCCCTGCTCCGTCGTCTTGATGATCGCCGGGTCGACGTCGCTCGGTCCGATGTGCCGCTGCAGGTTGGTGTAGATCGCGCCGGGCATGACGGCGTTCGCGGTGATGCCGTCGGCCGCCCAGCGGCGCGTCGCCTCGACCGCGAACAACACGTTGGCGGTCTTGCTTTGGCCGTAGGCACCCCACGGTTCGTAGGGCCGGAACGCGTAGTGCACGTCGTCAAAGATCACCGGCGACAGCATGTGGCCGCGCGAGGTGACGGAGACGACGCGGGCGCTGCCGGCTTTGAGAGCGTCGTGCAGGCCGGTGGTGAGCGCGAAATGGCCGAGGTGGTTGGTGGCGAACTGCCATTCCCAGCCCTGCTCGGTGTACCGCTCGGGGCTCGCCATGACGCCCGCGTTGTTGACCAAGATGTGCAGAGGGCCGCGCCAGGCGCGGGTGAACTCGTCGATGGACGCGAGGTCCGTGAGGTCGAGCCTTGCGACGTCGACCTTCCCGCCGATGTCGCGGGCGACCTCCTCGCCCGCCTCGACGTCGCGGACCGCGAGGGTCACCTCGGCGCCGACGCCGGCCAGTGCGCGAGCGGTCTCCACGCCGATGCCGGACGACGCGCCGGTCACGACCACGCGCTTGCCGGTGAGGTCTATGCCCCGCGCGACCTCGGCCGCGGTGCTGCTGAATCCGAACTCCGTTTCGATCACGCCTTCGACGCTAGGCTCGTTCCGGTCATGCGGGTAGCGAGAGAATCTCAAGTGGGGTATGCGTAAACATCATGGGTCTGGGTGACGCGTCGCTGGTCGCGCTGAGGGTGTTCCGCGAGGTGGCCGAGCGCGGCACGCTGACGGGAGCCGCCGCCGCGCTCGGGTACACGCAGTCCGCGGTGTCGCGGCAGATCGCGGCCCTGGAGCGGGCGGCCGGTGCCGTGCTGCTCGAACGGCGTCACGACGGTGTGCGGCTCACGCCCGCCGGTCGGCTCGTGCTGCGGCGCGCCGCCGCCGCGGTGGACCAGGTCGACGCGGGGGCGCGGGAACTCGCCGGGCTGCCGGACGAGGACGAGAGCACGGTCCGGCTCGGCTGGTTCGCGACAGCAGGAGCCTGGTTGCTCCCACGGGCGCTGACGGCGCTGGCGCGCACGCATCCGTCGATCACCGTGGTGACGCGGGAGGGGAGCACGCCGGCGCTGGTGCGGGCGGTGCGCGCGGGCACCCTCGACGTCGCGCTGATCTCGTCGGCGCCGCCGTTCCGCGCGCCGGACGACGAGATCCCCGCGCTGGAGGTCGACACGCTCGTCGAACGCACGTTGCGGGTGGCGGTCCCGGCGGTGCACCCGTTGGCGCGCAACGACTTCATCGACGTCGAGGACCTGCGCGGGCAGCGGTGGATCTCCGGCCCCGGCGACCAGTGGGTGATGGGGGTGTGGCCTGGCCTCGACGAACGACCCGACGTGGCGCACACCGCGCGCGACTGGCTGGCGAAGCTGCACCTGGTCGCGGCGGGGTTCGGCATCACGACCGTCCCGACGTCGCTGATCGCGGTCGCGCCGGCCGGGGTGCGGGTCCTGCCGGTGCGCGGCGGACCGGCCGAGCGGCGCCGGGTGCTGCTCGCACGGCTGCCGGGACCCGTGCCGGAACCGGTCGCGCGGCTGGCCGCCGCGCTGCGCACCGTCTTCGTCGAGACGGAGTGAGACATCAACCGATCGGTTGATCCTGTTCGGACTCGTCGTTCGATGATCTCCGCGCGCCGTTCTCGGACGCTGGAGGCATGGCAATCATCGAGGTGAGCGACCTCGGCAAGCGGTACGGGCCCCGCGTGGCGGTGGACTCCGTGTCGTTCGAGGTCGCCGAGGGGGAGATCTTCGGCGTGCTCGGGCCGAACGGCGCGGGCAAGACGACGACGGTCGAGTGCGTGTCGGGGCTGCGCACGCCGGACCGGGGGAGCGTGTCGGTGCTGGGGAGGCGGCCTGCCGACGTGCGGGAGTCGATCGGGGTGCAGCTGCAGGCGTCGGAGCTGCCGGAGCGGATGCGGGTCGGGGAGGCGCTCGCGCTGTTCTCGTCGTTCTACCCGTCGCCCGCCGACTGGTCCGAGCGGCTGGGGCTGACCTCGCACCTGAAGGCGGAGTTCGGGCAGCTGTCCGGCGGGCTGAAGCAGCGGTTGTCGATCGCGCTGGCGCTGGTCGGGTCGCCGCGGGTGGCGGTGCTCGACGAGCTGACCACGGGGCTCGACCCGCAGGCGCGGCGCGACACGTGGTCGGTGATCGAGGAGGTGCGGTCGGCCGGGGTGACGATCCTGCTGGTCACGCACTTCATGGAGGAGGCCGAGCGGCTCTGCGACCGGGTGGCGGTGTTCCGCGAGGGCCGGATCGTCGCGCTGGACACGCCGTCCGCGCTGGTGTCGCGTGTGGACGGTGCGACGCGGGTGCGGTTCGTGCCGTCGGTCCCGCTGGACGTGGCGGTGCTGGAGGCCCTGCCGGAGGTCACGTCGGTGACCGTGGCGGGGGAGCAGCTCGTGGTCAGCGGCACGGAGAACCTGCTGCACGCGGTGACGTCGCTGCTCGCGCGGCGGCAGGTCGTGGCACGTCAGCTCCGCGTCGACCAGGTCTCGCTGGACGACGCCTACGTCGCGCTCACCGGGGGTCGTGATGCTGAAGATCGTTGAGATCGAGGCGCGGTTGTTCGTGCGCGATCGGCTGAACTCGTTGTTCGCGTTGGTGTTCCCCAGCGTGCTGTTGCTGGCGCTGGGGGCGGTCCCGGCGCTGCGGACGCCGGACGCGAACTTCGGCGGGCAGCGGTTCATCGACAGCTACATGTCGGCGCTGGTCGTGTTCACGCTGGTGTTCATCGGACTGCAGCGCCTGCCGGCCGTCGTGGCGACCTACCGGGAGAAGGGCGTGCTGCGGCGGTTGTCGACGACGCCGATGCACCCGGCGCGGCTGCTGGCCGGGCAGCTGGTGGTCAACTTCGCCGCGGTGATCTTGTCGGTGCTGCTCCTTATGCTCGTGGGGTACGTCGTTTTCGGCGTCGACCTGCCTCACCACCCCCTCGGCCTGGCGTGTGCCGTGGTGCTGGGAGGCGCGGGCACGTTCGCGCTGGGCCTGGTGATCGCCGCCCTGGCCCCGTCGGCGCGGGCTGCCGGCGGCTGGGCGACGGTGGTGTTCATGCTGCTGATGTTCTTCGGCGGCGTGTACCTGCCGCGGTTCATGCTGCCCTCGGTGATCCAGGCGATCGGTTCGTACACGCCTCCCGGGGTGGAGGCGCTGCAGCAGGCGTGGCTCGGTACCGCGCCGGACTGGAGGAATCTGGCGATCATGGGGCTGGTGAGCCTCGTGGCGGGTACCGTCGCGGCCAAGACGTTCCGCTGGGAGTAGCTCGTGGACATGCCTGCGTTGGACAGGTGGGAGCGCAGGCTCGTCACGATCGCCCGCGTGATCCCGTACTTCGTGCTGACCGTGACGACGGTGCTGTACACGATCTTCACCACGCAGTCGGCGGCGGAGCGCTGGTTCACCTACGGCGTGGTGGCGTTCGGGTTCGTGTGGATGACGTGGTGGTTCACGCTGCATCCCGCGTGGCACCGGCGCACGGAGCTGATGGCCGTGTTCGTCGCGGGCATGGTCGTCTTCTACGCGGTGCTGGGCATGCGCGAGCACTGGTTCGGCGCGGTGTCCTTCGCGGTCTACATGTACGCGAGCGAGGTGCTGCGCGGGCGCTGGATGTTCGTCGTGGTGGCGCTGACGGCCGGGCTGGCGACGCTGTCGTTGTTCGGCGGCTACCCGTCGGAGGCGCCGGCGGCGTTCGGGTTGCTGCTGCTCGTGTTCGTGGTGGTGGCGTGCACCTTCACGTACGTGGGCCACGTGACGACCGAGCAGTCCAGGCTGCGCAAGGAGCTCCTCGAGGAGAACGAGGGGCTGCACGCGCAGCTGCTGGTGCAGGCGCACGAGGCGGGCGTGCAGGACGAACGCCACCGCCTCGCCGGCGAGATCCACGACACCCTGGCCCAGGGCCTCGCGGGCATCATCACGCAGCTGTCGGCGGCGACCCCGTCCGACTGGGAACGCCGCGTGGCGGTGGCCGGGGACCTGGCGCGCGCGAACCTGGCCGAGGCCCGCCGTTCCGTGCACGCGCTGCGCCCGCCGGCGCTGGACTCGGCGGCGCTGCACGAGGCGCTGGACGACGTCGCCTCGGGCTGGTCGAAGCACAACGGCGTGCCGATCTCGGTGACGCTGACCGGAGCCGTGCGCGAGATGCACCCGGAGGTCGAGGTGGCGCTGCTGCGCACCGCCCAGGAGGCCCTGGCGAACGTGGCGAAGCACGCCTCGGCGTCCCGGGTGGGCCTCACCCTGTCCTACATGGAGGACGTCGTGACCTTGGACGTGCGCGACGACGGCGTGGGCTTCGACCTCGCGACCCCGTCCGAGGGCTTCGGCCTGCCCGCGATGCGCCACCGCGTGCACCGCCTGTCCGGCGCGCTGTTCGTGGAGTCCGAACCGGGCGCGGGCACGGCGATCTCGGCCAGGGTGCCCGCGTGATCCGGCTGGTGATCGTCGACGACCACCCGGTCGTGCGCGACGGCCTGCGCGGCATGCTGTCCACCGGCGACTTCGAGGTGGTCGGCGAGGCAGCCTCGGGCGACGAGGCCGTGGCCGTCGTGACCGCCGCGGCACCGGACGTGGTCCTGATGGACCTGCGCATGCCGGGCTCGGACGGCGTGTCCGCGATCGAACGGCTCCGCGACCACCCGTGCCGCGTCCTGGTGCTCACCACCTACGACACGGACCGCGACGTCCTGCCGGCCATCAAGGCGGGCGCCACCGGCTACCTGCTGAAGGACACCCCGCGCGACGACCTGCACCGGGCCATCCGCGCGGCGCACGCGGGCGAGGCGGTGCTGTCCCCGGCTGTTGCCACGAGGCTGCTCGGACAGGTGCGGGAGCCGGCGCTGGAACCGTTGTCGCAGCGGGAGGTCGACGTGCTGGCGCTGGTCGCCAAGGGGTCGACGAACCGGGCGGTGGCGGCGGCGCTGTTCATCAGCGAGGCGACGGTGAAGACGCACCTGCTGCACGTGTACGCGAAGCTCGGGGTGTCGGACCGGGCGGCGGCGGTGGCGGTGGCGTACGAGCGCGGGCTGTTGCGCGGCCGGGAGCGGTGAGCGGCCGCGAGCGGTGAGTGGCTGGGTGGGCGGGGCCGAGTGGGCGAGGCCGCGTGGGTGGGACGCGCCAAGGGCGGGCCGTGTGGTCGGCGGCGTGGTGGTGGCGGAGTGGTGGCGCCGGCTCGGCGCGACGCGAATACGCCGCCGAGTGCGGGGCGGGAGCGGGTGGTGTGACAAGGCGCGGGCCGCTGGGCGCGGGCCGGGCGTGAGTTGCCTGCGGTGCTGGGCGCGGGCCGGGCGTGACGCGCTTCCACAGCTGGGCGCGGACCGGAGTGCGGTCGCGGCGGAGCGCGGCCCTCGTGGGCGGTGCCCGCGAAGCGGTGACCCCCGCGGCGGGGGGGGGGGGGGGGGGGGCCCGCCCCCCCCCCCCCCCCCCCGGGGGGGGGGGGGGGCCCCCCCGAGCAGACACCGCCCCCCGGCGCCGGGACACAAAGCGCCCACGC
>NZ_JBEXNC010000037.1:0-7194 GCF_040610935.1 Lentzea sp. NPDC003310
CCGGGCGGCTTGTGTTTGGGCAGCTGGTTGGGTTGGTGGGGTGTTCCGGTCACCCGCCTCCCCATTCCGGCCCAAATGTTATGTGTTGGGTCAAGTCGACGAAGAGCGTGTCGACTTGACCCTCCTCTTCAGATGCAGCAAGGACTGTGGCGCGACTCGTGACGGGACCACCCCACCCAGGCCGTTCGGCAAGTACGGCTCGCCTTCGGCGTCGCTGGTGGGCGGGGTTTGTCGTGGGCGTGCGGTGTGTGCCTGGCTTTCAGCCTCGCCGCACCGCGCCTCCCGCACCGCGCCATCCCTCACTTACCTACGCACCGCGCCTCCCGCACCGCGCCATCCCTCGCTCTACCCACACACCGCGCCTCCCGTCCCGCCTCCCGCCCCGCGCCCCGCGTCGCCCTCCACACACCGCGCCTCTCGTCCCGCCACCCCGCTTCCCACCCCCGCGCCGGACCTCACCGCGTCGTCCCGCGCCCCCCACCCCGCGCCTCCCGTCCCACCCCCGGCGCCTCACTCCCACTCCGCCTCCACACCCAACCTCCCCCGGACAGCACAAAACCCCGACCCGCAAGCGGGTCGGGGCTTCGTGGTGAAGCGGGTGCGGAGCTAGGCCGACGTGAAGGCCAGCGCCACGTTGTGGCCGCCGAACCCGAACGAGTCGTTCACGGCCGCCTCCAGCTTGATCTTGCGCGGCTCGCCCGCCACCACGTCCAGCGTGACGGCCGGGTCCAGGTTCTCCAGGTTGAGCGTCTGGGGAACGATGCCGTCGCGGATCGACAGGACGGTGACGATCGCCTCGACCGCGCCTGCTGCGCCCAGCAGGTGGCCCAGTGCGCCCTTCGGGGCGGTCAGGACCGGGTGGTCGCCGATCGCCTTGCGGATCGCCACGGTCTCCGCCACGTCGCCGACCGGGGTGGAGGTCGCGTGGCAGTTCACGTGGCCCACGTCGGACGGGTCGATGCCGCCGGAGCGCAGGGACGCCGCGATCGCGCGCGACTGGCCCACGCCCTCGGGGTCCGGGGCGGTGATGTGGTAGCCGTCGGCGGAGGTGCCGATGCCGGCGAGCTTGCCGTAGATCTTGGCGCCGCGGGCCTCTGCGAACTCGCGCCGTTCCAGGACCATGACGCCCGCGCCCTCGCCGAGCACGAAGCCGTCGCGGGCCGTGTCGAACGGGCGCGAGGCCTTCTCCGGCTCGTCGTTGCGCGTGCTCATGGTGCGGGCCTGCGAGAAGCCCGCGACCGGGATGGCCGTGATGCACGCTTCGGCGCCGCCCGCGACGACCACGTCGGCTTCGCCGGACATGATCATGCGGTAGGCCCACGCGATGGCCTCGGCGCCCGACGCGCAGGCGGAAACCGGGGCGTGCACGCCCGCCTGTGCCTTCAGTTCCAGGCCCACGTGCGCGGCCGGGCCGTTCGGCATCAGCATCGGGACGGTCAGCGGCGACACCTTGCGCAGGCCCTGCTGCTCCAGGAGGTCGTCCTGGGTCAGGAGGGTGATCGCGCCGCCGATGCCCGTGCCGATGATCACGGCGAGGCGCTGGCGGTCGACGGTGTCGTCGTCGTGGCCCGCGTCGGCCCACGCCTGGCGGGACGCCACGATGGCGACCTGCTCGGAGCGGTCCAGGCGGCGTGCCTCTACTCGGGGGAGCACCTCGGTCGGGTCCACCACGAGCTGCGACGCGATCTTGACCGGCAGGTCGTACTTCTCGACCCAGTCGTGGGTCATGGGGCGAACCCCGGACTTGCCCGCCAGCAACGCGTCCCAGGTGGACGTGACATCACCACCGAGCGGGGTGGTGGCACCCAGCCCGGTGATGACGACCTCGATGCCCGAACTCACTTGTTGCTGGTGATGTAGTTCACCGCGTCACCAACGGTCTTGAGGTTGGCCAGCTCGTCGTCCGGGATCTTCACGCCGAACTTGTCCTCGGCCTGGACGGCGATCTCGACCATCGACAGCGAGTCGATGTCGAGGTCGTCCACGAAGGACTTCTCAGCGGTGACGTCGTCGGCGGCAACGCCGGCGACCTCTTCGACGATCTCGGCAAGACCGGACAGGACGTTGTCGCTCACTGAAGTTCCCTTTCGGTTGAAACGGTGGAAAAACCGGGGGTCACGGGACCCGGACGACCTGTCCCGCGTAGGACAGGCCGGCGCCGAAGCCGACCATCAGCACCACGTCCCCGGACGAGACCTCGCCCGCCGACCGCATGTGGTCGAGGGCCAGGGGAACGGAGGCCGAGGAGGTGTTGCCGGACTCGACGATGTCTCGAGCGATCTTCAGGTCCTCGCGCGCACCATTCTTGTACAGGCGCTTGGCGATGGCCTCGATGATCCTCAGGTTGGCCTGGTGCGGGACGAACACGTCCACTTCGGACAGTGGGACGCCCGCGAGCTCGGCGGCACGGATCGCGACCGGTGCGACCTGCGTCGTCGCCCACCGGAAGACCGTCTGGCCCTCCTGGTGGATGAACGAGTCGCGGTCGTCGATGCGGATGACCTCGGACATCGAGCCGTCCGAGCCCCACGCGACGGGGCCGATCTCGTTCGTGTCACTGGCGCCGACCACGACGGCACCCGCGCCGTCCGCGAAGATGATCGCGGTCGAGCGGTCGTCGGGGTGGGTCCAGTCGGTGAGCTTCTCCGCGCCGATGACGAGGACGTTGCGCACCGTGCCCGCGCGGACGATGTCCGCGGCGGTCGCGACGGCGTAGCAGAAGCCCGCGCACGCGGCGTTCAGGTCGAACGCGGCCGCGGCCTGCACGCCGAGCCTGGTGGCGACCTGCGCCGCCGCGTTCGGGATGGTCGACGGCATCGTGCACGTCGCCACGATCACGCCGCCGATGTCGGCGGCGGTGAGACCCGCGTCCTCGATCGCCTTCGTGCCCGCGAGGACGGACATGTCGACGACGCCCTCGTCCTTCGCCGCGACCCGGCGGTTGACGATGCCGACGCGCTCGCGGATCCACTCGTCCGAGGTGTCCATGCGCGCGGCGAGGTCGTGGTTGCTCACCACGGTCTCGGGCTGGTAGCTGCCGAGGCCGAGGATGCGGGCGCCCGCGGCTGCTTGCGGGGCCTGGAACGTCGTCACTTACTCGTCTCCAACGGTGTCGAAGAGCTCCGCGACCTTGTCGAGCTGGTCCGGGGTCTTCAGGGCGAGGGTTGCGGTGCCCTTCATCGCACGCTTGGCGAGACCGGTCAGCACGCCGGCGGGCGGCAGCTCGACCGAGCCGGTGACGCCCTTCTCGACGAGGGCGGCCTGGCAGAGGTCCCAGCGGACGGGGCTCGTGACCTGGGAGACCAGGCGCCGCAGCACCTCGGCGCCCTCGGTGACGAACTGACCGTCCTTGTTGGACACCAGCGGCAGCGACGGGTCCTGCGTGGCGACTTCGGCGGCACGCGCGCGCACTGCGTCTTCCGCAGGCGCCATGTACCGGGTGTGGAACGCGCCCGCGACGGCCAGCTTGCGGATCTTCGCCGGGCCGGGCGGGTTCTCCACGAGCGCGTCGAGCGCCGAGTGCGGACCGGCCGCGACGATCTGGCCGGCGCCGTTGCGGTTGGCGGGCACGAGACCGAGTTCCTCGAGGCGCGCGAGCACCTCAGGCTCGTCGCCGCCGAGCACCGCGGCCATGCCGGTCGGCTCCAGGGCGCACGCCTCGGCCATCGCGCGACCGCGCACGGCGGCCAGGGCGACGGCGTCGTCGGCGCTGATGACACCCGCGACGGCGGCCGCCGCGAGCTCGCCGACCGAGTGGCCGCCGACAGCCACCGCGGAGGGCAGGTCGACGCGCTTGCGCAGCTCACCGAACGCGAGGACGGCGAGAGCCACGACGAGCGGCTGGGTGATCGCGGTGTCGACGATCTCGTCGGCCTCCGCGGTGGTGCCGAGGCGCACCAGGTCCAGGCCCGTGATCTCCGACCACGTGCGCACCTGCTTCTCCGCCCCCTCCAGTTCGAGCCAGGGGGTGAGCATGCCGGGCGTCTGGGACCCTTGTCCGGGCGCGAGGAGTGCGATCACGCCGATTACTAAAGCCGGTGAACCCACCGGTACCCCATGCTGTAAAGAACGAAGTACGGCGATCGTATTTGTAGAGACCCTACAAAAGTGTCGGTGAGTCACGGGCGCGCCGACGTAAGCCCAGCTCAGGGCTGTGAGGGGTCGTTTGGCCCTCACTCTAACGGATGTGTGCGAAGTCCGTCACAGGTCGTTCGCTACCACAGCCCACGGGAGCGCGCTAGGCGTCCTACAGACAATGCGACGCGAAGCACAAGCGCGTCTCGAGCGTCATGTGCATTTCTTCCCGTCATTTCCTGAACGCGCCGAAGGCGATATCTGACCGTGTTCGGGTGCACGAACAGTCTTTTCGCGCACGTCTCCAGGACGCCGCCGACCTCCAGGAACGCGTCCACGGTCTCCAGCAGCGCGCCGCCCGCGTCCTCCAGCGGCCGGGCGACCCTGTCGACCAGCTGCCACTCCGCCTCCGGGTCGCCCGCGAGCGCCCGTTCCGGCAGCAGGTCGAGCGAGCGGACCGGCCGGGGAGCGGCGGGCCAGCCCACGACCGCCCGCAGTCCGCTCAACGCGTCGCTCGCGCTGCGGTGGGCCTCGGACAGCGACGCGACGGTCGGTCCCGCGACCACCGGACCCTCGCCGAAGCCCTCGGCGATGCGGCCCAGCACGTCCTCACCGGTCTCCGTCGGCCCGCCCAGCACCACGACCAGCCGCGATCCCTGCACGGACAGCAGCACCGGACGCCCGGCGCGCGCGGCCTTGCTGCGCACCGAGTAGATGATCGCGGGCGGGTCCTCGCCGCCGGGGTTGCCGACCAGCACGGTCGCCTCGAGCGCCGGGTCCCAGCCCAGCGCGGCGCCGCGGGAGAGCAGCGACTCCTCGGGGTCGCCACGCACGATGCCGTCCACGACCAGGGCCTCGAGCCGCGCGTCCCACGCGCCGCGGGCCTCGGCGGCCGCCGCGTAGGAGGTGGCGGCCGAGAAGGCGATCTCCCGCCCGTACCGGAGCACGCCCTCCATCAGCAGCGCGCGCTCGGCCTCGTTCGCCGCCATCTCCGGCAGCTGCCCCTCGAACAGCTCCAGAGCGATCCGCACGAGCTCGACGGTCTGGCGCAGGCTCACCCAGCGCGAGATGTCCTTGGGGGCGCTGCGGAACGCGTCCGCGGTCAGCCGGATCGCCTGCTGCCGGTCGTGCAGCCACTCGACGAAGCCCGCGACGCCGTTCTGGATCAGCAGCAGCACGCTCGCGCGCTGGTCGGCGGGCATCCGCGCGAACCACGGCAGCCGCCGCTCCATCTCGGACACGCTGGCGGTCGCGAGCGAGCCCGACGCGCGTTCGATCTTGCGCATGGTGCGGGCGGAGAGCGTCGGCGGGTGCTCCTCCTTCGCCTTGCTGCTGGTCATACCCGCAGCTTAAGGCCACAGAGGTGACATCACCGGGACGGGTGACAGACGCCATCGGCCAGGTTCAACGGCCATACCGTCGGGCAGCAGAGATCTTTCGGCTCGGCGTGGAGGTTTCGTCTTGCGCAGGTTCCCGGCACTCGCCCTTGGGGTCGTCGCTCTGCTGACCACGAGCACGGCTGCTTCAGCCGATCCACCCGACCCGCTCGCCGAGTTCCACTCCCAACCCGTCACGTGGGCGCAGTGCAGCGGAAAGCTCGGCGAGCTGGAATGCGCCACGCTCGTCGCGCCGCTCGACTACGCCAAACCGGCCGGCGACCGGATCAACCTGACCATCAGCCGCAAGAAGGCGACGGCGGCCGACCGCAGGCGCGGCGTGCTGTTCACCAATCCGGGTGGTCCCGGTGGCTCCGGGCTCGGGCTGCCGCTGTTCCTGATGAAGTCCGACCTCGTCCAGGTCTACGACGTGATCGGCATGGACCCGCGCGGCGTCGGCGGGTCGACGGCGCTGAACTGCCGCGCCACGCCCGCGATCGCCGCCCCCGAGTCACGCCCCGCGGACGGCGAGTTCGCCAAGTGGGCGGCCGAGGCGCGCGAGGCCGAGGAGTCCTGCCAGCGCTCGGGCGGAGGGATCCGGCAGTTCATCAGCACCGCGAACACCGCGCGGGACATGGACGTCGTGCGCGCCGTGCTGGGCGAGTCGAAGATCAACTACCTGGGCTACTCCTACGGCACGTACCTGGGCGCGGTGTACGGGACGCTGTTCCCGAACCGGCTCGACCGCAGCGTGCTCGACTCGGCCGTGCACCCGGAGTGGATCTGGCACGAGCAGTTCCGCCAGCAGGCTGTCGCGTACCGGATGGACGTCGAGGCGTGGGCCACCTGGGCGGGCGAGCGCAACGAGAAGTTCGGACTCGGCAAGTCCCGCGACGAGGTGCTGGCCGAGGTCGAGAAGGTCGCGGCGAAGCTGCACGCCGCCCCGGTCGGCGAGCACAACCGGTCGTCCTTCGACGGCGCGGTGGGCGTCGGCGCCCGCTACCGTCCACTGTGGTCGGACCTCGCGTCGATCGTGACCAAGCTGCGGTCGGGGGAGCAGCCCGCCAACGCCGAGGGCGCGAAGGCCGGCCAGGTGCTCGCGAAGACCGGTCTGGAGGAACTGCGCTCGGGCGTGTTCGACACGGTCACCTGCGAGTCGGACTGGCCGACGGACGTGAGCTTCTACTACGAGGACATGCGGATGTTCCGCGAGCGCTACCCGTACGGCTTCGGCATCGTCAGGGCCGCGCCGATGACCTGCACGTTCCGCTCCTTCA
The DNA here is from genome assembly GCF_040610935.1 of Lentzea sp. NPDC003310. Lineage (NCBI taxonomy): Bacteria > Bacillati > Actinomycetota > Actinomycetes > Pseudonocardiales > Pseudonocardiaceae > Lentzea > Lentzea sp. NPDC003310. Next base: position 6,728 of record NZ_JBEXNC010000037.1, read on the forward strand.
CGCCGCCGGAGCCGCCGGTGAAGATCGGTCGCAGCGGCTACCCGATCGGCGTCGTCGTGCAGTCCGAGGGCGACACGCAGACCCAGTACGCGAGCGGCCCGGCGATGGCGCAGCGGCTCGGGCACAACCTGGTCACCGTCACCGACGAGGGCAAGCACGGCCTCTACAACGGTGGCAACAAGTGCGTCGACGACAAGGTCAACCGGTACCTGGTCGACGGCGCGCTGCCCGGCAGCAGCTACGAGTGCACCGGCGACCCGCGGCCCGAGGTGCCCAAGGACGGCCAGGGCGGCGCGGCGCCCGCGTTGTCGCCGGAGGGGATCCAGGCCTACCTGGACGGCCGGGGCTTCTCCGCGCGGCCGTGAGGCGGCAGACCCCGGACATGTGGAAGCGGCCGCCCCCCGGCGGGGGGGGGGGGTGCCACGACCCCGGCCCCCCCGGGTGGTGCAAGGAGGGGAGTATTTAGG
>NZ_JBEXNC010000037.1:7204-30229 GCF_040610935.1 Lentzea sp. NPDC003310
GGGCTTCGCGGGGGGGCGGTGTGGGGGCACCCCCGGAAATGGTGGACGCCCCCGCCAGGGTGGGTGGCGGGCGCTTCCCTCTCCCCGGTCCCCACCGGTAGTTCCACTCTGGACTGTATTGCGACAAAAATCCACGTCAGCCACCCTTTCGTGTAGCGGTGTCGAAGTTGTGGGCCGGTGTGATCCACGAAACGATCCACGGGTCTGATCTTCACTCACCGCTACTTTGTTCTAGGAGGGCCCGTGGGCTCGCAAATCACCGAGGGCCTGGGCCAGGCGTGGGCGATGGTGGCCACGTTCGTGCCGAAGCTGCTCGGCTTCCTGCTCGTTCTGGTCATCGGCTGGTTCATCGCCAAGGCGCTCGCCAAGGGTGTTCAGTTCCTGCTCAAGCGGGTCGGCTTCGAGAAGCTCGTCGACAAGTCGGGCCTGAACGGCGCGATGCGGCAGTCCTCGATGGACGCGTCCGGCCTGATTTCCAAGATCGTGTACTACTTCGTGCTGCTGATCGCGCTGCAGCTCGCGTTCGGCGTCTTCGGTGCCTCGAACCCGGTCAGCACGCTGCTCAACGAGGTCATCGCGTACCTGCCGCGCATCGTCGTCGCCCTGGTCCTCGTGATCGTCGCGTCGGCCATCGGCACCGCGCTCAAGGGCCTCGTCACCGGCGCGCTCGGCCAGCGCTCGTACACCCGCATCATGGGCAACATCACCTACGGCTTCGTCATGGCGCTCGGCGTCATCGCGGCCCTGAACCAGCTGGGCATCGCGATCTCGGTGACCATGCCGGTCCTGATCGCCGTCCTCGCGACCGTCGCCGGCGTCGTCATCATCGGCGTGGGTGGCGGCCTGGTCCGCCCGATGCAGGCGCGCTGGGAGGGCTGGCTGACCCGCGTGCAGGACGAGGCGCAGGCCCAGTCCCCGATGCCGCGCGCGTCGCAGGAGATGCCCCAGAACGTCGGTGCGCGCATGGGTGACATGCAGACGCCGCCGTCCGGCACGCAGATGGGTTAGAGCCTCTAACACTTCAGGTTAGAGGGTCTCACCACCCGGAAAGGGTCTCGCGCAAACATCCCGCGCGGGGCCCTTTCCTCGTGTTCTGGGGGTTCTCCAGTTTCGATCCAGCGACCGGCCGGAGCCTCGTCTCCACCCGAACTGTTCCGTCGCGGTGGAGGACCTATGAAAGCCCTTGTGCTGTCCGCGGGCGTGCGCCCGGCCGGGTACTCGCTACCTCGGCAGATCGTCCCCATCGCGAACAAGCCGGTGCTCGAGTACGTGGTGGAGAACCTGCGGGACGTCGGCATCACCGAGATCGGCATCGTCGTCGGCGAGGGCGCGCAGGAGATCTCCGAGCTGTTCGGCGACGGCTCGTACCTGGGCGTCTCGATCACCTACATCCAGCAGGACCTGCACCTGGGGCTCGCGCACTGCGTGCGGATCGCCAGGCCGTTCCTCGGTGACGACGACTTCGTGATGTACATGGGCGACAACGTGCTCGTCGAGGGCATCGGTCAGATCGCCGACGAGTTCGCGCGGCTGCGGCCGTCCGCCCAGGTGCTCGTGGACAAGGTGGAGGACCCGCGCCTCTACGGCGTCGCGGAGGTCGACGAGAACTCGCGCGTGACGCGGCTGATCGAGCACCCGCAGGAGCCGCGCAGCGACCTCGCCATGATCGGCGTCTACTTCTTCACCCCCGCCATCCACACGGCGGTCGACGCCATCGAGCCGTCGTGGCGCGGCGAGTTCGAGATCACCGACGCGCTGCAGTGGCTGGTGACACACGAGCGCGACGTGCGGGCGCGGATGTACTCGGGCTTCTGGAAGGACACCGGCAAGGTCGAGGACGTCCTCGAGTGCAACCGCGAGCTGCTGATGGGCCTGCGGACCGACATCCAGGGCATCGTCGACGACGAGTCGACGCTGATCGGCGACGTCGTGGTCGAGGAGGGCGCGCGCGTCGTGCGGTCGTGCATCGTCGGGCCCGCGATCATCGGCGCCGGCACGCTGGTCGAGGAGTCGATCATCGGGCCGTACACGTCGATCGGCGCGGACTGCCGCATCACCGAGTCCGGGGTCGCCGACTCGATCGTGCTGAACGAGGCGTCGGTGCACAACGTGTCCGGCATCGAGACGTCGCTGATCGGGCGCCGGGCCCGCGTCGGGTCGGCGCGCCAGCACCGGCTCGTCGTCGGTGACGGCGCGCACGTCGAGGTCGCGGCCTAGCCGTGCGGCTCGGAGCATCGGCGAGGTGACCCATGCTCAGCAGGGCACCTCGCACCCGGCTGCGCGCGGTTGCGGGCCCGGACAGCCCAGCGCTTCCGGGCCTCGGCGAGCAGTGCGGCTCTGGCTTCCTCTCCGTCGTCGAACGGCGCCGGGGAGAACCTGTCGCCGGCTCCGATGTGCCGTTCCCAGTCGTCCTGCCAGAACTCCACGGTCCAGCCCGGCCACAGCTCCGGCACCTGGTAGGCCTGTGGCGAGGAGTAGAGGGACCACCAGCCCAGACGTCGGCGTTCCGGGTCGAGGTGGATGCCGGCGTTGACGTGCAGGGCGCAGCTCTTGTGCTCGGGGGCGTTCGCCAGGCGGTCGAGCAGGGCGACGCCCTCGCGGACGGGGTGGTCGAAGGCGGCCGAGGCGACGTGGCAGCGGCCGCCTTCGACCGTGATCACCACACCGCCCGGGTCCGGCCCGGCCAGGTCCTCGTCCTCGGGGGCGAGGAACGGGGCTGCGAAGAGGTCCGAATCGGGGCAGCGAACGTGCTCCGGGTCCAGCCCCGCGTACTCGCGCAGTTCGGCCGGGCCGTCGTACAGCCAGCGGACCTCCCAGCCCGGCCACGCGGCTCGGATCAGCTCGAACACGGTCGCGCGGTGGCGGAGCTCGGTGCTGGGCCCCTCCCAGCCGGTCCGGTACAGCTCGTGCGTGCCGTTCTCGCGGACCACGACGACGTTGGCTCTGTCTCCCACCGGGTCAGGATGACCAGGCGGGAGACTGTCGGCCATCCGTTTTCGGCGGCTTCGAGGTCGCCGCCTAGCTCGCGCCGATCCAGTCCCGGAGGCGGTCGCACTCCTCGGCGACCGCCTTCTGCCTGCTCCTCGGCTGGGCGTCGATGTAATCGACGGTGATCGTGCGGTCCTTGGTGACCGCCCAGGTCGCGAAGACGTACCCGTCCACGAGGACGGTGGGCTTGCCGCCGATGACGACGCCGAGCCGGTCGTCCGCGATGACCCGGCGGCGGTCGGCGTGGGCGAGCAGGATGTTGTCGAACTCGGGCAGCAGCCGCACCGGGACCGGGGTGTCCGGGTCGGGGCGCGGGGCGTCCGGCAGGTCGAAGAGCTCCTTGCCGGCCTCGTTGCGGAAGGTCACGAGCCGTGGCCGCAGGGCGGTGAACGTCTCGGTGAGCCTGGTGAGGCCGGACCACTGCTGGGCGTCCATGACCGTGGCCGGGCCGAACGCCTTCAGGTAGCGCAGGACGATCTCTTCCTTGTCCATCGCCTGCTGAGGCTGCCCCAGCCAGTTCTCGACGGTCGTGCAGACCGCCCGGCCGCTCGTGTGCCAGAGGCCGCGCGGCGGCAGTTGCACGAGGGCGAGCTTGTTGCGCAGCGCGTTGCCGAGAACGGTGTGCTCGCGGTCGGGCCAGCGCTCCTGGAGCTGCCTGCCGGCGTCCGCGGTGCCCTGCGGGGTCTCGTCGAGGATCTTGCGGCCGGCCTCGGCGACCTCGTCGAAGTCGAGGCCGCGCAGGCGGGCGGCGAACGGGCCGCTCTGCAGTTCGCGGTCGAGCTTGAGCTGGGTGTGGGGGCGCAGGCCGAGCGCGTCCCGTGCGCTGACCAGGTGGATCGTGCCGCGCATCAGCAGGATGCGGACCGCCTCGCGGTTCGTCAGGAGGTCTTCGAGGTCCTGCGGCCGGAAGCCGGTCAACCGCGTCCACAGTCCGACGTACGGCGACTTCGGTTCCTGCGCCTGGATGCCGAAGAGGTGCTCGACGGCGGCGAGCGCGCCCAGGTCGGCGCGCTCGCGCAACAGCTGGCGTTCGATCAGCGCTCGGTTGAGCTGGTCCAGGTTCAGGGTCCCCATCGGGACAGACTAGAACCTGATGAACGCGAAACCGGTGCCGTTCGGGCGTTCCCCGTCGTGGACGACAAGCAGGTCGAGCTCGCCGAGCACGATGTCGGCGCCGTCGGAGTGCTCGACGTCCTTGATCCTGAAGTCCCGCAGCGGCTTCATGTCCGCCTTGCGGTACGCGACGAACCGCGAGTCGCCCTGGCTCGACGCGAGCAGCACGTCGTCCGCGATCGTCAGGCCCTCGGCGTCGGCTTCGAGCCACCGGCCGCCGAAACCGGGGTTCGGGCCGTCGGCCACGCACTCCTCGGTCTCGGGGTCGTACTTCTGCGGCGCACCCCACGTGCGGACCTTGTCGACGAGCTGCGGCGTGCCGAAGCCGTTGGCGCGCAGCGGGATGCGCCAGATTCCGACGTCCTCCTGGGCGGCGTACAGGGTGTTCGTGCGCTCGTCGATCACCATGCCCTCGACCTGCGGTCCCTCGCCGGGCTCGCCGCACACCGTCCACTGCTTGCCGTTCGGCAGGGTGAAGGTGCTCGGCAAGTCCAGAGTGGACACCTTCTTGGTGTCGTACGTCTTGCCCTTCAACACTTGGAGGAGCGCGATGCTGGTCTCGTTGCGGCGGCTCGTGACGACGACGTCCTTGCCGTTGACGCGGCCGGCGGCGAGGCCGTAGACCGTGTGCTGGTCGTCGACCTCGGCCTCGGTCTTGCTGAACACCGGCCTGGTGGCGGGGTTCGTGACGTCCCTCGCGCCGCGTTCGTCCACTTGGAACATCCGGATCCGGTCGCGGCCGCGGTCGCTCACGAACGCCAGGTCGCCGAGGACGTCGACGTTGTTGTAGCGGCCGGGCTTCGCGTCCGGCGTCGGCGGCAGCGGCGCCGGGTACACGCCGATCGTGCGGCCGTTCAGGTCGAACGCCGCCAGGCCACCCTCCTTCAGTGTGCCCAGGACCACACTGCGCTCGGTGTTGCGCGGGTTCACCCAGATGGCCGGATCGTCCGCGTCGGCCGGCTCCTCGAACGTCTGCGTGATGACGGTCGGTGTGATGACGGGCGTCCCGGGCGCGGTGAGGAACAAAGGCACGAGCGCGAGTGCTAAGGAAGATGACATGGTGGGACCGTAGGAAACACCGGTGTACTGCGACTGAACCGCGGGGGAACAAGCCGTGTGGTACGAGATGGGACTGACGATCTTCGGCCAGAAGATCGCGTACACGGAGCTGGTCGGGCAGGTGCTCGCGCTCGCGGTGGTGTTCCTGGCGCAGCGCCGATCACTGTTGACCTGGCCCGTCCAGCTGGTGTCGGTCGCCCTGCTCTTCACGGTCTACATGTCCGCGCACCTGGGCGGTCTCGCGACGCGGCAGGTCGCCGTCGGCGCGATCGCCGTCTACGGCTGGTACGCCTGGGTGCGGCGGCGGGACCCGGTGTTCGGAGTCGTGGTGCGCAAGGGTTCCTGGCGGGAACGGATCGCCGTCGTCGCCGCGTTCGCCGGGGGCACGGTCGCGTTCGCGCTGGTGCTGGACGCGCTGGACGCCTCGTGGGCGCCGTGGCCGGATGCCGCGATCTTCATCGGCACGATCCTGGCCTTCGCCCTGCAGGGTCTCGGTCTGGTGGAGTTCTGGCTGGTCTGGCTCGTGGTCGACGCGGTCGGCGTGCCGTTGCAGATCCAGTCGGGCCTGTACTTCAGCGCGTTCGTCTACGTGATCTTCGCGGGCCTGGTCGTCCACGGCTTCATCGACTGGAACCGCACGGCCCGGCGGTTGACACAGGCGGCAAAGTCTCCTCTATGAGGGGACTGTTGATCGCTCTGCTGACCGCTGTCTCGTCGCTGGTAGCCCTTCCCGCGCAGGCCGCTCCCGAGCCGCGCACCGGGTTCGAGCTCACCGGCAAGTGGACCACCGAGGCCGAGGAACAGGCCTACCTGCGCGCCACCGGCCTGCCGTTGACGCAGATCGGGACGACCGCGCAGGGCCGCCCGATCCAGCTCGTGCGCGTGGGCAACCGCAACGCGCGCACGGTGGTTCTCTTCATCTGCTCCCAGCACGGCGACGAACCCGCCGGCCGCGAGGCGTGCCTGATCCGCATGCGTTCGCTGCCGCGCTCGTCGGACACCACGTACCTGTTCGTCCCGAACGCCAACCCGGACGGCCGCGTCGCCGACACCCGCGGCAACTCGGCCGGCATCGACATCAACCGCGACCACCTGCTGCTGCGCACCGCCGAGGCCCGCGCCATGGCCGCCGTGATCCGCGACTGGCAGCCCGACGTCATCCACGACCTGCACGAGTTCGGCCCGTCCGCGCCGTTCTACGTCAAGGACGTGCTGTGGCTGTGGCCGCGCAACCTCAACGTGGCCGACGGCGTGCACGACCTCTCGGAGTCGTTGTCCCGCTCGTACGTCCGGCCGTCGGTCGAGGCCGCGGGACGCACGTCCGGCGTCTACGGGATCCTGATCGACCCGGTGACCGGCGAGCCCACCGGTCAGATCGCCGGCGACGGCCAGGAGCGCATCCTGCGCAACACGGGAGGCCTCAAGCACGGCATGGGCCTGCTCGTCGAGACCAACGTCGACGGCACGCCCCGCTACCGCGTGGACTCGCACCTGCTCGCACTCGACGGCACGCAGTCGTTCGTCCGCTCGAACCGCTCGGCGATCGAGGCCGCGAACGCCCAGTCGCGTGCCGTGCGGTCCGGCCCGATCTACTTCGGTGGCGCGGACAACCAGGCGCCGGACCCGTCCGACGTGGTCACGGCGCCGTGCGCGTACGTGCTGACCGGCGCCCAGTACGTCGAGGTGCAGGACGAACTGGCCCTGCACGGCATCAAGTCCCAGTACCTGCGCGGTGGTGACCGGATCGTGCCTTTGAAGCAGGAGGCACGGGCTCTGATCCCGCTGTTGCTGGACGCGCGCGCCGACGGACCGTTGACGACGGGACAGCCGCTCGCCCAGTGCTGACAACTCGCTCGCCGAGGATCTCGGCCGCGTGATCGGATGCTCGGATGCGTCTCGAGCAGTACTGCTACTTCGCGCTGAAGAGCACGACGATCACCGCGGCCGAGATGTCGCGGCGCCTCGGCATGGAGCCGGACGAGGTGTCGGTGCGGGGCAGCCGGAGCGTGTCTCGCCTGCGCGCCTAGAAGATCGTCCGGCGCAGCGGCGAGCACCTCGACGACGACACGTTCAACGTCGTCGCGGCCGTCCGCTTCACCGCCAGGGACGTGGAGTCCCGCGTCGCCGAGGCGGCGATGTGGCTGGACCTCACCGCGGTGCCGGAGCCACGATCCGGCGGCCCGGAGATCCGCCGGGTCACCACCGAGGCCGAGCTCGCGGACTACGCCGCGGTCCTCGCCGCCAACTGGGACCCGCCCGCCGACACCGTGCGCCGCTTCTACGCCGATGCCGCCCCACACGCGTTGACCGGCACGGCGCGTTACCTCGTCGGGTACGTGGACGGTCGTGCGGTGTGCACGGCCGAGGTGTTCCTGCACGCCGGAGTCGCCGGGATCTACAACATCGCGACGCTGGCCGCCGAGCGTCGGAAGGGCTATGGCGGCGCGATCACGTTGGCCGCCGTGCGCACCGCGCGCGCCGAGGGGGCCCGTATTGCCGTCCTACAGGCCTCTGAGGACGGCGAGACCGTCTACCGGCGTCTCGGGTTCACCGTCGCCGGTCAGTTCACCGAGTACGCCCTCAGGGCGTGAGAAAGGGCCGCCCCGCGCGTGCGGGACGGCCCTTTCGGTGGAACGACTACGCGAGGCCCGCGTCCGACGTGGACGGGCCGGCCGCCTGCACGTCGTCGATGCGGTACTTGCGCGCGGCCTCGACGACCTTCGCCTGCTCGACCTCACCGCGCTTGGCCAGGGCGGCCAGCGTGGCGACGACGACGGACTCCGCGTCCACCAGGAAGTGGCGGCGGGCGGCCGGGCGGGTGTCGGAGAAGCCGAAGCCGTCCGTGCCCAGGGTCGTCATGTCGGTCGGGACGTACGGCCGGATCAGGTCCGGGATCGCCGACGCCCAGTCGGACACCGCGACCACGGGGCCGGCGACGTCCTTCAGCACCTGCGTCACGTACGGCACGCGCGGCTCGGCGTCCGGGTGCAGCAGGTTGTGGCGATCGGTCTCGACGGCGTCGCGGCGCAGCTCCGAGTACGACGTGGCGGACCACACGTCCGCGGAGACGCCCCACTCGTCGGCCAGCATCTGCTGGGCCTTGAGCGCCCACGGCAGGCCGACGCCCGAACCGAGGAGCTGGGCGCGCGGGCCGCCGGTCTGCGGGCCGTCCTGGTACTTGTAGAGGCCCCGGAGCAGGCCCTCCACGTCCAGGCCCTCCGGCTCCGCCGGCTGCACGTACGGCTCGTTGTAGACCGTCATGTAGTAGAAGATGTTCTCGGCGTTCTCGCCGTACATCCTGCGCAGACCGTCCTTGACGATGTGCGCCACCTCGAACGACCACGCCGGGTCGTACGCGATCACGGCCGGGTTCGTGTGCGCCAGCAGCAGCGAGTGGCCGTCGGCGTGCTGCAGGCCCTCACCGGTCAGCGTGGTGCGGCCCGCGGTGGCACCCAGCACGAAGCCGCGCGCCATCTGGTCCGCCGCCGCCCACAGGCCGTCGCCCGTGCGCTGGAAGCCGAACATCGAGTAGAAGATGTAGATCGGGATCATCGGCTCGCCCTGCGTGGCGTAGGACGTGCCGACCGCCGTGAACGACGCCGTGGAACCCGCCTCGTTGATGCCCTCGTGCAGGATCTGGCCCTGCTCGGACTCCTTGTAGGCGAGCATCAGGTTGGCGTCCACCGAGGTGTACGCCTGGCCGTTCGGGTTGTAGATCTTCTGCGTCGGGAACATGGAGTCCATGCCGAACGTTCGTGCCTCGTCCGGGATGATCGGGACGATGCGCGGGCCGATCTCCGGGTCCTTCGCGAGGTCGCGGACGAGGCGGACGAACGCCATCGTCGTGGCGACCTCCTGCTTGCCCGAACCGCGGCGGACACCCTCGTAGACCTTGTCGCCCGGCAGCACCAGGGCCTTGGACTTGGTGCGGCGCTCCGGTACGAACCCGCCCAGCTGGCGACGGCGTTCCTGCATGTACTGGATCTCCGGCGAGTCCTGGCCGGGGTGGTAGTACGGCGGCAGGTACGGGTCGGCTTCGAGCTGCTCGTCCGTGATCGGGATGCGCAGGCTGTCGCGGAAGCCCTTGAGGTCCGCCAGGGTCATCTTCTTCATCTGGTGCGTCGCGTTGCGGGCCGCGAAGTGCGGGCCGAGCGAGTAGCCCTTGATGGTCTTGGCGAGGATCACGGTCGGCTGGCCGACGGTCTCGGTCGCCGCCTTGTAGGCCGCGTAGACCTTGCGGTAGTCGTGGCCGCCGCGCTTGAGGTTCCACACCTCGTCGTCGCTCATGGCGTCGACGAGAGCCTTCGTGCGCGGGTCACGGCCGAAGAAGTGCTCCTTGACGTACGCGCCGTCGTTCGCCTTGTAGGTCTGGTAGTCGCCGTCGGGCGTGCTGTTCATCAGGTTGACGAGCGCACCGTCGCGGTCCGCGTGCAGCAGCGCGTCCCACTCGCGGCCCCAGACGACCTTGATGACGTTCCAGCCGGCGCCGCGGAAGAACGACTCCAGCTCCTGGATGATCTTGCCGTTGCCGCGCACCGGGCCGTCGAGGCGCTGCAGGTTGCAGTTGACGACGAACGTCAGGTTGTCGAGCTGCTCGTTCGCGGCGAGCTGCAGCAGGCCGCGCGACTCCGGCTCGTCCATCTCGCCGTCGCCGAGGAACGCCCACACGTGCTGGTCGGACGTGTCCTTGATGCCGCGGTCGCGCAGGTAGCGGTTGAACCGCGCCTGGTAGATCGCGTTCATCGGGCCGATGCCCATGGAGACCGTGGGGAACTCCCAGAAGTCCGGCATGAGGCGCGGGTGCGGGTACGACGGCAGGCCGCCGCCCAGACCGGCGTGCGAGTACTCCTGGCGGAAGCCGTCGAGCTGGTGCTCCGACAGCCGGCCCTCGAGGAACGCGCGGGCGTAGACACCGGGCGAGGCGTGACCCTGGATGAAGATCTGGTCGCCACCGCCGGGGTGGTTCTTGCCGCGGAAGAAGTGGTTGAAGCCGACCTCGTAGAGCGACGCGCTGGACGCGTACGTCGAGATGTGGCCACCGACACCCACACCGGGCCGCTGCGCGCGGTGCACCGTCATCGCGGCGTTCCAGCGGATCCACGCGCGGTAACGGCGCTCCACCTCCTCGTCACCGGGGAACCACGGCTCCCGCTCGGTGGGGATGGTGTTGACGTAGTCGGTGCTGATCAGCGACGGCACGCCGACGTGGTTCTCACCAGCGCGTTCGAGCAGGCGCAGCATGAGGTAGCGAGCCCGCTGCTGACCGCCGCCCTTGAGGACCTCGTCGAACGACTCGAGCCATTCCGAGGTCTCTTCGGGGTCGATGTCCGGCAGGTGCGCTGCCAGACCGTCGCGAATGACACGCACCCGCTCGGGGCCGGTGTTCTGCGGGCTCAAGGTGTCTCCTCGGCTTCGTTGGCGGTACTCGCGCTGGCCCGGAAACCGTGCCACGCGTTCCTATCGTTGTCCTTGCGTGGCGACTTCGTCATCGCTACCGGTCGGTAGTTCTGGATCGTGTCGCTCACGCGCGCGCGATAAGAGGTATGTAGAGCATGCGCCATGCCCACCCGGAGATCTTCACAGGGGTCCCTGTTACGGCGTGTCACGTGGTCAACAGTTGCGCCGGGGGTAGCTGACAGTGTTCGCTAGCCGGAGTAACGGACTCTGGCGGCAGTCTTAGGGCTGTCGCTCTTGCGTAGTTGGAGGAGTGAAAACCGTGGTCGCCGCGGAAGACGCCGGCAAGATCGGCGTCGCCGAGAAGCTCGGGATCGAATCTGGCATGGTCGTCCAGGAACTCGGCTGGGACGAGGACGTCGATGACGCCCTCCGTGCCGCTGTCGAGGAGCAGATCGGGGGCGACCTCCTCGACGAGGATGCCGACGAGACGGTGAGCGTCGTCCTGCTCTGGTGGCGAGAGGACGACGGCGACCTGGTCGACGCCCTGCTCGAGGCCACCGGCGTGCTCGCCGAGGACGGCGTGATCTGGGTTCTCACCCCGAAGACCGGCCGTCCCGGCCACGTGGAGCCGTCGGACGTCGCCGAGGCGGTCCCGACCGCGGGCCTGTCGCAGACCTCCAACATCAGCGTGGCCGACGACTGGGCGGGCATCCGCCTGGTGTGGCCGAAGTCGGCCAAGGCGAAGCGCTGACCCCCGCCTGACATAGGGTTGATCCACGGGCGTTGACGCGTCCGTGGTTCCCGTGTGCGGCTGGAGGGGTGTCATGGCGGTCGAGGTCGGTTCGGAAGCCCCGGACTTCACGCTCAACGACTACAACAAGCAACCCGTGACGTTGTCGTCGTTCCGCGGCTCCCGCGCGGTGCTCGTGGTCTTCTACCCGTTCGCGTTCAGCGGCATCTGCCACGGCGAGCTCTGCCAGCTGCGCGACGAGCTCTCGACCTATGAGGACGACAACGTCCAGGTGCTGGGCATCTCCGTGGACTCCCCGTTCGCGCTGAAGGCGTGGGCGAACCAGGAGGGCTACCAGTTCCCGCTGCTGTCGGACTTCTGGCCGCACGGCGCCGTCGCGCAGGCTTACGGCGTGTTCAACGAGTCGTCGGGCATGGCGGTGCGGGGGACGTTCCTGGTGGACGTCGACGGGGTGGTGCGGTACGCCGAGGTGAACTCGCCCGGTGAGGCCCGCGATCAGGCTGCCTGGAAGAAGGCCGTAGCCTCTCTCAAGGCATGATGTAGCTGTGCCCCTGCGTCCTCGGGCGTGGGGTTGGGGCGTGTAGCTCAGCGGAAGAGCACTCGGTTTACACCCGAGCGGTCGCAGGTTCGATCCCTGTCGCGCCCACCGGAAGTTCGTGCGGACTACGCCGATCGGCTGACAACGGTCCGTGTCCGCGCCGTGGTTCCAAACGGTCCGTGCATACTCGCCGCGTGGCGAGGGGATCTCTGGTCGAGGCTGTCGCGGACGAGCTCGACCGGGTGGCGCGAAGTGGCCGTGACCGGTCGTCGCTGGACCTGCCGGAGCTGCGGAAGATCGCCGAACGGACCGTCCCCGGCCCGTGGGACGCGGCCGCGCTCGACCGCCTTCTCCGCGCCGGCGCCGAGGCGTTGGGCGGCTCGTTCGGGACGGTGAGCGAGTCCGAGGCCGCGCTGGTCCTCTTCGGACTGGACGCCGATCCGGCGCCGGACCACGAGCGTGCGGTGGCGCGGGTGCGCGGGTTCGCCGACGTGCCGGTGGACGGGCTTGTGCGGGCACTGGCGGCTGCGCTGGCCGGGCAGGGTGGTCCGCGCATCAAGGTGGAGCCGCGCGACAACCTCGTGTCGATGCTCTCGACGTTCGACACCGACGAGCCGCCGGGCGACGAGCCGCGGAAGCTCAAGGCGCGCACGGTGGCGTTGGTGATCGGCACGGCCGTGGTGGTCACGGTGGGGGCGACGCTCGTCGTGACCAAACTGATGGCGGGTGACGGGAGCGAGGACCTGCGGACGGTGTCCGGGGCGTCGACGCCGCTGAAGGTCCAGGACGTCACGAGGTTCCAGACCAGCGAGCGGCACCTGCGGTACGTGCTCTCCGAGGTGGTGGCCGAGCCGCCTCCCCAGGCACCGGCGAACGGGGCGGAGGCGACCGGGGAGAACTTCGGCGCCTGGTACGCGAAGCACGGCGGCACGGTGCTGCGGGCGGGCTTCACCAACATCACGGTCCAGGGCAATGACAGCGCGCCGGTCCGCATCACCGACATGAAGATCCGCCCCGACTGCTCCGCGCCGGTCGACGGCACGCACCTGCTCGGCTACACGCAGGGCGGGGAGCGGGACACGATCAAGATCGGGTTTAACCTGGACAGCTCGGACCCGATCCCCGAGCAGATGACGACCCTGGACGGCATGCGCGGCACCGGGCTCAACTACTTCGCGGCCAAGACCGTGGAGCTGGGGCCCGGTGAGGTCGAGGTCCTGACCGTCGGTGTGTTCACCGAGCGGCGGCACTGCAAGTTCACCCTGCAGTTCGTGGTGGCCACCTCGAACGGGACGGTGCTGCAGGACGTCGACGCGCCGGACAAGGGGTTCGCGGTGACCGGGTACGCGGCGGCCAAGAGCCCGGACGCGCCTTACTCCGGGTACCGCAAGGTTTACCGCCAGGACGCCACGCTCGGCTGGAACGAGGTCGACCCGAACGCGCGCGAAGGTCGGTAGGCGATGACGCTCCGGAAGCTGGTATACCTCACCATCGCGTTCTGCCTGGTCGCCGGGCTCGCGACGGTGGCGGTCCTGAAGATCGCGGGCAGCCGCGGCGACGCGGCACGGACCGAGATCGACGCGGCGGCGCCGGCGTTCGCGTACACGACGCTCACCGAGCTCGTGGTCATGCGCGGCGACCAGGAGCTCACTCGGGTCAACCGGCCGTTCGACACGGTGGACTCGCTCAACAACCAGGTCGTCTGGTCGAACGACGGGCATTTCGTCGCCTACCTCGCGGGCGCGCGGCTGCTCGGCGAGGACGTGGCCACGGAACGGCTCGTCGCCATCGACGTCCGGACCGGCGACAAGCACGAGTTCCAGTGCCCCGCCTGCAGCTGGATCGTCGCGACCGGGACCGACGAGGTCCTCGCGTCGAGCGGCTCGAAGTTCCGCAGGTTCAGCCTCGGCGATCCCGGCCGCGCCGAGGGGACCGAGTTCGCCGAGCCGGCGAAGAACACGGCCGACGACTACCTCCGCATCTTCTTCGCCGGCACCCGCGACCTGGTGCTGACGGGCGGGCAGGTGTACCTGGGCCGCAACCGGTACGGCCAGAAGCTGGAACTCCTGACGCCGGACGGGAAGCTGCACTTCGAGGCCGGCTCCGTCGGCTCCAACTCCTACACGCCGGCCGCGGGGATCTCCGGGCCGACGCTCGCGGACACGAGGTTCGCCGTGGCGCTGCGCAACAACCCGGGCTCGTGCGTCACGGACTTCCCGGTGAAGATCGTCGACGCCGCGGGGCGGACGAGCGACACCGAGTGGGGTGCCGCCGCGCCGCCGGGGTTCGTGCCGAACAAGGCGCAGGGCATCGACGTCCGCGACCTCTGGTGGGACGACTCCCGCACCCTGCACGCCACGATCGCCTCGTGGACGTGCGACAACTCGAAGCGCGAGGAGAACAGCAAGAAGGTCCTGCACTCCGGCTACAAGCTGTGGAAGCTCGACGGGCGGAAGTGGGTGCTCGAGGACGACGGTCCGGCCACGGTCGTGCGTCCGCTCGCCGGGGGTGGCCGGGTGGTTCTCACCCTCCCGGACTGCATCGGTGACCTCGCCGGCCGGCCGCAGCAGTACTGCTACCTGGGCGAGGTGGAGTCCGTGCGCGACGGGAAGCGGACGGAGATCGCCACCGGCGTGTTGCGGATCTACGCCCCGCCCGCCGGGGGAGGGACACCGCAGGAGGCGCCGAAGCAGGGTCTGGAGAACGCGAAGGTGCCGAGCCTGTGCGGGCACCCCGAGGGAACGTTGCAGAACGGCAGGTTGCCCGGCATCACCGAGCACGACGGGTTCGTGACGTCGACCAAGCTCGTCGCGTCCGCGGACGTCACCGGTGACGGGAAGGCCGAGACGGCCGCGGTGTTCCAGTGCTCCCAGGGCGGTGTCGCCTGGCCGGACGTCGTCGTGGTCTACGACGACCAGTGGGCGGTGCTGGGCAAGGTCGAGCTCGGAGAGCTGTCGGACGCGTACCAGGCCTCGGTGGACCAGGTCGAGGGCAGCGGCGGGAAGCTGCAGGTGAGGTGGAAGTCCTACCAGGGCGGCGGCGGGCAGTGCGCGAAGACCTGGAGCGCGCAGCTGAAGGTGGCGGGCAAGACCGTCGAGGCCGCGGATCTCACCCAGCTGGACGGCCGGCAGGGCGCCTGCTGATCACCCTGTCCGAACGCTCGTCCGTGACGTAGCTTGTACGCGGTTTGCCGGGAGGCGTTCGACCTGTCACCCAGAAGGACGTTCGATCTGTGAAGCTCAGGCGCAAGGCCGTGAAGCCCGTCCCGACCACCGTCACGCAGGAGCAGGTCAAGCTGCTCGCCCTGGTCGAGCAGGGCGGCGTGCACCGCGGCGCCACCAGCTGGTACCTCGAGCACCGGCCCGCCAAGCGCTGGGACGCGGACGACCTCGAGATCATGCGGCTCCGCGACTGGATCACCTGGGAGGAGCGCGAGGGCCACGGGATGGCGTCGCCGGTCGACATCACCGCCCAGGGGCGCGCGGCGTTGCGGCACCACCTGCCGGAGTGGGTGCTCGGGCGCAAGGCCTTCGCCGCCGAGCCTCCTCGGTTGCCCTCGGTCGAGACGATCAGCGCGTTGGACTCGTTGCGGTAGCGCGGTAGAACGGTCTCAGTCGAATCCAAACGGAGGCGGAGACCGGCCATGTCGAACTTGTTGACCGGCGGCGACTTGCGCGCACGCGAACACCACCGGATCGAGGACGACGCACGGGAAGAAGGACCGCTGCACGCCGTGACGCTGCCCAACGGCGTGAAGATGCAGGTGGTCACGGTCGGGTTGGAGCTCACCAGGCAGTTGCTCACCGATCAGCGGTTGTCCAAGGACAGCGCGCGGTTGCAGCGGGAGATCAAGCGGCAGCTCGCGGAGCTCGGCAGCACGCAGGAGAACCTGGCCGGGTTGTTCGGGCCGAGCATGCTCAACAGCGACAACCCGCAGCACGCGCGGCTCAGGGCGCTCGCGGTCAGGGCGTTCAACGGCAGGGCCGTGCAGCGGATGGCGCCGAGCATCGAGGCGATCAGCTCCGAGCTGATCGGCAGGTTGCCCGAAGGGGTGGAGATCGACCTCGTCCGGGAGCTCGCCGTGCCGATGCCCATGCACGTCATCGGCGAGGTCCTCGGGCTGCCGGCGCGGGACCGTGCGCAGGTTCGCGTGTTGATCGAGACGATGATGTCGATGGAACCCGAGGTGTCGCAGCCGGCGAGCGACGAGTTGGCCGGGTACTTCCACTCGCTGCTCACCGGCAACGGGCTGGATGCCGGCTCTCTGTTCGGCGCGCTGGCCACGGCTGTGGACGACGAGGGCGACCATCTGAGTCACGACGAGTTGATGGCGATGGCGTTCCTGCTCGTCGTGGCGGGTCATGAGACGTCGGCCAGCCTCATCGCGAACGTGGTGCACGACGCGTTGGACAACGGCCTGTGGGAGAAGGCCGCGAACGATCCCGAGCTGGTGCCGCGGCTGGTCGAGGAGACGTTGCGGCACAACCCACCGGTGCGCAGCGCCACGCACCGCATCGCCGTCGAGCCGGTCGAGATCGGGGGCGTGGTGGTGCCCGAGGGGACGCTGTTGCTGATCAACCTCGGTGCCGCCGGACGGTGCCCGCGGGCGCACGCGCAGGCCGGCGAGTACCGGCTCGACCGCGAGACGACCGGTCACGCGACGTTCGGGCACGGGCCGCACTTCTGCCTCGGCTCGGCGCTCGCCCGGCTGGAGACCGAGACCGTGCTGCGGCAGCTGACGAGCCGGTTCCCGCGCACCACCTACGCGGGAGCGGAGCAGCCCGAGGTGACGCACAACGACATCATGGCCAGCCTTAAATCGCTACCGGTCGTGCTCGGCCGCTGACACGCTGGTGGCCGTGGAGATCATTCGAGGGGGCCCGGAGCACGTGGACGACGCCGCGTCGATCTGGGCGCACGCCGTCGCGAAGCGTGACGGGTACGACGAGGTGCCGACGCTCGGCGAAGCGCGGCCCGGGGTGGAGAGCGCTCTCGCGAAGGAGCCCTCGGTGCTGCTGATCGCCCGGGAAGGCGGGCGAGCCGTGGGTTTCCTCGCCGGGGGTCCACAAGGGACGGACACCGCCTACGTCAACTACGTGGGCGTGCATCCCGACGCCTGGGGGCGCGGGGTCGGGGAGGCGTTGCTGCGCGCGTTGCCCGGAGCGCTGGCCGAGAACGGGTACGGGCGGGCGGAGCTGCTCGTCTTCGTCGACAACGTCCAGGGCGTGCGGCTCTACGAACGCCTCGGATGGATCAAGGTCGGCGACCCTGTGCCGCATCCGCGTCACGGCCGACTGGAGCAGCGCTACGCGTTCGTTCCGGCGGGGGGATCGGCGAGCGTTTAGTGGGGGATTAGGGGATCAACCCCAAAGCGTCTGACCAGGGCTATCCCGAAGTCCATTTGAGACGTAACTTTCACTCATGTCAGTGCGCACGTTCGCCGTCGTGGTCGGTCTCGCGTTCTTGCTCGGTGGGGGTGCGATCCTGTTCGTGATGCTGGCCGTCGAGGCTCCGACCGGGTCGCTGATCCCCTGCGGCAACGCCCTGGGCATCGGGTTCGACGAGCCCGCGGTGTCCGCGGCGGGTCCGGCCTATGTGGACATCTGCGACGACCTGCGGCAGCGCCGGCTGCTCTGGGGGCTGCCGGTGGTCGGGCTCGGCGTGCTGCTGCTGATCGGCTCTTTGGTCGGTTCACGAAAGGCTACTCGCCGGTAAGGTCGCGGCATGACGTGGATGGTCTACGGCGCCAACGGCTACACCGGACGTCTCATCGCCGAGCTCGCGGTCAAGCGCGGGGAGCGGCCGATCCTCGCCGGGCGCTCCCTGGAGAAGGTCGAGCCGATCGCCGCCGCCCTGGGGCTCGAGCACCGGGCGTTCGACCTGGACCGGGCGCGGATGAACCTCGACGACGTCGACGCCGTCGTGCACTGCGCCGGGCCGTTCTCCCAGACGTCCGCCGCGATGGTCGACGCGTGCCTGAAGACGCGCACGCACTACCTCGACATCACGGGCGAGATCGACGTCTTCGAGTCCGTCGCGCTGCGGCACGTCGACGCGCGCAAGGCGGGTGTCGTGCTGCTGCCCGGCGCGGGCTTCGACGTGGTGCCCACCGACTGCGTCGCCGCGATCCTCAAGAACGCGCTGCCGTCCGCGACGCACCTCGACCTGGCGTTCGTCGTCGGGGGAGGGGCGAGCGCGGGAACGACCAAGACGTCCGTCGAGGCCGCCGCCGTGGGCGGGCGGATCCGCGTGAACGGCGACCTGAGGAGGGTCCGCATCGGGCACCGCAGGCGCACCGCGTACTTCCGGTCGGGGCCGCGCGAGGTCGGCAGCATCCCGTGGGGTGACGTGAGCACCGCCTACCGCTCCACCGGCATCCCCAACATCACCACGTTCACGGCCGTGCCGGGCGTGCTCGGCCAGTTGCAGCAGGTCTTCGCGCCCGTGTTGCAGACGGCTCTCGTGCAGAGCGTGGCGAAGACCGTCGCCGGCAAGGTCAAGGGCCCCGACGAGACCAAGCGGGCCAACACCAGGGCCGAGGTGTTCGGCGAGGCGTGGGACGCGCAGACGAAGGTCGAGTGCGCGATCACCACCCCGAACGCCTACAGCCTCACCGCGGACTCCGTGCTCCGCGCCATCGCCGGGCTCGGCGGTGTCGCGCCCGGCTCGCACACTCCGTCGAGCGCGTTCGGCGCCGACTTCGTGCGCGAGCTCGACGGCGTCGTCGCGAGCGAAGTTCGCTTCACGTGAGTTAGAAGCTCTAACCGCACGTTTGTTAGACCCTCTAACGCTACTTCTTCAGGTGCTTGGCGACGCTGTCGACGACTCCGCCGACGGCGTCCTTCACCTTCTCCACGCCGTCCTTGACGGCCGCCTTCGCCTGGTCCGCGCGACCCTCGTTGGCGAGCTGCTGGTCGCCCGTGGCCTCGCCCGCGGTCTCCTTGACCTTGCCGCCGAGGTCCTCCGCCTTGTTGCCGATCTTGTCCGACAGCGACATCGCGTCCTCCTGTGCCGATCCGTGGAACCGAAGTTCGTCTGACGCTTGTTCGATACCCGCCGCCCCACCTTCGTCACGCCACGGTCGGGTGAAAACCGGGTGAGGGTGGTCACGGGCGGGAAATCGGGGAACCGCGTGACGTTCCGCGTTCGAACGTGTCATACCGACGACGGAGCAGAAATGGGTGGGGGTGTGCGCATGGGCGTGGCCGAGGCAGCCGCACTCGACGACGCCACGCTGGTGGCGAGGTCCCGGGACGGTGACATGAGGGCGTACGAGCAGCTCGTGCGTCGTTATCAGGGGCCGATGTACCGGCTGGCGTTGCGCATCGTGGGCAGCACGGGCGACGCCGAGGACGCGGTGCAGGACGTCTTCCTGACCGCGTGGCGGCGGCTCGGGCAGCTCAACGACGACGGGGCGTTCCTCGGCTGGCTCTACCGCACCACCACCAACCAGTGCCTGAACGTGCTGCGCAAGCGCAAGCCGCACGCCGACACCGAGCTCGACGAGCACGAGTCGCCGGCGCCGCGCACCCGGCCCGACCGCGCGGTGGAGGTGAACGCGCAGCTCGACGCGCTGCAAGCCGCACTGCGCGACCTCACGCCGGAACAGCGGGCGTGCTGGGTGCTGCGGGAGGTCCACGGCCGGTCGTACGACGAGATCGCCGAGGCGATCGGCACGACCCAGCAGTCGGTGCGCGGCAGGCTCGCTCGAGCACGGGCACAACTCGCGGAGGTGATGGCGCCGTGGCGGTGACGTCCGACTACGTCCTGCCGTGCGGGCGGGACGTGGAAGAGGTCTGGGAGACGATCGACGTCTCCGACGAGCACACGCGGTCGTGCCCGCACTGCGCGGCGGTCCGGGAGAGCCTCCTGGTGCTGCGCGAGGCGACCGCCGAAATGGCGCGCGAGGAGATCGAGCCGCCGAGCGACCTGGTCAGCCGCGTGATGTCCGCGGTGCGTGCCGACGTGCGCCGGTCCGACGTCGTGCCGTTGCCCGGCGATGGCCTCGCCCGGATCAGCACGCGCGCGGTCGCCGCTGTGCTGCGGTACGCGGCGGACGGCGTGGAAGGCGTGCGGGCTCGCGCGTGCCGGGTGACCGAGGCGCCGGAGTCGACCGGGCTGGACCCGGTCATCGAGGTCGAGCTCAGCATCGCGATCACCGCGTCCCTCGTCTCGCACGAGGCGTACGCCGAGGTGCGGCGCCGGGTGCTGGCCGCCGCCTCCGCGCGGATCGGTGTGCGGCTCGCCCGCCTGGACCTCGTCGTGGCCGACGTTCTCGAAGGATGAGCGAGTGATCGAAACAGTCGTGTCCGCCCCGGCGGTGGCGGCGGTCGCCGTGCACGCGGCGGAGAGAGTCCCGGGCGTGCGGGTGCAGCCCGGAGTGGCGGGCTTGGTGAGTTCCGTGGTGCGCGCCGCGCGCCAGCAGATCAAAGGACTGCAGCCCGCGCCGGTGGAAGGCGTGCGGGTGCAGTGGGCCGGGTCCGTCGTGCTGCTGGAGGTGGACGTGGTGATCTCCGGGCTGGACCAGGCGGCGGCGGTCGCCCGTGCCGTCCAGCGGTCGGTGCGCGCGCTCGTGCCGGAACTGACGGGCGTCGAGGTCGAGTCCGTCGTCGTCACGGTGGTGGACGTCGCGTGGTGATCGTCGCGGAGTTGTTGAAGGCGTTGGAGAAGATCGACGGACTGCGGCCGTCGACGCCCGCGTCCGCGCCGGCGCGCTCGTGGATCCCTTGGGACGTCGACGCTCTGGCGGTCGACGTCGAGGAGGACCTCGTGTGCGTCCGCGTCGTCGCCACGCGGCTGCCGCTGTCGCTGGACGAGGCGGGTGCCGCGCTGCGCACCGTTCTCGTTGGCACGCCTTGGGAAAAGGTCGTGTTGCGGATCGTGGTGACCGATGTGGACAAACGTGCGCTCGATCACCTGAACGGGTCGTGACGTTTCGCCGAGTGGCTGTGTCTATCTGGTGTGAACGCTTCGAGGGAAGGGGTTGCGATGACCACGCAGGCTGTGGAGAAGGCCAACGTCACCAACGGGAAGCTGGTGACCGACAAGGGTTCCACCACCATCGCGGACGTCGTGGTGCAGAAGGTCGCCGGCCTCGCGGCTCGGGAGATCCGCGGCGTGCACGCCCTCGGCGGCGGCGCGACCCGTGCGCTGAGCGCGTTGCGCGACCGGATCCCCGGCGCCACCGCGAGCGCGGGCCAGGGCGTGTCGGTCGAGGTCGGCGAGAAGCAGGCCGCCGTGGACCTGGAGCTCGTCGTCGAGTACGGCGTGCCGATCGCGGACCTCGCGAAGTCCGTGCGCACCAACGTGATCACGGCGATCGAGCAGATCACCGGACTCGAGGTCGTCGAGGTCAACATCAACGTCAACGACGTGCACATCCCGTCCGCCGACACCGAGGGCGACGAGCCCGAAACCGCTCGCGTGCAGTGAGGGGAAACGCCATGAGCACCACCGCACTGGGCCTGCTGACCGGGCTCGCGCTCGGCCTGGCCGCCGCGTTCGGGGGCTTCAGCGCGTTCCTGCTCGTGCTCGTCTTCGGCGCGCTCGGCCTGATCGCGGGCCGGGTCGCCGAGGGCAAGCTCGACCTCGCGCAGCTGCTCGGCAGGGATCGGGACTGACGATGACGACGACGCTCACCGCCCAGCCCGCTGCCACGCAGCCAGGACTGACCACCGTCGCGGACCGCGCGGTGGGCCGCATCGCCGGACGTGCCGCCCTGGAGGTGCCGGACGTGCTCGACTGCGCCGTCACCGCCCGCGTGACCGGGGGAGTGGCGACCCTCGACGCACGACTGGACCTGCGCTACCCGGCGCCGGTCGCGGCGACGGCCGCACGGGTCCGCGCCCACCTGGCGACGCGCGTCGCCGCGCTCACCGGCCTGCGCGTCTCGGTCGTGGACGTGTCGGTCGGCGTGCTGCGCGCGGACGCGGCCCCGGAGCGGAGGGTTCGATGACCCGCCGCTCCCGGCGCGCGCTGCCCGCCACGCTGACCGCACTCGTGCTGCTGGTGGCGTCGGTCCTGGTGGCCGTGTCCGCCATCCAGCTCGCACTCGGAGAGACCCCGCTGCTCTCGTACGACTCGCTGGCCGGCCGTCTGCACGGGACGACGTGGTCAGCCGCGGAGGTGGCCGCGACGAGCGGGGTCGTCGCGGCCATCGGACTGGTGCTGTTCCTGGTCGCGGTCGTGCCCGGCCGCGCCAGGACCGCCCCACTGGACGAGCACACCGCGGTGTCGGTGCGGGGCCTGCGCAACGCCCTGCGGACCGCCGCCGTGGTCGACGGCGTCGAGTCCGCCGCCGTCAAGGTGCGCCGCCGCCGCGTCCGCGCGGTGGTGCGCACCCGGAGGGCCGTGGTCGACGGCCTCGCCGACACCGTCCGCACCGCGCTGGAGAGCCGCGTCGGCGAGTTCGCCCTCGCCCGGCCGCCGCAGGTCGTGGTGCGGGTCAAGGCACTCAGGAGCACGTCGTGAACCGCTTTCTGCTCGGCCTGCTGGGCCTGGTCCTGCTGGCCGCCGGTGGCGGTGCCCTCGCCGTCCACCTCGGGTACGTCCCCCAGGTCGACCGCGACGCACCGCTCGTGCCCGGCACGGCGACGCCGCCGACGTGGGTGCTGTGGGTGGTCGCGGCCGGGGCCGTGCTCGTCGCCCTCGTGTGCCTGCGCTGGCTCGCAGCGCAGGTCCCGCGCCGCAAGGTCGGGTCCTGGCGGTGGGCCGACGAGGCGGGTGCCACGCGCATCAGCACGGCGACGGCCGCCGCGCCGTTCGCCGACGAGGTCACCGGCTACCCCGGTGTGCGGAAGGTCGAGGCCGAGCTGACGGGCCCGCACACCGCGCCGCGCCTGGCCCTCGTCGTCCGCGCCCACGGCGACGCCGATCTGCGGGGGATCCGCCGCCGCATCGACGACGAGGGCCTACCACGCCTTCGTGAGGCGCTCGACGCGCCCGACCTCCACGCGACCGTGGAGTTCCGGATGTCGTCCACGAAGGGCGACGCTCGAGTGCGCTGAGGTTGTGCAACAGCACGTTTGCGGACGACCGCAAACGTTCGTTGCAAAGATGTAAGCGCAGTTCAAAGCACGAAGCGGGGGGCGCCCCCCCCCCGGGCCCGCCGGCGGCGAGGAGGGGGTAGAGCGGGCGCGCCCCGGCGTGGTGGTCCTGGGACGCCGGACCCCCCCGCAGG
>NZ_JBEXNC010000038.1:0-5755 GCF_040610935.1 Lentzea sp. NPDC003310
TTCTTTTTTTGTGTTTTTTTTATCTACAACTTTTTTATCCACTACCCCCCCCCACCCCTCAGGTGTGGCCCGCTCTTGGCTCGGCTCGTGATGGGACCCCACCGCCGAGGCGCCCAAACTACGAAACAGGCAGCCGCTCTAAGCAACAGGCGTGCCATCAACCCGCCCACAGCGCTGGCCCCCTGATCAGATTGCCGGGGGTCTGGGGGCAGAGCCCCCAGGGGAAGCACGCAACGCAAGGTCGCCGCACGCAAAGGTCGAAACGACGGAACAGGCGCCAACGCAAGCTGACGCAGGCGTCCCCCTGACTTCAGGACCCCTACAACTCAACCTACTCAAGGGGTCCGACAAGATCAGCCGAGCAAGGCGTCCACAAACGCCCCAGGCTCAAACGGAGCCAGGTGGTCAGCCCCCTCACCCAGCCCGACCAGCTTCACCGGCACCCCAAGCTCCCGCTGAACCTGAAAAACAATCCCACCCTTGGCCGTACCGTCCAACTTGGTCAGCACGATCCCGGTGATGTCCACCTGCTCGGCGAAAACCCGAGCCTGCGTCAACCCGTTCTGCCCAGTAGTGGCATCCAAAACCAGCAGAACCTCATCCACCACAGCCTGCTTCTCGACCACCCGCTTCACCTTGCCGAGCTCGTCCATCAACCCGACCTTGGTGTGCAACCGCCCAGCGGTGTCGATCAACACCGTGTCCACCCCGGCGTCCATCCCGCGCTTCACCGCGTCAAAGGCGACAGAAGCGGGATCCCCACCCTCGGGCCCACGAACGGTCTCCGCCCCGACCCGCTTCCCCCAGGTCTCCAACTGGTCGGCGGCAGCGGCCCGGAACGTGTCGGCGGCCCCGAGCAACACGGTCCGTCCATCAGCGACAAGCACTCGGGCGAGCTTGCCGGTGGTCGTCGTCTTGCCGACCCCGTTCACCCCCACCACCAGCAACACGGCGGGCTTGCCGGAGTGCGGCAGTGCCTTCAGGGACCGGTCCATCCGAGGCCCGAGAGCGTCCACGAGCACGCCGCGCAGCAACGCCTGGGCCTCGGCCTCGGTCCGCACCCCGGAGCCGGCGATCTTCGACCGAAGCGTCTCCACGATCTCCGTGGTGGTCGCCGCGCCCAGGTCCGCGATCAGCAGGGTGTCCTCGACGTCCTGCCACGAGTCCTCGTCCAGGTCGCCCGCGCCGAGCAGGCCCAGCAGCGAGCTGCCGAACGCGTTGCGCGACTTCGAGAGCTTGCCGCGCAGGCGCTCCAGGCGGCCCGCGGTCGGCTCGATCTCCTCGACCTCGGACGCCTCGACGGGCAGGTCCACCTCGACGAAGCCGCGCTTCACCGAGTCGCGCGGCACGGAGGCGTCGTCGCCCACGCCCGGCTGGCCGTCGACCTCGGTGCGGTCGGCCACGGGGTGCTCGACGGGCACGACCTCCTCGGCCACGACGACGGCCTCGGCCGCGGTGGCTTCCGGGGCGGCCGGGGTGAACGAGATCTCGGACGAGGCCTGGTAACCGCCGGGCTTCGGCGTCTCCTCCTTCTGGGTCAGGCTGATGCGACGGCGACGCGTCAGCACCACACCGGTCACCAGCGCGGCGATCAGCACGACCGCCACGACGACGAGGATCAGGACAAGGGAAGACGTCGACACGGGCTCATGGTTTCACAGACGCGCATGTGATCAATCAACGAGGTATTGCTCATTTAGGCGAAGATTTCACCAAAGCTCTTGCGCGCTGCCGCTGTGTGGAATAGACCACACGCCGTGAGGGTGATCGGACTGATTTCCGGCACGTCGATGGACGGCATCGACGTCGCCGTCGCCGACCTGTCGATCCACGGCGACGTCGTCGAGCTCGTGCCGGTGCAGTGCGCCGAGCACCCCTTCCCGAAGGACCTGCTGGAGAAACCGCGGGACCTCGCCGAAGTGTGCGCCTTCGACACGTCGCTCGGGCAGGCTTTCGGCGAAGTCGCCGCCGGGTACCTGCCGGCGGACCTGATCTCCTCGCTCGGGCAGACCGTGCACCACGAGGTGCAGGACGGCGACTGCCTCGGCACGCTGCAGCTCGGCCAGCCCGCCTGGATCGCCGAACGGACCGGGCTGCCCGTCGTCGCCGACCTCCGGGTCCGCGACGTCGCCGCGGGTGGTCACGGAGCGCCCCTCGCGAGCACCCTCGACGCGCTGTGGCTCGCCGGCATGGCCGACAACGCGGTCGCGCTGAACATCGGCGGCATCGCCAACATCACCGTCGTGAGACCCGGAGCCCAGCCCGTCGCGTACGACACGGGACCCGGCAACGCGCTGATGGACGCCGTCATGGAGGTGCTCTCGAACGGCGCGCGCAGGCAGGACACCAACGGCGAGTTCGCGGCACGAGGATCGGTCCGGGAGGACGTCCTCAAGAAGCTCCTCGCCGACCCGTACTACTCGAAGCCCTGGCCGAAGTCGACGGGCAAGGAGCACTTCAACGCCGAGTACCTGCAGGGCTTTCCCACGGTCCAGGCCGAGGACATGCTGCGCACGCTCGTCGAGCTCACCGCCCGCACCATCGCCGACGCCTGCCGCGCGCACGACGCGAGCACCGTCGTCGCGTCCGGGGGCGGCATGCGCAACCCGGTCCTGGTCGAGGCGCTGACCCGGGCGCTCGACCCGGTTCCGCTGAAGATCAGCGACTCGCTGGGCCTGCCGCGCGACGGCAAGGAGGCCTACCTGGCCGCGCTGCTCGGGTTCCTGACGTGGCACGGGATCGCGGGCAACACGCCGTCCGCGACCGGTGCGTCCGGGCCGCGGCTGCTCGGCAGCATCACGCCCGGCAGCGGGCCGCTGCGCCTGCCCGAGCCCGTCACCACCGCCGTGACCAAGCTGAAAGTGGGGGACCCGAAGTGCGCGGACTAGACCTGGCGATCATCGTCCTGTTCCTCGTCGGCATGCCGTTGCTCGGCATGTGGATCGGCGGCAGGCAGAAGTCGTCCACGGACTACTTCGTCAGCGAGAAACGCATCTCGTGGTGGGTCGTCTGCCTGAGCGTCGTGTCCGCGGAGACCTCGACGCTCACGGTGCTGAGCGTGCCCGTCATCGCGTACGTGGCGACGCCCGCGCAAGGCGGCATGACGTACCTGACGCTCGCGCTCGGCTACATCGTCGGACGGATCATCGTCAGCTTCGTGCTGCTGCCGCGCTACATCGCCGGTGATCTCGTCACGGCGTACGCGTTCCTCGGCAAGCGTTACGGCGGCGGCATGCGCGCCACCGCGTCCGTGACGTTCCTCTTCACGCGCCTGCTCGCGGACGGCATCCGGCTCTTCGCCACCGCCATCCCCATCAAGCTCGTCCTCGCCCAGTACGGCATCGACGCCGGCTACTGGACGATCATCCTCGCGCTCGGCATCGCGATGGTGTTCTACAGCTTCTTCGGCGGCGTGCGGGCGGTCGTGTGGGTCGACGCCATCCAGATGCTCTGGTACGTCCTCGGCGGCCTGGTCGTGATCTGGTGGCTCTCCGGCCGGCTGCAGGACGGGTGGTTCGCGAAGGCCGTCGACGTGAACAAGTTCCAGGTCTTCGACTTCACCTCGTCACCGCTGACGGGCGCCTACCCGTTCATCGCCGCGTTCTTCGGCGGTGCGCTGCTGTCGATGGCCTCGCACGGCGCGGACCAGTTGATCGTGCAGCGGCTCATGTCGACCAAGGACGTGAAGTCGGCGCAGAAGGCGTTGATCGCCTCCGGTTTCGTGGTGTTCCTGCAGTTCGCGTTCTTCCTCTTCATCGGCGTGATGATGTGGGCCTTCTACAACGGCGTGGACCCGGTGAAGGACCTGAAGCTCGGCAACAAGGACGAGCTCTTCGGGTACTTCATCGTGAACGAGCTGCCGTCCGGCCTGTCCGGGTTCGTGATCGCCGGCATCCTCGCCGCCGCGCTCTCGTCCTCGTTGGGCGCCTTGGCCTCCAGCACCGTCACGGACGTCTACGAACGCGTCCGCAAGACCCCGATGACCGACGAGGAACGCCTGCGCCACGGCCGGGTCTGGACCCTGGTGTGGGCGGGTCTGCTGGTCGTCTGCGCGGGCCTGTTCGCCTCCTCGAACAAGACCACGGCGGACCCGATCGTGGTGCAGGCGCTCGGCATCGCCGGTTACACCTACGGCGCGCTGCTCGGGGCCTTCCTCCTCGGCCTGGTCTTCAAGCGCGTCACGCAGGTGGACGCGATCATCGCGTTCGTGGCGACCGTGCTGGTCGTCGGCTTCGTGATCCTCGGGGTCAAGTTCGCCGGCAGCACGCCGACGATCTACTTCGGGAAGGCCACGGCCGACCTGAAGTCGTTGACCGGGTGGTGGAACACGCCCCTGGGGGTGGCGGTCACCTTGATCGTGGGTGGGTTGCTGTCATTGCGACATTCACGCGGTGTGCCGGTACGAGACGAGCTCGATGTGAAGGCGAAATCCTAGGCGGGCGAACATGTTCTGCGACGACTCGTTGCCCGCGTAGATCGACGCGGCGGCCTGCGGCCGGGCTCCGTGCTCGGCCGCGAGCTTCCAGAGCAGCTCGGTGATGAGAGCGGCGCCGACACCTTGGCCTCGGACGTCGGGCTCGACGGCCACGAAGTCGACGTAGTACTCCTCGGGCTGGGCCTTGCCGGCGGCGTAGCCCAGCACGCGTTGGCCGTCCATGGCGACGACGACCGTGCGTTTGGCCGGATCGGACTCGACGAGCTGCCTGCCGGACAGGTACGTGTGCGGGAAACATCGTTCGTGCAGGACCGCGACGGCCTCGTGCACGAACTCGTCGGTCGGGAGGACGCGCATCTCGCGGTCGCTGGGGCACTTGGCGTCCCGCAACAGCAACGTGCGCAGGTCCCCGTTGTCGAGTATGTGGATGGCGCTCGCCTTGCCCGCGCTGAAGGCGTGCCGTTCGGCGAACGCCGCCAAGCGCCGGTGGGCGGTGTGCCCGTAGAGCTCGAGGTCGGTGATGCCGGTGAGGAGCTCGGTGGCGCGCCGGAACAGCGCGTCGGCGGTCTGGTCCCAGATGCGGCTGCCCGCCGGGTGGTTGACCGGCACGTCGACGAACGGTCCGTGCAGCCACGCGCGGCCGAGCTCGGCGTCGACCTCCACGCTGAGCATGCCGGTGATGTTGTCGTCGGCGTCCACCGCGACCACCGTGCAGTCCGCCCAGCTGGGCTCGAACTCGCCGAGCTCCGCGCGGAGCTCTTCGACTGTCTCACCGAGGTACCCGATGTGGTGCGCGTTGTCGGCCTGGAGCCGGACCAG
Source organism: Lentzea sp. NPDC003310 (assembly GCF_040610935.1). Classification (NCBI taxonomy): domain Bacteria; kingdom Bacillati; phylum Actinomycetota; class Actinomycetes; order Pseudonocardiales; family Pseudonocardiaceae; genus Lentzea; species Lentzea sp. NPDC003310. The sequence continues at coordinate 5,255 of NZ_JBEXNC010000038.1, forward strand.
CAGCGCCATCGTGGCGCCGAGGTCGCCAGGTTCGGCGAAACGGATGTCGTACATGGGAGGAATGGTCACTCGCACGGCCGTTCGAAGCGAGGGAGTTTTCGACGGTCCCAGGTCACGGACTCGCCGACGGGTAAAATGACGTGGATGTCGTCCGATCAACTGGCCGTGCGCGCCGCCGAGGCCGAGGCCAAGGCCCACGCGGGCGACTTCCGCGGTGCCGCCGCCGACCTGAGGTCACTCGCCAGGGAGCACGTCGGAGAACTGGGCGCCGACGACCCGCGGACGCTCGCCGTCCGGCTGAACCTGGCGCGCGTGCTCGGCACGGCGAAGCAGTTCAGGAAGGCCGTCGAGGTCTGCGAGCCCCTCCTGCGCGACCAGGTCCGCGTGGGGGGGGGGGGGGGGGCCCCCCCCCCGGAGTCACGGCCGCTGCTCGCCAAACAGCCGAACGAGGCGGGTGATCCACATCTACATCGAGACGCACGCCCGCGGCCAGGACGTGAA
>NZ_JBEXNC010000038.1:5765-29216 GCF_040610935.1 Lentzea sp. NPDC003310
TTCTGGCTTGCGTGGCCCGTCCGCCCGCCGCGCCAGTTCGTGCCGGCGCGCCCCCCCCCCCCCACGACGACGTCCTGGAGACCCGGCAGCTGCTCGCCAACCTGCGGTACCAGGCGGGTGATCCCGAAGGCGCCGCGCAGGAGCTGGAGCTGCTCCACACGGCGCTCGCACGGGTGCTGCTGCCCACCCACGACCGGATCACGAAGGTCAAGCGCGACATCGCGTTCCTCCAACGCGGCCGCTGACGCGGGAGAGAACACTCACACCGGCGGTCCGCGGCATGCCCTCCGCCCAGATTCGGGCTTGCAGCCCAGGTGAGGGTGGGGGACTCTTCTACAGTGAGTGAGGAAACGATCCAACTCGATCTCAACGAATCCGGGGTGGCCGTCGACCTGCCCTTGCCGGCGAACAACCGGGACGGTGTCCAGGGAGTTCCCTACCGGCCGGTCGAATTCCGAGACGATGATCTTCCGTCCGCTCTGGAACGCGCTGCCGCCTGGTTGCGGCAGACCCAGGAGTGGCTGGGCGAACCCGTGGACGTCATCGCAGTTCATCTCGACTACGACGACAGGCACGGCAACCCGTACTACGACCTCAAGTTGCTGTGCAACGAAGAGGACCTGGCGGGCGTGCCCAAGGTCATGCGAGAACACGAAGGGGCCGCTACCGGTCAGTAGCTTTTCCGGCTACCGTTCGGAAGCATGTCGGATCGCGTATATCCCCCGGTGATCGCCGCAGCGAAGCTCATGTTCAAGGTGCTCGACCTGCGGATCACCATCGAGGGGGCGCACCACGTCCCGCGCACGGGTGGAGCGGTGCTGGCGTCGAACCACGTCAGCTACCTGGACTTCATCTTCGCGGGCTACGGCGCGCACCCTTCGGGGCGCCTCACGCGGTTCATGGCGAAGCACGAGATCTTCGCCAACAAGATCGCAGGCCCGCTCATGCGCGGCATGCACCACATCCCCGTCGACCGGAGCGCGGGCCAGGCCTCCTACCAGCAGGCCCTGTCCGCGCTCCGCACCGGCGAGGTCGTCGGGATCTTCCCCGAGGCCACGATCAGCCGCTCGTTCACGGTCAAGGACATCAAGTCCGGCGCGAACCGCCTGGCGCACGAGGCCGGCGTCCCGCTCATCCCCGTGGCGCTGTGGGGCACGCAGCGGCTGTGGACCAAGGGCCGTCCCAAGGACCTGACCCAGCGGCACGTGCCGATCAAGATCCTCATCGGCGAGCCGTTCGAGCCCTCCCCCGGTGACTCCGGCGACGCCCTGCTGCGCAAGCGGTTGCAGGAACTGCTGGACCAGGCGCAGTCCTCCTACCCGAACGAGGCCGGTGCCTGGTGGACGCCGGCGCACCTGGGCGGCACCGCGCCGACACCCGACGAGGCGGCCGCGCTGGACGCACGCGGCGCGTGACGCGGTTCCGCCTGCTGGGGGAGATGGCGGTCGACGGCCGTCCGGTCTCCTCCCGGCACGCGGGCGTCCTGGCACTGCTGTTGCTGGACGTGAACCGCGTCGTGCGGACCGATCAGCTCGTGGACGGCCTCTGGGGCGAGCAGCTGCCCGCCAAGCCCCGTGACGCGCTCTACACCTACCTGTCCCGGCTGCGCTCCGTGCTGCCCGCGGACGTCCCGGTGCGGCGGCGTTCGGGCGGGTACGTGCTGGAGGCCGACCCCCGTTCGGTGGACCTGCACCACTTCCGCGCGCTCGTCGCCTCCGCCCCGGAGGACGACCACGCCCGCGTCGAGGTGCTGACCGGCGCCCTCGCGCTGTGGTCGGGCCAGCCCTTCACCGGCCTCTCCGCGCCCGGCTTGGACTCGGCGCGGACAGCGCTCGAGGCCGAGCACCTCGCCGCGCGACTCGACCTGCACGACGCGGCACTGCGCCTGGACAGGCACGCCGAGCTGGTGCCCGCGTTGCAGTCGCTGGCCGAGCAGCACCCGCACGACGAACGGGTCGCGCGCCAGCTCCTGCTCGCGCTCACGGCGTGCGGATGGCAGCACGACGCGTTGCAGCACTACCAGGCCCTGCGCGCCCGGCTCGCCGACGAGCTCGGCGTCGACCCCGCGCCCGAGACCCAGCTGACCCACCAGCGGATCCTCGCCGGGCAGCCGGTGTCGGCCGTGCCGCGCGAACTGCCCGCGAAGCCCGGCCACTTCAGCGCGAGGAGCGCGGAGCTGGCCGCGCTCACCGCGGCGACGACGAGCGGACCGGTGGTGATCAGCGGTCCCGGCGGCGTCGGCAAGACCGCGCTCGCGCTGTCGTGGGCGCACGAGCACCTGGACCTCTTCCCCGACGGCCAACTGCACCTCGACCTGCTCGGGTTCACCCCGTCCGGCGAACCGGTGCCGCCCGCGGACGCGCTGCTGCGGTTGCTCGCGGGCCTCGGCGTCGCGCGCGTGCCGGACGACCTGGACGCGCGTGCCGCGTTGTTCCGCAGCACGGTGGCCGACCGGCGGGTGCTGCTGGTGCTGGACAACGCCCTCGACAGCGCGCAGGTGACACCGCTGCTGCCGGGCACGGCGTCGTGCGCGGTGCTGATCACGAGCCGCGACCGGCTGGACGGGCTCGTCACGACCGGCCGGGCCGCGGCGGTGCCGCTCGGCGCGCTGTCCGCAGAGGACGCCCGGCAGGTGCTCGGCGACCGGCTCGGCACCGTCCTCGACAGCGATCCGCGGGCCGTGGACGAGCTGATCACCTGGTGCGCGGGCCTGCCGCTCGCGTTGAGCGCCGTGGCCGGGCACGCGCGCCTGCGGCCGGGCTTCGGGCTGGCGGTGCTCGCCGACGAGCTGCGCGACGAGTCGGATCGCCTGCGGGCACTGGACTTCGACGACGCGGCGGCGTCGCTGACCGCGGTGCTGTCCTCGTCCCACCGGGCGCTGGAACCCGGCCACGCCCGCACGTTCGGGCTCCTCGCGGCCGCTCCCGGCCCGGACCTCGGCCTGGCGTGCGCCGAGGCGTTGACGGGCGACCCGGCCGTGCGCGGCGACCTCCGCACCCTGGAACGGGTGTCGCTGGCCGAGGAGCACCTCCCAGGCCGTTGGCGGATGCACGACCTCGTGCGGCTCTTCGGCAAGACGCACGCCGCGCCCGCCGACCTCGACGCGGCGTTGCGCCGGCTGACCGACTTCGTCCTGCACACGGCGGTCGCGGCGGACCGGCTGATCCAGCCCGCCCGCCGGCCGATCGCGCTCGCGCCGCCGATCAGCGCACCGCTCGCGTTCGAGGACCGGGCCGCGGCGAAGGCGTGGTTCGACGCGGAACACCGCACCGCCCTGGCCCTGCAGCGCACCGCCGACGACACCGCGGCCTGGCAGCTCGCCTGGGCACTCGACAGCTACTCGGACCTCAGCCTGCTCCCACTCGACGACTTCATCTCCGCGATGCGTCACGGACTGGCCGCCGCACAACGGCTGGACGACCCCGCCGCGCTCCTCGTGCTGCACCTGTTGCGCGGCCAGCAGTGCCTGACCGTCAACGCCTTCCCCGAGGGCGAGCAGCACCTCCGCACCGCGATCGAGCTGGCCGAGGCGCAGCACGACCCGTGGCGGCGGCTCGGCGCGCTCATGACGCTCGCGCACCTCCTCGACCAGCAGGGCGATCCGCCCGCGGGCCTGGAGGTCGCGCTCGACGCGATGGCGCTGGCGCGGACGCTGGACGACCCGGCGTGGGAGGCCGAAGCCGCCTCCACCGTCGGCCTGCACGCGACGAAGGCCGGCGAGTTCGAGGTGGCGGAGGAGCACTGCCGCGCGTCGCTGGACCTGAGCCGGCACCACGGCGACCGCGACGGCGAGGCGCACGCGCTCTCGGGCCTCGGCTCCGTCCTCGCCGCCACCGGGCGGCACGACGAGGCGTTGACCGTGCTGGACGAGGCGGCGGCACTCTTCCACGAGCGCGGCCACCGGTTCCAGGAGGCCGTGGTGATGGAGAAGATCGGCGACTCCCGGCTCGCCCTCGGCCACGACCCGACCGACGCGCACCGGCGGGCGCTGGCGTTGGCTGAGCACCGGGAGGGAGGACGCGGTGCTGGCGTCCCGGCTGCGCGCCAAGCTCGCGGGGTCCCGCACCGCCGAGAACAGCGACTGACCTGGCGATACAAGGTTTCCCCAAGCACCGTTCGGCAGAGTCGTCAGTGCGCCCGGAGCGGTGAGGTGGAACTGGGGGATCTCACCGGCGAGGGCGCGAGGCAGCGGTCGGGGCCGGATGAAGCCCCCCAGGCACCGCCCCGACCGCCCTGCCTCAGGCCTCCGCCGGTTCCGGTGCGGCTGGTTCCGGCGCGGCCGGTTCCGCCGCCTCGTCCGCGGGCTTCGCCGCCGCGCGCGACTCGTCGCCCGTCGTGCGCAGCCGCTGCGAGATCACCTGCGAGATGCCGTCACCGCGCATCGAGACGCCGTACAGCGCGTCCGCGATCTCCATGGTCGGCTTCTGGTGGGTGATGATCAGCAGCTGCGAGCGGTCCCGCAGCTGCTGGAACAGGCCGATCAGCCGGTGCAGGTTCGTGTCGTCCAGCGCTGCCTCGACCTCGTCCATCACGTAGAACGGCGAGGGGCGGGCGCGGAAGATCGCGACCAGCATCGCCACCGCGGCCAGCGACTTCTCGCCACCGGAGAGCAGCGACAGGCGCTTGACCTTCTTGCCGGGCGGACGTGCTTCCAGCTCGATGCCGGTGGTCAGCATGTCGTCGGGCTCGGTCAGCACCAGCCGGCCGTCGCCGCCGGGGAACAGGACCTTGAAGACGATCTCGAACTCGCGCGCCACGTCCTCGTAGGCCAGCGTGAAGACCTCGAGGATCTTGTCGTCGACCTCCTTCACGACGGTGAGCAGGTCGCGGCGGGTGTCCTTGATGTCCTCGAGCTGCGTGGAGAGGAACTTGTAGCGCTCCTCCAGCGCCGCGAACTCCTCCAGCGCGAGCGGGTTCACCTTGCCCAGCAACGAGAGGTCGCGCTCGGCGCGCTTGGCCCGGCGGGACTGGGTGTCGCGGTCGTACGGCATCGGCTGCGGCTCGGAGACCTGCTCGCCGCGTTCCTTCGCCGCCTGGTACTCGGCCATCTCCGCGGCGGAGGCGGGAACCATGACGTCGGGGCCGTACTCGCCCACCAGGTCGTCGAGGCCGATGCCGAAGTCCTCGGCGATCTTGGTCTCCAGCTGCTCGATGCGCATGCGCTGCTCGGCGCGCAGGACCTCGTCGCGGTGCACGGCGTCCACGAGCTTCTCCAGCTCGCCGGACATCTCGCGCACGACGTTGCGCACCTGGGTCAGCAGGAGCTCGTGCTGCTGGCGCCGTTCCTGGGCCTGGTCGCGCTCACGGGCCGCACGGGACAACGAGATCTCGATGCGTTCCAGCGCCTGCTCACCGCCACGGGCAACGGCCTTCGCGACGACGGCACCGCGCGCACGGTGGGCCGTGGCGCGTGCGTGACGTTCGCGGGCCTCACGCTCAGCGCGTGCGGCACGGCGCAAGCCTTCCGCCTTGCCTTGCACGGCCCGTGCGCGCTCTTCTGCCGTGCGCTGCACCAGCCGTGCGTCCATCTCGCCCTGACGGGCCTGAGCCAGCTCCGCGGCCAGCGCGTCGCGCTGCTCGGTGTCCGGCTCGTCGTCCATGGTCTGCTCTTCTTCGGCCATCAGCAGCCGTTCCTCGAGCTCGCCCAGCTTCATCAGGGCGTCCTCGCGGGACTGCTCGACCTTGGCGCGCTGCTCGCTGATGCGGCTGACCTCGGCCTCCGCCGAGCGCACCGCCGCGACCATGCGGTTCAGCCGCTCGCCGGAGCGGGCCTGGCGGACCTTGGCCTCCTGCATGGCCTCCTTGACCGCGTCGAGCACCTTGCGGCGGGCCTGCTGCTCGGCACGAGCGCCTTCGAGCGCGGCGGAAGCGTGCTCCAGCGCCCGTTCCGCGGTCGCGAGCTGCTCCTGCGCCTCGTCGACGGCGGCCTGCACCTCGATGACGCTCTGGCCCTGGGCGCCGGAGCCACCGATCGCCCAGTCCGTGCCGAAGAGGTCGCCGTCCTTCGTGACAGCCCGGCCGTTGAAGCGGGCAGCGGAGTCCAGGTCCTCCACGACCGCGAGGCGGTCGAGGGCGCGGGCCAGTGCCGGACGCAACGCCTCGGGGGCGTGCACGACGTCGATCGCCCACCGCGCGCCGTACGGCAGGTGGCCCCACTGCGAGGTGTCCACAGTGGACCCGTACGAGCCGATCAGCACGCCCGCGCGGCCGGCGTCCTTGTCCTTCAACAGCTTCAGGGCGGCGAGCGCGCCGTCGCCGGACGACACCGCGACGGCGTCGGCGATCGGGCCGAGCGCCGCGGCCAGCGCGACCTCGTAGCCGGGGTCGACGGTCAGCAGCGCGGCGACGGAACCCAGCAGCCCCGGCACGTCCGACGCGAGCAGCGCGCCCGCACCGTCCTTGCGCGTGAGGCCCAACGAGAGAGCGTCGACGCGGGCGCGCCACGACGCGATGTCGCGCTCTGCGGTGCGTTCGGCCTTGACGAGCTCCTCGACGCGCTGCCGTGCGGCGTCGTTGGACTGGACGGCCTGGCGGTGGCGTTCGTCGAGGTCGTGGTCGTCCTCGTCCTCGGTGCCCGTGACCTCGCGCGCCTCGGCCAGTTCCATCGACGCGAACTCGACGCGTTCGGAAGCCTCGGCGAGCGTGCCGGAGAGGCGTTCGATCTCCTCGGCGGTGGCGTTCGTCTTGCTGCGCAACGCTTCCACCTGACCGGACAGGCGGGCGAGGCCCTCCCGGCGGTCGGCGATCGCGCGGACGGCGGCGATGTGCGCCTTCTCCGCCTGCGAGACCATGCGCTCCAGCTCGGCGCGCGTCTCGACGGCCTCGGCCAGCGCGATGCGGGCCTCGGTGACGCCCTCCTGGAGCTCCAGCTCCATCTCGGCGGTCTCCTCGGCCTCGCGGTCGAGGTCGTCGGGATCACGGCCACGAGACGGCGCGTCCACTACGTCGGACAGGTGGCGGGCGCGTTCGGCGGCCAGGCGGACCGTGCCGCGCAGCCGTTCCTCCAAAGCGGACAGCCGGTACCAGGTGTCCTGCGCTGCCTGCAGCTTCGGCGAGTCGGCGGCGACCCGCTCCTCCAGCTCGTTCTGCTGGTACTGCGCGGCCTGCAACGACTTCTCGACCTCGGCGCGGCGTACGCGGGCCTTCGCCTCGTCGTGCTCCTCCTGCGCGATGGCCTCGCGCTGCGTCACCAGGTCGTCGGCGAGCAGGCGGAGCTTCGAGTCCCGCAGCTCGGACTGGACGACCTGCGCGCGGCGGGCGATCTCGGCCTGCTTGCCGAGCGGCTTGAGCTGGCGGCGCAGCTCGGCCGTGAGGTCGGTGAGGCGCGTCAGGTTGGCCTGCATCGCCTCCAGCTTGCGCAGCGCCTTTTCCTTGCGCTTGCGGTGCTTCAGGACGCCGGCGGCCTCCTCGATGAAGGCGCGGCGTTCCTCCGGTTTGGACTCGAGGATCGCGGAGAGCTGGCCCTGACCGACGATCACGTGCATCTCGCGGCCGATGCCGGAGTCCGAGAGCAGTTCCTGGATGTCCATCAGGCGGCACGAGTTGCCGTTGATCTCGTACTCGGTGGCGCCCTCGCGGAACATGCGGCGGGTGATCGACACCTCGGTGTACTCGATCGGCAGCATGCCGTCGGAGTTGTCGATCGTCAGCGTCACCTCTGCGCGGCCGAGCGGCGCGCGGCCGGACGTGCCGGCGAAGATGACGTCCTCCATCTTGCCGCCGCGCAGGTCCTTGGCGCCCTGCGTGCCCATCACCCAGCGCAGCGCGTCGAGCACGTTGGACTTGCCGGACCCGTTGGGGCCGACCACACAGGTGATGCCGGGCTCGAAGCGCAGCGTGGTAGCCGAGGCGAAGGACTTGAAGCCCTTCAGCGTCAGGCTCTTGAGATGCACGCCGGGCAGAGTACCCAAACGCTTGCGGGTGATGCGGGAGGCGGGCCTTGACCTGCGTTTCTATGGACGGAGAGTAACCAACAGCCCGCTTTCGTCGGACACCTCCAGCCGGTCGATCTGGTCGACGCGGAACGACGTGGACCCGGGAATCCGCTCGTCAGCGGCGTGGTCGGACCCCCACCAGCCCCCGACCTCGCGCTGCCCCTTCCGGTCGAACACGATCACCTTGCAGCGTGCACCCGGCTTGACCTCGCCGAGCTTGAACCACATCTCCGTGCCCCACGACTTCGACACCATCTCGGCCTGGCCGTCCACCCCGGTCGCCGCGTCCTTCGCGGCCCAGGTGGGCGGTGCGGGCGTGGTCGGTGCCGCGACGGGCGGCGCCGGCGCCGGCCGCAGGAAGAAGAGCCCGCCGACGAGCGCGAGCAGGGTCAGGACGGCCGCGCAGGCGATCAGGACCCGCCGGTGGTCGCGCCGCGGCGCGGGCGGGCAGGCGGGGATCTCGTCCAGGTTCTCGACGTCGTCGGGGCTCAGGCGGCCGAGCAGCCCCGGCAGCGGGGCGAGCCGCAGCATCTCGGCCTGGCAGCAGTCGCAGTCGCCCAGGTGGCGTTCGAACGCGGCCCGTTCCTTCAGGTCGAGCGAGCCGAAGAGGTAGGCGCCGACGTCGACGGTGTGCTGGCAGCTCACGCCCCGGTCACCCCTCTCTCCTCCAGTGCGTCGCGCAGCGCCCGCAGCGCGTAGAAGCAGCGCGACTTGACGGTGCCCGGCGGGATGCCGAGCGTCCTGGCGGCCTCCGCGACGGTGCGGCGGCGGTAGTACAGCTCGATGACGACCGTCCGGTGCTCGGGCGTGAGCGCCCTCAGCGCCGACGCGATCTGCCACGTCTGCAGCACGTGCTCGACCTGGTCGCTGACCGGCGGGAGGTCCACCGGTTCGAGCGGCACCTCGGTCGCACGCGCGTTGCGGCGGCGGTACCCGGAGATCACCAGGTTCTTCGCCACCGTGTAGAGCCACGGTGCCGCGTCGTCCGGTGTCAGGTCCTCGTGGTTGCGCCACGCGCGGAGCAGCGTCTCCTGCACGACGTCCTCCGCCTGCTGGTAGTCGCCGTCGACCAGCCGCAGCACGTAGTGCAGCAACGGGCCCCTCCAGCGGTCGTACAGCTGGATGAGGACGTCTTCCGAGGAGTCCACGATCTCCTACTACGCCGCCTCCCGGGAAACGGTTCAGCGCTCCACGAACCCGGTCAGGTCACCCCTGGCGTCCGACCACTGCTCACCCACCGATTCGACGCGTCCCGGGGTGTCACCCGATCGGAGAGCGTTCAGGAGTTGTTCACACTTTTCGCGCGAACCCTCGGCGACGACCTCGACCCGTCCGTCCGGCCGGTTCGAAGCACTGCCGACCAGGCCTAGTTCCAGCGCCCTGGCACGCGTCCACCAGCGGAAACCAACACCCTGCACGTGTCCGCGCACCCATGCGTTCAGTCGTACGTCCACCTCCGAATGGTGGCGTAGTCACACCAGGTGACCAAAGACGCACGCTGGGGTTGTCACCCATTAGTGGTACGGTCCCGACCCGTGAGTGCCCGCAGCCTCTTACTCGGCCTGCTGATCGGTGCAACCGGTATCGGCGGTCTCGCCATCACCGGTACCTCCCCTCTCGGCATCAGCTTCACCAATGCCGCGCAGCAGGAGAGCACCGATGCGGCGAACCAGTTCGGCACAGGCAACGCGGCCGCCCCCAACGGAGGCAGACAGCCGTCCGAGAGCGGCACCGACACCGGTGCCCCCGTCTCGCAGACCTCCTCCTCGGTCCCCGCCACCTCGACGACGTCCGAGACGCCGTCCTCCACGCCTTCGACGCCCGCCGCGCCGACCACCACGACGACGCAGCCCGAGGCGCCCAAGCCGCCCGTCCAGACGCAGCCGCCGACCGGCCAGACCCCCGAGCAGGCCGTGCTCGCGCTCGTCAACGACGCCCGTGCCGCGGCGGGCTGCAAGGCCCTCGTGATCGACGACCGCATCACGACCGCCGCGCAGGCCCACAGCACGGACATGGCGACCAAGAAGTACTTCTCGCACACCTCGCAGGACGGCCGGACGTTCGACGTCCGCATGCGCGAGGCCGGCTACCCGAAGCCGGGCGGCGAGAACATCGCGATGGGCTACCGCGACGCCGCCGCCGTGGTCGACGGCTGGATGAAGTCGACCGGTCACCGGGAGAACATCGAGAACTGCAGCTTCACCACGATGGGCGTGGGGCTGGACACCCGCGGCAACTACTGGACCCAGAACTTCGGCCGCTGACCGTTTCGAGCAGGGGAAACTTCGTGTACGAGAGCCCGGAACCGGACTCGCGCCCGCGCTTCTTCAGGGGAGCGCCGCAGGTCGTCCTAGCCGCCTCAGGTGTCGTGCTGGCGACCGTCTTCGCCGCCGTCGCCTCCTTCGCCGCGGGCTCCGACACCGCGAGCGAGGCCCCGGCGACCCAGCCGCCGCGCAAGGAGGCCGTGCGCGACGCCCTGAGCATCGTGCCGACGTCCACGCCGACGCTGACGTCCGAGCAGACGTCGTCGACGACCGCCGAGACCACCACCTCGACGACCACGACGACGAAGAAGCAGACGCGGGTCACGACCATCACGCGTCCGGACGGCACGACGACCACGGTCACGACCGAGGAGCCGCCGCCCGTGGTCACCACGACCACGACCACCGCCGGCAACACGACGACCACCACGACGGCGGGCAACACCACGACCACCACCACCGCCGGGTCCAGCTCGACCACAACGACCGCGGGCTCGTAGGGTTACGCCAGTCACCGCCTTGTGACGCAGAGCTACACGAAGGTGTGGCTCCGCTGAGGCTTTGGTGCGTTTCCGCCGATAACTCGAACGCAAGACCATCCAACCGGGTTTCCCACGAGGAGATGGGTGTGTTCGAGGAAGATCATCCGCAGTCACCGCCCGAGGCGGCCCAGCTGAAGAAGCGCAAGGGCACGGCCGTGATGCTGGCTGCGGGCGGCGTGGTCGTCGCGACCCTGTTCGCCACCGTGGCGTCCATGCTGGCCGCCGCAGGCCGGGAGGCCGCCCCGGAACGCACGGCGGCCGACGTCGTGCAGACCATCACGAGCGTCGCGCCCGACGGCAGCACCAGCACCGTCGTCGTCACCGTGTCGTCCTCCGGCGCTCCCAAGAAGGCGTCCGCGCCGGAGCGCGACAAGCAGGCCGCGAAGCCGCAGGACCAGCCGAAGCCGGCCGCGCCTGATCAGCAGCCGCAGCAGACGACCGACCAGCCGCAGCCGACGCAGTCCGAGACGCAGAGCACGCCGCCGCCCCACACGGAGCCGCCGGCCACGTCGGACTCGTCCTCCGCCACCACGACGACCACGACGCCGCCGACGTCCACGTCGGCGGGCACGGGCGCGCCGGACCCCAAGCCCTAGGTCCCGGGAGTTCGTCCGGTGGCAGGCGCGGGCGAGAGGCCCGGAGACGGCCTGGCTCCGCCCAGCGTCGCGGCGGCCCGGAAGGTCCGCCAGGCGCTCACGGCTGGAACCGGTAGCCCATGCCCGCCTCCGTCAGCAGGTGCCGCGGCCGCGCGGGCTCCGGCTCCAGCTTGCGCCGCAGCTGGGCCAGGTACACCCGCAGGTAGTGCGTCTCCTTCTCGTACGCGGGTCCCCACACGTCGCGCAGCAGCTGCTTCTGCGCGACGAGCTTGCCCGCGTTGCGCGCCAGCACCTCCAGCAGGCCCCACTCGGTGGGCGTGAGGTGCACCTCGACGTCGTCGCGCAGCACCCGCTTCGCCGCCAGGTCCACGGTGAACGAGGCGGTCCGCACGACCGGTTCGTCCTCGGGGCCGGTCACGGCCGAGCGGCGGACTGCGGCGCGCAGGCGGGCGAGGAGCTCGTCCATGCCGAAGGGCTTCGTCACGTAGTCGTCGGCGCCGGCGTCCAGGGCGTCGACCTTGTCGGCCGAGTCGGTGCGGGCGGACAGGACGATGATCGGCAGGCTGGTCCAGCCGCGCAGGCCCGCGATGACGTCGGTGCCGTCCATGTCGGGCAGACCGAGGTCGAGGACCACCACGTCCGGCCTGCCGTCGGCGGCGAGCCGCAGCGCCGTGGCGCCGTCGGGTGCGGTGAGGACCTCGTAGCCCCTGGCCGCGAGGTTGATCCGCAGGGCGCGCACGATCTGCGGCTCGTCGTCGACCACCAGTACTTTTGTCACGCGACCCTCTCGTCGGCGGGCAGTGAGATCACCACGGTGAGGCCGCCACCGGGTGTGTCCTCCATGGTGATCGTGCCTCCCATGGCCTCGGTGAAGCCCTTCGCCACGCTCAGACCGAGACCGACGCCACCCGGCGTCCGGTCGCCCAGGCGCTGGAACGGCGCGAACACCTCGTCCGCGGTGCCGCTCGGCAGGCCGCGGCCGTGGTCCACGACGCGCAGCTCCACGTCGTCGCCGTGGGCGGAGGCGCGCAACGCCACGGCACCGGCGTAGCGCAGCGCGTTGCCGGCGACGTTCGCGATGACCCGTTCCAGCAGGCCCACGTCGGCGCGCACGGGCGGTAGCGACTCCGGGACGTCGACCTCGACGTCGCCGCTCTGGCCTGCCAGTGCCCGCGCGACGGCCTCGTAGTAGCCGACGGCGCGGAACTGCGGCTCGACGGCACCGGTCGCGAGGCGCGAGGAGTCGAGCAGGTTGTCGACGAGGCCGGTCAGGCGGTCGGCCGAGTCCTCGACCGCTTCCAGCAGCTCGGCGGTGTCCTCGTCCGACAGCGTCAGCTCCGGGTCGCGCAGCGAGCCGACGGACGCCTTGATCGAGGTCAGCGGTGTGCGCAGGTCGTGGCCGACGGCGGACAGCAGTGCCGTGCGCAGCTCGGTCCGCGACGCCTGGCGCTGGGCTTCGAGGGTCTGCTCGGCCATCCGCTGCTGCCGGAGCGCGAGCAACGCCTGCCCCGCCGCCGCCTCGAGGACCCGGCGGTCGGACGCCGGTAGCGAACGGCCGCGCAGCGCGAGGTGCACGTCCGGAGTCACGGCGATGTCGACGTCCGCGTCGTCGGGCTCGTCGCACGGCCCGTTGCCGACGCACGCAACGCGTTCCCACGAACCGTCCACGCGCTCCAGCAGCGCCACGGACGTGAGGCCGAAGTTCTCCTGCACGTTCTCCAACAGCCGTGCGAGCGGTTGTGGGCTCGTCAGCACCGTGCGCGCGTACGACGCGAGGAGCGTGGCCTCGGTGCGAGCGCGCGCTGCCTGTGTCGCACGGCGTGCGGCGTAGTCGACGACCAGCGCCGTGGACACGCCCACGATGATCATCGCGACGAACGTGAGCACGTTCTGCTGCGCGTCGATGGTGAACGTGTAGATGGGCTCGGTGAAGAAGAAGTTCAGCAGCAACGCGCTGAGGAGCGCGGTCGCGATCGCCGGCCCGAGCCCGCCGACGATCGCCACGACGAGCGTGACGAGCAGATAGCCGATCACGGTCGTCGAGAAGTTCAGGCCGCCGCGCAACGACGCCCCCGCCGCCGTGACCAGCGCGGGACCGGCCGCCGCGAGGAACCACCCCCACGCGAGCCTGCTCGGCTTCAGCGGGCTGCCGGTGAACCGGGCGCGCCAGCCGCCGGTCGTCGCCGGGTGCGTGACCATGTGGACGTCGATCGCGCCGGACTCCTGGACGACCGTGGAGCCGATGCCCGCCGAGAACACGCGCGCGAACCGCGAACGACGCGAGGTGCCGACCACGAGTTGTGTGGCGTTGACGCCCCGTGAGAACTCCAGCAACGCAGTGGGCACGTCATCGCCCACAACGGTGTGGAACGTGGCACCGACGTCCTCAGCGAGTTTGCGGTACTTCTGCAACGCGTGCGGATCCGCGCCTGCGAGGCCATCGCCGCGAAGGACGTGCACGACGAGAAGGTCGCCACCCGCGCGCGTGGCGATGCGACGCGCGCGCCGGACGAGCGTCTCGCTCTCCGCTTCACCGGTGATGGCGACGACGACCCGTTCGCGCGTCTCCCACGTGTCGGTGATCTGCTGTTCGGTGCGGTAGCGCAGCAGCGCGACGTCGACCTGGTCGGCGACCCACAACAACGCCAGCTCGCGCAGCGCGGTGAGGTTGCCGACGCGGAAGTAGTTGCCGAGCGCGGCGTCGATCTTGTGCGCCGCGTACACGTCGCCGTGGGCGAGCCTGCGCCGCAGCGCCTCCGGCGTGAGGTCGACGAGCTGGATCTGGTCCGCTTTGCGCACGACCTCGTCGGGCACCGTTTCCTGCTGCGGCACGCCCGTTATGCGCTGCACGACGTCGTTGAGCGATTCCAGGTGCTGAATGTTGACCGTGGACAGCACATCAATCCCGGCCTCGAGGAGTTCCTCGACGTCCTGCCAGCGCTTTGCGTTGCGGGATCCGGGTGCGTTCGTGTGCGCCAGCTCGTCGACGACGGCGACCTGCGGCGCGCGGGCCAGCACGGCGTCCACGTCCATCTCGGTGAGTTCGACGCCACGGTGCGTGCAGTGCCGGCGCGTGACGATTTCCAGTCCGTCGACCAGTTCAGCTGTCTTCTCCCGGCCGTGGGTCTCGACAAATCCGATGACGACGTCGGTGCCACGTTCCCGCCGCCGGTGCGCCTCCCCGAGAGCGGCGAACGTCTTGCCGACACCGGGAGCGGCACCGAGGTGGATGCGGAGCTCGCCACGTCTGGGTTTCGGACTCACCGGACCAGTCTGCCCTGGCCCGAGGTGGACCGTTCGGGGGTATGCGCTGCGCCACACGGCGAAACGAGTGCGCCTTCCCACAGTTCTGACAGCAGATCTGTCTCGTTGAATCATGCTTCAGCCCGGCGCCCGTTCGAGTGAGCACAGGTGCGCTTTTTACGCCGTTTACCAGCACATTTAAGTGTGCTGGACGCATGCCGTGACACCCCGCGTCACCACAACGGCCGAATGGGTTATCGGCACTTGGCGGATAGCGCACGGGGCGTGAATGAGGGAAAGTGCCAGGGTTCGTGTCCGAATTCGGACAATCACATGCGCGCGGAGAAACGATGCCCACCACCGTCACCAACCACGAGGCACTTCAACTCGTGGTGGCCGTGCACCGGCTGGTGCGAAGTCTTCGACAGGCCGCTCCGGCCCGTCGTTTGCAACCCACCCAGTTATTGGTGCTGTCAGAACTGAGCGCCCACGGCCCGATGCGGATCGGCGAGATCGCGGTGCGCGCGCTGTGTTCGCAGCCGACCGCCACAACCGTCGTGACCAGCTTGGAGTCCACCGGACTCGTCCGTCGCGAGCCGGACGCCGCCGACGGGCGAGCCACCATCGTCGTGCTCACCGAAGTCGGCCGGGAGACGATCCTGTCGCTCGCTCACGGTGAAGCCGAACTATTGAGTGAAAGAATGTCCGAGCTTTCGCCAGAAGACAGAGAACACCTGCGCTCGGCCATGCCGGTTTTGCGCCACCTGGCCGAACCGCAGGAGAACAAGTAGGAGCGGGACCCCCCGACGGGTCCCGCTCCAGGATTTACTTGCTTGGTGACACGGAAGTAGGTGGCACCGAGCTCGGAGTCGCGCTTCCAGAACTCGGCGGTGCCGTACTCGACGCGTCAGTCGGCGTTGATGACGGAGCGGACACGCTCGGTGTCATCGTGTAACAACGCCCGTTTTCGTAGCCGATCTTCGGCCGCGGATAGCGGTTTGCGGGAATCACCGGCTCGGGACCGTCCGTCGGCTCGTAGCAGCTGCTGTAGCCCTGCCGCGCGTTGATCGGCTGGCCGTCCTGGTCGTACAACAGCACGTTGGTGAGCAGCTTGCCGTTCTCGTCGTACGCATAGATGTTCTCGTACGTCTCCATGACCGGCCCCGAGTACGACGACCGCATCGTGCTGTTCGCGAGCTGGTCCGCCGTGACGTCGATGACCTGGAAGAGCAGCCCCACCGCCAGCGCCGAGGCCGGGAAGCTGAACCACAGCCAGCGCCGGTCGACCTTGGCGCGCGGCCCGGCGAACACCGAGACCACGGCGACCGCGGCGATGGCCAGGAACCCGAGCATGTCGCGGCTCGCGAGCAGCACGGCGCCGAGCCCGAGCAAACCGGCCCGCACCAGCCACCACGCGGGCTGCAACGACTTGAGGTAGGTCAGCGCGCGTTCCGCCGGCGTGCCCTGCTCCGGCGTGAGCCACTTCTTGAGGCGGTGCGTCTCCGGCAGGTTCATGATCTCCTGCTGCGTCGGCCCGCGGTCGTGCACGAGCGCGAGGCTGAGCACCAGGATCACGCCGGGCAGCAGCAGCACCGCCGGCTCGCGCAACGCCGCCGCCCCCGCGAGCAGCGTGACACCGGTGGCGACCACGAGCCCCCACGCGGCCGCACGAGGCCTGGTCAGCCACGCCTGCTTCGTCGTGACCGGCAACCTCTCGGTCCGCGCCGGGTAGCCGGCGGCCTGCCGGAGCTCCTGCGCGTACTGCTCGGGCGGCCCGAGCCGCTGCTCCAGGGTCTCGTCCTCACCGAGTTCGGTGGACAGCTCGGCGACGTGCGCCTCGACGTCCTCCATGATCTCGGCGACCTCGTTGGGCGGCAGGTCGTCGAGAGCCGCACGCATCCCGGCCAGGTAGTGCTCGACACCGAGCGCTTGCGTGTTCATGCTGCGACCTCCTCGAGCAAGCCGTCCAGCGTGCTCGCGAACGACCTCCACGTCTGACTCGACTCAGCCAGGCGCTCCCGCCCGGTCTCGTTGATGCTGTAGTACTTGCGGTGCGGCCCCTCTTCACTCGGCACCACGTACGAGGTCAGCATCCCCGCGTTGTAGAGCCGCCGCAGCGTGCCGTACACCGACGCGTCGCCCACGTCGTTCAATCCCCCGGCACGCAGTCTGCGCACCACGTCGTAGCCGTACCCGTCGTCCTTGCGCAGCACCGCAAGCACGGCCAGGTCCAGCACCCCTTTGAGCAGTTGACTGGTGTCCATGGTCCCCTCCGACCCGCTCTAGCGGTACGGACAGTACTACGCACTGCGCAGTACTGTCGAATCCGCTAGTACATCGGTGGCGGATGACAACGGCCTCCCAGGTCAGGGACCCGGGAGGCCGTCTCGATTGGCCCAACGTCAGCTCTGGCAGCCTGAGGCACCGGTCGGCTCGCCGAGTTTCACGGCCCCGAGCGTGATCTTGTTCTTCGCGTCGGGCCGGCCACCCGCCGCCTCGGACTGGCTCACCACGACCCAGTTCCGGTCGACCACCTGCTGCCTGCCCTGCCCCGTCGCGTCCTCGGACCCCAGCAGGTAGAAGCCCGCCTCCTGCAGCGTGTCCTGCGCCTTCTGCAGATCGAGGCACACGACGTTCGGCACGACGCCCTTGGTGGTCGGTTCCTGCGAGGAGTCGGTCGGCTTGCGCACCTTCAGCACCACGCGCGCCCCGCCCGGCGCCTCCGCGTCGGCCTCGGGCGACTGGGAGACGACCACCCAGTTCGACGGCTCCAGAACAGCACGCCCCTGCCCGGTCGCGTCCTCCTCGGCCACCTGGAAGCCCCGTCCCTTCAGCGACTCCCGTGCCTCGGCGAGCCGCAGGTCCACGACCTTCGGCACCTTCTGCCCGCTCTGTGCCGAAGACGCGGGAGCGGTGGTCGTCGTTCCCGGAGGGGGTGGTGCGCCCGTGCACCCGGCGAGGAGGAGTGCGAGCACGACGATGGCGATCTTCATCCGGTGGCCTCCGCTCATCGGTTCTCCACCACCGTGGCGGGAAAACCGAGCGCGCGCACTACGCCGGTGAACCGGTCCGGATCAGAACCGGGGGCGCGGCTGGCAACGCGGGCAGGAGTACGAGGACCTGTTCATGAACGGCTCGCGGATCATCGACGCCCCGCAGCGCTTGCACGGCCGGTTCTCCTGGCCGTAGGCGTTCAGCGAGCGGTCGAAGTAGCCGGACTGGCCGTTGATGTTCACGTACAGCGCGTCGAACGACGTGCCGCCCTGACCGAGCGCCTCACGCATCACATCGGTGGCGTGGTCCAGCAGTTCGGCGGCCTTGACCTTGGTGAGCTTGTCCGTCATCCGGGTGCCGTGCAGCTTCGCGCGCCACAGGGCCTCGTCGGCGTAGATGTTGCCGATGCCGGACACGAGGGTCTGGTCCAGGAGCGCGCGCTTGATCTCCGTGTGACGCAGGCGCAACGCGCGCACAGCAGACTCACGGGAGAACAGGGGGTCCATGGGGTCGCGAGCGATGTGCGCGACCGTGTCGGGCACCAGGGTGCCGTCGACCTCGACCAACTCGGCCAGCGCGAGGCCGCCGAAGGTGCGTTGGTCGACGAAACGGAGCTCTGGTCCGCCGTCGTCGAACCGGAAGCGGACGCGCAGGTGCTTCTCATCGGGGGCCGATGAGGGCTGGACGAGCATTTGGCCGCTCATGCCCAGGTGCGCGAGCATGGCGGCTTTGTCGGCCAGTTCCACCCAGAGGTACTTGCCGCGGCGCCTGGCGGCGGCCATGGGCTGGCCTGCCAGGCGCGCGCAGAAGTCCTGGGCACCCAGGTCGTGCCGGCGAATGGCTCGCGGGTGCAGCACCTCTACCGAGGAGATCACCCTGCCGGCGACGTGGGCTTCAAGGCCGAGGCGTACTACCTCGACCTCTGGGAGTTCGGGCACGTCAGGCTTCGGACTTGCCCTCGTCGACGGGCTGCGCCTCGATCACGGCGGCCTGCGGCTTGGTGGGCTTGAGCACCCACACACCCGCGCGGCTCGTGTCCCTGACCAGCACAAGTCCCTGGATTCCTCCGCTGCGGGAGGTGTTCACCGGCCCGCGGACGGTGCGGGTGCGGCGGTTGGTGCGGTTCCTGGTCGCATACATCGCGTGTCTCAGTCTTCCTCGGATGGGAGGGTCCCTGGCGTCACCGAGGCGCCGTTCTGTCCGTTCTTGGCCACGACCGACTCCTGCTCGGCCTTGACCCGTTCCGACAGAACATGATAAGCCGCTTCGGCGGCTTTCTGCTCGGCTTCCTTCTTGGTGCGCCCATCACCCTTGCCGTAAGGCTGGCCACCGACGAGCACCGTTGCGGTGAACTCCTTGCGGTGGTCCGGCCCCTGGTCGTCCACGCGGTACTCCGGGACGCCGAGGCTGGCTTGAGCGGTGAGCTCCTGCAGGCTTGTCTTCCAGTCCAGTCCAGCACCCAAAAGCGGAGCTTTGGCCAAGAGCGGATCGAACAGCCGGTGAACGAACGTTCGTGCGGTATCGATACCGAACTGCAGGTACACCGCACCGATGACGGCCTCGAGACCGTCGGCGAGAATGCTCGCCTTGTCCCTGCCGCCGGTCAGCTCTTCGCCCCGACCGAGCAGCAGGTGTGCGCCCAGCCCGCCCTTGCCCAGGTCACGCGCTACGCCCGCGAGTGCGTGCATGTTCACCACGCTGGCGCGGAGCTTCGCGAGCTGACCTTCGGGAAGATCGGGATGGGTGCGGTAGAGGTGGTCGGTGACGACCAGCCCCAGGACCGCGTCTCCCAGGAACTCGAGACGCTCGTTCGGCGGCAAGCCGCCGTTCTCGTACGCGTAGGACCTGTGGGTGAGTGCGAGCACGAGCAGCTCGGCGTCCAGGTGGACGCCGAGCGCTTCGAGCAGGTCCGCGCGGTCCGCTTGCGGTGCGCGCGGCGGCTTTCCCCCCACTACGACGGCGAGGAGATCAGGCCGGCTGAGCGACCTGGCGGCCAGCGTACTGACCACAGGCCGGGCAGGCGACGTGCTGCGGCTTCGGCTGGCGGCAAGCCTTGTTGCTGCACGCCACCAGGTGCACGGCAGACGTCTTCCACTGGGAACGGCGCGCACGGGTGTTCGAACGCGACATCTTCCGCTTCGGGACGGCCACGACTACTTCTCCTCCGAGTTGTCATCGCTGAACCGCTCTTGCAACGCGGCCCAACGAGGGTCAATCGTCTCATGCCCGTGGTCGGGCCCGAGCTCCGCCCACCTGCCACCACACTCGGAGCAAAGCCCCTTGCAGTCCGGCTCGCAGAGCGGCGCCTGCGGCAGGGCGAGGACGATGGCGTCCCGCACCACAGGCTCGAGGTCGATCAGATCGTTCTCGATCCGACTGACCTCGTCTTCATCAGTGGTCTCGTCCGTGGTGCTGTCCGGCCACGCGTAGAGCTCCGTGATCCGGACTTCGACCTCATCGGTGATGGGCTCGAGACACCTCGAGCACTCACCTGCGACCTTGGCGAACGCGGTCCCCGAAACCAGCACACCCTCGACGACCGATTCGACGAGGAGGTCGAGCTCGACCTCTCCGCCCTCGGGCACCGCGATCACCCCGAGCAACCCCACGCCTGCGGCGGGAACCGACTTCACGAAGGGTCGGCTCGACCCGGCGCGACGGCCGATGTCCCTGGTGTCGATGACCCAGGGACCGGAAGCTGTGGGACGCGTGGACGCGTGACGATGCTCAGTCATGATCAGATTGGTTGCCGGCGGGGACCTACCACGTCCAGCCGTTCCAGGGTACGGGACGAGCCCCCCGCGCGTGAAATCGGCAGGTGATCGCACCTGTCCGACGTAGCGCGAATCACACGTTCAGGCTCGTCCGAGGACGCTGGTTCGTCAGGAACCGTAGTCGAACGGCGCCGCGGCACCCGCGACGGCGGGACCCCGCAGGTGCGACCGCCCCTTGCCGACCGAACGCAGCGTGTGCGCGAGCAGGTCCTCGAAGTCCGCGAGCTTGCCGTCCACGTACGCGTCGCACTCCGACCGCAGCCGGATCGCCTCGCTCTGGGCGGCGTCGAGGATGCGCGCCGACTCGGCGTGCGCCGCCCGGACGACCTCCTGCTCGTTGACGAGCCTGGCCTGCTCGGCGCGGCCGTCCTCGGTGGCGCGCTCGTAGTTGGCGCGCCCCGCCTGGACCATCCGCTCGGCCTCGGCGTGCGAGCGGCCCACCAGGTCGTCGTACTCCTGGCGGCCGGCGGCCACGGTCCGTTCGGCCTGGTCCTCGGCCTCGGCGATCATCCGCTCGGCACGGGCGCGCGCGTCGGACAGCATCGCCTCGGCCTCGGCCTGCGCCTCGGCGAGCATGCGGTCCGCGTCGGCGCGCGCCTTGGACACCCCGGACTCGGCCTCGTGCTTGGCCTTGCCGACGAGCTCTTCCTTGTGGTCCAGCACGTCCTGCGCGTCGTCGAGCTCCGCGGGGATCGCGTCGCGCACGTCGTCCAGCAGCTCGAGCACGTCACCGCGCGGCACCACGCACCCCGAGGTCATCGGTACTCCGCGCGCTTCCTCGACGATCGTGACGAGCTCGTCGAGTGCCTCGAACACCCGGTACACGTCTCACTCCCCTAACCCCTGGAACTCCCACCCACAAGTGTGCCCTGCCGATCTCCCCGGGACCGGGACGTCGGCAGGGCGTGTCAGGATTTCCCCAGAGCAGACGCGGGGGAACCATGAAGATCACAATCAGGCGAGCGGTCGCGGCCGATGTCCACCCGATCGTGGAGATGCTGGCGGACGACCCGCTGGGCGCGCGGCGCGAGACACCGGGCGACCCGGCCTACCTGAAGGCGTTCGAGGTGATCGACGCCGACCCGCACCAGCACCTGGCGGTGGCGGAAGCGGACGGCGAGGTCGTGGGCACGCTGCAGCTGACGTTCACGTCGGGCCTGTCGCGCCTGGGCATGACCCGCGCGACCGTGGAGGCCGTGCGGGTGCGTTCCGACCAACGCGGCAACGGCCTGGGCGAGCGCATGGTGCGGTGGGCGATCGAGGAGGCGCGTGCGCGCGGGTGCGGCCTTGTGCAACTCACGACGGACGCGTCCCGCACGGACGCACACCGGTTCTACGAGCGACTCGGGTTCACCGCGTCGCACGTGGGCATGAAGCTGACCCTCTAGCGGGTCTCCTCGAGGCGCTGCTTGAGGCGCTGCTCGATGACGGCGGGCAGCAGGGTGGAGACGTCGCCGCCGTAGGTGGCGACCTCCTTGACCAGCGAGGACGCCAGGTAGGAGTACTGCGGGCTGGCCTGCATGAAGAGCGTGTCGACCCCGGTGAGCTGGTGGTTCATCTGCGCCATCTGCAGCTCGTAGTCGTAGTCGCTGACCGCGCGCAGACCCTTCACGATGGCCTTGATGTTGTTCTCACGGCAGTAGTCGACCAACAGCCCGTGCCACGAGTCCACGCGCACGTTCTCCCACTGCTTCGTGACCTCGCGCAGCATCTCCTGACGCTCTTCGACGTCGAACAAGGTGCGCTTGTTCTTGTTGATGAGCACGGCGACGACAACCTCGTCGAACAGGTGCGCGGCTCTCCCGATGATGTCCAGGTGACCGTTGGTTACCGGGTCGTAGGAGCCGGGGTACACGGCACGTGTCATGAGGCGGACGTTAGCACCCGATCGGACGCCTCCAGGCGTGTCCGTGGTTCTCGTCACCCATCAGAACGCACCTGCCCCCAGTACACGGCGGTGTCCCCATAACGCTTGGCACGCAAGGATTCCACCTCTTCGGGCCACGCTGGTTCGCCACTTCGCGAAGCACGTTCCACGATCAAGACGGCCTCCGGAGCAAGCCGCGGCACGACACCTTTGAGCACCTTGGCGAGCTCGTCGTCCCCCACCGCGTACGGCGGATCGGCGAACACGACGTCGAACGAGTCCCCTTCGCCCGCCACGTACGCCTCGGCCGTCCGATTCGCGATGATCACACTCTTCGCGAACCCGAGCTCCTGCGCGTTCCCTTTGAGCACGTCAGCGGCCCTCTTGTCGGACTCGACGAACGTCGCGTGCCCAGCCCCCCGGCTCAACGCCTCGAACCCGAGCGCCCCGGACCCCGCGTACAGATCCAGCACCCGAGCCCCGTCGAGGTCGAGCATGGCCTCCAGCGAACTGAACAACGCCTCCCGCACCCGCTCGGACGTGGGCCGCGTGCCCTTGGGCGGAACCTTGAGCCTGCGACCTCCCGCGGACCCGGCAACAATTCGTGTCACCACCCCATCGTCCCAGGTGCATCCTGTGCCGATGACCCGCCACCGCGACTCGGGCGACTGCCTGTGCGCACTAGCCACCACGCCAGTCCTGGTGACCTGCCCGTCGTGCGCAGCACAAGCACTCGCGACCAACGACCGACTCGTATGCCCAACGTGCGCGCACGTACGTCCTTACAAGCGCATCTGGTGCTGGGACATCCGAGCAGTCATCCCCGACCTGTGGCTCCAGACACCATGCGCAGGCCACACGCTGTGGGCACTCAACGCAGCACACCTATCCCTGCTGGAGTCCTACGTAAGCGCCAAGCTGCGCGAGGACCCAGACCCGTCGTCAACACGACGGATGACGATCCTGGCCAAACTCCCAGCATGGCTGAAGTCGGCAAAGCACCGCGACGAGGTACTACGAGCCATCACCCGCCTACGCACCACCACGCCCACGTAGAGGCACGCCCCACGGCGAAGCCGAAGGCGAGCCGTCCTTACCAAACGGCTTCGGCGGTGGGGTCCCATCACGAGTCGCGCCATAGCTCTTGCTGCACCTGAGGGGTGAGGTCAAGTCGACACGCTTTTCGTCGACTTGACCTCACCCATGCATGTCCGTCGAGAACTCGATCATGAACTGG
>NZ_JBEXNC010000039.1:0-20747 GCF_040610935.1 Lentzea sp. NPDC003310
GCAACAGGCGTGCCATCAACCCACAGGCAGCGCTGGCCCCCTGATCAGATTGCCGGGGGTCTGGGGGCAGAGCCCCCAGGGGAAGCACGCAACAGGAACCCGCCGACGCAACCCAAGCCACCAACGGAACCGGAGCGCAACAACCAACGCGCCCCAGTCACGACCCCAAAATGTGCCGCAACTGAGCCAGCAGATCCGACCGAGAAGTAGACCCCAACCGCTGCCTCATCCGAGCCATGTGGTGCTCAACAGTCTTGGCGGAGATGAACAACCGATCCCCCACCTGCTTGTAAGTCATCCCCTCCACCACCAACTGAGCCACCTCCCGCTCCCGATCACTCAACTTCCCGGCATCCTCGACCACCACAACAGCAGCATCAGCCTCAGCCCCACGACGGGCAGAAACCGGCCGCCCCTGCAACAACCGAGCACAGTCCAGCAACCGAACCATCGCCTGCCGATCAGAAGTCCGGATGGCAGCCTGCCCAGCCAACCGAGACGCGTCCCACCACAGCCCAACGGCGTGCAAACTCCGGGCAGCAGCCTCAACCCGATCAGCGTCAACGTCGCCGGCCACGACATCCAACCAACACTCAGCCGCACCAGACAGAACAGAGCAGTACCGACTCCGCTCCCGATGCACAGCCAGAGCCGCAGCATGCTCCTCAGCAGCGGCAGAGTTCTCGTCGATGATCGCCGCGTGCAGCAGGCTCCAGTGCAACTGCGTGGCCCACAACGGCGGATTCCCCAGCGACCGCAACAAAGCAGCGGCCTGCGCCAGGTGCGGCGCGAGCCGTTCCTGGTCCCGCAGCCGGGCGGCGGCCGCTGCGAACTCGCCCAGCGGCAGCAGGCTGAACAGGTCCACGGGGTGCCGCAGCACGGCCTCGCAGGCCTGCTCCCAGGTGCGGCGCAGCGTCGCGAGGTCGGAGTTGCGCCGAGCCACGCCGACTTCGAGAGCCACCGCGAAGATCCAGTCGCGGGGCTCGAAAGCCCCGCGAACCGACATCAACGTCTCGCGAGCCACAGCCAGGTTGCCGCGCAACATGTGCAACCAGGCCTGCAACAACCGGTGCCGAACGGACATCAGCACGCCGCCGGTGCCGGTCTCGACGGCGCGGTCGAGAACGGACTCGGCCACGTTCGGTTCGCCGCAGTGCACCGCTACCAGTGCGGCCAGCGCGGCTGGGCTGTCCGGCAGCAGGACCGCTCCGCCGGCCGGTTCGAGCAACGACGAAGCACGGACCAAAGTGGACAGTGCGTCGGTCTCGCTCGCGGTCACCGACTGGCGGACGCCCTGCAGCATCAGCGATGCCGCGCCACCGAGCATCGTCGGGGGCTGGGGCGGGGTCTCCTCGGACACGTGGCCGGTGCCGATCAGGCCGATTCCGGCGAACGCGGCGGCGTACGGGGTGGCGGCCCAGCGGAAGAGTTCGGTGCTGCGGGCGAGTTGGCCGCGGTGGGCCAGCGCTACGGCGGCCACCTCGGCGGCGGTGCGGCGGTGCGGGGAGTCCGGGACGCTGATGACCTGGTCCGCCAGGCGCAGTGCGCCGTCGAGGTCGCCCGCCATCGCCGCGGCGGTGGCCCAGGAGGCGGCGGTCTCGGCGGACGGCGTGCCGCCGCCGGTCGAGGCCTTGAAGAGGCGAGAGGCCAGGGCGGGGTCGGAGGAGAGGGCCTCGCGGGCGGCCGCGACGAACACCGGGCCGCCGATGCCCGTGTCGAGCAGGGGCTTCACCAGGTCCAGCACGGGGCCGCCGCGGTCCAACTGGAGTTGCGCGAGCTTCTGGCGGACGGCGATCCGGCGCTCGGCGCGGGTCAACGCGCCCACGGCCCGCTGCGCGAGCGGCAGCAGGGTGCCGTCCTCGGCGAGCAGGCCGGTGGCGCGGGCGGCCTCGATGATGTCGCTGACCTCGTCGAAGTCCTTGTCCAGCAACGCGGACAGCAGGTCCAGGCGCTGGGCGGCGCCGGCCTCGGCGGCCAGCAGGAACTTCTGCAGGTCCGCGTCCAGCCAGTCGAGGTCCGCGCGGAACGCGCCGAGGGCGTCAGCGGACACCTCGGTCACGGCGCCGTGGCGTTCCACGAACAGCGGCACGCCACCGGTCTGCGCGAACACGAAGTCCGCGACCGGCTTCGCGACACCGCCGAGCAGCTCGCGAACGCCGTCGCGCGACAGCGGCGTCAGCGGCACCGCGACCGCGCCGCGGGTCAGTTCGGCCAGCGCCGCACGGCGCGGCCAGGGCCGGTGGGCCAGTACCAACAGGTCTTCGGAGGCAAGCGCGCGCAGAGCGGCATCGTCCAGCAGGTGCGCGTCGTCGACCACGCGCACGGCAGGGTTGGTGATCTCCGAAAGCAGCGCTGTCTTGCCGTAACCACCAGGCGCCGCGACGACGACGCGCAGGCGGGTGCCCGCCTCGGCATCGTTGATCCGGTCGAGGACACCTCGCACGGAGGCGTCCAGCACCAACCTGGCTCGCGTGGTCACGCTCAACGGCCGTCCTCATCATCGTCTCGGGATCGGGAGGAGCTGGAACTCGAACGGCGCCCGACGGGCTTGAGCACGTTCGCGACGCGCTTCACCCGGCGAGGCGGCAGTTCCAGCGGGGACACGTCCACCGGGGGGCGGGGCGGTGGCGCGGTGAACTCGTCGTCGTCGGGGCCGGGGACCTCGCCGACGGGGAAGCGCAGGGACTGCTCACGGGTGTGCAGCAGGACCGACGTGTCGAGCGGTTCCGGCTCGACCTCGGGGCCCAGCAGCACCAGGCGGGCGGCGACGGCGAGACCCTTGGCCACCGAGTGCTCGGGGGCGGCCTCGGCCAGCACGCGGCAGTCGACCGCCGACGACAGCGCGTCGCCGATCACCGGCATCCGGCAGGCGCCGCCGACCAGCAGCACGGCGTCGGGCCGGACCTCGCCGACCGCGCGCACGAAGGTGCCGACCAGGTGGTCGACGGACGGCCGGAGCTCGTCCACGAACTCGTCGCGCGCGATCTCCACGCCGCTGACCACCACGGACGGCGCGGACGGGCCGAACGCCCGCTTCGCCGCCTCGCACTCGGCGGACGACACGTGGCCGTCCTTGCCGAGCCGGCCGCGCACGAGGCCCATCAGCAGGTCGTCGAAGTCGGCACCGGTCTGGTGGTCGACGCCGTCGACGTGGGTGACCAGCTCGAACGTCCGGTTCTGCGCGCGCCGGACCACGGACGCGCCGAACGCGTGGCTGCCGAGCGAGAAGACCGCCAGTGACGCCTGCGGCACCACGCGGGACCGCACGGCGTGGTTCTCCGCGGCCGCGAGCGGCTCCGGCACGAGCGTCGCCTCGGGCAGTCCGACCGCCCGCAGGGCGGCGTGGAGCTGCCCCCGGCGATAGGGGCCCCACCCGGCCGGGTGGCTCACCGCCAGGTGACGGGGCTGTTCACCCTCCCGGGCGACGACCTCGCCGACGACCCACATGACCAGCAGAGCGGTCAGCTCCTCGGCCGGGCACAGCTCCGGACCCAGTGCGAACGGCACCGCGTCGCCGACCCGCCGGGCGAACCCGGTGGCCGTCCAGCCCGCCACGCCGCGCTCGCCGACCGAGAACGTCCCCGCCTCCGTGAGCTGCAGCGACGACGGCACGACCAGGGCGATCTCGGCATCCCGGGCACCGTCGAGGCGGCACACGGCAGCCGTCGTCCGGGTGGTCCCGACATCGACTCCGAGTACGTACGCCAAGTCTCTTCCTCACCTGTTCGCAGCAGCGACCAGTACCTACACGGGTGAACAAGAGACGCTCAAGCGAGGCCCCTAATCCCCTAGGGGGTCAACGACCGTCACCCCAATGGGGAACGGGGATTCACTGGGAGTGATCCCCGATGCCGGTCAGAGGGCCTCTCTCATAACTTTCAGCCACACACCCCGACCGACATCCGTGCCTCAACAGGAGTTCCCTCAGATGATCCCCAGCACGCTCCACGACTTCGTGCTCAACCTGCTCAGCGACCCGTCGCTCAAGGACGCCTTCGCGGCCGACGCTCAGGGCACCCTGGAGCAGGCTGGCCTGGCCGACATCACCGCGGTCGACGTGCAGGAAGTCATCCCGCTGGTCCTCGACCTGCTGCCCGCCACGCCCGCTGGCCTGCCCGCCATCGACGCGGTGGACGTGACCCTGCCCGGTGGCGACCTCCTCGAGGACGGACCGCTCGGCGCCATCAGCCAGCTG
This sequence comes from Lentzea sp. NPDC003310, assembly GCF_040610935.1. Taxonomy (NCBI): domain Bacteria; kingdom Bacillati; phylum Actinomycetota; class Actinomycetes; order Pseudonocardiales; family Pseudonocardiaceae; genus Lentzea; species Lentzea sp. NPDC003310. Next base: position 4,196 of record NZ_JBEXNC010000039.1, read on the forward strand.
CAGGCCGTCGCGTCTCAGCTGACCTCGTCGGGCCTCAGCCTCACCGACCTGCAGACCTCCTCCGCCGGCATGCTCGCGGCGAACGGCGACGGCCTGCAGTTCGCCGTGGCGAACCAGTCCCTCGGCGAGTACTCGCGCCTCGGCCTGGGCATCGACGGCGACTTCTCCGCCGTGAGCGACGTGACCTCGGTCCTCGACCAGACCGCGTCCCCGCTGACCGGCACCGTGCTGGACGTGGCCGACACCGCCACCGCGACCGTGGACGCGCCCCTCGACGGCGTGACCGCGGCCGTTCCCGGCGTCGACGGCGTCCTCGGCCAGCTGACCGGCGTGACGGGCCTCGGCCACGACGCGCTCGGCGTGCTCGGCGGCGGCGACCTGACCACGGGCCTGCTCAACACGAGCGGCCTCGACGACCTGGCCAACGGCGACGTCGGCCTGCACTCCGTCGACACGGTCGGCCAGGTCACCAGCACCGCGACCGGTGTCGTCGGCACGGCGACCGGCGTCGTCGGCAGCGTGACCGGCGTCGCGGGCGACCACGGCGTCGGCAACGTGCTCGGCACCGTCTCCGACGTGACCCACAACGTCCCGGTCGTCGGTGACCTGGACCTGGGTCTGCTCGGCTGAGCCACCCTCCCCAACGCGGACCGGCCCTGTCTCTCGCGGACAGGGCCGGTTCGTCGTCTCCGCCGGATCCGTCCGGTCTGACAAAAAGATCAAACCGGTTCACGTTCCCGTCGGTGAGGAACGTCACCGCCCTTCCGAACAGCCCCGTCCGCCCGATCGAAACCGGTATCGGATTCCGGGCTTTCACCCAAGGGGGTGAACACGGCACTATGAGTCAGGTGATGGCACCGCCCTGGCTCGACGTGCTCGACGAGACGATCGGGGCCTGCGTCACGCACCGGAGGCCCGATCTGGAGGCCCGGCTGCGGGAAAAGCGGGCACAGCAACTCGACCCCAAGTTGCGCGTTCTCGTCGTCGGCGAGTCCAAGCAAGGCAAGAGCCAGCTCGTGAACGCGCTGCTCAACGCACCCGTGTGTGCGGTGGGCGACGACATCACGACGACTGTGCCGACCTTCGTCCAGCACGCGGACACCCCGTCCGCGGCTCTCGTCCGCAACGCCTCGGCAGGCGGATCGATCTTCCACACCCCGACCGAGCGCATCGCCGTGCCGATCGACCAGGTGACGAAACAGGCCGCCGCGCAGCACGTCGTGCGGGCCGAGATCGGCATCCCGCGCGCGCTGCTCGACAGCGGCCTGGTCCTGATCGACACCCCCGGCGTCGGCGACACCCGGTCCGCCCACACCGCCAGCACGTTCGCGACGCTCATGCAGGCCGACGCGGTGCTGCTGGTGTCCGACGCGACGGGTGAGCTTACGTCGGCGGAGATGACGCTGCTCAAGAAGGTGATGGAGGCCTGCCCGAACGTCACGGTGGTCGTCACCAAGATCGACCTCGTGCCGAGCTGGCGGCACGTCGTGGAGCGCAACCGCGCGCTGCTCTCCCGCGCCGGCATCCGCGCCAAGCTCATCCCGGTGTCGAGCGCGCTGCGGCTGCGCGCCGCGAAGACCGGCGACCAGCGCCTCAACACCGAGTCCGGCTTCCCCGAGCTGGTGGCGTGCGTGCAGAGCGACATCGTCGCTTCGGCGGACCTGCTGGCCCGCCGCGCCGTGGCCGTCGTGGCGTCGAGCGCGATCACCCAGCTCGTCACGCCGTTGCGCGAGGAGCTCACGACCCACGACTCGTCCCACACCGTCGCCACGATCTCGACGCTGCAGGAGGCCCAGCGGCGCGTCGACGAGCTGCGGCGGCGGTCCGCGCGCTGGCAGAACGTGCTCAACGACGAGATGGCCGACCTGATCTCCGACGTCGAGTACGACCTGCGCGACCGGACCCGCAAGATCCTGCGCGAGGTCGACAAGACCTACGACGAGGCCGACCCCGCGATCGGCTGGGACAAGTTCGAGCAGTGGCTCGAGGACAACCTCAACGAGGCCGCCACCACGAACTTCGCCTGGCTGATGGAACGCGCGGAGTGGGTGGCCGCGAAGGTCGCCCGCAACTTCCCCGTCTACCGCGAGGACCTGATCCCGGGTTCGGTGCTGCCGGACGACCTGCTGGAGCCGGCGAGCAAGCTGGAGAAGCCCAAGATCGAGCCGTTCTCCGTGCCGCAGAAGCTCTTCACCGGTCTGCGCGGCTCCTACGGCGGCGTGCTGATGTTCGGTCTGGTCACCTCGCTCGCGGGCATGCCGCTGATCAACGTGATCTCGCTCGGCGCCGGCGCGCTGTTCGGCGGGAAGTCCATCCTGGACGAGTCGGACCAGCGGCTGAAGCGCCGCCAGGCCGCCGCGAAGGCCGCCGCGCAACGGCACGTGGACGACTTCTTCGTGAAGTTCTCCAAGGACGTCCGCGACTCCGGCCGGCACATCCAGCGCTCGCTGCGCAACCACTTCAGCACCCTCGCCGAGGAGCTGCAGGAGACGTTGCTGGAGTCGGCCCGCAGCGCCAAGCGCGCGGTGCAGGACGACCAGACCGAACGCGAGCGCAGGCTGCGCGAAGGCCGCAAGGAGCTGGACCGGCTCGTCACGCTCTACAAGAGGGTGCAGGCACTCGGGGGTCCCGTCATGGAGCTCACCGCGTGACCTTGGACCGCGTCGTCTGGTCGATGCTGCAGGAGGCACTGGGCGTCTACCGGGACAGCCCCCGCGCCACGGCCTGGCTGCGCTCGCACGTCGAGCGCTACACCGAACCCGTGCGGATCGCGGTGGCCGGCCGGTCGCGGATCGGCAAGTCCACTGTGGTCAGTGCGTTGATCGGGGACGAGTTCACGCCGCAGAGCTCGTTCGTCTGGTACCGCGGCGGCACCGAGCCGCGGGCGCACGTGTTCCACGGACCCGTGCGGCCGCACGAGGTCCCGATCGGCAGGCGGGGCCACCGCCACCACGTGGAGACGGGCCAGTTCGACCGCTCCGACCGGGTGGTCGTCGAGTGGCCCGCGCGGACGTTGCGCGACGTCGTGCTGATCGACACCCCGTCCGACGCGACGCCGGAGCAGGTGCTCGGGGACGCGGACGCGTTGCTGTACCTCATGCGGCACGTGCAGGACGAGGACCTGAAGTTCCTGCAGGCGGCCAACGACCACCCGATCGCGAGGACCGCCGCGGTGCACACCGTCGCGGTGCTCGCGCGCGCCGACGAGATCGGGGCGGGGCGGATCGACGCGCTGTCGTCGGCCAAGCAGATCGCGCGGCGGTACCGGCGCGACCCGGCCGTGCAACCGTTGTGCCAGAACGTGGTCTCGGTCGCCGGGTTGCTGGCGGTGGCCGCGAAGACGTTGCGGGAGGACGAGTTCGCGGCGCTGCGGACCTTGTCCTCGCTGGGCCGCGAGGAGCTGGAGGACCACCTGCTGTCGGCGGACCGGTTCGTCGGCGAGCAGTTCCCGCTGACGATGGACCCCGCCGTGCGGCAGGTGCTGCTGGAGCGGTTCGGGATCTTCGGCGTCCGGCTGATCACGGCGTTGATCCGCCAGGGCTTCGACACGCAGGTGAAGCTGACCGGGCAACTGGTGCAGCGCAGCGGGCTCGGCGAGCTGCGCGACTCGATCGCGGTGCACTTCGTCGAACGGCGCGAGGTCCTCAAGGCCCGGTCGGCGCTGCTGGCGCTCGACGTGCTGTTCCGGATGGAGCCGCGGCAGAGCTCGCGCAAGCTGGTGGCCGACCTGGAACGGGTCGTCGCGTCCGCGCACGACTTCCGCGAGCTGCGGCTGGTCGCGGCCCTGCAGTCCGGGCGGACGAAGCTGCCGGCCGAACTGCAGGCAGAGGCGCTGCGACTGGTCGGCGCCGAGGGCGTGGCCCCGTTGGCACGACTGGGTTTCACCTACGAGGCCGACGCCGCGGAGCTGCGGGAGGCCCTGCTGGACGCGCTGGTGCGATGGCAGGCGCAGGCCGCGGACGTGCACGCGTCGCACGACCACCGGAAGGCAGCCCAGATCGTGGTCAGGACCTGCGAGGGACTGCTCCCCCAGTTCTCCTGAGGCACGATGGTCCGCATGGAACTCGTGCGCTGGGAGGCCGACCACTTCGGCTACATGCTGCGGTGGGCGTCCGATCCGCGGATGACGGTGTACGTCGGCAACGGCATGCCCTGGACCCCCGACTACGTCGCGCTGCGGCACGACCAGGCGTTGCGGCACTGGGAGGACCACGGGTTCGGGCTGCACCTGGTGGTCGAGGACGGTGTGGTCGTCGGGCTCGCGCAGATGCTCGACGGGGACCTGGGCGAGATCGAGATCGGCTACTGGATCGACCCGGCCTGGTGGGGGCGCGGCATCGCGTCGCGGGTCGCCGTGGAGCTGCGGGACAAGGCGCTCGCCATCGCCGACCGGGTCGTGGCGGGGACGGACGCGCGGAACGAGGCGTCCGGGCGGGTGCTGGAGAAGGCCGGTCTGCGGTACTTCCTCAGCAAGAACAGGGACGGAAGACTTCAGCACTGCTACGCGTTGGACCGGAGCATGAGCGACAGGGGTGTTCTGCGGTACAGCGCTTTCACGACCGACCCGGCCGGCGGCAACCCCGCGGGCGTGGTGCTCGACGCGTCCGAGCTGGGCGACGACGAGATGCTCGGGATCGCGGCGAAGGTGGGCTACTCGGAGACCGCGTTCGTGGTGCCGCGCGGGGAGCGGGTGTTCGACGTCCGGTACTTCAGCCCGAAGGCCGAGGTGCCGTTCTGCGGGCACGCGACGATCGCGACGTCGGTGGCGCTGGCCGAGCGGATCGGGGACGGGCCGCTGACGTTCCACACGCCGGCCGGGGAGATCACCATCGAGACCAACGGCGGCACCGCCACGCTGACGAGCGTGCCGACGAGCAGTGCGCCCGCCGCTCCCGAGCTGGTCTCGGCCGCGCTGGAAGCGCTGGGGTACAAGGAGATCGGCGACCTGCCCGTGCACGTCGCGTTCGGCGGGGCGCGGCACCTGGTGATCCCGGTGCAGGACCGGGAGCAGCTGCGATCGCTGTCCTACGACTTCGACGCGTTGCGCGACCTGATGCTGGCGCACGACCTCACGACCGTGCATCTGTTCTGGCGCGAGTCCGCAGGCCTCGTGCACGCGCGCGACCCGTTCCCGGTCGGCGGGGTGGTCGAGGACGCCGCGACCGGAGCGGCGGCCGCCGCGTTCGGCGGGTACCTGCGCGATCTCGAAGGGCCGCAGCGGTTCGTGATCTCGCAGGGCGAGGACATGGGCAGGCCGTCGAGGCTGGAGGTCGACGCCACCCGCGAGGACCGCCGTGTCTCCGTGACCGGTGCCGCGGTCGTCATTCCCTGAAGCCACAGGCTCGACGCCGCTGTCACGGAGCGCAGGGTGCGTGACAGCGGCGTCGAACCGAGGGGTGCGCACCCTCCCGCGCCGGACCCGTTGCGCTGCCGCAAGCGCCGGGCCGGAAGATCGATCGAGTGCCACTATGCCCCGTTCGAAGGGTGGCGGCGCATTCAGAAGGGGGATACAAGGTCTTTATGCCCGAGTTGGAGCTACGCCACCTCCGCGCGGTACGGACCATCGCCGAGGAAGGCAGCGTCACCAGGGCCGCGACGCGGCTCGGACTCACCCAACCCGCCCTCTCCGCACAGCTGCGCACGGTCGAGAGACTGGTCGGCGGCCAGCTGTTCGACCGAACGCGCAACGGTTGCGTCCCAACGGACCTGGGCCGCCGGGTGCTCGGCACGGCGCGGCTCGTGCTCGACGAGATGGCGCAGCTGATGGCCAACACCCGCGAGACCGATCGACGAGGACCGCTCATCTTCGGGTGCATCCCGATCCTGTACTTCGCCAAGGTGGTGGAGGGGCTGCGCGGCCTCAACGCCGACGTGCGGGCGGAGGTGCGGCCGTCGTCCGCCGAGATCGTGGACATGCTGGAGGCCGGGCAGGTGCACGTGGCGTTGTTCGAGTTCTTCGACGGGATGCACGCGCGGGACCTGGCGGGGATCGAGCTGCGCAAGCTCGTGACGGAACCGGCGTTCGTGGCGTTGTCGGAGAACGACCCGCTGGCGGGGTCCGACGAGATCGACCTGGCCCTGCTGGCCGACCGCGACTGGGTCACCCCGCCCAAGCAGCAGATCGGGAGCCGGACCCAGCTGTTCCAGGTGTGCGCGGACGCCGGGTTCGTACCCCGGCTCACGCACCACACCGGGGAGGCGAGCATGGCCCGCGGGCTGGTGGCCGGCGGGTGCGTGTCGTTCGCCGCCGCGCCGTCGCGGACCGGGGAGGGGATCGTGATCCGGCGGTTGCGGGGGATGCCGTTGATGACCGACTTCTTCGTCGCCACCCGGCGGGACTCCCCGGTGGCCGGGCGGGCGCACGAGGTCTTCGCCTGCGCGGCCGAGGCCTACCGGTCCGTGCTGGACCGGAACCCGGAGTACCGCAAGTGGTGGGACGCGCACCCCGAGGCGCATCCCGAGTTCACCTGACGGCGGGTGCGGTTCGCACCGCACCCGTTGCCCGGTGGTCAGCCGACCTTGATCGGCGTCGTCGGACGGCCCAGCAGCTTCTCCAGGTCCGGGCGGACCTCGGCGAACACGCCGTTGCGGATCGACTTGAAGAAGTCCACCAGGAACGGGTGGACTCCGCCGGCGATCAGGTCCTCGTCGGTCACGTCGCGGTACCTGTCGCCCGCGAGCTCCGGGAACGACCAGCTGGTCGAGCCGGTGAGCTCGTAGACCTGGTTCTCGTGGCCCGGCGTGGTGAGGGCGACGGCCGCGCCCTGGGCGAAGTCGTCGCGCGACGCGCTGGCCACCCGGCCGTCCTTCGTGGAGATCGCCACGGTGTCCTGGGCGAGGGCGCCGAGGTAGTTCTCGTGGTACATGCCGTTGCGCAGGAACGTGAACGTCACGCCGGTGGCGCGGATCGCCTCCTCGGTGGCCTTGTGGACCGGGGCGGCGAGCGACGGAGAGGTGTCCGCGTCGGTGAGACTCGTGTAGAAGATGTGGCCCACGCCGTGCTCGACGGCCTTGGCGATGGCGTTCTTGTGCTGCGCGACGCGGGTGTCGGTGTCGTGGTCGTCGGCCGACACGATCAGCAGCTTGTCCGCGCCCCGGAAGTTCAGCGTCTCCGGGTCGTTGAAGTCGCCCTGGCGGACCTCGACGCCCTCGAGGGTGAACTTCTCCGGGGAGCGCACGGAGACGATGACCTGCTCGTCCGTGCGGTTCAGGACGTGGCGGACCACGGCGTTGCCCAGCTGGCCGGTTGCTCCGGTGATGAGGATCGTCATGGCTCCAGGTTGCGGTTAGCGCTAACCTTTGGAAAGTACCCACTTCAGAGTTGGGTACTTACGTGGAGGTGAGCATGCAGTTCACGATGTGTCCCGAGCGGGCGATCATGGAGCACGTCACAAGCCGGTGGGGCGTGCTGACCCTGCAGGCGCTCTCCAACGGGGAGGCGTGGCGGTTCAGCGAGCTGCGGCGGGAGCTGGCACTCGCCAGCGAGAAGATGCTGACGCAGACGTTGCGGACGCTGGAGCGCGACGGGTTCGTGCACCGGGAGGTGTTCCCCGTGATCCCGCCACACGTCGAGTACACGCTCACGCCGCTCGGCAAGGGTGCGGCGAGCCACCTCGTGGCCCTCGCGCAGTGGATCGAGGCGCACGTCCCGGAGGTCGCCCAGGCGCAGGAGCGCTACGACGCCGACTGAGGCTCGCCGGAGGGCCGACGCGAAGACATCGGGTTGTTCACCCTAATGCGCAGTGAATGTTCTCACTCCAACCCAGGTTTACCCACTGATAGATCCGATGGGTCACGATTAGGGGGCGCAATCTGGGGACGGGGACTGGCATTATGGACCAATGGCCCAACCGTTCACCGACGAAAGCCATCCGGCGGAGCCCTATCCGGGCACTCGTCCAGACCACTGTTTCGTTCACGTGGACGAAACAGGCTGGCCAGTGCGCCCGGACCTCACGATGGAGTCGGGCTGGCGGGTGGAGCCGGAGAACATCGATCTAGACCAATGGCTCGCGAACCACGGCGAGCCGCCGCTGGCGGGGCGAATGCCGGTGCTCGGTTACGGGTCGAACGCCAACCCCAGCAAGCTCACCTGGCTCCGCGAGGAGCTGGGCCTCGAAGGCCCCGCGGTCGTGCTGCGTGCACGCTGTGAGGGCCTTTCTGCTGTCTGGGCCGCCGGACTGCGCCTGCGCGACGGGCAGCGGCCGGCGACGCTCGCCGGGGCTCCCGGCGTGACCGAGGAGCACTCGATCTGGTTCGCCACGCCCGATCAGCTGCGCGTGCTCGACCGGTGCGAGGGACGCGGGCTGCGCTATCGCCTCGTACGCGTGCACACGGGCCGTGTGGTGCTTTACAACGGTGGCGTCATCGACAGCGTTCTGGCGTACACGGCGGGCTCCAAGAAGCGGATGCCCGTGCTCTTCAACGGCCGTATGGTCCGGTGCGCGGACGTCTCGCAGCGAGGCGCGCGTGTGCTCGGCGAGAGGCCTGCGATGAGCGACGGACTGGACGTGACCGAGGTGCACGGCGAGCCGTCCGCGGACGACTGGCCCGAGCTGCTCTTCGTCTACGGCACGCTCCAGCCGGGCGCAAGCGCTTGGCAGCTGATGGAGCCGCACGTCGTGGAGACCGAGGAGACCCACCTGCCCGGCACGCTGTTCGACACGGGGCTGGGCTACCCCGCGCTGCGTCCCGGCTCCGGGCTGGGCGTGCCCGGCCACGTCGTGCGGCTGCGGTCGCCCGAGATCGCGCTGCCGCTGCTCGACGAGTACGAGGGCGAGGACTACCGCCGCGTGCGCGTCGTGCTGCCGGACGGGCGGATCGCCTGGACGTACATCTGGACCGCGGCGGTGCAGGGCATGGCCGAACTGCCGGACGGGTGGGACGTCCACCAGATCCGGTGAATTTCCGGCACGTTGTGTGGGTTCATGGGTATTCGGGCACATCCTTCGGTGGTAGGAGGTGCACCCATGACTCGTCGGTTGATCGCGTGCGGACTCGGACTGCTGGTGCTCGCTTCCGTGACGGCCTGCGGGGACAGAACGCAGGAGTCCGGCTCGCCCCAGACGATGCCGACCGCGTCGGCTTCCTCGTCCACGAGCGCCCCGTCGTCCACCGCCCCCGCCGCCAACTCCGGCGCGGCCGCCCCCGCGGTCAAGCGCTGCGACTCGACGGTCCTCAAGGGAGAGGTCTCCCCGACCGACGCCGGCGCGGGTAACCGCTACGGCAAGTTCGTCGTCACGAACTCGGGCGCGGTGCCGTGCACGCTCAACGGCTACAGCGGTTTCCAGCTGGAGAACGCCACCGGCGCGGTCCCGACCAAGCTCGAGCGCAAGGCGGACCCGGGACCGGCCGCGATGACGCTGGCGCCCGGTGGCAAGGCGGCGGCGAACCTGCACTGGGGCGTCGTGCCGGCGGGCAGCGAGCCCGTGGAGGGCCCGTGCCAGCCCGAGCCGTCGAAGGCCGCGGCCATCCCGCCGGACGAGACGGCCCCGTTGACCGTGCCGTGGACGCTGGGACCCGTGTGTTCCGGTGGCCGGATCGAGATCAGCGCCTTTTACGCTGCCTAGATGCAGGTACCCGGATGGCTCGCCGTGCTCCCGCACGGCGAGCGCATCGCGCTTTCGTTGCGCGCCGCGGGGATTCCCGTCGCGGTCGGCGAGGACCTCGCCGCGGTGATCGGGGCCGCCGACCGCCCGGTCGTCCTGATCGGACACTTCACCGCCGCGCCCACCGCGGTCCGCCACGCCCAGACGCACTCGGACATCGCCGCCCTCGTGCTGGTGTCACCGGTGCTCGGGACGTGGGACGGCGCGTCCGACGAACTGGCCGGCCTGATGGACGAGGTCGCATCGGGACCGGACCTGGGCGCCCTGCCGACGTTGTGGCTGCACGGGTCGGACGACGAGATCGTGCCGATCGCGGGCACGCGCGCGGGCATCGACCGGATCCGCGGGTCCGCGTTCGAGGAGCACGTCGCGGACGGCCTGCTGACCGACGGCGAGACCGTCACTCGGGTGCTGGAGTTCACGCGCCGGGTGATCTGACACCATCTCGGGTGCCATGGACGAAGACGACCTCGTGCTGCTGATCACCGTGGTGGTCGAGGCGGCGGACGAGCACCAGGCGCGTGCCGCGTGCGACGCGCTCATCACCCGTGCGGGTGCCCAGATCGTGGACGCCCGCGACTGCTCCGACGAGGAACCGGGGTGCTGGGCCGTCGTCATCACCCGGCCGAGCACGGAGAAGGCCACCCACAACGTCTCGGCGGCGTTGGCGCGGGCCGTGCGCACCTTCGTGCGCGGGCTGGGCGAGGACTTCCCGACGCCTCGCGTGGCCTGCGAACCGCCCACGGCGTGGACCGTTCTCGACGAACCCGGGCTCATCCACGGCCTCGTGCCGGGTGCCGAGCGCGTCCTGGTCGAGGCGTGGGCCGGAGATGACCCTTTCGGTGCAGGCACTTTGCGTGACAACGCCGGGTCGAGACCGTCCTGATTCACCCGGCCGGTCGGCAGGAACGCTCAACGGGCTGTAGGCATCGGTGTGAGAGTTACTACACGCGTGGACGAAGGGCCAGGAGCGCGCTCAACTGATCATTAAATCAAGGCCCGTTCGAGTGGATTCAGGCATCCACCCGGTTAGCCGATCTTCGCTCTCAACTGTGAAAATCTGGGCACAATCTCTACCAAGGGTGGTCGTCAGACCATCTTGTTCCGGAGGGTTCGGGAGCCGACATGGCCAGCATCGAAGAGGTCCGTGCCGCAATTGCCCAGGCGATCGACAAGGCGGCTCAAAGCCAGTCGGCCCTCCAACAGGCGGCTGAGCTCGCCGAGGACGCGCAGCAGCTGCTGACATCGGTCACCCAGGGCTCCGTGCAGGCGGACGTCGAGACGACGAACGCCCAGTTCGCCCAGGTCGTGTCCGGCGTGAGCGAGCTGCAGAACTACCTCGGTGCCGGCATCTCCGGGGCCGAGGGCATCAACAGCAGGCTTTGATGGCGTCCATCGGCGAGGTCCGTGCCGCGCTCGAGCAGGCGAGCGAGATCCTGCGTGAGTCGTACCGCAGCGTGCGATCCGCGCAGGAGAGCCTCGAGGAGGCGGTCGCCATCCTCGCCGAGTCGAGCGAGAACCACCACGAGTCGTTGCTTCCAGCGGAGTTCGTGCGCGCGAAGGAAAGATTCCCCGATCAGGTCGAACTGATGGTGGGAACCCTAGAGCGCATCCAACGACTCACCGTGGAGCTGTGATGAGCAGGCGGGACGACCGGCGGGCGAAGATCGAGAACGCCTTCTCGGAGTTCCAGCGCGCTGTTTCGGCGGCGCTGGGGTCGGTGGCGCGCGAGCACCGCGCGCTCGCCACCGAGCACGCGAAGGACATGTTCGAGTTCACCGTGCGCGGGATGGGCGTCGACAAGGCGTTGCGGGACGTCGCGCTCAAGGACGTCACCCCGTTCCTCGTGGTCGACGAGAAGCGCGTCCGGAACCCGCGTCAGGCGCCGCTCTCGATGCGCCAGTTCGAGGACCGCCTCGCGCAGATCAAGCACGACTGGGAGCAGTCGTTCCACGAGTGGACGACCTCGGGCCCGGACCAGCTGACCGAGCTCGTGAGCTCGGTGGCGGCCGGGCCCGCGTCGTGGCCGCACGAGTCGTGGCTCGGGCATCCGGGCACGCACGACGGCAGCGAGGGCGTGCCGGAGCTGTGGCGGATCGGCACCGGCGTGGTGACGTCGGCGCCGACGCCCGTCCCGTTCCCCGTCGCGGTGCCGCTGCTGGACCAGGCGCACCTGCACATCTCGTCCACTCCGGACACCCGCCAGCTCGCGGACACGCTGGTCGAGACCCTGCTGCTACGGGTGCTGTCGCACTTCCAGCCTGGGCTCGTGCACGTGCACGTGTGGGACGTCGGCCAGCTGACCGGCTCGTTGCCCGGTCTCTACCCGCTGACCCGCGCGAACCTGCTGACGGTGCACGACCCGGCGCGGCTGCACGAGCTGCTCGACGAGCTGTCCGAGCACATCCGCCAGGTGCACACCAAGGTCCTGGTCGACGGCCACCTGACCGTCCGTTCGGTCAGCGGTGAGGGCCGGCGCACCGAACCCTGGCGGATCGCCGTGCTGTTCGGCAACCGCAAGGCGTTGAAGGAAGAACACCAGCAGCAGCTGCAACGCGTGGCGCGCAACGGGTTGGCGTGCGGCGTGCAGCTGTTCATCGTGGACATCCCGATCACGATCAACTCGCCCGTGGAGACGGTCGCGTTGCGCAGCGACGGATCCGCGACGTGCACGATGACCGGCAAGGCCGTGACCGTGACGCTGGACCCGGCGCTGCCGCGCACGCTGGTGCCGCGCGCCTGCGCCGCCATCGCGGAGAAGCGCGAGGAGCGCCGGTCGCGCATGGGCACGTTCGGCGACCTGCTGCCGGACCGGCCGTGGACGGAGAACTCGTCGGCCGGAGTCGTTGCGCCCGTTGGGTTCGACGACGGCGAACAGGTCTGCGTGCAGCTCGGCGACACCTCGCCGCACGCGTTGATCGGTGGCCCTTCGGGTTCCGGCAAGACGAACTTCCTCTACGCGATGCTCGGCTCGTTGTGCGCGCGCTACTCGCCGGACGAGCTGGAGCTCTACCTCCTGGACTTCAAGGAGGGCGTGTCGTTCGCGCAGTTCGCGCCGGGCCGCAAGGACCCGTCGTGGCTGCCGCACGCCCGCCTGGTCGGCGTGAACGTCAACACCGACCGCGAGTTCGGCGTGGCACTGCTGCGGTACCTGTCCGACGAGATGCGCCGGCGCGCGGACGCGGCCAAGCAGCACGAGGTCACCAAGCTGCAGGACCTGCGCGCCGAGGACCCGTCCGGCCGCTGGCCGCGGATCGTCGCGGTGATCGACGAGTTCCAGTACCTGTTCGGCGAACGGGACCAGGTCACCGCCGCCGCGACGCAGTTGCTGGAGGACGTGGCGCGCCGCGGCCGTTCGCAGGGCATCCACCTCGTGCTGTCGTCCCAGGACGTCTCGGGCATCGAGGGCTTCTGGGGCAAGTCGGCGATCTTCGAGCAGTTCACCGTCCGCATCGCGCTGCCCAAGGCCCGCAGGGTGCTGGCCGAGCCGCAGAACGACGCCGCGGTGGAGCTCCCCCGCTGGCACGCGGTGATCAACCACGAGTCGGGCGTCAAGCCGGGCAACGAGATCTGCCGCATCCCGGACTCGACGTCCAAGGGCACCATGGACTTCCTGCAGGCCGAGCTGTGGCGCCGGGAACCGGGCCGGGCTCCCGGCCTGTTCGACGGCAGCAAGATCCCGCTGCTCGACGCCACCCAGGACTTCCTCGACCTGCGACCCGGCGACGCATCGCCTACGGTGCTACTCGGGCAGGTGATCGACGTCGCGGGCAGCGCGGCACGGGTGAGGTTCGCCCGCACGCCGGGCCGCAACATCGCGGTGATCGGTTCCGTGGTCCAGGACGCGGCCGCCGTGCTCGGCGGAGCGGCCGCGTCGCTGGGCAGGCAGCACCACCCGCACGAGGCGGTGTTCACGCTGGCCTGCCTGGTGGAAGAGGCGATGCCCTCGGCGTTGCACCTGATGAAACGCCTGAGCGCCGACGGGCACGACGCGTCGGTGATCGGCATGAGCGAGATCCGCGACGTGCTGGACAGGACCGCGGCAGGCCTGCAGTCGATCAACACGGGCCAGGCGGACACGCCGATCAAGCCGCACTTCCTGGTCCTGTACGGCGTCGACGCGGCGCAGACGTTGCTGGAGCAGAAGGATCCGGCGACCCGCTCGTCCGGTGTGGACAGTCTGCGCACCGTCCTGAAGCACGGCCCGGAGAACCGCACGCACGTGCTGGGCTGGTGGCGCGGCGTGCAGAGGCTGAAGGCGAGCCTGCCGCCCGGCGTCTACGACGACATCGGCGCCTGGGTGGCGTTCGACGTGCAGGGCAAGGAACTGCTGTCGCTCGGACCGGAGCAGGTGATGTCGTGGTCGCCCAGGCCACGGCGCGGCCTGTTCTTCGACAGGTTCGAGCACTCGCGACCGCAAGTGATCATCCCGTTCGACACTGGAGAAGCTCCATGAACCCGATGATGACGTCGATGTTCGAGTCGGTCCCGTCGCAGCGTCAGAGCGAGGAGGTGATCGAGGTGCCGACGATCTCAGCTGTCGAGCGCTACAAGGAGATCATCGCCATCGCCACGGACGCGGCGGCCCGCCAGCGCAAGCTGGACGAGGTCCGGTGCGCCGAACTCGCCGAGCGGCTCGCGGCGACCCAGCACGAGATCGCGGAGGTGCGTGATCGTGAACGGGTCGTGCGGATGGGCGCCGCGCTGCACTGGGAGGCGGCGGTCGAGCAGCTCTGGAACGAGCGCTGGCTGCAGATGACCACCCCGCCGAAGCCCGACGAGTCCGTCCCGCCCCGACCGCAGGGCGAGTACAACCGGGCGATGGACCTCGCGTACCAGGAGCTGGAGGACGCGCTCGCGAAGCGGTCCCTGTTGCGCCGCAAGCAGAAGGACTGAGTGCGCCGCTTACGCACCACCGCCGACGTCCAGGACGCCAGCGACGACCCGTTGGTCCGCTGGGCGGCCCAGGCCCTGTCGTCGGGCGGTGCAGCCTGGTCCCACGGCGGCGCGGTGGCGGTGCACGCCCCGTCCCTGACGAGACGCCGCCGGCTGGTCCTCTCCGGCCCGGCAGAGGGCGTCGCCAGCCTGCTGGCCGCCCACGGCCGAGGCGTCGAGTTGCGTCCACTGCTGGAACGCCCGCTGGCCCTCGACGTGGCGTCCCTGATGCCCACCCCGTGGCTGGAGGACAAGCCCTTCGGCTGGATGGACCGCACCGGCACCCTGGACCTCCCCCCAGACGCCACGTGGCTGACCTCCACGGACGACGTGGCCCCGTTGCTGCGCGAGGCGAACCCGAACTCCTGGGCCTGGCCAGGCGAACCGGGAGTCCGCCGCTGGGCAGGCCTGCACGAGGGCGACGAACTGGTCGCCACCGCCGCCGAGGCGTGGTCGTCCACCGACGTCGGCTTCATGATGGGCGTGGCAGTCCACCCCTCACACACGAACCAGGGCCTGGGCAGCCGGATCTGCCAGTTCGTCACCTCGTCCCTGCTCACCCTGTACGGCACCTGCGCGCTGTTCGTGGAGAACTACAACGCCCCGGCCATAGCCGTGTACCGCAAGCTCGGCTTCGCATACCGCGACGTCACCACCCTCCTCCCTGCGGTCTAGCTCACAATCCGGAACAGTCGACCCCACCGGCAGGTTGAAACGGATAACTGATCCGAATGACGACCCAGGGAGATGCCAAGACCATGACCACCACCGCACTAGAGGTCCGGCTCGCGTCCCGCCCGAAGGGCTGGCCGACCGAGGACAACTTCGAGATCGCCGAGGTGGAGATCCCCACTCCAGGCGACGGCGAGATCCTGGTGCGCAACGTGGTCATGAGCGTCGACCCGTACATGCGCGGCCGCATGAACGACGTCAAGTCCTACGTCCCCCCGTTCCAGGTGGGAGCCCCGCTGGAGGGCGGCGCGGTGGGCGAGGTAGTCACCTCGAACTCCCCGGACTTCGCCAAGGGCGACCACGTCCTGCACGGCCTGGGCTGGCGCGACTACGCGGTCGTCAACGCCAAGCACGCCGTGAAGGTAGACAGCACCGTCGCCCCGCTCTCCACGTACCTGGGCGTCCTGGGCATGCCCGGCCTCACCGCCTACGCAGGCCTCCTGGCAACAGCAGAGTTCAAGCCGGGCGACGCAGTCTTCGTCTCGGGAGCAGCAGGAGCAGTGGGCCAGATCGTGGGCCAGATCGCCCGCCTGAAGGGCGCCAGCCGAGTGATCGGCTCGGCAGGCTCCCCGGACAAGGTCAAGTACCTGACGGAGGAACTGGGCTTCGACGCGGCCTTCAACTACAAGGACGGCCCGGTCGCCGACCAGCTGAAGACCGCAGCCCCCGACGGCATCGACGTCTACTTCGACAACGTGGGCGGCGAACACCTCGAAGCCGCGATCGACAGCCTCAACCTCAACGGCCGAATCACCATGTGCGGCGCCATCTCGCAGTACAACGCGGCCGAGAAGCCCACGGGCCCGAGCAACATGATCCAGATCCTCGCCAAGCGCCTGACCCTCCGCGGCATGCTGGTGGGCGACCACAAGGCCCTGCAGCATCAGTTCATCAAGGAAGTAGCAGCCTGGATCGCAAGCGGAGAACTCAAGTACTCCGAGACGATCGTCGAGGGCGGCGCAAGCCAGGCCCCAGCAGCCTTCCTGGGAATGCTGCGAGGAGAAAACACCGGCAAGATGCTCGTGAAGTTCTAAGCACCACAACACCCCCACCCCGCCCCAGCCGCGAAGCCGAAGGCGAGCCGTATTTCCAAACTCTAAGGGCGGTGGGGTCCCATCACGAGTCGCGCCATAGCACTTGCTGCACCTGAGTAGGGGTGTCAAGTCGACATGCTTTTCGTCGACATGCCCATGGCGGCCATCTCGTCGTCCGTCAGGTCGCTGCCCGAGTTGACGAGATCGCTCAGCACGTCGTCGGTCGGGCGCGCCCGCTTGGCC
>NZ_JBEXNC010000040.1:0-16012 GCF_040610935.1 Lentzea sp. NPDC003310
GGTGTCAAGTCGACACGCTTTTCGTCGACTTGACACCCCTACTCAGGTGTGGCCCGCTCTTGGCTCGGCTCGTGATGGGACCCCACCGCCGAGGCGCCCAAACTAAGCAACAGGCAGCCGCTCTAAGCAACAGGCGTGCCATCAGCCCACGGGCAGCGCTGGCCCCCTGATCAGATTGCCGGGGTCTGGGGCAGAGCCCCAGGGGAAGCACACAACAGGAACCCGCCCACGCAACCCAAGCCACCAACGGAACCGACGCGCCCCTAAATCAACTTCCCAGGATTCAAAATCCCAGTCGGGTCAACCTTCTCCTTCACCGCTCGCAACACATCCACCCCCACAACCCCGATCTCCCTCTCCACCCAAGGAAGGTGATCCCGCCCCACAGCATGGTGGTGGGAAATGGTCCCCAACCGAGAAACAGCCTCAGAAGCAGCAACCTTGGCCTTCCCCCACTGCCCAACAGGATCACCCAAATCCCGAGGCACCAACACGGTGAAGTACAACGAAGCCCCAGTCTCATAAGCATGCGAGATGTGGCACATGACCACCGCATCCCCAAGCTCAGAACGCAACGTCTCCCGAACAGCCTCCCGCAACTCAGAAACCCGAGCCCAAGACGTAGCAGTCTCCAACGTCTCAACACAAACCCCGGCGTCCAACAGCGCATCCCGCTGCCGAGGCCCGTTGAACCGCCCGTGCAGCCAGGACTCCCCCAAAGCCCGCCCAAGCCGAACAACCTTGTGCCGCCTCAAAACCGCAAGAGTCGCAGCCCGAGACCGACACTCCCACCCCAGGATCACCATGCAGGGCTGCCGGACCCCCCGAACCCGCAGGTACTTCTTCACAAGATCAGCCTTGGACCCAGCCAACTCCAACGCCACTTCAGTCTCGTCCACATCGGACAGACGAGTGACATCGGCAAGAGCCCCAGCCTGAGCCAGGGACCGCACCAGGGCAACCCCAGCCGACCACCCGTCGACCACAACCCCTTCGTACCGAGGCGAAACGGGAACAGGCCGAACCCGCACGGACACCTCGGTGATCACCCCGAACACCCCCTCACTCCCGAGCACGAGCTGCTTCAGATCAGGCCCGGCAGCGGAAGCAGGAGCAACCCCGGAAACCCACTCCCCCACAGGAGTGGCCATCCGCACCGACTCCACCATGTCCTCAAAACGCCCATAACCAGACGAAGCCTGCCCAGCAGACCGAGTGGCAGCGAACCCACCAATGGTCGCCCGCTCGAACGACTGCGGCACGTGCCCGAGCGTGAACCCGTGCTCCCCCAACAATCTCTCGGCCTCGGGTCCGGTAACACCGGCCTGCAACACAGCAACCCGAGAGACGGGATCGACGGACACCAGCCGCCCAAGCCCAGCGAGGTCCAACGCGACCACCGCCGACTTGGACCCGCGCAACGCCTCGACCCCACCGACCACGGAAGTGCCACCGCCGAACGGCACCACGGCGACGTCGTATTCGACGCACACCCGCAGCACCTCGAGGACCTCCTCGGGCGACGAGGGCTGCACGACGGCATCCGGCACCGCCAACTCCCCGTGCCCACGACGACGCAGCAGGTCGAGGTAGGACAACCCACCGGCCCGCCCGAGCCGGTCAGCGTCGTCCACGGACACGCCGCACACGGCCTCCAACGCCGTGAACGCGTCCTCGGAGAGAGCGGACGCCGGCACCTCCACGGGCACCTCGACAAGCGGTTCTCCCAGCCCCACACGCTGGGAGAGCCACGCCAGCGCATGCGGCGGCAACGGCACGGTTTCGGAGGTCCATCGAGCCCTGGTCACTGCTACAGTGTTACACATGACGTCTCAACGTCACACCCACGACGCTCTGCTCGACGCCACCCGTGAGTGTGTTCTGGAGGTGGGGGTCCGCCGGACCACCCTCACCGACGTGGCGAAACGGGCCAACGTGAGCCGCATGACGCTCTACCGCCGCTACCCCGACGTGGACCACCTCGTCAGGGCCCTGATGACCAGGGAATTCGCCGCCCTGCTCGCCGAGGTGGAGCAGGCGAGCGGCCGGGGCAACGCGCGCGAGCAACTCGTCCAGCGCGCGGTCGACGCCATCCGGCTGCTCGACGCCAACCCGCTCATGCAACGGGTCCTGCAGCTCGACGCGGACCTGATGCTGCCGTACCTCACCGACCGGCTGGGCAGCACGCAGCGGCTGGTCGAGCAGTTCCTCGTCGCGCAGATCGAGGCCGGTCACCTGGACGGCTCGATCCGGTTCGGCGACGCCAAGACCCAGGCCCGCGTCGTGCTGCTGAGCACGCAGTCGATGGTCCTGAGCACCCGGCCCGCCACGTCCGGGCTCGACTTCACCGCGCTGCTCGACGAGCTCGCGAAGCAGCTGGACGGAGCCCTGAAGCCGTGAACACGTCCCTGAACGCCGACCGGCGTCTGCAAGACCTCGAAGCAGCCCAACGAGAAGTCGCCGACGTGCTCGTCGTCGGCGGTGGCGTCACGGGCGCGGGCGTCGCACTCGACGCGGCCTCCCGCGGTCTGAAGACCGTGCTGCTGGAGGCGCACGACCTGGCGTTCGGGACGTCCCGCTGGTCCAGCAAGCTCGTCCACGGCGGCCTGCGCTACCTCGCCAAGGGCGACGTGCGGCTCGCCCACGAGAGCGCCGTCGAGCGCGGCATCCTGATGACCAGGACGGCACCGCACCTCACCCGCACGCTGCCGATGCTGTTCCCCCTGCACGGCACCGCCGGCAACTTCGTCATGTCGGGCTTCCGCGCCGGCAACGCGCTGCGCATCGCCGCCCGCACCCCGTCGTCCGTGCTGCCCGGCCCGCGCCGGGTGCCGAAGCACGAGGCGCTCGCCCTCGTCCCCGGTCTCGACCCGGCGAACCTCACCGGCGGCCTGCTGAGCTACGACGGCCAGCTCGCCGACGACGCACAGCTCGTGGTCGCGCTCGCCCGCACCGCCGCCGGACTTGGCGCGCGGATCATCACCCGCGCGAAAGTCCTGACGCTGCAAGGAGACGGCGCCGAAGCGGAGGACGTGCTGACCGGCACCCGGTTCGGCGTCCGAGCCAGGGCCGTGATCAACGCGACCGGCGTCTGGGCCGGCACGCTCACCCCGGTGCGGCTGCGGCCGTCCCGCGGCTCGCACCTGGTGATCGACGCGGGCAGCGCGGGCCTCACCGGCACGGCGCTGACCGTCCCGGTGCCCGGCGAGCGCAACCGCTACGCGATGCTGCTGCCCCAGCCGAACGGCCGCGCGTACCTGGGGCTCACCGACGAGCCGGTCGACGACATCCCGGACGTGCCGGAGGTCCCGCAGTCCGATGTGGACTTCCTGCTCGCGACCGCATCCCGCTTCCTGCAACGGGATCTCACGTACGACGACGTCATCGGCAGCTACGCGGGACTGCGACCGCTGATCGAGGCGGAGGGCAGGACCGCGGACCTCTCCCGCAACCACGCCGTGCTCACCGCGCCGAACGGCGTCATCACGATCGTCGGCGGCAAGCTCACCACCTACCGCAGGATGGCGGCGGACGCGGTCGAGGCGACGAACCTGACGCAGGTCCCCTGCCGCACCAAGGACATCCGGCTCGTCGACGACCGGCCGGCCCCGACCACCCCGATCGCACCGGGTGTCACGGAGGCCGACGTCGTTCACGCGATCCGGCACGAGGGCGCGCTCGACGCGGACGACGTCCTGGACCGGCGCACGCGCATCGGCCTGGTGCCGGCGGACCGCGCGAAGGCCGCACCGGAGATCGCGAAGCTCCTGGCCCACGCCTGAAATGGCACGCCCACGCACGAATCTCGCAGCCCACGGTTGAAGCCGCACCCCACGCCGAAAGCTCCCTACCCACGCATGAAGCCGCCCACCCCGCGCACGACGCTCTCACCCCACACATGAAGAACGGGGCGCCCCCGAAGGGACGCCCCGTGTCTCAGCGCAAGGAAGGCGGGGTCACTCGCCGATGACCGGCTTCGCGGCCTTCGGCGGGTCGATCAGGCTCTCGCCCTCGATCCGCACCTTGCGCTTGTGCTCGTTGCTGCCGCCGCCCTGACCGGGAGCACCGGCCATCGGCGCGCCACCCATCATGCCGCCCATGCCGGCACCGCCCTTGGCGCCACCGGCACCGCCGGCCGCCGCCGCGGGAGCCGCCGGCGCGGCACCGCTGCCGGCCGCCATGACGCCCGCCGCGCCACCGAACTGCGTGGCCGAGGTACCGCCGGCACCACCACCGCCGGCCGGGCCGCCGAGGCCCGCGGGCATGCCGCCGCCTCCGCCACCGCCGCCACCCTTGGGGATGCCACCGCCGCCGCCACCACCGGCCCCGCCGCCCGCAGCCGCGCTCGCGGCGTGGTCGGTCGTCGTCGGCCGGTACCAGTCGGAGCTGGGCACGGCCGGCGGGATGCCGACCGACGGGGGCTTGACCCCGGTGTTGCCACCGGCCGTCGTGGTCGTGTCGGGCTCCCAGTGACCGGGCACCCAGCGACCACCGGTGCCGCCACCACCCGAACCGCCGCCGGGACCGGGCACGTAGCCACCGCCGCCGCCACCGGGGGTGCCGGGCGTCGGGTAACCGGGGCCGGTGGGCGTGCCGGGAGGCGTGCGGATCGGTGTGACGGCCGGGCCGCCGACGCTCGTCCCGGGACCGCCGCTGCCCGGGGTGAACCCGCCCTGGTCGACAGAGGTCCAGCCGGGGCGGACCTGACCGCCGCCGGCGCTCGCCGAACCGGTGGACCCGCCGCCCGCGCTGCTGGTGATCGTGCTGCCCGCACCGGCCCAGGCCTGCGACTGGTCGCCGCCGCGGATGCCGTCGAAGCCGCCCGCGGTGTTGCGGACGGCGCCGCCGCCGGCGCCCTTGCCGTTGTTCGCGAGCGAGGAGATGGCGTCGATGACCTGCTCGGCGACCTTGGCGATCTGGGTGACCGACTTGATCAGGTTCATCAGCTTCTGCACGGAGCCGACGAGCTTCTGCAGGAAGTCGGCGAGCTTCTTCGCGTAGTTGACCGCGGTCGTGACGATGTCCGCGATGGCGCCCGCGATGGCCGCGCCGAAGGTCAGGAACGAGGCAGCGAGCCACTGGATGATCTTCATGACCATGTCGGACACGGCCTGGCTGATCAGGTCCATGATCATCTTGCGGACCGTGCCGACGAGCTCACCGGCGCCCTTGACCGCGCCCGCAATGCCCTCGACCGACTTGGCGAGGGTCTCCAGGCCACCCGCGTGGCGCTTGGCGGCGGCGCGGTAGCCGTCGGCCGCCTTGCCCTCCCACTCGCGGGTCTGCGAGACGCAGATCTTCTCGTACTCGTTCGCGATCGCGTGGACCTGCTTGCCCGCGTTCTGGAACGACTGCGACATCTTGGCGATCGACTCGGGGCTGCCGAGCAGGACGTCGAACGGCTCGCGCAGGAAGTCGACGTGCTGGATGGCCCAGCTGAAGCCGGCGGAGAGGAAACCGCTCAGCGGGTTCGACGCCATGCCCACGATGCCCATGGCCGAGTTCGCGATGCCGAGGCCCGCGTTGACCCAGTCACCGCGCTCGATGGCGGAGTAGGTGTTCGAGATGTTGCTGATCAGCTGCTGGGTGTCCTGGCCGCTGGCCTGTGACGCTGGGGCGTTCATCCCCGGCCTCCCTTGAAGCCGAACATGTTGTCGAGGTCGACCTGCTCGTACTGCTCGATGGTCTGCTTGATGGCGTTGCCCATGTCCATCAGCGAGTTGGCGGCCTTGCCCAGGTTGTCCTGCGACAGACCGGCCTCCTGGAGGACCTTCTGGGCGAGGAACCCGAGGAAGACGCCGAACGCCTCGGTGGTCAGGGCACCGGGCTCACACGTCTCGGTGGCCTTGCGCATCCGTTCCATGAGCCCGTCCACGCTCCGGGCGTGGTTTCTCAGCTCGTCCAGGTCGATGTTGAAGTGCTGCTGCATGCCTAACCCCCTCCTGCACTCAGGCCATGACGTCGGGCGGGTTGGTGAAGTACTCGTCGTCGGGCCGCGTGTCCTTGCGCTCCAACTCCGACTTCGGTTCTTCCTCGTCGGTTCCGTCGCCCTTGTACCCGTTCGGCATCTGGGCCTTCACGAACTCGAGCGCGGGGCTGTCCCCGACGAAGTCCGTCATGATCTGCACCACTCGGCCGGAGGCGTCGCGCTGGGCCTTTGCCGAGGCAGTGAGCACTGCGGAGGCGATCTCGCTGGGGTCCATGCCGCGGGCTTCCGGCTTGATCTGGAGATCGGTCAGCACGCCTGTGGCGTTAACTGTCACCGTGATCAGGCCATCTGGCGAGCTGGCGCTGCCTCCCACACCACCGAGCTGGTCGCGGGCCTGTTCGGCGTCCTGCTTGGCCTGCTCGATCTTGGCCCCGTACTGCTTGAGCCACTGATCCGGGTCAATGGGCTGCATGGTCACCCCCGTTGAGTGAATTGGTCGTTCGTTCGATTCGCCGTAGACGCCCGTATCGTTTCACTCGTTCCCTGCTCACCGATACTTTCAGTCCGATTACCGCCATCCGGGCTAACGAAGGGGTTCACCGTGCCTGAGGGAGTGCTGGAGATCGACAGGATCTCCAAGCGCTACGGGGAGGTCGTCGCCCTGCGGGACATGTCCTTCGACGTGCGCGCCGGCGAGCTCTTCGGATTCGTCGGCAGCAACGGCGCCGGGAAGACCACGACCATGCGCATCGCGCTGGGCGTGCTCGCGGCCGACTCCGGCGAGGTGCGGTGGAACGGCAGAACCGTCGACCTCGACACCCGGCGCCGGATCGGCTACATGCCCGAGGAGCGCGGTCTCTACCCGCGGATGAAGGTCCTGGACCAGCTGGTCTACCTGGCCGAGCTGCACGGCATGGGCACCAACGAGGCCCACACGAGCGCCGAGAACTGGATGGCGCGCCTCGGTCTGCGCGACCGCCGCACGGACGAGGTGCAGCGGCTGAGCCTCGGCAACCAACAGCGCGTCCAACTGGCCGCCGCGCTGGTGCACGAGCCGGACGTGCTGGTGCTCGACGAGCCGTTCTCCGGCCTCGACCCGGTCGCCGTGGACGTGATGAGCCAGGTGCTGCGCGAGAAGGCGTCCGCCGGGGTGCCCGTGGTGTTCTCGAGCCACCAGCTCGACCTGGTGGAACGGCTGTGCGACCGCGTCGGCATCGTGAGCGCCGGGTCGATGGTCGCGAGCGGAACAGTCGATGAACTCCGCTCGGGTGGCACACCTCGCCTCGTCGTGGAGTCGCCGACGACCGACTGGGCTGCCACCCTGGACGGTGTGCGGGTGATCGAGAGGAACGGGACGCGGAGCGTTCTCGAGCTCACCGACGGCGTGGACGACCAGGCGGTGCTGCACGCGGCGCTCGGAGCGGGTCCCGTGCACGAGTTCTCCCGGCAGCGCCCGTCGCTGACCGAGCTGTTCC
Organism: Lentzea sp. NPDC003310; assembly: GCF_040610935.1. Taxonomy (NCBI): domain Bacteria; kingdom Bacillati; phylum Actinomycetota; class Actinomycetes; order Pseudonocardiales; family Pseudonocardiaceae; genus Lentzea; species Lentzea sp. NPDC003310. Next base: position 7,405 of record NZ_JBEXNC010000040.1, read on the forward strand.
GCAACGTCGTGACCACCGAGGGCAGGAACGCATGACGTCGGCCCGTGCCGTCTCGCTGGTGGCGAGGCGCGAGTTCGTCACGAAGGTGCGCACCCGGTCGTTCCTGATCGGCACAGCGGTGATCATCGCCGTGCTCGCCGGGTACGTGGTGCTGCAGTCCGTGCTGTTCGACGACCAGCAGCACAGCGTCGTCGGGCTGTCCGGCCAGGCGACGCAGCTCGCGGACCCGTTGCGGGACAAGGCGAAGGCGTTCGGCATCGAGCTGGAGACGCGGGACGTCACGACCGCGGGCGACGCCGAGCAGCAGGTCCGCGACGGCGGGCTGGACGCGCTGGTGACCGGTGCGCCGCCGGAGCTCAAGATGATCGTCAAGGGCTCCGGTGACGAGGTGCTCGCGGCGGCGCTGAACGACGTGCTGCGCCAGCAGGTGCTGACCGCGCAGCTGGCCGAGGCGGGCATCACCCCGCAGGAGGTCGCGCAGAGCCTCGAGAGCGCCCGCGTCGCCGTCACCGCACTGGAACCCGTTGACCCGCAACGAGGTCAGCGCCTCGCGATCGGGTTGATCGTGGCCGCGCTGCTGTACTACTCGCTGCTGGTCTACGGGACGATGGTCGCGCAGGGCGTGGTCGAGGAGAAGTCGAGCCGGGTCGTGGAGATCCTGCTCGCGACCCTGCGGCCGTGGCAGTTGTTGCTGGGCAAGGTGATCGGGCTCGGCGCGGTCGGTCTGCTGCAGCTGGTGGTGATCTCCACCGTCGGCCTGGGACTGTCCTCGGCGTTCGACGTGGTCGACGTCAGCGCCTTGGGCGGCGCGGCACTGCTGACCGGTGTGCTCTGGTACCTGCTCGGCTTCTTCCTGTACGCCACCGTGTTCGCGGCCGCCGCGTCGCTGGTGTCGCGGCAGGAGGAGCTGCAGTCGGTGCTGACGCCGATCAGCATGACGATCATCGTGGCGTTCGTGGCCGGCATCAACCTGATGATCGGCAGCCCCTCCGGCACCACGGTCACGGTGCTGTCGCTGCTGCCGCCGTTCGCCCCGATCCTGATGCCGGGCCGGATGGCGCTGGGCGTCGCGCCGACGTGGCAGGTGCTCCTGGCCGTCGTGCTCGCCCTCGCGGCCATCGCGGCGATCACGTGGCTCGGCGGCAAGGTCTACGCGAACGCCGTGCTGAGGACCGGCGCTCGCGTCAAGCTCCGCGAGGCGCTCAGGCTTTGATCGCCTGGTAGCGGTCGAGCGCCACCTGGCGTTCGACCGCGTGGTCCACGATCGGCGGGATGTCCACCGAGTCGGGCGCGTACTTCCGGACGTACCTGCCGTCCGGGTCGAACTTCTTCTCCTGCGTCATGGGGTTGAAGACGCGGAAGAACGGCGACGCGTCCGTGCCGCTGCCCGCGACCCACTGCCAGTTGTGCTGGTTCGACGCGATGTCGCCGTCGATCAGGTGGTTCATGAAGTGCCGGGCGCCCCACCACCACGGCAGGTGCAGGTCCTTGACCAGGAAGCTCGCGACGATCATGCGCACCCGGTTGTGCATGAAGCCCTCCTGCAGGAGCTGCCGCATGCCGGCGTCGACGATCGGAAAGCCCGTGCGGCCTTCCTTCCAGGCCTCGAAGAGCTCCTGGTCGTGGTCGACCTCCATGCGGTCGAACCGCCGGTCGAGGTTCTGGCGGGCGGTCTCCGGCTTGTGCCACAGCACGTCGGCGTAGAACTCCCGCCAGGCGAGCTCGCTGCGGTACGTCCCGTCGCAGTCCTGCAGCAGCGTCCGCGGGTGCAGCACACCCCACCGCAGGAACGCCGACATCCGGCTCGTGGCGTCCAGGTCGGGCCGGTCCCTGGTCGTGTCGTAGTCGTGCAGCCGTTCGTCGCGGAACTTCTCCCAGAGCGCCTGCGCGTCCTCGAGCTTCTCCGTGCTCGCCGGGATCTTCGCGCTGTGCCCCGGTTCGAGCCAGTCCAGAGTGGACGCGTCGGTGTCCGCGGGCTTGCGCCAGCCGTGCTCCAGCCAGGCGTTGCGGAACGGCGTGAAGACCTTGAACGGCGTGCCGTCCTGCTTGCGCACCCGGCCCGGCGCCACCGCGTAGGGCGAGCCGGAGCGGACGAGTTCGATGTCCCCCAACGCTTCCTCGACGGCATCGTCGCGCCGGCGACCGTACGGCGCGTAGTCCGCCGAGATGTGGACGCTGCCCGCGCCGATTTCCTCGGCGACGCGCGGAACGGTCTTCACCGGATCCCCGTGCACGACCATCAGCCGCCCGCCCAGTTCCTCGTTCAGGGCGTGCAGACAGCGGTGCAGGAAATCGATTCGCGGCTTGCCGGACGGTTTCAGCAACCGGTCGTCGAGAACGAACAACGCGAGTGCGCGGGGCGATCTTTCGGCGGCCGCGAGAATGGCCGGATGATCGGATGTCCGCAAATCGCGGCGGAACCAGACGAGTGACGGGGAAGAACTCACCCTTCGACGCTAAAGCGGGCCGGACGGGTCTGCATGACGGGTGACCGCAGCCACCAGTTCGAGTACCACCAACCGCACCAGGACGAGAAGGCGGCCGTAGTAGAGAGCGGTGTAGGGCCGATACCCGTCCGACGCCGGATCAGCGAAGAACGGCACCACCCGCTGCAGGTCACCGAGGCTGCGCGTGAGGTGCGCGATCATGTCGTCCTCGGGCTCACCACCTCGCTCGACCCAGGCTCCGACCCAGCTCAGCGCGCTGATGTCCAACTCGGTCATCTCGACGCCGGCGACCTCGGCCCCGGACAGCCCCCGCGGGTAGGGCATCCTGCTCTGCCGCTCGTACAACCGAGCGACCTCAGCGCGCACGTCCGTCACGCACCACCCCCAGAAAAGCGGAAAGCGCGCCACCCGGTCGGGTGACGCGCCCTCAGCCTGCCAGAAGAACTAGCGCGTGATCAGCGGTTTTCCATCGCGATGAAGTCGCGCTCGGTCGGCCCGGTGTAGATCTGCCGCGGGCGGCCGATCTTGGTGGCCGGGTCGTTGATCATCTCGCGCCAGTGCGCGATCCAGCCGGGGAGCCGGCCGAGCGCGAACAGCACGGTGAAGAACTTCGTCGGGAAGCCCATCGCCCGGTAGATCAGACCCGTGTAGAAGTCCACGTTCGGGTAGAGCTTGCGGGAGATGAAGTAGTCGTCGCTCAGGGCGGCCTCTTCCAGCTGCTTCGCGATGTCGAGCAGCTGGTCGTCGGCGCCGAGCTTGCCGAGGATCTCGTCGGCGGTCTTCTTGATGATCGCGGCGCGCGGGTCGTAGTTCTTGTAGACCCGGTGGCCGAAGCCCATCAGGCGGACGCCGTCCTCCTTGTTCTTCACCTTGTTGACGAACGACTGCACGTCGCCGCCGTCGTTCTTGATCTTCTCCAGCATCTCCAGCACCGCGCTGTTCGCGCCGCCGTGCAGCGGGCCGAACAGGGCGTTGATGCCCGCAGAGATCGAGGCGAAGAGGTTCGCCTCGGAGGAGCCGACCAGGCGCACGGTCGACGTGGAGCAGTTCTGCTCGTGGTCGGCGTGCAGGATGAAGAGCAGGTCGAGCGCGCGGACCAGGTCCGGGTCGAGGTCGTAGGCCTCGGCAGGGAAGCCGAAGGTCATGCGCAGGAAGTTCTCCACCAGGCCCAGCGAGTTGTCCGGGTAGAGGAACGGCTGGCCGACCGACTTCTTGTACGCGTAGGCCGCGATGGTCGGCAGCTTGGCGAGGAGGCGGATCGTCGAGATCTCCACCTGGTTCGCGTCGAACGGCGACAGCGAGTCCTGGTAGAAGGTCGACAGGGCCGAGACCGCGGACGACAGCACCGGCATGGGGTGCGCGTCGCGCGGGAAGCCGTCGAAGAAGCGCTTGAGGTCCTCGTGCAGCAGCGTGTGCCTGCTGATCTTGGACGTGAAGTCCTCGAGCTGGGCGGCGGTCGGGAGCTCGCCGTAGATCAGGAGGTACGAGACCTCCGCGAAGTTCGAACGCGCGGCCAGCTGCTCGATCGGGTACCCGCGGTAGCGCAGGATGCCTGCGTCACCGTCGATGTAGGTGATCTCGGAGGAGCAGGAGGCCGTGTTGACGAAGCCGGTGTCCAGGGTTACCAGACCGGTGGTCGACAGCAGCTTGCCGAGATCGATGCCGGACGCGCCTTCGGACGCCCGCACCACCTTCATCTCGAGCTCTCCGCCCTCGTGGCGCAGCGCGACGGTCTGTGGGTCGGTCGGCGCAGTCGTCGCGTCGGGCATTCAAGTCCCTCTCAACGCTCGGACGGGGTGGCGGCAGGCCACGCCGGGCCTGCCGTCGTCTCGGACCACCCCGTTGGGATCTGAGTCTTCAAGTCCACTCACGCTAGTCGGCGGAAGGCCCGCCTCGCAGCAGCGGTGTGAACCGATTCTGTGAGATGGGACCGGCATCACATCCGTAATGCCAGTTTCTAGCGCGGCTCCACCACGGTAGTCCGATCCTCCGTTTTATCCACCCAACGCGGCGGTGAGTTCGCTCGCAAAGGGGGGTTCGGCACCCGCACGGGAACATGTGATCGCGGCGGCGGCACCCGCATACGTCAATGCGGCCGTCCATTCCTCCACCGAGAGGCCCCTGATCTTCTCCGCGTTCAACGCGTCGTGGTCGTGCAGCCACGCGAGCAGGGCACCTTGCACCGTGTCGCCCGCCCCGATCGTGTCGACCACGTCCACCTTCACGGGTGGCACGTCGACCTGTCCGGTGGCGGTGATCACGGACAGGCCGTCCCCGCCCTTGGTCAGGACCACGGCGGCCGGCCCCTGTGAAATCCACGTCCTTGCGATCTCGATCACGTCGCCGTCCTCGGCGAGCCACCGCGCGTCCTCGACCGAGACCTTCAGCAGGCCGACGTCGGGCAGCCACGACCGGAACCGCGCGCGGTAGGCGCCCGGATCGTCGATCAGGCCCGCCCGGATGTTGGGGTCGAGCACCGTGAGCAAGCGCTTGCTCTCGCGCCGCAGCACCGTCTCGTAGACCGAGGCGCCGGGCTCCAGCACGAGGCTGAGCGTGCCGAACGAGACGGCCTTCACGCCCTCGTCCAACGGCCCGGGGTCCTCGACGAGGCGGTCGGCCGTGCCGTCGACGTAGAACGAGTACCGCGCGCTGCCGTCGTCCGCGAGGCCGACCACGGCGAGCGTGGTGTTCTCCGGTCCACGCTGGACCAGACGCGTCTCGACGCCCGAGACTTCCAGCCGCTTCACGAGCTGCTCGCCGAAGTGGTCCGTCGAGATGCGCGACAGGAAACCCGCCGGCACGCCCAGCCGCCCGACCGCGACGGCCACGTTGTACGGCCCGCCACCGAGCTTCGGCGCGAGCGGAGCGAGCTCGTCGTCCCCGACCGGCACCATGTCGACCAGCGACTCACCAGCAACCACGATCACTGCGTCTACTCCTTCGGTGAAGCGCCCGTCCTCTGCAGACCATCCAACAGCAGTTCGCCCAGGGCGGTGAACGCCTCGGCGTCCGAAACACCTGCCCGCTTCGTGAGGACTCCGGTCTGGATGCCCTCGATGAGCAGACCGGCCATCTCGGCGAACAACGTGGCGTGCACCTCGCGGAACACGTGCCGCTCGACCCCGTCCTGGATGAACGACTTGATGCGGTCGGCGGCGGCACGCGCGTTGCGCTCGTACGTGGCCCGCGTGGGCGGGAAGTCAGAGACGTCCGCGATGAACGCCGCCGACGCCTTGTTCAGCTCCTCCGCGGCGCCCGCAAGGTAGCTGCCGATGCGTTTGCGCACGTCGTTGAGGCCCGCGATGCGCTTCTCGATGCGTTCGGCGGCGCCTTTGAAGTACCGGCCGACGACCCGGACGGCCAGTTGCTCCTTGCTGCCGGCGAGCGCGTACAGCGTCGACTTCGAGCAGTGCAGCCTGCCCGCGATGTCGTCCAGGGTGAGGTGTCCGAAGCCCTCGGTGAGGAACAACGCCTCCAACCGGGTGAGCAGCTCGGCCTGCCGCTGCGTGAGAGCCCGCGTCATGGTGAGGACCCTGCCACATTCACTGGCTGCTGTACTGCACAACGCACTAGAGTACAGCTACCAGTACACCACCGGAGGTCGACGATGCCCGCCGAGCGGCTGCTCCCCACCCAAGAGGCCGAGGACCTGATCGCGCTGGTCAAGGAGATCGCGCGGGACGAGCTCAAGCCCCACGCCGCGGACGCCGAGGAGAACGAGAAGTTCCCCCGCGACGCGTTCCGCCTGCTGGGCAGGTCCGGTCTGCTGGGCCTCCCGTACGCCGAGGAGTTCGGCGGCGGCGAGCAGCCCTACGAGGTGTACCTGCAGGCCCTCGAAGAGGTCGCCTCCGCGTGGATGACGGTCGCCGTCGGCCTCTCCGTGCACGTGATGTCGTGCTACGGCCTCGCCACGTTCGGCACCCGTGAGCAGCAGGAACGCTGGCTCCCGGAGATGCTCGAGGGCGAGCTGCTCGGCGGCTACGCGCTGTCTGAGGTGCAGGCGGGCTCCGACCCGGCCGCGATGTCGACGCGAGCCGTCCGCAAGGGCTCCGAGTACGTCGTGAACGGCACCAAGGCGTGGATCACGCACGCCGGCGCCGCCGACTTCTACACCCTGATGGCCCGCACGTCCCCCGACGCGGGCCGCGGCATCTCCTGCTTCCTCGCACCGGGCGAGGTCCAGGGCCTCACCGCGCTGACCCCGGAACGCAAGATGGGCCTCACCGGCTCCATCACCGCGCAGCTGGAGTTCGCCGACGTCCGCTTCGAGTCCGACCGCCTGATCGGCAACGAGGGCGACGGCCTCAAGATCGCACTGTCCGCTTTGGACTCGGGCCGCCTCGGCATCGCGGCCTGCGCCGTGGGCCTGGCCCAGGCGGCACTGGACGAGGCAGTCGCGTACGCCAAGACCCGCACCCAGTTCGGCCGCCCGATCATCGAGTTCCAGGGCCTCGAGTTCATGCTGGCCGACGTGGCCGCGGCCGTGGAGTCGGCCCGCGCCACCTACATCTCGGCGGCCCGCCGCCGGGACCGCGGCCTGCCGTTCCGCCAACAGGCGTCGATCGCCAAGCTCGTCGCCACGGACGCGGCGATGAAGGTGACGACCGACGCCGTGCAGGTGCTCGGCGGCGCGGGCTACACCCGCGACTTCCCGGTCGAGCGCTACATGCGCGAGGCCAAGGTCCTGCAGATCTTCGAGGGCACCAACCAGATCCAGCGCCTCGTGATCGGCCGAGGCCTCCGCTAGCCCTCCCGGTAGAAGGGGTCGGCCACGACCCCTTCACCCTTCGCCTCGTCCCACGTGTAGACCTCGCGCCCCTGCACGAACACGTGCAGAGCACGACTCATCACGTCGAGCGGATCCCCGGACCAGATCACGACGTCCCCGTCCAACCCGGGCCGCAACGACCCGACCCGATCGTCCAGCCCCATGATCCGCGCGGGGTTGGTCGTGATCGACTTCAGTGCGACATCACTGTCCAACCCTTCCTTCACCGCCAACGTGGCCTGGTGCACCAGGAAGTGGATGGGCACCACGGGATGGTCCGTCGTGATCGCCAACTCCACCCCGGCCCGCGCCAGAATCCCGGGGTTGCGCAACCCCCGGTTGCGAAGCTCCACTTTGGACCGCGAAGTGAACAGCGGCCCGATGATGACCGGAATCTGCTTGTCCGCGATGACATCCGCGATCAGATGACCTTCAGTACCGTGGTTGAGGATCAACCGGTACCCGAACTCTTCGGACAACCGAATCGCAGTGGCGATGTCATCAGCCCGATGCGCGTGCTGACACCACCCCAACTCACCACTCAACACCTTGCCGAGGATCTCCATGGTGTTGTCGCGATCGAACGGCTTCCCGTCCTTCTCCGCCTCAGCCTTCTTGGCCGCATAATCCTGCGCCTTGGTCAGCTGATCACGAATGACAGCCGCAACGCCTTGCCGCGTCGACGGCAACTTCCCCTTCTCGCCGTAAACCCGCTTGGGATTCTCACCAAGCGCACTCTTCACACTGACGGGCTCCTTGACGAGCATCTCGTCAACAGTCCGCCCCCAACACTTGATCGCCACAGTCTGCCCACCGATGGGGTTACCGGACCCGGGCTTGATCACCGCAGTGGTAACCCCACCGCTCAACGCGTCGGCAAAGCCGAGGTCAGCAGGGTTGATCGCATCAAGCGCCCGCATCCGAGCCCCAACAGGATCAGTCATCTCGTTGGTGTCCTGCCCGGCCCACCCCTCGGCCTCCTCGTGGACACCGATGTGCCCATGAGCCTCGACAAAGCCGGGCAACACCCAGGCCCCGTCAGCGTCGACAACCCGCACCCCATCAGGAATGTCGACGTCAGCACCAACCGCAACGATCTTCCCGCCCCGGATGAGAACAGTGCCGCCCTCAATGGGCTCGCCGGAAACGGGAACGACATAACCACCGGTGATCGCGATGTCCATGGTTAGCAACGCTAACGGTTAGACCGCACAACGGCCACCCCGCCAGCAAAGCCGAAGGCGAGCACCCCCGCCCCACAGCGACGCCGAAGGCGAGCAGTCTCTTCCCAAGACCTAAGGGCGGTGGGGTCCCATCACGAGTCGCGCCATAGCTCTTGCTGCAGCCAGGAGGGGATGTCAAACGGGCACGCTTTTCGCCCGTTTGACATCCC
>NZ_JBEXNC010000041.1:0-14428 GCF_040610935.1 Lentzea sp. NPDC003310
GTCAAGTCGACGAAAAGCGTGTCGACTTGACACCCCTACTCAGGTGCAGCAAGTGCTATGGCGCGACTCGTGATGGGACCCCACCGCCCCGGAGTCTTGGCAAGAGACTGCTCGCCTTCGGCATCGCAGACGCCACACGGCTCGCCTGCGGCGTCGCACCGGTCACGCGGCTCGCCGCCGCGCCGATCGCATGGCTTGCCTACGGCGTCGCACCGATCGCATGGCTTGCCTGCGGTACCGCGCCGATCGCATGGCTCGACCGCGGCATCGCGCCTGTCGCACGACATGCCTGCGGCATCGCGCCGATCACACGGCTTGCCTGCCGCGTCGCACCGATCGCACGACTCGCCTGCGGCATCGCGCCTGTCGCACGACACGCCCGCGGCATCGCACCGATCACGCGGCTCGGCTCCCGCGTCGCACCAGCTGTGCGGCTCGCCTTCGGTGTCGCGGGACTGTCAGACCTGCTCTGTACGTTGGGTCGCGGGGGATCCTTTCGCGAAGGGGACGCCTGCGTCAGCGTGCGTAGGCTGCCAGCAGGGTTGCCAGCTCGTCCGGTTTGCTCAGGGACGCGCAGTGGCCCGCCGCCAGCTCCACCGGCACCACGCCGTCCAGGCGGTCCGCGATCACCCTGCGCATGAACGTCGGTGTGAAGAAGCGGTCCTCCGTGCACAGGATGAAGTGCGTCGGCACGTCCGGCCAGTTGTCCAGGGGCCACGGCTTGGCCATCGGGGTCTCGGCCATGCCTCGTTCCCTCCTTTGCGCTTCTGCCGCCAGGTCTGGTGGGACGTCGTGGAAGAACGCGTCCTCCAGGCCCGGGTCCTCGTAGCCCGTGTTGTCCCACCAGTCGCCTGGTGCCTCGCCCGGTGCCGGGATCATGGCTGAGACCAGCACCAGGGCGGAGGCGTTGAGGCGTTGTGCGGCCAGTGGGGCCACGAAGCCGCCGAACGAGTGGCCCACTACCACCACGTCCTCTGTGGACGGGAGGGCCTCGACCAGTGTCGTGGCCCAGTCCGTCAGGTCTTTCGACTCGTCTTCGATGGGGAGGTCCGGCGCGACTGCGGTGTGGCCCTTGGCCTGCAAGGCCTTTGCTACCAGGTGCCACGACCAGCCCACGTCGCCCCCTCCGTGCGCTATGGCGAAGGTGGTCATGGGGGGAGGCTAATCGCGTCGTTCGATCGGGAGGCGGGATCTGGTGAAGAGGGCCGCGCCCAGCATTGCCACGGCTGGGACGAGGAGCAGTGAGATCGCCATGTTCTGCCAGGGGATGGTCAGGGGGTTCAGTGGTGGTTGGGGCCAGAGGTCGGCGTAGCCGGCGTTGAGGGCGGACAGGAGTGCCAGGGCCGAGGCCGCGCCTGCTGTCGTGCCGAGGAGGCCGCCCAGACCGGCGATCACGCCTGCCTGGCTCAGGGACAGGAGTTTGCGGAGGGTGGGGGTGGCGCCCACTGCTGCGAGGGTGGTCAGGTCTCTTCGGCCGTCCGCCGCTGCCAGGCCTGTGGCCAGGGCCGCGGCCGCGAGGGTGATCAGGCCTGCCACCAGGCCGAGGATGGTCAGGGCCTGCTGCACGTCGGACTCCGTTGGGCGGTCGACGTGCACTTCGTACTCGCCGCCGAGGGCTGCGGTCAGGGCGTCTTGTTCGGCTTGGGTGGGCATGCGGGTCGTGGTGGCGTAGGTGACGAACGTGGAGGTGCCGAAGCCCAGGGAGCGTGCGGTTTCCTCGGTCATCACGGCCAGCGGGGCCGGGTGGCGTTGTGGTGTGGCGTGGCCTGGGACCGGGGTTGTCGTGGACTGCGGGCCGGTGGCCAGGAAGACCTCGCCGCGGGAGAGGAGGTCCGGGTCGTTGACGACGGTCTTGCCCTCGCGGAGTGCTTTCTGGGCCGCTGGTACGTCGTCCGGTGTCAGGTGGAGCAGGGATTGGACGGCTTCCGGTCTTGCGACGACCAGGAAGCCGTCCGGGGTGGTGTAGGTGCCGAAGTAGCGGTGGGTTCTGCCCACGCCGGCGCAGCGGGGGTCGGAGAGGGCGGACTTCTGTTCCGCGTCGGTGGGTTCCCGGCGCAGGACGTCGTGGACGTACGGGCATTCGCGGTCCGCCGGTGGGCGGATGTGGGCGAAGCACTGGCCGCCGTCGCACGCCAGGAGCTTGAGCTCGTGGGCCTCCGCCGCCGGGGTGGTGGTGCGGATGGCGGTGGCCACCGAGGCCGGGACGGGGTTGGTGCCGGGTTTCGAGAGGTCGTCCAGGCGGAAGACGCTGACGTCGCCCATGCTGCCCGCGAGCTGGCCCGCCTCCTGCTGGGACTGCGAGGTCAGGATGACGCTGACGGCGACCGCGCCGATGACCGCGGCCATGACCGCCGAGATCGCGGGGGCCGCCGCCGTGCGGTTGCGGGAGGCGTCGCGCAGGGCGATCCGCAGTGCGACCGGGAGCCAGCGGCCCGCCTTCGCCAGCAGGCCCAGCAGGGACGGGGTGCAGAGGACCAGGCCCACCTCGGTGAGGATCAGGGCGATCAGGATGCCGACGAACTGCATCTGGAACGCGCTGAGGACTCCCGCGGTCACGCCTGCGGCGACGAGGGCGAGGCCCAGGACGAGCCAGCGGCGGCGGGAACGGGTGATGCCTCGTCTGCCCGCGAGGGCCGTCACCACGTCCTGGCGCGAGGAGATCCAGGCCGGGACCAGGGCCGCGAGAACGCCGGTGACGATCGCCAGCAGTGCCAGGGCGGCCAGGGCGGAGGGGAAGAAGCGCAGGGCGCCGAAGCGTTCGGCGAGAAGCCATTCGACCAACGGGCGGGTTGCTGTCGCGGTCACGACGCCCAGGACCACGCCGCCCAGCGCCGCCAGCGCGCCCATGACGACGCCGTCCGCGAGGACGATGCGGCGGACGTGGGCGGGGGAGCCACCGACCGCGGCCACCAGGGCCAGGTCGCGTTTGCGGCGGCGGGCGCCCACGGCCATGGCCGAGCCGGCCAGCAGCGACATCTCCAGCACGGCGAGGCCCGCCACCAGGACGAGCACCTCGGCGCCGACCTCGTTGGAGTCGGAGAACTCCGGGTAGAGCTCGGAGGCGGGTGGCAGGTCCTTCAGGACGGCGCGGGACAGGGCCGTGACACCGGACCGGTTGAGCTCCTTGACCTTGGACCACGGCAGCGGCGTCGTCACCAGCCAGGAGCGGTCGGTCCGCTCGAACGTGCCGGGCAGCGCCACGACCGTGGTGTTGTCGAGCCGGTCCGGTTCCTCGATCACGCCGACGACGGTGAACGTGCGGCCGTCCTCGGTGGTGAGGGTGCCGCCGAGCGTGGCGCCGGTGCGGTCCACCGCCGTGCGGGACAAGGCGATCTCGGTGCCGGTGGAGGCCGGGCGGCCCTCCAGCACGGTGATCATGCCGTGGGTGAGCGGGTTGGTCAGGTCGAGCATGCGGACGGCGGCGCGGCCGACGCCCGCGGTGGTGCGGAGGTTGACGCCGCCGCGTTCGACGGGGACCAGGTCGGTGCCGGGGAGCAGGGCGCGGAGGCGCTCCTCGGACGGCGTCTCTGCCTCGGTGTTCGTCGTCGGGATGGCGGTGTCCCTCGTCGGCTGCTGGATGACCGGGCCGCGGAAGGGCCAGCTGACCAGGGCCTCGGCGGCGCCCATGCGGCGGGCGGCCTCCTCGTCCGGGGTGAGGGTGGTCGAGTCGTGGACGATCGCGGTGAACGTCAGCGCGGCCACCGGGACCGCGATCAGGGCGACGACCAAGGCCGAGCGACCGGCGGACCGGCGGGCCTCGCGGGAGGCGATGCGCAGTGCTGCGCGCCATCCGCTCACGGCGTGCTCAGCAGTTCTTCTGGCTGGTCGCGGGCCGAGACGTCGACGACGACCCCGTCGCGCAGGAAGACCACGCGGTCCGCCCAAGCGGCGTGGCGGGCGTCGTGCGTGACGAGCACGGCGGCGGCTCCGGCGTCCACCTTGGACCGCAGCAGGCGCAGGACCGTCTCGCCGGTGCGGGAGTCGAGGGCGCCGGTCGGCTCGTCGGCCAGCACGAGGCGGCGTTCGCCGATCAGGGCGCGGGCGATGGCGACGCGCTGCTGCTGGCCGCCGGACATCTCGTCGGGGAACCGGTCGGCGTAGCCGTCGAGGTCCACTTCGGACAGTGCCTTCTCGGCCTGCTGACGGGACCTGCGGACGCCGTCGAGGTCGAGGGGGAGCGCGACGTTCTCGGCGGCGGTGAGGCTCGCGATGAGGTTGAGGTCCTGGAAGACGTACCCGATCCGCTTGCGTCGCCAGGCGGCGAGCTGCTTGCGCGACAACGACTGCAGGCTCGTGCCGTCGACCAGCACCTGGCCGCTCGTCGGGCTGTCCAGGCCGCCGCAGAGGTTCAGCAGCGTCGACTTGCCGGAGCCGGACGGGCCCATCACGGCGACGAGCTCGCCGGGAGCGACGGTGAGGGAGATGCCGTCGAGGGCGTTGACGGCGGTCTCGCCCGTGCCGTGGACGCGGTGCACGTCGCGCATTTCCAGCACAGTCATCTCGGCACCTCGACGTCGGTCGTCGCGGGCACGGGCTTCGGCTCGTAGCGCAGCAGGCTCGCCTCGCAGTGGTCGAGCCAGCGCAACTCGGCCTCCGCCTGGAAGATCATCGCGTCGAGCACGAGCAGCCACGGCAGGTCGCCCGGCTGGGTCTTGAGCCGCGTGTACTCCTGCAACGTGCGCATGGTCGCCGTGCGCTGGGTCATCACGACCTTGGCGACGTCGACGCCTGGCGTGGTGATGGCGAGGGCGAGCTTGATCGCCACCTCGTCACGGGGGCGGTCGCCGCGCTGCACCGGGGTGGCGAACCACTTCTTCAGCTCGTCGCGGCCGTGCGCGGTGATCTCGTAGGGCCGCTGGCCCTCGTTCTCGGGGAGCGCGGCCACCAGGTCGTCGCGCTCCAGGCGCGACAACGTCGTGTAGACCTGCCCGATGTTCAACGGCCACGTGCCGCCGGTGGCCGAGTCGAACGCCGCCCGCAGCTGGTAGCCGTACATGGGCCCGCGCTCCAGCAGCGCGAGCAGACCGTGTTTGACCGACATACCTACTGAGTATGCATACCGAGTATGTTCCTGGCAACCGGTGACGCCGGAACTCGCGTGCGTGCGGCCCCGGCATCCGGAACCCTGGTGCTACCGGGTGGACGAGGTGAGGTGGGCAGCGTGGTCGGCGCCGCGCGTGGGGGACCGGGAAGACTGAGCCTGCTGGGGACGGCGGAGAGCGCCGGTGCGCACCGCGACCCCCGTGCACCGGTGGAGGTCCGCGACTACGACCCGGCGGACGAGCCGTCGTGGCTGCGCTGCCGGGTGCTGGGACTGCTGGGGACGACCTGCTACGACGACGTGTGGCCGGCCAAGCGCCGGGCCGACCTGGAACTCGTCGCGGTCGACGGCGCCGTGGCCGGGTTGCTGGACGTGTCGGTGCCGGGGGAGCGGGCGGCGATCGAGACCGTGGTCGTGCACCCCGACCACCGCGGCCGGGGCGTCGCCACGGCACTGCTCGCGGAGGCGGTGCGGCGGCTGGAGCGGTGCGGCGTGCGCTCGGTCGACGCGTGGACCCGCGAGGACGAACCGGCGCTGAGCTGGTTCGCGCGCAACGGTTTCGTGGAGGAATGCCGGTACCTGCAGGTGTACGCCTCGCCCGCGGAGGTGGGCACGGTGCTGAGCGTGAAGCACGGGCTGGAACCGGTGAGCGCGTTCCTGCACGCCCGGATCGAGCGGGAAACCGAGATGCGCCAGCGGTTCGAGCGCGTCCACGTGTGCCGCAGGCTGGTGCGCGAGCTCAGGCCGTGATGCCGGTCAGTCGCGGGATCGTCGCCGTGCGCCCGGCGAGCAGCATGACCAGCGCCTCGATCGGCCCGCTGATCTCCGCGCCCTCGCCGGCGGACCAGTCGGTGTCGGTCGCGACGAGGCGGTGTCCGGCGAGCCGGCGCCGCGCGTGGAACGGGAACCCGATCCGCCACAGGTCGTCCGCCGAGACCCGTGCGGCGTCGATCGGCATGTGGCGTTCGATGCCCAGCGGGATCGCCATGTCCTGCGCGTGCACCATGCAGTCCATCAGGGCGTTCTTGAGGGTCTGACCGGGTGCGAGCGTGTGGTGCCCGACCGCGCCGCGCACGTTCGCGACGATCTCCGCCGTCGGTCTGCGTGCCTCGGCGCGGGCGGTCTGGTCGACCATGCGGTTGAAGCTGCCGCGAGCCCGGACGAAAGCCTTGAACGCCATGCCCACGCTGACGCGGTTCGCGAGGGAGAGGTGCCCGGCGACCTCGCGCACGGTCCACCCCTCGCACAGCGACGGGTAGGTCCACTCGACGTCCGTCAGGCCCGCGAGCAGGTCTGCCGTCGCCGCGCGTTCGGAGTCGATCGTCTGCCAGATCTGCGCCTCGTCCATGTCGCTCTCCTCTTGATTTAGTTCGAGAGGCTGACTACTTTAATCAGAGAATCTGACTAGAACAAGGGGAGCCAACGGGTGAACATCGGTCTGCTGCTCTTCATCCCGTCCCGCGCGGTGGAGAACCGGATCCTGGCCGCGGTCGTCGAGGCGGGGTTCGAGATCACCCAGGCGCAGGCGCGGGTGCTGATGCGCGTCGGCCCGGACGGAACGCGCCTGACCGAGCTCGCCGAGGCGGCGCAGGTGACCAAGCAGACCGCGGGGTTCCTGGTCGACCAGCTGGAGAAGGCCGGGTACGTGGAACGGGTGCCCGACCCCTCCGACGGCCGGGCGCGGCTGGTGCGCGTGACCGACAAGGCCCAGGAGGCCGTCCCCGTCGCGGACGCGGAGATGGCGAGGATCGAGGCGGAATGGGAACAGCACATCGGCAAGCGCCGCATGGCGCAGCTGAGAGAAGCTCTGGACATGCTCGGCGAGATCACCGATCCCTACCGCTGACCCGCGTGGTGCCGGTGGCGTTCGACCCGGTCGCGCCGACGACGGCGGCGGTTTACCGCGTGGTGTCGGCGGGGGAGACGGCGTTCGTCAAGGTCCTGCGCCGGCCGTACATCCCCGAGCAGTTCAAGGAGGCCGTCGGCGAGTTCCCCTGGCGCGACGAGGCGGAGTTCCTGCTGTCGGACTTCGTGCTGCCGCCGGGGATGCGGCGGCCGCGCGTGCTGCGGGTGGACGACCTGGGCGACCGGATCGCGTTGTGGCTCGAGGACGTGCGCTGCGCCGACGTCGAGTGGGACCTGCCCCGGTTCCGGCGGGCCGCGCTCGCGCTCGGGCGGTGGGCGGGACGCCGGTTCGGTGGCAGGCCCGGCCGGGCGTTGCGCGCGTTGTACGAGGGCGGACTGGTGCGGGACGCGTTCCTGCGGCCGCACTGCACGGAGCTCGCCCGCCGCATGCCCGAGCTCGTCGCACGGCTGGAGGCGCTGCCCCAGGCCACCGGGCACAACGACGCCTGTCCGCAGAACCTGTTGGTACCGCGGGAGGATCCGGAGTCGTTCGTGGTGATCGACGTCGCCTGGCAGACCCCGAACCCGGTCGGCGCGGACCTCGGTCAGCTGCTCGTGGGGCTGGCCCACACCGGGCGGACCCCGGTCTCGGAGCTGCCGCGGATCCGCGAGGTCGTCATCGACGCCTACCTCGACGGGCTGAGGCTCGAGAACCGGTGTGTGACACGGGAAGAGGTCGTGCTGGGCTGCGACGGGATGCTCGCCGTGCGCAGCGCGTTCCACTCGGCACCCGAACTGACCGAGTACCTCGTGGAACGCGCCATGGCCCTCTAGGAGGCCAGCAGCTCCGACACCCTGGTGCGCACCTCGGGGGAGTCGAGCCCACGCACCATCACGGTGGTGCGACGGCGCAGTACATCGTCCACTTCGGACGCCCACTCGGTGCGGCGGGCGTGCTCGACCTGCGCCCAGATGTCCGGGCCGTCGGGGTGCACGCGCTCCAGCAGCGCCGGGTTCTCCAGGCCCAGGGCGACGACCTCGTGCGACGTCGTGCCGTAGTGCGTGGCGAGGTGGCGCACCACGTCGTCGGGCAGCGCGTCGAAGGCGTGGCCCAGCACGGAACCCACGGTGTCGGGCTGCGCCGAGCCGGGCAGCGCCACGCCGTCCAAGGGGCCGTCGAACGTGCGGCCGAGCTCGGAGTTCACCCGCTCCAGCACGGTGG
This sequence comes from Lentzea sp. NPDC003310, assembly GCF_040610935.1. Taxonomy (NCBI): domain Bacteria; kingdom Bacillati; phylum Actinomycetota; class Actinomycetes; order Pseudonocardiales; family Pseudonocardiaceae; genus Lentzea; species Lentzea sp. NPDC003310. The sequence continues at coordinate 8,109 of NZ_JBEXNC010000041.1, forward strand.
CGCCGATCTTGCGGAACGTCGTCCACTTGCCGCCGGCCACGCTGATCATGCCGCCGGAGCCCGCGGTGATCACCGTCTCGCGCTTGGCGTGCGAGGTGTCGCCGGGACCGCCGGGCAGCACGCGCAGGCCCGCGAACGTGTACGCGATGCGCGAGCGGTCCAGGCCGGTGACCGCCGTGCCCGCCTCGTCCAGGATCTGGTCGACGTCGGCGTCGGTGCAGGCCACGGCGGCCGGGTCGCCGTCGTAGGCCTCGTCGGTCGTGCCGAGCAGGAGGTGGCCCTCCCACGGGATTGCGAACGACACGCGCACGTCGTCGACCGGGATCGTCAGCGCGGCCTTCCACTCCGAGGTCTGCCGCAGCACCAGGTGCGAACCCTTGGACAGGCGGATCGACGGGTCGGCGGACGGGTCCTCCATGCGCCGCAGCACGTCCAGCCACGGGCCGGTCGCGTTGACGACCACACGAGCGTCCACTCCGAACTCGCCGAGCGAGTCGCGCAGGTCCACACCCGTGACCTTCGCACCGGTCTTGCGCAGGCCCACGACCGAGATGTGGTTGAGCAGCACGGCACCGGCCTCGGCGGCGGCACGGGCGGCGGTGATCGCCACGCGGCTGTCGTTCATCTGGTGGTCGTAGTACATCGCGGCACCGCGCAGACCGTCGGCGCGCAGGTCAGGCACCCACTCCACAGCCCTGCGCGCCGACAGCACCTTCCCCATGCCGTCGCCGAAGCCCGACAGCGCGGAGTACAACGTGACGCCCGCGCCCAGCACGAACCGGCTGTGCGGGCCGCCCTTGTAGACGGGGACGAGGAACGGCAGCGGGCGCACCAGGTGCGGGGCCAGGCGGTCGCCCAGCGCGCGCCGTTCCTTGTGGTTCTCGTGCACCATCGGCACGGCCGACGGGCCCATCGCGAGGTAGCGCAGGCCGCCGTGCACGAGCTTCGAGGACGCGGACGACGTGGCGCCCGCGAAGTCGCCGCTCTCGACCAGGGCGACGCGCAGGCCGGAGCGGGCCGCGGCCCACGTGGTCGCGATGCCCAGGATGCCGCCGCCGACCACGACGACGTCGAACTTGCCGTGCTGCAGCTCTTCGCGAGCCCTGATGCGCTGTGTTGAGTCAGTCATCGTCCTCGTCCATCCACCCGACGGTCCGCTCGACCGCCTTCTTCCACTTCCGGTAGCCCTTGTCGCGGGCGGCCGGTTCCATCGACGGCTCCCACTCGGCCGCCTTGTGCCAGTTGGCCTTCAGCTCGTCGGTGGAGCTCCAGTAGCCCACCGCGAGGCCGGCCGCGTACGCCGCGCCGAGGCACGTCGTCTCGGCCACGATCGGGCGCACCACCGGGACGTCCAGCACGTCGGAGAGGAACTGCATGAGCAGGTTGTTCGCCGTCATGCCGCCGTCGACGCGCAACGTCGTGAGGTCCACACCGCTGTCGGCGTTCATCGCGTCCACGACCTCGCGGGTCTGCCACGCCGATGCCTCCAGCACGGCCCGTGCGAGGTGTCCGCGCGAGATGTAGCCCGTCAGGCCGGCGATCACGCCACGCGCGTCACTGCGCCAGTGCGGTGCGAAGAGTCCGGAGAACGCGGGCACGAAGTACGCACCGCCGTTGTCGTCCACGGTCCGTGCGAGCGTCTCGATCTCGGCCGCCGAACTGATGAGGCCGACCTTGTCGCGGAACCACTGCACCAGCGCGCCCGTCACCGCGACCGCGCCCTCCAGCGCGTACGCCGCCGGCTCGTCACCGATCTTGTAACCGACCGTGGTGAGCAGGCCGTTCTCGCTCAACACCGGCTTGTCGCCCGTGTTGAGCAGCAGGAACGCGCCCGTGCCGTACGTGCACTTGCCCTCGCCCGGCTGGAAGCAGGTCTGCCCGAACAGCGCGGCCTGCTGGTCGCCGAGCGCCGACGCCACGGGGACACCCTCGTAGTCGCCGTACACCTCGGAGGAGGAACGGATCTCGGGCAGCATCGCGCGGGGCACGTCCATCGCGTCCACGAGCTCGGAGTCCCAGTCGAGGGTCTCCAGGTTCATCAGCATCGTGCGCGACGCGTTGGTGACATCGGTGACGTGGCGGCCCGTGAGGTTCCAGATCAGCCACGTGTCCATGGTGCCGAACAGGACTTCGCCGCGTTCGGCCCGTGCGCGCAGTCCGTCGACGTTGTCGAGCAGCCAGCGCAGCTTCGGGCCGGAGAAATAGGTGGCCAGCGGCAGTCCGGAGCGGTCGCGGAACCGGTCCTGGTCGCCGAGGGTCTTGATCAGCGCATCGGTGCGTGTGTCCTGCCAGACGATCGCGTTGTGCACGGGCTCGCCGGTCGCTTTGTCCCACACGACCGTGGTCTCGCGTTGGTTCGTGATGCCGAACGCCGCTATGTCGCTGAGCGAGAGAGAGGCGTGCGCAAGGGCGTCACGCACGGCGGCCTGCACGTTCGTCCAGATCTCGGTCGCGTCGTGCTCCACCCAGCCCGGCTTCGGGAAGATCTGCCGGTGCTCGCGCTGGGCGACCGACACGATCCCGCCGGACTGGTCGAACACGATGCACCGGGACGACGTCGTGCCCTGGTCGATCGCCGCGATGTAGGCCACGTGCACACTCCTCTGTGTGAACCATTCGACAATGTCGAACGATTCCACAGTACTACCAGGAGAGCCCACCCAGCTCCCTGGAGACGCTGCGAGCTGCCTCACGTACGTAGGAGACGAGCTCGAGCCGCGGCGGCTGGTCGGGGGAGTCGCACAGCCGCTCGACCGGTCCGGAGACACCGATCGCGCCCACCACCACGCCCCGCCGGTCGCGGATCGGGGCGGCGACCGAGGCCTCTCCCTCGACGAGTTCGTGCAGGTCGTAGGCCCAGTCGCGGTCACGGACCCGGTCGAGGTTGGCGGCGAGCCGGTCCGCGTCGAGGGTGTGCCGGGTGAAGGGCTGCAGCTCGCCGTCCGGCCATTCGCCGAACGCCGCCAGGGCCTTGCCCAGGGCCGTCGCGTGCCACGGCAGCAACGCGCCGGTGTCGAGTGTCTGCCGGCTGTTGTCCGGCCGGAACACGTGATGCACGACGAGGACGTGCTTGCCGTGCATCACGCCGATGCGCACCGCCTCGCGCGCCCGCATCGCCAACGTGTCCGACCAGTTCAGCGCCTTGGCGCGCAGCTCGTTGCCGTCGAGGTAGCTCGTGCCGATGTGGAACAGCGCGGCGCCCAGGCGGTACTTGCCGCCCTCGACCTCCTGCTCGACGAACCCGACCTCCTGCAGTGTCCGCAGGATGCCGTGCACCGTCGGTTTCGCCAGGTCGAGGGCGCGCGCGATCTCGCCGACGCTCAGCTGGTGCGCGCCGCCGTGAGCGAGCAGCTTCAAGACCTCGGCCGCGCGCTGGATGGACTGGATGGGTCCGGGCACGCACCCCACTCTAGCTGCGCACGTTCGACAATGTCGAACACTAGGGTCGATAGATTCCTAGAGCGGCTGCCCGCGAGCGGAACTTGAAGTGGTTGCCCCGCTCGCGGACCTCGCCGTCCGTCGCGATCGAGATGGGCGGGCCGTGCACCTCGACGTTCAGCGAGGCCACTTCGAGGTGCTTGTACATGCGCGAGTGCTCCAGCGCGCCGAGCAGCGCGCCGATGAAGAACCGGGTCCGCGAGTACTTGCGGTCCGCCCGGACGTACCGGACGTCGAGCAGTCCGTCGTCCAGGCGCGGCCGCATGGTCGGCGCGAAGCCCTTCGGCCGGTACGGCCCGTTGCCGACGAACAGCAGCCAGACGAGGTGCTTGTCGCCGTCGATGGTGATGTCGAGCGGCTTGGCGCGTTGGAGCACCCGGAACAACGCCAGTCCGGCCGCGGGCCACTTGCCCCAGCGCTTCTCCATCTTCTCGCGGATCCGGACCATGTCCGGGTAGCCGCCCAGGGACGCCGTGTTGACGAACCACTGGTCGTTGACCTGCGCCAGGTCCACCCGCACGCCCACGCCGTCGGCCACCGCCTGCGCGGTGTCGTGCAGGCCGGTGATGCCCACGTCGCGGGCGAAGTGGTTCAGCGTGCCGGAGGGGATGAGCACCATCGGCAGGTCGCGTTCGGCGGCGATCGCGGCCACGGCGGCCACGGTGCCGTCGCCGCCCGCCACGCCCAGCGCCTTCGCGTCCGGCAGGTCGTCGAGCTGGTCGACCGAGACGACCTGCGCCTTCGGCCACTCCTCGGTGATCTGGGGCGTCGGGTCAGGGCCGACGCCGGAGAAGGGGTTGACCACCACGACCAGGCCGTCGCCGTCCTGCAACGACGTCAGGTCGGCGTGTTCGTAGGCCGACGCGGGCTCGTTCAGCCCGAGCGGCCACCAGCGGCGGGTCAGGAACGCGGCGCCGACGCCGACCGCCGCGCCGGCCGCGACATCGGTCGGCCAATGAACGCCCGTGTGAACGCGTGAATAGGCGACGGCGGCCGCGATGGGGGCCACGACGGCGCCTGCTTTGGGCGATTCCAGCGCCACCGCCGTGGCGAAAGCGGCCGCTGACGCGGAGTGACCGGACGGGAATGACGACGACGTCGGCCGCTTCGACAGCCTGCGGTCCACCGCGAGCAGATCCGCGGCGGGCCGACGGCGCGGGAAAAGTGACTTCCCGACGAGGTTCGCGCTGGCAGAGGCCGCGGCGATGGCCGCGACACCTCTCAGCGCACCACGCCGGAACGGCCCTTTTCCGGCAGCCAGAATCGCCGCGATCACGAACCACAGCAGACTGTGGTTGGCGGCTTTCGAAAGCCGCTTCAAACCCCTGTCGAGCCTGCTCGGACGCAGTCCGGCCGAGGACGCCATGAGCTTCTTGTCGAGAGCGCTGACCCGTTTCCACACACCTCCGACACTAAACCGCAACCGGCGTGCCGCCCGAACGGATCACCCTGCTCCGCCGTCATGTCGCCTACTGTTGAGGGATGCAGCGGCGGATCTTCGGCATTGAGACAGAATTCGGGGTGACCTGCACCTTCCACGGGCAGCGTCGTCTGTCCCCGGACGAGGTCGCGCGGTACTTGTTCCGCCGGGTCGTCTCCTGGGGGCGTTCTTCCAACGTCTTCCTGCGCAACGGTTCCCGGCTCTACCTGGACGTCGGCTCTCACCCGGAGTACGCCACGGCCGAGTGCGACGACCTGGCCCAGCTCGTCACGCACGACAAGGCGGGTGAGCGGATCCTCGAGGACCTGCTCGTCGACGCCGAGCGCAGGCTCGCCGACGAGGGCATCGGCGGCGACATCTTCCTGTTCAAGAACAACACCGACTCCGCGGGCAACTCGTACGGCTGCCACGAGAACTACCTGGTCGCACGGGCCGGCGAGTTCTCCCGCATCGCCGACGTGCTGCTGCCGTTCCTCGTGACCCGCCAGCTGATCTGCGGCGCCGGCAAGGTGCTGCAGACCCCGCGCGGCGCCGTGTACTGCCTCTCGCAGCGCGCCGAGCACATCTGGGAGGGCGTGTCGTCCGCGACGACCAGGTCCCGCCCGATCATCAACACCCGCGACGAGCCGCACGCCGACGCCGAGCGCTACCGGCGCCTGCACGTGATCGTCGGCGACTCGAACATGTCCGAGGTGACGACGCTGCTGAAGGTCGGCAGCGCGAACCTGGTGCTCGAGATGATCGAGCAGGGCGTCCAGTTCCGCGACTTCTCGCTGGACAACCCGATCCGCGCCATCCGCGAGATCTCCCACGACCTGACCGGCCGCCGCACCGTCCGCCTGGCGGGCGGCAAGGAGGCCTCGGCGCTCGACATCCAGCGCGAGTACTACGAGAAGGCCGTCGAGCACTGCGCCAAGCGCTCCCCGGACCCGATGGCCGAGCGCGTCCTCGAACTCTGGGGACGGACGCTGGACGCCGTCGAGTCCCAGGACCTGACGAAGATCGACCGCGAGATCGACTGGGCCATCAAGAACCGCCTGATGGAGCGGTACATGGCCAAGCACAACATGGACCTGTCGAACCCGCGCATCGCCCAGCTCGACCTCGCCTACCACGACATCCGCCGTGGTCGCGGCGTGTTCGACCTGCTGCAGCGCAAGGGGCAGGTCGAGCGGGTGACCGACGACGGCGAGATCGAGGCCGCGAAGGACACCCCGCCGCAGACCACGCGCGCGAAGCTGCGCGGTGACTTCATCGCGGCGGCGCAGGCGGCCGGGCGCGACTTCACCGTGGACTGGGTGCACCTGAAGCTGAACGACCAGGCGCAGCGGACGGTGCTGTGCAAGGACCCGTTCCGGGCGGTGGACGAGCGGGTGGAGCGGCTGATCTCGTCGCTGTAGAGGGCTTGTGAACGCCGCGAGGGGCGCGCTCCGGGTGGAGC
>NZ_JBEXNC010000042.1:0-11728 GCF_040610935.1 Lentzea sp. NPDC003310
TTTCTATATTATTATAAGAATTCCAAGGTAGCAAAGATATTGTATTGGAAATGATAGATGTGAGTATGATTTCTAAATTAATTGATGAAGATATTCAATGTCATCCTGAATTAAAAAATAGCTATAAAGAACAATCAGAAGCTTTAGATTTTGCGATAGATATGGTTCATTTGCGACAGGATTTAGGTTGGTCACAGGAGCAAATGGCTGAAATTATGAATGTATTACCATCAACAACAGTAAAAATTGAAAATGGAGATATTTTTTAAAGTTTATTTTTGTGTTTGTTTCTTTAGAAGTATATTTGAATGAGTTTGGAGTATTTCACTCCGACCTTTTTAATATCTTTTTATAAATCTTTTTATAAACCTTTTTAGAAGTCGTTTGAGCTTTAGAGCCACAGCTTATTTGAGATGCTTAAGGAGTAGTTTTGCCACATAAAAGGAGTAGTTTTGCCACATAAAAGGAGTAGTTTTGCCACATAAAAGGAGTAGTTTTGCCACATAAAAGGAGTAGTTTTTATTATAAACCTTCTTTTGTTAATTGACATTGTTATCAAAGTGTTTTAACGTGAAAATATCAATTCAATAAGGAGTATCATAAAAAAACATGCTCCTTATTGAAATAATTATGTTGAGGTATCTATATAATGACGGGGGAAACAGTAGTATACAAAAACGATTTGAATTTAGTTCCTTTAAGAAAATTCACCAGTACTGAAATTAATTTATTTTTTGCCATGTGTAATAAACTTAAGGAAAAAGAAACTAACACACTTCATTTATCTTTTGATGAATTGAAAGAATTGAGTAACTATAATCCGAAAACACGTAATATTAATAGATTCGTTAAAGACTTGGATGATGTATATAAGAAAATGTTGGAACTAACAATTAGATACGAAGATGATGAGGTTATAGAAAGATTTATTTTATTTAATCATTATAGAATTCATAAAAAAGATCAATACTTAGAAATTTCAACTTCTCCTAATTTAAAGCATATACTTAATTCAATTACTAGCAACTTTACTAAATTTGAATTAAAAGAAATGACAAATTTGAAATCTACATATTCAAAAAACATGTTTAGAATACTTAAACAATATAAACACACTGGTTATATGAAAATTAAAATTGATGATTTTAGAGAACGCCTAGATATCCCTAAATCTTATAGAATGACAGATATTAATAAAAATGTTTTGAAGCCTATTGTTACAGAGTTAAACACTATTTTTAACAATCTTCACATTAATAAAATCAAGGCTAAAAAAGGACGTAAAATTGAATGGTTAGAGTTTATCTTTGACGCTGAGAAGTGTATACATAGTAAACGAAAACCTGAAAGACAAGATAAAATTATGTCTAAGCGCTATAGTAGTCGAGAAAAAACACCTAAATGGTTAGAGAAAAAAGAATATACACAATCACACAAAATATACAATGAAGACACTAAATTAAGACAAGATAGAGAAGCATTTCAACGTCAATTAAAAGAAAAATGGGAGAATAAGTAAGAATGACAGTGTACTAATTTAAATATAAATTAGTCCTCCAAATGAATGAAGGACTATAACCATAATTAGTATAGAACACATTAATAATATTAACACTTTATGAGAATTAGAGAAATATTTAGTTTATTTGTCTTGAGTAATATTTTTCAGTGAATGAAATATTTAACCATTTATCAAAATTTATGAAATTTTGGTTAATTTCTTCTATTATTTCATTTCTGTATACATCTGCTTGTTCAATAGTTTGAATATAGGAATTTCTATCAACTATGTTTTGTAAATCAATATAAATAACTTGCCCCATTTTAGATATTCTAATATCTTCGTCTCTAATATTATATTCAATATTTTTTTTCTTTACTATATTATAAATATCATATTGTACTTCTTCTGAAGCAGACATTGATATAATTTCTTTACCATTTTTATATAGAAGTCTTATAGGCATAACTATTAAAATAATACCAGCGATTAAAACTAAAAAAGGATCTATGTAAGGAATTAGCCAATCAAATTTAGTATATTTTAGTATAAACATTAAAATAAAACCTAACACTAATCCAAAACTTACAAAAGTATCTAACAACCATTGAAGCATTTCTGCATATATTAAATCAGATTTTTTTCTATTTCTAGATAGAAGGAAACAGATTACACCACATCCTACAAAAGAAAAAATGCCGTAGAATAATCCTATATTGGCATTAATATTTCTACCGCCTTGCATAATCGCATAAATTGATGAAATTAATGATAATATGCAAAGAAGAAGAAGAATTGAAGAGTTGAAAACAATAGTAAGGGGCTGAAAAATGTATTTTCCAAATGGGAAAGACTCACGATTAGGTTTTTTTATAGTAATAGAAGTGAAAAGTGATAAAGCTGATATTAGTAAGCTTAAGACAGCATATAAACCATCAAGTAATACCATATCACTATTTGAAATAATACCCAGAAATATTCCAGTTACTGAAAAAATCAATGCTCCTAAAGTTGATATAAAAAGAATTCGGCTTATTTCGTTGTTGTGCATTTTCATTTTATCTTATCCTTTATTTTTATTAACATTTTCATTTTACGCCTATCTAAATATTTATTCAAAATTAATAATGTATATATTATATCCATTTCAAAAAACAGTCTAAGAAGCAACTCTTACTTCTTAGACTGTTTTTGAAATTTAAATCATAAATCGTTTCTATTCATTAACATTTTTAGACTTTTCTGTATCGAATCTATAAGAAATAAATCCATAAAGAGTCCATCCAGCAAATGTTACAATAGCACCATAGTAAACAGCTATTCCTCCAGAAGAGTAAATAGCATATAAAGTATATATACCAGCTAGAATTGCTATAATATTAGTCCACTTCATAGTTTTATTAGAAATATTTGTTGATGTTTCTTTTTGCATGGTTTTAATACTTGCCATTGTTAACACATAAGGCACTGCATTAGTTACCACCGCTAAATTGACTAATATTGTAAACTGTTTAGATAAAGATGGACTAATTGTCATTAATGAAATTAACGTTTGTAATACAGTAATAATTACCATTCCAATTATTGGTGTACCATTGCCGATAGTTTTAGCAAAGATTTTAGGGAAATATTTTTCAACTGCTGAGCTTCTAAATACTTCTGCAATGGTAAATTGCCAACCAATCAAAGATCCAAAGCAAGATATTATCATTAAAGCAATAACAATATTACCAATCGTAGGGTTAAACATATGACTAAATGCTAAACCAAATGGTGCACTAGATTTAGCTAAATCTTTAATAGGAGAAATACCTAAAATTACATTTGTAGATAAAATATACATTATTGCTGCACCTATAGTACCACCCATTACAGCAATAGGAACATTTTTCTTAGGATTTTCTACAGCATCACTATTAGCTGCAGCAGATTCAAGACCTAAAAAAGCCCATAGTGTTATAGAAATAGATTTACCCATTCCTTCTATAAAGCTATAATTGTGAGGGTTCCAAGATGTTGCAAAGCTACTTCCACTAAAGTAAAACCAACCAACAATACTGATGAAAATTACAGGTAAAATAACGCCCCAAACTGTAAACGTACTAATTCTTCCTGTAATATTTGCTCCTCCAAAATTCAATATTGTTGCAACCCATAAAACTACTATAGTCCACATTGCTGTTGCCAATGGTGATAAATGAACATTAAATAAAACAGCAATATAACCTACTGAAGATATAGCGATAGCCGCATTAGCTATAACTAGAGAGAGTCCATAAGTGTAATTAGTAAGGAAGGCTCCAGCTTTGCCAAATGAGTATTCTGCATATCCTCCCATTCCGCCACCTTTTGAACTATATAAGCCAGCTCTAGCGAATATAAAAGCTAACATTGTAGCTCCAATTGTTGTTATAATCCAAGAAAGTATTGACATTGTACCCACTTGTGCCAGATTAGTAGGTAGCATGATAATTCCTGAGCCCATCATATTAACAGCTGTAACAATCGTTAATTGAGTAACGCTCATTTTTTTCTTTTCAGACATAAAGATCTACCTTCCTTATTTAGTTATTTATCTAAAACATAACCAAATGCTTTGATTCGATTATCAACATTTTCAAAGTAAACACCTTGAATTTCTGGAGCAAATCCTGGAAATTCATTTATGCCATCTTCTAGTATTTTGAAATATGTTTTTGCTGTTTCGCTCCATTTTTCTCCTGGAACTACACAGAATATACCTGGCGGATAAGGTAAAGCTCCTTCAAGAGCTATTTCACCTACAATGTCATCTAATTCGACTAATTTAGCATTATTTCTTAATAATTCAATATTTGCGTCATAAGGTTTCATTCTATACTCAGGGAAATAATCTTTTAAGAACATTCTTTTTTGGAATTCTTTAGTATTATGCTCTTTATAGAAATCATGTAATTCCTGACACAATTCACGAATTGTATAATTTTTATATCTTTCGTAGTTACTATTATATAGTCTAGGTAAAACCACTTCTAAAGGCGCATCTTGATCAATGTATTTTTCAAATTGAATCAATTTAGATATTAAGTTATTCATTTTTGCATCGTCTTCTGCGGGTGTCATTAAAAATAGAATAGAATTTAAATCATTTTTTTCTGGTACTATACCATTTTCACGTAAATAGTTAGCTAAAATAACAGCTGGTATTCCAAAATTCATATAAGAATCATCTTTAGAATCTATTCCAGGAGTTGTTAATAGGAATTTATTAGGATCAATATAATATTGGTCCTTACCATAGCCGTTAAATCCATGCCATTTTTCATCTGGATTAAATTTCCAGTACTCTAAATTGCTTATAATTTCATCTGTACTAGCTTCTTCCCAATTTTTACCTTGAACTGTTTCTGGAATAAATGGTCTAATATATTTACATTTCTCTATAATTTTTTTTCTAGCATTAGTAGAAACAGTTAAACAGTCATTCCAAAGCTTTTCACCTAATTCTCCCTCTTGCATTTTGGCATTTATATCTAAAGAAGCAAATAATGGATAGAATGGTGATGTTGAAGCATATTGCATATATGCATTATTAAATCTTTTATGATTGATATAACGTTTTTGTCCTTTGATATGTTTGTCTTTTTTATGAATTTGAGAAGCCTGAGAAAATCCAGCTTGTTGTTTATGTGTTGATTGTACTACTAAGATACCAGGATCATTTTCGTCCAGGTCTAATAATAGTGGAGAAGATTTTTTCATTAATGGAATAAATTGTTCATAACCAACCCACGCTGAATCAAATAATATATAGTCACATAAATGCCCAATTTTTTCTACTACTTGTTTAGCGTTGTAAATTGTCCCATCGTAAGTGCCTAATTGAATGATTGCTAATCTAAATGGTCTATCCCACTTAGCTCTCTCTGGATCTACTTTAGCAGCTTGTTCTCTTAAATATTGTTCATCAAAATCTTTCTCATAAATACCACCTATAAAACCATAAGAGTCTCTTGAAGTTTGCATATAAACAGGTCGGCCACCATCTTTAACAAGAGCTGAATTATAAGCTGATTTATGGTTGTTTCTATCAAATAATACTAAATCATCTGGCATTATTGCAGAAGTTATAGCAATATTATTAGATGTCGTAGAACCATTCATAACAAAATAAGTTTTATCTGCATTGTAAACTTTAGCAGCATGTTTTTGTGCTTCTACAGCAGGACCTTCATGAATTAATAAATCTCCTAAATCTACATCTGCATTGCAAATATCGGCTCTAAATAAATTTTCTCCGAAAAACTTATAAAATTGTCTTCCGGCTGGATGTTTAGAAAAGTATTGTCCTCCTTGATGTCCTGGACAGTCAAATTGAATATTACTTCTTTCAGAATAGTTTACTAAAGTATTAAAAAATGGAGGGAGTATATTTTTTTCGTATTTAGATATTAAATATTCTATTTTTTTTGAAGTATAATCTTTGTTGAGGTTATTAACATCAATGATAAAATCCACAGATTCAAGATTTATACTGTCTTGTGAGTGCTTGTTATTAACATTTTCATAATTAGTAACTATTATTACCGGAATTCCCAAATTTTTCTCTATCATTGAATCTACAGAATCAATTTCATAATCCATCAAAATTATTGCGCCTACATCAATAAAATCTGTACTGCTATCATAGATTGAGACAACATCCCTACTACTATTAAAGTAATCTCTAGCTTCTTCAGAAGTAGCAATCTTTAAAAAATTCATAATAACTAACCCCTTTTAAATAATTTAATTACTTTCAAGATTATAGTACTACTTTCCTAAAAAATTGTTAATACTTTCACAAGTAAAAAATATATTAATTGTTGACGCTTTCATAAAAGATAAAAATAAAACCACTCAGTAAATGAGTGGTAACACGAAAAGTGAAAAAGACAAGGAAATAGTATATGATAAATTAACAAGTAATATCATCTATAAACGAAGGGTAACATACGATTATATTTTGTACATAACACTATTAACTAATCGATATTGGAAAATATTATAACCACTTGTTATATAAAAATTAATGTAAAATAGTTTACAAGTAAAGAAGTTACAAGATATACTGAAACTAACAAATATTGCTAACATTTACGCACCAAACCCCAGCCTACTGCAATAGGCTGGGGTTTTTCTTCGGTGTTGGCTACGCCGTCTTATTTTTTATTACGTTGCTCTAGCCAAAATTTAAACAACGCAACACAGCATTCTATAAAAATAGATACTGTTATATAAACAAATATCGCTAACATTTCATCGCACCCCCTCTCTACGTCAATTTGACGTCTGAGAGATAGACGACCTCAATAGTATAACAAAATCTTATTTTAAAGGGGTTACTGATTTTGAATAAAGATACAAAAGTTCTATAAATGAAAATACATGAAAACGTGTGGTTAAGGGTATGTATAAAAGATGCATAACCAATAATCCAAACAACAAGGGACAAACGCCGTCATTTCAGCGTTTGTCCCTTTGTGTTGAGTTAACATAATTATGTATTATAGGTAGTTAGTTTGTATAGTCTATTCATTGACTGAATTATATCAATAATTTTATTAACATTAAATTATTAGAATATTATCTATATTTATAATATATTATAAATATTAGTAAAGGAGGAATTTAAAGATGTTAGTAACTATAGTAAGTTGGATACTTACTTTCATAACTCTTGTAGCTATTGGCTCTTTAATTACAAAATTGAAAAATAAAAAATGAATTATCTGAATATACTAACTGAGTTCTTTACTTTTTTATTAAATTTTATATCTACATATATTGGTTCTCTTTTGTCAATTGTTGTTTTATCTTTTCTTGTTAAGATAATGCTTTATAAAAATCAAGTTGATAATTTGAATAACTCGATAAAAAGAGACTTAATTCATGATGATATACAAAAACTTTTACAACGATTTAATAAAACAAAAAATCTGGCTAAAAGGAAAACTATAAAAAAAAGAATGAAGACTCTTAAATTAAAAGTAGGTATTATTCCATTTAGACATCGATTTTTATTGATAATCATACAACTGTATGTACTAGCATCTTTTATAAGAGCGCTATATCATTTTAAAATTTACAATAATAATATATTATGGTTTAGTCTTAATAATAAAGATCCCTACTATATTTTGCCATTTTTAATACTTTTAATAAATTCCATATTAGAATGGCCGTACAAAAAAAGTATATCTAATTTCATTTTTTACACAATCGCTAATATTGGTATTTTTATTTTGACTACGCAGCTAAAATGCATAGTATTAATTTACTGGATAGTTATTTCTTTAGTCTCTTTAATAATAAAATATATATATATTAAAAATCACTTTACAAGAACTTAACTTAATATAAGTTGATTTTAAATTTAAAAAACATATAAACTAAAAACGGGAGAAAATAGAAAATAATAAAAATTATAGTGAAGAGAGGTTTTTAATAATGAGCGCTGTAGTAAAAAAGGTTGCACAATATTTAGTAAGTCATTGGAATCAATTAAGTTCAGGTGTACAATGGGCAATTAAACAAGTTGCCGGAAGTGCTTTAGTTCAAGCAGTTGAGTCTGGATACCAAGCAACAGTTAATTATTTATCTCACTTAAGTTCTTGGGTAGTTAATAAAATCGCTAGTATATTAGGTATTTCTTAATTTTTAAATAGGGTATTATTTTCTATTTTTCTCTCAATTAATATGGTATGGAGGTTTCAACTCAATTGCTCGCAATTATCAAATACGAATTAAGTTCATTATTAAAAAGCATTAAATCAATTATAATAATAATATTTTTCACTCTTATAACTTTTCTTACATCTAAATTTTTTGCTCATAATGAATTCATAATGAGTCAAGATCATAGTGACTCAGTATATACATCTACAATAAAGTTTTTATTCTTTTTTTTAGGTTTTATATTCATTGCTGCTGTTTCTCATGACATTTTAAATAAGGATATAGAAATGGAAACAATTAGATTTTTAGTTGCCAAAACAAGTCGTTTAAACATTATACTAGGGAAATTTTTTGGTGTCTATATTTTTTGGATGCTATGCTTAAGTGTTTGTTTTTTTATAACTTTCCTATTCTCTGGAAAATGGCCTTTATATGATTATCTAAGTATTTCTATTTTCTTATTTTATGCCATAGCTTTTACATTTCTCTTGTCAATTACTATACCGAAACCAAGTTTAACAATGTTACTTGGAATTATACTCGGTTTTATTATACCTATACTAGGAATTGTTGCCACATTTAAAAGTAATATTTGGTATCTTTTACCTTTCAAATATATATTACCTTATTTTTATATACTTAAAACTGGATTTTTTATGTTGATACCTTTATTCATAGGTTTCTTATTAATTAGTATTTCTCTTGTCATGCTTAAAAGGAAGGATCTTTAGTCTATGGAAGCAATTAAATTAACAAATCTCAACAAACAATATAACAAGAAAAAAGTACTAAATGATTTAAACTTAGCTATTCATCAAAACGAAGTATTCGGTTTGATTGGAAGAAATGGTGCTGGAAAGTCTACACTTTTACATACTATTAGTGGTATTATACATAAAACTTCCGGAAATATTTCAGTATTTAATTATAAAAATATAGAAAATATAAAAAAAGAAATTGGTGTCATGCCAGATGCCTCAAATTTATATCCTAATTTAAATGCCATAGATTTTTTAAAATATATGGGAGGAATTAAAAAAGTTAAATATTCAACTAACGACTATTGGACAGTCTTGGAGAAAGTCGGTTTAAATAATGTTAAAGATAAAAAACTTAAGGACTTTTCTTTTGGTATGAAAAAGAAAATAAGTATCGCTCAAGCGATACTTGGAGATCCAAGTTTAATCATTTTGGATGAACCGACTTCAGGATTGGATCCTGAGTCAAGTATCAAAATTCGGAAACTAATATTAAATCTCAAGCAACAAGGAAAAACAATTTTTCTTACTTCTCATAATTTTGAGGAAATCGAAGAAATTTGCGATAGATTAGCAATTATGAATAATGGTCAAATTGCTAAAATGGGAACTATAGATGAATTGAAAGATAGTACTAATGAGATTAAAATTCAAATTAAAACATTAAAAAAATTAGCATCTAATCAACTTTATGATATTAATAATATATTAAAAGATAATAGTCAAACGCTAGAAATACAAGAAGATAATTTGTTTTGTATAGAAGTTAGTTCAATAAATGAAATACCTAAAATTATTTCAATTTTAACAGAAAATAATATTGAAATAATAGAAGTTACTCAACAACGTTCTTCTTTACAAGATATATTTATGTCTATATAAAAAAATGATTTTGATACATAAATCTTAGAAAAGAAGCCAGTAAATGAATCTATATAGATTCATTTACTGGCTTCTTTATTTACAATATTTCATCTTGTTTCCTCAAAGATGTCTTGCTTTTTGAAAAGACTTATATAACGCTTACTTATAATTTAGTAATTCATTATTATTCTTTCAATCTTTTAATCGCTTTTTTTAGTGGCCGATCATCACGATATGTATTGAAATTCAAGAATGCCGTACTATCAAAATGTTGTAATAAGTGATGAAAGACGTCATTTTCTTGTCTCATTTGGGCTATTTCATCTTCCAGTTGATGAACATGTTGCTGGAGTTCTTGGTTGTTGGATTTGAGTGCCTCGTTATCTTTTTTCAGCTGTTCAATGACTTCATGCCAATCATTTGTATCATTTTTAGAATGAGAATCATCCATTATTATTTGTTCTTTTGGATATTCAATGACCGTCGGTTTAATCCGATTACCCACTGCTGTTTGGCGTATATATTCTGTTGTATTCATACTACGTATGTAGGCTAAATCTTGTATTTTTTTGTATTGCTCTTGACTTACACGAATTGTTAGGATTTTTTCTTTTGAATTTTGTTTTTTTGGCATTGAACCACCTCATCGTTAATATATGATAAGCAAACATATGTATGCTTATCTTTATATTAATATAACATACATATGTTTGCTAATATGTATGCCAAATGTTAGCTATAGAACGGCATTCAAAAATATATTTTTGAATGTAGTGATGGCCTCGCCAGAGCGAAGATAACTCTTACATTCAAATGTAAGAGTATATCGAACTATACTCTCATTGCGGAATCAGCCTCACATGTTTGAGGCGTAGCGGTGAGAGTATCTATCATTTTACATAAGCGAAGCATTGTCGAAGGTAGACAATCACAGCGCTTGTAAAATGATATTTGCGAAGGTTCTCGAAAGTAGAGAACCACAGACAAATCAAAAAGCTTCGGGGAGGGCGCTCAATTTGAAATTAGCTTGGAATACGCAAAAAAATAAAATGAGCGATGTTAAAGGCAAAGAGATGGAACAAGAACGTAAAGGGAGAATCAAAAACGATGAGATTGATTTGAAACGGACAAACTTAAACTTTGATTTAGTTGAAGATGAACGTCATTTGTATCATCGTGTGAAAGATAGAGTCGATTATTATAGAGAACAGGGGTCACGTGTACAGAAAAATAGTGTAGTGATGTATTCCAATATCATTACGTTATCGAAAGAAGAAGCCGATCGTATGGGAGAGACACGTACAAAACACTACTTTAAGACATGTAAAGATTACTTCAGTAAACGTTTTGGCGAAGCCAATGTTGTTTCAGCGAAAGTGCATATGGATGAATCAGCGCCTCATATGCACCTTCACTTTATACCTGTTAATCATCAAGGACGGTTATCAGCACGTACAGCTATGAATCGGCAAGCCATTAATCACATCCATGATGAATTAACAACACATCTGTGCCAGCAAGGTTTTGATGTTGAACGTGGGAGTACCGATGATAATAAAACGTATATTCAAGATATTCATGAATATAAAAAGAAAGCGAAAGTTTTAAGTGAATTAGACCAACAAATTGAAACGAAAAAACAATTGTTGAGGGATATCAACGATTTACACGATGAAAAAGAACATTTAACTCGGGATATTCAAAACTTAAAACGGAAAAATCATTTTTTACAAGAGGATTCTCAACAGGTTCAAGAAGATATCGACCTATACAAGCAACTGAGAACGATTTCTAGAGACGATTTTAAAAAAGAAGAGGAAAAGTACCAAAAAGAAATCAAAGCGTATGAGGCGTCTCTGAGTGGCCTTAGAATGAATTACCGAGATTTGGACAAGCGCAATCAACATTT
>NZ_JBEXNC010000043.1:0-9007 GCF_040610935.1 Lentzea sp. NPDC003310
AATCAATAAAAATAAGCACTCAAACAAGTATGATACTCGCCTGAGTGCTTATCTCATGAAAAGAGGAGATAAAAATTTAATAAGTATGATCAACCTATTAAGAACAATCATTACCTTACTTACAGCGTTTATTAAATAGTTCTGTAAGGAGGAACAATACCTTTGCATTTCTATATTATTATAAGAATTCCAAGGTAGCAAAGATATTGTATTGGAAATGATAGATGTGAGTATGATTTCTAAATTAATTGATGAAGATATTTTTTAAAGTTTATTTTTGTGTTCGTTTCTTTAGAAGTATATTTGAATGAATTTGGAGTATTTCACTCCGACCTTTTTAATATATTTTTATAAATCTTTTTATAAACCTTTTTAGGTGTGCTTTAATCCTTAGAGCGACAGTAGATTTCACAACTTAAAAAGGTCATTTTGCCACATAAAAAAGGTCATTTTGCCACATAAAAAAGGTCATTTTGCCACATAAAAAAGGTCATTTTGCCACATAAAAAAGGTCATTATTTTAATTCGACATTTTTTATGTGGCAAATACTTTTAATAAAACTATTATAGTGATAATATGTATATGATATACAAGGACTTATAAAAAAAATGACCTTTTTTGGAGTGATATATATGTCGAACGAAACTGTTATTTATCATAATGAAATGAATTTGGTTCCTTTGAGAAAATTTACTTCTGTTGAAATAGACTTATTTTTTGCTATGTGTAATAAGCTAAAAGAACAAGATACTAATAAATTATATTTAAGTTTTGAAGAACTTAAATATTTAAGTAATTATAACTATGAAACTAGAAATCTTAATCGTTTTATTGGAGATTTACAAAATATTTATAAAAAGATGCTCGAGATAACTTATCGAAGAGAAGATGAGGATGTAATAGAGTTTTTTGTACTTTTCAATCACTTTAAAATTCATAAAACGGAGAAGTATCTTGAAATTTCCACTAATCCTGACTTAAAGTTTGTTTTAAATGATATTACTCGTAATTTTACAAAATTCGAATTAAAAGAACTGACTAATTTAAAATCTTCGTACTCTAAAACCATGTTTCGCTTACTTAAACAATATAAACATACTGGATATTTAAAATTATCAATGGAAGATTTTAGAACTCGATTAGACGTATCAAAGTCTTATCAAATGTGTGACATTACTAAACGTGTATTAAAGCCAATATCTAAAGAGCTTACACCTATTTTTAATAATCTTAATATTAATAAAGTTAAAGCTAAAAAAGGTCGAAAAATTGAATACTTAGAATTTATCTTTGACGCTGAGAAACGTATTCACAACAAACGACAGCCACAAATAACTAATATAGGTAAGTCGCGCCAATATACTAATCGTGAAAAGACACCTAAATGGTTAGACGACAAGATATATAAACAATCTCAAGAGTCACATGACGAAGATGCAAAATTAAAACAAGATCGAGAGGCATTTCAACGTCAATTAGAAGAAAAATGGGAAGAATAATAACTTAAATGAGCTACATCTATATTTTGCTTTTATTTCCTTTAATAATGGGATTTGTCTTATCACTAAAAAAGAAAAGACATCATAAATAATGAACTACTTTTGGTAGGATATTAAAAATATAAGTGATAACCTAAAATAGGATAAAATTTATAAAATCTAAAAAGGAAATTATGTAATGAAAAAAGAATTTAAGGAATGGTTAATAGCCATAATAGTAGCTATATTACTATTATTTTTAGTAAATAATTTTTTATTTAAACCTTATACTGTATCAGGATTATCAATGTATCCAACGTTTAACAATAAAGATAAAGTAGTAGTCAGCAAAATATCCAAATCATTAAATCACTTAAAGTCTGGAGATGTTATTGTATTTCATCAAAATAGCAATAATGACTTTATAAAACGATTGATTGGTAAACCAGGAGATCAAATTGAATATAAAAATGACAAGTTATATATCAATAAAAATTATATCAAAGAACCTTACCTTGACTATAATAAAAAAATGAATAACTCCAGTGAAAATTTAACAGAAGATTTTAATGTATCAAATATAAAGGGATCTAAAAATAAAATGATAATACCTAAAGATAAGTATTTAGTTCTCGGAGACAATAGGACAAACAGTATTGATAGTAGATATTCTGAGGTGGGGTTAATATCTAAAAAACAAATCGTAGGAAAAGTTATTTTAAGATTTTGGCCTTTTAATGATATGAAGTATAATTTTAATCGATGAATGATAAAAAAGCTAAGTTATAAAGCTAGCTTGAGATATTGTTGACGATTACATAATTAGTTCATTCGAATATCTATTTAATTTTACAAATTTCTTCATGCAAGATATACTAAAAATAACAAACAGACAGACACATCATTGGATGTGAAAACCCCAGCATGCCGACCAAAGCATATGCTGGGGTTTCTTTTTTATCGTTGTTCTTGATTTATTAAATAAAGAACACGTCCAACAATAATTGGACATACGATATATTTCACAACAAACAGAACGACAATCATTAGATGTGGCACCTCCTTTCTGCACGGGAAGTGCTTTTTTAGTATAACAGAATCTGATTTTAATAGATTCTCCGTTTTTGAATAAAGATACAAAAGTTCATTTAATGAAAAAGTATGAAAACGCGTGAGAACAATGATGTATAAAACCTGAATAAACGATAATCACAAGACAAAGGCTTAAACGTTGATTTAACAGCGTTTAAGCCTTTACTACAAGTTGACATAATTAACTATTATGGGTAGTGCCTTTGTATAAATACTCAAAAACACAAACATTGTTAAATTAATCTTTGTGTCCTTTAATATAAGTAACATAATAGTTAATTATTGCGATGAGAAAAACCATAGATAACTAAATATATAAGCATAATAACTATGAAATGAATAGCTCCTAAAAATAATGCGAAAATATCTGTAGTAAGAGGTTTAAAATAATCTGATGAATCGTAAATATTCATAAACCAATGAACACATTCCCAAGAAAGAAATGTTCCAATACATCTACTTATTATAATACTTATATTATTTTTTAAGCCGAATTTAAAAATAGATCTACTTATTAATATAGCAACTATTATAAATGGGATGTAACCTATTAATAAACCTGTTTGATAATCAGTAAATAATCCGATAAATTCTATTGGAACTAAAGATAAAATTAATATAATGATTTTTAACCATTTCATTTTAAAATTTCTCTTTTCAATATTATTTTTCCTTCAATATCATTTTATTAATATAATTAGGTAAAAGTCTACGCTGTCTTTAAGTGATAGATGAATGATCTCTATTTTTTATTATGTTATACATTTATATTATTTTCTGTAAGGTTCTGATTCTAAAAGATATTTATAATAGGAGTCTTTCTTTTGTAAATCTGTTTCCCCCCATACCTTATATTCTTTATCATCTGTCCATGGTGCTGGTGCTGGTGTCACGTTATACTCATACTCACTATATGGTTGATCTTTAAAAGCAATATCTTTTTCAGCATATCCCATCATAATATTAAAACTCATTTTTTCATTTTTTATTTTTTTATCCCAACCCTTACGTTCTATAACGTGATCGATGATTTTCTCACTCTTGTGTTCCTGATAAGTAATCACACTAAAAGTCCAAACTGTTAAGGTAATAATGATAACAATAATAGAAGTTATTAATATTTTTAAGATTTTCTTCATTTTTGTATAATTCCTCTTTTTTAATAATTTTTATGATAAATATGTATTATTGTATTTAATTTTACAAAATATTAATTAAATAAATTTACTTAAGGAGACTAATATGAAAAGAAAATATAAAATTACAGGTATCATCTTTATCGTTCTTCTTATCGTTTTAACATTAATTTTTAGTATAGTGCACCATTATGCTAATGTTCAAAAACATGAAGAAGCTAAACTAAAACAAAAAGTTCACCATATTTTCAAACAAAAAGGTTGGGAAGATAAAGTTAAAGAAGAAAAAAATATATTTACGTTCAATACTGGAGATAATGATTTACAAGTCACTTTTAAAGATGAGCCTTATAATACGTATACATATTCTATTGATGAAGACAATAAAGTATATGGAAATGCTGTTTTGAAAGATGAATATGATAAAGATTTTGATAGTAAAAAAAAGTACAAAGAATATTTAAGAAAAATGCATTTTGAAGAAAAATATGATCTGAAATAAAAAAGCAAGCGACTACGATAATTGATAGTCGCTTGCTTTTTAGTGTTCTTTCAATTTGTTTAATGCTTTTTTATGATTCGTTTTCTATCTTGTAATTTGGAGGCTTATATATGCCATTAAATGAAAAGCCTGTATAAAGTTTAAAATAGCTTAGAAAGCAAAAAGGAGTATTAGCATTGAAATCAATTGTTCATTTTATTTGCCTCTTTATCATATTTTGTATTTTTGGATATGTGATAGATTTAATATTTTTTAAAGAAATAAATATTTTTCTGATTTTAGAATCAGCCTTTATTTTATCATTACTAATCATGCCGATATTAAAGATTGTAAAAGAGATAGAAATTGAAAAATAGAACTGGTAAATACCATTTTCTATACTTAATGTTTAATAAAAATAGGCTACTAAAATTCAGTTAATAAAGATCCATCTTTATTAACTGAATTTTAAAAAAATATATATAGTGTTAATTTTTTTAATTAAAGTAGTTATAACTTAATTTATATGATAAAGTCATATTTAAACATATAAATATTTTACAGGAGGTCTTTTTATGAAAAAGTTACTTTCAGTTTTTATTGCAAGTTTATTAGTTTTAACCGGATTATCTTTTTCTTCAATTAATCAAGGTAATACTGCGAGTGCTAAAACAAAATATAAAACAACTATAACTTACAAAGGTCAAAAATATGTATATGTTGGTCATTATAAACACCATTTTTCTAAAAAAGAAGTTAAAAAAGTAGTTAAATTTTCTAAAGGAGTTCATTCAGGAAACAAATTAGTATCTGCTGCTAGTAAACTTAGTAAAAATGGTTATGTTAAAGCATCCTCGGCTATTTATAAAGCCTTTGATTTTGGATTGAAAAATGAATTAAAAGGTAGCTATTTTTACACAGCAGCTAAAAAAGGTACAGGCGTAACAATTTCTTATGATATGTATACTGCAACAACAGGTCCGAACCATACTATAGCTAAGAATTTTAAACATAGTTATAATTAAATAAATGTGAGGGGAAGGATTAATCCTTCCCCTCACATTTATTTTCAAGCTTTTTTGAACGGTTGAATTTTAGACCATAATTTATGAATTCATAGATATTAGATAATATTTCAGCTATTATTCTTAAAATATTTTCCATTATCATCACTACTTTCAATTTTATTCAGTATATTTAATTTTTCTCTCGAATTTTTTTATATCCCCATTTTTATATTTAACTTCATAAAGAATACTTTCTCCTAATAAATCTTTTACATTGTCGTATTTGTTTGCTACACCTTTCCAAATCAATGTATCTTTAGTATCTTTTTTAATACCGTCATTAGTAATTTCTTTTGCATTGTTATTTTTATATCGATACACTTTCCCAATTTTTTCAGGTTTGTTATTTTCTTTTTTATTTATTGTAATATTAACAGCTTTACTTGTAGGATTAATTTCTAATGCACTTTTTTTAATTGGTTTTTCTTTAGAACTATTACTACATCCAGTAACAGTTAGAACTAAAATAAGAGAAATAATAATACTAAATATTGCTTTTTTCATTCTAATCATCCTTTTTTGCTTATTCAAGATTACCATATTCTTCATTTAAATATTTTGATATTAAATTTTCAATTTGTTTAGATTTATTAATACCATATTTTGTTTTAACTTTATCTAAATTAGTTATTAATTTAGGAGGAAGAGTAATATTTAACTTTTGTCTTTGTTCTCTTTCATTCAAACCCACAACACTCTCCTTTTATTTATGCGTATAAAGTAGCATTACATGCGTACAAAGTCAAGTTTGTACCCATAAAAGAAGTATAGTATAGTTTGTTTTTTACTTTATGGAGCTATTATAATTACGACAAACGATAAAAGAAAAACAATTTTTTCCTCTCAAAAAAGCCCTATAGTTTTCAACTAAGAATAAATGAGCAAAGCAAATGGTAAGATAGTCCTTCAGCTATGCTGAATACTACCTTAAGCGGTAATGGATTTCCTTATGCTCTTTAAAATACAAAAGTTACATTATATACCTACTTTTTCAGGTTTTAGCTTTTTTCTAAGAAGAACAATTGAGATAAAAAATATATTTTCCTTTCTGAAAGTGTTGAGAAAGAAATTTTAAAATGATTTATAGCCTATCTGTTGAACAAAAAAGTTTTTAGTCATTTTTTAATAAAATGTTCTAGAAAGGGCTTAAAATGCAAAATAAAAAGACTACTCAAAAAATGAGTAGTCTGAAGAATAGTTTTTGATGTATTAAATGAAAGGGAGTACTACATTAATCATATCACACGCATTTATACCGAGAAAATTTATTGATGTTGAGAAGAACCCTTAACTAAACTTGAAGCCGAATGTCGGCATAGCGTAAGCTATTAAGCCGACGATTCGATAAGTTTAGGGATTGTTAAAGATTCGGAGGTTCAACGTCAATAAAGCAATTTAAAACTATAGTTAAAATAGGGTTCTGTTGCAAAGTCAGAAAGATAAGTATATAACCTTATGTTTCTGACTTTGCAACAGAACCACTTTAATTTACCATAAAAACTTAAATATTTTGAGGAGATAAGGAGTCTTTAAATGAAAAAAATAGTTTATATACTTGGTACTATTATAGTTTTAGGCTTTTGTTATTTTTATGTAAATTTAATTTTTTTTGATAGTTGGACACGTTATTCTGCTGAAAAAGAAATAAATAATTATATTTCAAATCATGATACAAAGAAACTAAAAGAAATATCCGCGAATAATAAAACATATCAACTTTTGAAACATGCTAAACATGTGACAATAAAAGGAGATACAGATAATCAAGGTGGAGGTCATATAGGGTATTTTACTAGTACGATTAATGGTAAAGAAGGAGCGCTTTTTGTACATCTTAATTTTGGTTTGTTTCCTGAAATTCCTAAAGTAACCAAGTTGGAAGTTTTTGATAAAAATATTTATGAGTAGCATAATTGCTACTCATTTTTCGTGTTAGTTATTCTGGTTCTGTTGCAAAGTTAGAAAAATATAGCTAATTACGTCCATATAGCATTAAGCTTCTATGCTATGATAATCGTTAGAAATCTGGCTAAGAATCTGGAGTGTTTTTATGATTTTTTTAAGAGAAAAAATAGTCATGAAATATACAAAAAAATCATGTATATTTTGTTAAATAGTACAGTGATAGCATTTATATTATTGCTAATTGTGAAATTAATATTTGATTTCCTTTTTTAGACTATATTCATATTTTTTCAGATTTGTATTTTTATTGGGGTTAATTATTGGTAGTATCCCAGATTTTATAGAAAAGAAAGGTTAATTTTATGTTATTAAAAAATAAGATTTATTCAGGCATTATTATTGTTATTTTTATAGTTTGTTTGATTATAGGATTGAATGAAAATATCATTGGAAATCCTTTAGGAGAAAAAATATTTTATTTATTAAATTTTTTAGTTTTTGTATTATTAATAATTGGTACAACAAAAAAGTAGGAGAGATTAAATGCTTTTAAGAGAAACTGAAGACTATGAAAAATATTATAAGATAGGCAATGTTGTTATGGGATCAGCTTTTATTTGTATTGTTATTTTTTCGCTTATGAAAAGCACTCCTTTATCTGATTTTTCTTTTTTAAAGTACATACACTTTGCTAGTGAGGTTTTATTGATAGCAGGGTTAATTATTAATAGTGTCCGTGATTTTTTAACTTGGAATATAAAGAACATCATTTTTGACCTTATTATCCTTTCTTTTTTAATTGTATTTTTCATTTGGGTTTAATAATTATAGCAACCACCATTTTGGGTTGCTGCGGTTTTGATAGTTTTGAACTTAGTGGCTAGCAATTAGCCACTATTTTTTCGTTAGAAAAAATCCATAAGGGGCTTGGGGATAATCCCCAACAAGCTGGCCAAACCACTTAACGCCTTTCGAAGAAAGCGTGGTGGGATTGAATGAGCGAACAAAACACATTTTTTAATAATCTTCACATTAATAAAATCAAAGCTAAAAAAGGACGTAACATTAAATGGTTAGAGTTTACCTTTGATGCTGAGAAACGCATTCACAGTAAACAACAGCCACAAATGTCGAATACAGATAAGCCACGACAATATATCATTCTTGAAAAAACACCAAAATGGTTAGAAGAACGCACATATGAAAAACAAACACAAAATGAGTATGATCCACAATTAGAGAAAGAACGAGAAGCTTTTCTAAAACAACTTCAGGTCGATTGGGAAGAATAATAAAAAAAGATAAGTTTTTACAAATAGTACATAAAGATGTATAATGTACTTAACAAGAATTTCATTTATAAACGCACCAAACCCCGAACTACGGCGAATAGTTCGGGGTTTTTTGGTACATCGGCTTAATCGTCTATATTATTTTTTATCACGTTTATGGAGCCAATAGCCAAATAACGTGACTAGACAACCACTAACTGCCGTTGTCATGATGTGAACAAGAATTTCATTCATAAAGCGCACCTCCCCTCTACGTCAAATTGACGTCTGAGGAATAGACGACTTCCCAATTATAACAAAACGCCTCGAATCTGTATGCAACACTTAGACATTGAGAACTAAATAAAGATACAAAACTTCTGTGAATGAAAAAGTATGAAAACGCGTGAGATCAACGTTTAAGATTTTTTGATGAGTTAACATAATTACTGATTATAGGTAGTGAAATTGTATAGTCTATTCATTGACTGAATTATTATCAATAATTTTATTAACATTAAATTATTAGAGTATTGTCTATATTTATAATATATTATAAATATAGACAATACTCTA
>NZ_JBEXNC010000044.1:0-5457 GCF_040610935.1 Lentzea sp. NPDC003310
CCGCAATATCTGTTGCCATAATCGCTAATTCCGTTAAAATCCATAAAATGATTCCTAGTTTTTTACTCGTTCTCGCTCGAATTGCTTGAGCTAAATCCATTTGACTAACAATTCCCAATTTAGCAGCCATATATTGTAATAGCATTGCAATTAAACTAGACATTAAAATGACCGACATTAATAAATACTGGAAGTTTTGCCCACCCGTAATCGAAGTAGACCAGTTGCCTGGATCCATATATCCCACAGCAACTAATGCTCCCGGTCCAGAATAGGCGAACAGGGTTTTCCAAAAGCCTTTGCCTTTGGGTACCTCGACAGTTCCGTTAATTTCCTCTAAAGAGGGACCATTCGTATGCTGAATTAATCGAGGTTTGTGCTCTTTACCAGACTGACTTGTTGTATCTTTCAAAATATTTCCACCTTCCTTTAAGAATATTATAAGTATACACCTCTTTTTTATAAAATTAAAGCAAAATATTAGGCAAACCTAAAAAAAAATAAACATCGCCTAATTTAATATTATTTGCCTTCATTTCATTTGTATCGGAATGAATCAATTGTACACTGGACCAATGTCAAATATTTAGACACAAAATGAGCTATATTTTCTTAAAATAATTTTCTTCTTTCTGATTTGGAGTTAAACCCTTGTTGGCGGAATGAGGATTATAATTGTTATAAAATTGTTCGATGTATTCAAAGCAAGAGAGTTGAACTTCTTGAATGGAGTGATAAGTTCATAATTACATTAACGCAAAAAAATATGTTCAAACTTTGACCGAAGATGAAGTTAAAAATTTGTGTTTTGAAGTCAAAGATTTATACGAAGATGTCTTAAAAGAATTTGAAATTAAGCTCTAATTTTTTTCAAAAAGGGGGATTGGGGGACACCACCAAAAATAAAAAGATTCGTCTGAAACGAACAAAAATAAAATTGGAAATTTTAGATTTTGTGAGTGAAAGATGAATACTTTTTACTGTACTTGGGTACCCAAGTGCGAAGTTCACTAAAGACACTAACCCCCTATTTTGAGCTTTTAGAGTTGACAGATATTTGTGAGGTTGACAAGATGAAAATAATTGAAAATCGTGAGAGAAGTATACAGAAAAAATTTCGTGTAAATGAAAAAGAGAACGAAAGAATTAAATTGATGATGAGAAAAACTGGTATCACTAATTTTTCTATTTTTGCTAGACGAGCCTGTTGCAATAAAGAGATTTTTTCTATTGATTTTTCAGAATATAAAAATATTATTTCTGAAATTTCTGCGACAAAATCTGAACTAAAACGTATCGGAAATAATATCAATCAAATTGCTAAACATTTAAACGAAAATAAAAATAATCAGACAAAAGAATTGATGTCTGATTATCAAAAGCAATTAGAAAACTTGGAAAATAAAATTCAAAAAGTTGTTCATTTTATTTCGGAGAGGGAGTAAAAATGACAGTGAGTTATATGCCAAAACAATCGAACGGAACAGTTCATTCTTCAACAGTTGTGAGCTGTTTTTTGAATGCTGATGAATAGTGAGATTAGAGCAGGTCATAAATAAGGGTCATATTTAAAAGCTAAAATTGTACGTTTTAGTCAATTACATACAAGGGTTCTGTTGCAAAGTTTTAAATAAAGAATAAAATCCCTTACGGTATCTATGATTTAGGCTGTTATTCCCATTAATACCTTGATTTCAGTAGACACCGAAAAGCCGAAGAGAGTGCCTTCTTTTCGGGTTTTCTTATATAATCCTCGAATGGCTTCCATGCCCTTAATCGTGGTAGAGGCAGTGCGTAAACTTCGATAGAATTTATTGCGTCTCTTTACTGGACGATGGTCTTGTTCAATCAAATTATTCAGGTATTTAATGGTACGATGTTCTGTCCCTTGATAAAAGCCGTATTCTTTTAGTTTCTTAAAGGCACTTGTAATAGAGGGGGCTTTATCTGTGACTACAACCTTCGGTTCATCAAACTGCTTCACTAACCGCTTAAGAAAAGCATAGGCTGCTTGTGTGTCCCGTTTTTTACGTAACCAAATATCCAAGGTTAAACCATCTGCATCGATGGCTCGATACAAATAATGCCATTTTCCTTTAATTTTGATGTACGTTTCATCCATTTTCCATGAATAAAAGGATTTTTTATTTTTCTTTTTCCAAATTTGATAGAGTAGTTTGCCATATTCTTGCACCCAACGATAAATCGTCGTATGAGAAACGTTAATGCCACGATCATATAAGATTTCTTGAACTTCACGATAGCTAAGGTTATAACGAAGATAGTAGCCCACGGCTACAATAATCACATCCTGCTGAAATTGCTTTTCTTTAAAATGATTCATCGTCATTCCTCCTGCTATCTTTTTCTATTATTCTACCTTATTTGATAGTAGATTTAAAACTTTGCAACAGAACCCTATATTCGTTACAATGGTTATGGGAAGTTTTTCAAAAGGTTAAGAAAAGCTTACGGGGGTTTTTGAAATCAAAAAGTAGTAGGGGACGATAAAATGAAACATACACACAAAATCATATTGGCTGTCACTTCTGTATGCACTGTTATTATTCTAGGTGTAAGTATCTTTTTTGTTACACAAGCAGTAACAAACAATAAATTAGAAAACACTAGTCAAACAACTCAACACTCAAGCAGCAGCTCAAAACCTGTTGAAGATAAACAAACGACGAAACAGCTTGATCAAGCAAAACAGCTTGCTGCAAGTTATCATTATGATGAAGCCATCGCCTTACTTGAAAAAGACGACGCCAAAGAAGCGCAACAATTGTTAGCAACTTTGAAAAAAGAAAAAGAATCCTTGGTAAAATGGGAAGACCCGACCAAAATCTCACACGTCTTCTTTCATAGTCTGATTGTTGATCCAGCTAAGGCTTTTCATACCCAGCAAGCACAAGGGTATAAAGATTATATGGTCACTATTTCCGAATTCAATAAAACCATTGATCAGTTATATAAAAATAACTATGTTCTTGTTAATCTAAATGGATTAGTCAAAAAAGGAACAGATGGAAAACTGACCTTTACAGGTGTTTCTCTTCCAGAAGGAAAGAAACCGTTAATTCTTTCGCAAGACGATGTCAGCTATTATGAATACATGGACAATTCAGGATTTCCAAGTAAGTTGATTGTCGATAAACAGAACCAAATCAAGAATATTTATATCGACAATAAGAAGGAAACTGTTGGTGACTATGATATGGTTCCATTGATCGATTCATTCATTAAAAAACATCCCGATTTTTCTTATCAAGGCGCCAAAGGAACATTAGCTTTAACAGGCTATAATGGTGTATTAGGTTACCGTACATCAAAATCAGAATATGGTGATAACGAAAAAACAAACAAAGAAATCGAAGCAGCCAAAAAAGTTGCTGATCAATTAAAGAAAGATGGTTGGAGTTTTGCTTCTCATACTTGGGGACACTTGAATATGACACAAGCTTCTTTAGCCGATATCCAACAAGATAATGAACGTTGGCAAAATGAAGTTGCACCTATTTTAGGCAAAACAAATATTTTGATCTACCCATTTGGCGCTGACATCAGCGATTGGCAACCTTATTCTGAAGCAAATCAAAAATTTGCTTACTTGAAACAACAAGGATTTGATATCTTCTGCAATGTCGATGCCTCAACTCCTGCATGGGGACAACTAGGAACTGACTACTACCGTAACGCCAGAATCAATATTGACGGTATCCGTTTCGAAGCTGACCTAAAAGGAGAAAATCCAATACTTGATCAATTTATCAACGTCAAAGAAGTGTATGACCAAAAAGATCGAGGATAGAGGTTGTGAAAGAAGCGTCCAGCTCCGCCGACAATAAGTAGGAATTAACTATCTAGGAACGCATACCATGCGTAAAACAGGCGCTTATAAGGTCTATACCCAGTCAAACTATAATATTGGTTTAGTGATGCATTTATTAAACCATTCAAGCGAAGCCATGACTTTAACATATCTTGGATTAGATCAAGCTAGTCGAGAAACGATGTTAGACCAAATTGATTATGGGTAATGAATGTTTAGAACTTAGTAGTCGTCCAAAAACGACTACTTTTTTTGTTGAATCGTCCTTGGACGATTCGATGCTTTTGACTTGTAAGAACAGAATTGAATGAAGCCATACTGTTCGCATATTTTTAGTGGATGAACAAACAAAATACGAGAGATTTTTTGTTCGTTCATCCATGGTTTTAGAAAAAAGAGGGACGATTTCGGAAGAAGAAAATCGTCTCTTTTTTTTCTTCTTTTTGTATGACAAAAAGAAAGATCTTTTGCCCATTTTATTTTTATAAAATGGGTAGGTGGCGTTTGCGTAAAGCAAATCGACACAATCCAAAGGGGATAAAAGGGGAAAGTGAAACTTCCCCCTTTTCAAGCCACATTGTAATACAAGAACGAAGTAATTTGTATTACAATGTGATAGCTTACAGCAGTATTTATGGGTTTATATTTGCTATTTTGTTGTGAGGATTGTAACCGAATAGGGCGCAATGCTTATTACAAAATCAATGACAAAGGGCGATTGAGGAATGAGCGCTGGGGCATTTTATCTTTGAGGAAGTTCTTGATGGATCAGAAAAATGTATCACAAATTGAAACAAAGTACATTCAATTTAGATTATCTGAAGAACAATACAATAAGCTGAAAATTTCAGGAGAAACATATGGACTCTCTCCGAATCTTTATGCGAAAAAATTAGCACAAAAATCTCATTTAAAAAAACCTTATCTCGAACATGACCAAGCGAAATCTTTATTATTAGAACTCTCAAAACAAGGAACCAATTTAAATCAAATCGCCAAGAAACTCAATCAATTCGATCGGATGGACAACCAAGATAAAGAGCTGATCGTGGCTTTACGCTATACATACGGAGTACTCGCTCAAGCTCAAAAGGGGTATCAAGAGTTATGGCAACAATTGCAAAAATAAGCAATGGCGCAAGTGCAGCGAGCGCCCTTAATTATGCTTTAGGGCAAGACAGACCCATGCATGAAAAAACTGAACAGTGGCTACAAGACCATCAATTGGAACGTCCTGTGGAGCTGACAAATTGTCGGGCAGTTGCCGTGGGTGGAACCAACGGGATTGATCCCTTTATCGCCAAAGAACAATTTGATGTCATTCGACAACTTCATAACCAAACCAAAGAATCCAATCAAGTCTTGCGTATTACCCAATCTTTCGCCTTAGATGAACTGAATCCGAAAGTTCAAAAAGACTGGCAAAAAGCCAATGATTTAGGCGTTGAATTAGCAGAAAATCTCTATCCTAACCATCAAAGTGCTGTGTATACGCATTTAGACGGAAAAAATCACGTGTTACACAACCACATCATTGTCAATAAGGTCAATTTAGAGACAGGCAATAAATTAAGAGAACAAAAAGGAGAAAGCGTTCAACGAGCACGAGAAATGAATGATCGACT
>NZ_JBEXNC010000045.1:1430-4448 GCF_040610935.1 Lentzea sp. NPDC003310
TTGTTCTTTGAGAACTGCACAGTGGATGCGAGCATCTTTGTAGCAAGTTAGTAAGGGCATACGGTGGATGTCTTGGCACCAGGAGCCGATGAAGGACGTAGGAGACTGCGAAAAGTCTAGGGGAGCTGTCAACCGAGCTGAGATCCTAGAATTTCCGAATGGGGAAACCCGGCCCCAGTCATGTGGGGTCACCCATACCTGAACACATAGGGTATGTGGAGGGAACGCGGGGAAGTGAAACATCTCAGTACCCGCAGGAAGAGAAAACAACCGTGATTCCGTGAGTAGTGGCGAGCGAAAGCGGATGAGGCTAAACCGCGTCTGTGTGATACCCGGCAGGGGTTGCATTCGCGGGGTCGTGGGACCTCTTGGTCAGTTCTGCCGGACTGGCAAGCAGTCAGAAAACATTGTGGTTAGAGGAATGCGTCTGGAAAGCGTGAGCGTAGAGGGTGAAACTCCCGTACTCGAAAACCCGATGTCTGTTTAGAGTGTTCCCAAGTAGCAGCGTACTCGTGAAATTCGCTGTGAATCTGGCGGGACCACCCGCTAAGCCTAAATACTCCCTGGTGACCGATAGCGGACTAGTACCGTGAGGGAAAGATGAAAAGTACCCCGGGAGGGGAGTGAAATAGTACCTGAAACCGTGTGCCTACAATCCGTCGGAGCCTTTAGGGGTGACGGCGTGCCTTTTGAAGAATGAGCCTGCGAGTTAGTGCTACGTGGCGAGGTTAACCCGTGTGGGGTAGCCGTAGCGAAAGCGAGTCTGAATAGGGCGCTTGAGTCGCGTGGTCTAGACCCGAAGCGGTGTGATCTAGCCATGGCCAGGGTGAAGCGCGGGTAAGACCGCGTGGAGGCCCGAACCCACCAGGGTTGAAAACCTGGGGGATGAGCTGTGGTTAGGGGTGAAAGGCCAATCAAACACCGTGATAGCTGGTTCTCCCCGAAATGCATTTAGGTGCAGCGTCGTATGTTTCACCGCGGGGGTAGAGCACTGGATGGTCTAGGGGGCCCACAAGCTTACCGAAATCAACCAAACTCCGAATACCGTGGTGTGAGAGTGCGGCAGTGAGACTGCGGGGGATAAGCTTCGTAGTCGAGAGGGAAACAGCCCAGAACGCCAGCTAAGGTCCCTAAGTGTGTGCTAAGTGGGAAAGGATGTGGGGTCGCACAGACAGCCAGGAGGTTGGCTTAGAAGCAGCCACCCTTTAAAGAGTGCGTAATAGCTCACTGGTCAAGTGGTCCTGCGCCGACAATGTAGCGGGGCTTAAGCACACCACCGAAGCTGTGTCATTCAGACTTCAGTCTGGATGGGTAGGGGAGCGTCGTGTAGCGGTTGAAGCGGCGGAGTAATCCAGCCGTGGACGCTATGCGAGTGAGAATGCAGGCATGAGTAGCGAAAGACGAGTGAGAAACTCGTCCGCCGGATGACCAAGGGTTCCTGGGCCAGGCTAATCCGCCCAGGGTAAGTCGGGACCTAAGGCGAGGCCGACAGGCGTAGTCGATGGACAACGGGTTGATATTCCCGTACCCGTGTGAACGCGCCCATGATGAACCTTGTGATACTAACCGCCCGAAGCACCTCCAGACGCCCTTCGGGGCTATGGGGTCTGTGGAGCGCGGGACCTGAACTTGTAGTAGTCAAGCGATGGGGTGACGCAGGAGGGTAGCTCCGCCAGTGAGTGGTAGTACTGGTGCAAGCGTGTAGGGAGTCTGGTAGGCAAATCCGCCAGGCACATATCCTGAGACGTGATGCGTAGCCGATTGAGGCGAAGTAGAGTGATCCCATGCTGCCGAGAAAAGCCTCTAGCGAGCTTTCACGCGGCCCGTACCCCAAACCGACACAGGTGGTCAGGTAGAGAATACCGAGGCGATCGGGCGAACTGTGGTTAAGGAACTCGGCAAAATGCCCCCGTAACTTCGGGAGAAGGGGGGCCGTAGCGCTTGAAGCCTCTTGCAGGCTAGGGCGAGACGGCCGCAGAGACCAGCGAGAAGCGACTGTTTACTAAAAACACAGGTCCATGCGAAGTCGCAAGACGATGTATATGGACTGACGCCTGCCCGGTGCTGGAACGTTAAGGGGACCGGTTAGTCCTTCGGGGCGAAGCTGAGAACTTAAGCGCCAGTAAACGGCGGTGGTAACTATAACCATCCTAAGGTAGCGAAATTCCTTGTCGGGTAAGTTCCGACCTGCACGAATGGCGTAACGACTTCTCGACTGTCTCAACCGCAGGCCCGGCGAAATTGCATTACGAGTAAAGATGCTCGTTACGCGCGGCAGGACGGAAAGACCCCGGGACCTTTACTATAGCTTGGTATTGGTGTTCGATTCGGCTTGTGTAGGATAGGTGGGAGACTGTGAAGCGGCCACGCCAGTGGTTGTGGAGTCATCGTTGAAATACCACTCTGGTCGTATTGGATGTCTAACCTCGGTCCGTGATCCGGATCAGGGACAGTGCCTGGTGGGTAGTTTAACTGGGGCGGTTGCCTCCCAAAGAGTAACGGAGGCGCTCAAAGGTTCCCTCAGCCTGGTTGGCAATCAGGTGTTGAGTGCAAGTGCACAAGGGAGCTTGACTGTGAGACTGACGGGTCGAGCAGGGACGAAAGTCGGAACTAGTGATCCGGCCATGGCTTGTGGAAGCGTGGTCGCTCAACGGATAAAAGGTACCCCGGGGATAACAGGCTGATCTTCCCCAAGAGTCCATATCGACGGGATGGTTTGGCACCTCGATGTCGGCTCGTCGCATCCTGGGGCTGGAGTAGGTCCCAAGGGTTGGGCTGTTCGCCCATTAAAGCGGTACGCGAGCTGGGTTTAGAACGTCGTGAGACAGTTCGGTCCCTATCCGCCGCGCGCGTAGGATACTTGAGGAAGGCTGTCCCTAGTACGAGAGGACCGGGACGGACGGACCGCTGGTGTGCCAGTTGTTCTGCCAAGAGCATTGCTGGTTGGCTACGTTCGGAAGGGATAACCGCTGAAGGCATCTAAGCGGGAAGCTCGTTCCAAGATGAGGTATCCCACTC
>NZ_JBEXNC010000046.1:0-3404 GCF_040610935.1 Lentzea sp. NPDC003310
ATGCAGTATTGCCTTAGAAGGGAGGTGAGTCTATGCTCATAACAATCTTCGTATCAGTTGTCGCTCCAATAGTGGTTGGAGTAATCCTTGAGCTGGTCAAGGACTGGTTAAAAACCGACGTAAGCGCCATTAATCCACATTCGCTCAGTTTCGCAGAACCGGGCGTTTTTTGTACAAAAAAACTGAGGAATTCGCAGTTCCTCAGTTCCTATTGTGAGATACCACTCCCACAAATCTTCGTTAACTAAATTATAACATTTCAATAGTCTTTGTCAATAGCTTGATTTTTTGCTTTTATAAATCTTCGTTTTTGAGTCGCAATACTGATACCAGTTTTTCGCTCAATCATCTTGTAAGTCATTCCTTGCTGTTTTAACTCATAAGCAAATTGAATTTGTTCTTCGGTAAATTTTTGAGGACGCCCTTCCCTAAAACTTGGATCATGAAGCTTAGCAAAATGTTTTCCTTCCTGAGTCCTGGTTACAATAAGGTCTCGTTCAAACTGCGCAAAAGCACTGAAGATGGTAAAAATCAGCTGACCAGTAGGTGTATTATCAATAAGACCAATATTTAATATATGAACCTTAATTCCTCTATTAAATAACGATTGAACAATTTCTAAAACTTCTCTAGTGTTCCTGGCTAATCGGTCTAACTTTGTCACAATTAAAGTGTCACCATCCTTTAACTTTTTAAATACTAGATTAAATTGTGGACGTTCGACATTAGTTCCAGTAAATTTTTCTTGGAAAACTTCTTCTGCTCCTGCTTCTTTCAGAACTTCAATTTGGGATTCTAATTTCTGTTCAAAGGTACTGACACGTGCATACCCAATTTTCATATTTTGACCTCTATTAATAACCCTAAGTTGTGAGTGATGTTATCCTTAAATCTTAGAGTCACTATTGTATAATTTAGACAAAGGACAAAAACATGCAAAAACGCTACTCAAAAGAATTTAAAGAAACCCTTATCGCCTTCTATCATTCTGGTCAATCCGTCACCCAGCTGTCTAAAGAATACGACGTGGCCCCTGCAACAATTTATAAATGGATAGACCTCTACTCTAAATCTAATGAAAGCTCCGTCTCTAAAGCTGATTTTCTAGAATTAAAAAGACAACTGGCTAAAGTTAAGGAAGAACGAGACATCTTAAAAAAAGTATTGACCATATTCGCCGAGAAAAAGAAGTGAGTGCTGCGGATATGGCTCAAACCATACAAACTTTAGCACTCAATGTCAGACTAAGCTGTCAACTCCTTGATGTTCCTGAATCAAGTTATTATGAACGGATTAACCGACATCCATCTAAAACTCAATTAAGGAGACAATACCTGTCACTCAAAATTTCTCAACTCTTCAATGCTAACCGAGGAATCTATGGTGCTACTAAAATTCATCATCTTCTACTTAAACAAGGGGAAAAAGTCGGGTTAAAACTGGTACAGAAGCTAATGAAACAACTTCAACTCAAGTCTGTAGTCATTAAGAAATTTAAGCCTGGATACTCACTAAGTGATCACATCAATCGAAAAAATCTTATACAGACTGAACCTACAAAGAAAAATAAGGTTTGGTCAACCGACATTACTTATATTCCTACTCAACAAGGATGGGGTTATCTCTCAACCATTATGGATCGTTATACTAAAAAAGTCATTGCTTGGGATTTGGGCAAGCGAATGACTGTAGAATTAGTGCAAAGAACTTTAAATAAGGCCATTAAATCACAAGACTATCCAGAAGCTGTTATTCTTCATTCTGACCAAGGAAGCCAGTATACGAGTCTAGAGTATGAAGAGTTGCTTAAGTATTATGGGATGACTCACTCTTTCAGTCGAAGGGGATACCCTTATCATAATACCAGTCTTGAATCTTGGCATGGACATTTAAAAAGAGAGTGGGTGTATCAATTTAAATATAAGAACTTTGAAGAAGCCTATCAGAGTATTTTCTGGTACATCGAAGCCTTTTATAATTCAAAACGAATCCATCAAAGTTTAGGGTATCTTACACCTAATCAATTTGAAAAGGTAAGTGCTTAAAATAAATAGATTAAAATTCTACGTTTGTTACTCTAAAAACTTGACTTAACGTCATCAATAAAGAATATAAAAAACTAAAGAATAAAAAGTCCAAAACAGAGCAACATGAAAAATAAAACAATAATAAAAGCAGTTTTTAGTATGATTACTGCTTTTATTATTTCCTCCAAAACTGTTGTTTTACCTTCATTTCCCGTAATGTTCAGAAAATTCATGAAGATATCCAAAATGATAATTTTTTGCAAATATACAGAAAAAGCAGTATACTTTTATTAAGTCTATTTAGAAAGATTTCATTGAGGTAAATATGGAAAGTGAAAATATTTTGGAAGCAAAACAAGTGAGTGTTGCCTTTCGGATTGCTGGTAAATTTCAAAAAGCAATTTATGATATTGATTTAAGTCTTAGACGTGGTGAAGTTTTAGCCATTGTTGGGGAATCAGGTTCTGGGAAATCAACTTTGGCAACTGCTGTTATGGGATTACACAACCCAAATCAAACTCAAATTACAGGCTCCATGTTATTGGATGAGGAAGAAGTGATTGGTAAAACGGGTGACTCCATGGCAAATATTCGAGGAAGTAAAGTTGGAATGATTTTTCAAAATCCACTCACTGCGCTTAATCCATTGATGAAAATTGGGCAGCAAATCAAGGAAATGCTGGCCGTGCATGATGTTTATCCAGAAAATCAGTATGAAAGTAGAATCTTTCAACTTTTAGAACAAGTAGGAATTCCAAATCCTAAAAGAGTCGTTAATCAATTTCCCCACCAACTTTCAGGCGGGATGAGACAAAGAGTAATGATTGCAATAGCCATTGCCAATGACCCAGATTTGATTATTGCTGATGAGCCAACGACTGCTTTAGACGTTACCATTCAAGCTCAGATTTTAGACTTGATTTTAGAAATACAAAAGAAGAAGAATGCTGGGGTTATTCTAATTACTCATGATTTAGGGGTTGTTGCTGAAGTTGCTGATACAGTGGCGGTGATGTATGCCGGACAACTCGTCGAAAAAGCTTCTGTTGAAGAGCTTTTTCAAAATCCCAAACATCCATACACCCGGTCACTTTTGCGTTCAAATCCATCTGCCGAAACAGTTTCGGATGATTTATATGTGATTCCAGGGTCTGTGCCTTCTCTGTCAGAAATTGAGTATGACAAAGATTTATTTCTCGCTCGAGTGCCTTGGATGAAAGAAGAAGCTCAAAAAGTAATTTCGGAAAAAATGACTGAAATTTCTTCAAATCATTTTGTTCGAGGTCAGGCTTGGAAAAAATTTGAATTTCCAGATCAAAAATTGAAAGGGGGTAAAAAGTGAGCGAAATTCTTAATTTAAAGGACTTAAAAGTTTAT
>NZ_JBEXNC010000047.1:0-3062 GCF_040610935.1 Lentzea sp. NPDC003310
GCGTAGGTGAGCTTGTCGAGCACCACCACTTCGGCACCGGCGAACGCCGGGTAGGACCCGCTCTTTTGTTTTCTGTGATATTCGTCGATTGTTAAACCAATCGACGTAATTCTTTGTGATTTCCTTGAATTCTCCAATAGGTTCTGTTGCAAAGTTTTCCAAAAAATCTATTTTAGTGTAAAATTGAGAAAAAAGACAGAGACGACAGAGTAATGAATCATTTTAAAGGCAAACAATTCAAAAAAGACGTCATTATTGTCGCTGTTGGTTACTACCTGCGTTACAATCTAAGCTATCGTGAAGTTCAGGAATTGTTATATGATCGTGGAATAAATGTTTGTC
The DNA here is from genome assembly GCF_040610935.1 of Lentzea sp. NPDC003310. Classification (NCBI taxonomy): domain Bacteria; kingdom Bacillati; phylum Actinomycetota; class Actinomycetes; order Pseudonocardiales; family Pseudonocardiaceae; genus Lentzea; species Lentzea sp. NPDC003310. Next base: position 343 of record NZ_JBEXNC010000047.1, read on the forward strand.
ATACTACGATTTATCGTTGGGTGAAAGAGTACAGCAAAGTCCTCTATTATCTTTGGAAGAAGAAAAATAGACAATCCTTCTATTCATGGAAAATGGACGAAACCTATATCAAAATTAAGGGACGTTGGCATTATCTTTATCGTGCAATTGATGCGGACGGCTTAACCTTAGATATCTGGTTACGAAAGAAACGGGATACGCAAGCAGCCTATGCTTTCTTAAAACGACTCCATAAACAGTTTGGTGAGCCGAAAGCAATTGTGACTGATAAAGCACCTTCTCTTGGCTCCGCCTTTAGAAAGTTACAGAGTGTGGGTTTATATCCTAAGACAGAGCACCGAACTGTGAAGTATCTTAACAATTTAATAGAACAAGACCATCGACCTATTAAACGACGGAATAAATTTTATCAAAGTCTCCGTACAGCCTCTTCCACGATTAAGGGCATGGAGACCATTCGAGGAATATATAAAAAGAACCGAAGAAATGGAACGCTCTTCGGCTTTTCGGTGTCTACTGAAATCAAGGTATTAATGGGAATACCAGCCTAAGATATTTGGAGTTCAGAGCGGGCGCGTTTGATTTTCAAACTTCGCAACAGAACCATCAATTCATTTTAGCTTAAATTTGAAAAAAAAGATAGTTAGAACTGGACTAAATTCAAATAAATGGATACAAAATGGAATACATCTTCTTAGGTCAATACCCGAATTGCTAGTTAATTTCATTGGAAAATAAATAAGTCGTGCTATCCTAATCTTAAACCACTAGGCATTAGAAAGCGCACGACTTATATGACTTATAATAGCACACTTCCAAAAGTTTTTGTTTATTTACTGACAACCATTGAGACGCTTTATCAAACGAGGGTTTCCCTTGAGGTTCAAAACCGAAAGAACGTCCATCTCGCAACATCAGATTGCTTAGTTATCGCTTGTTACCTATGGGGCGTACTGCATTTTAGTGAAACGCTTAAAGCTAAGCACCAACTTGCTCAAAGTTTATTTCCTAATTTCCTAGAATATTCTCGCTTTGTCCGCCGTTGTAATGCCCTCTTACCGAGTATCCAAGTCATTCGCCAAGCACTCGTCTTTAAAGAGGTTGAAGGAATTAGTGTATCCATTATTGACAGCTTCCCCATTCCTTTGTGTCAGCCTATTCGTAATTTCAGAAGCAAAGTTCTTGGAGATTATGCAAATGTTGGCTACAATTCTACAAAGGGACAGTACTTCTATGGATGTAAATGTCATGCTTTAGTCAGTGAATCAGGCTATGTCATAGACTACACAATTACTCCTGCTTCAATGGCTGATAGTTCAATGACCGAGGAAGTGTTGAGTCAATTTGGGACACCAACAGTCCTTGGAGATATGGGATATCTAGGTCAGTCACTGCATGAAAGGCTGGAATTAGAAGGAATTGATCTAATTACACCTGTCAGGAAGAACATGAAGCAAAAGAAAATCCTTTTCCCTAATTTTTCAAAACATAGAAAAGTGATTGAGCGAGTTTTTTCTTTTTTGACAAATCTAGGAGCTGAGCGTTGTAAAAGTCGTTCGCCTCAAGGTTTTCAATTGAAATTAGAGATGATACTTTTAGCGTATTCTTTACTGTTAAAATCAGCTAAAACACTGGAACCAGAGACTTTAAGATATTCTATCGGGTATCAAGTCATGGCTAAATAATCAACTAGCAATTCGGGTTAACTAATACCAATCAAATGCTTAGTGGTTTTTCTACTTCAAGAACTGGTGTAGATGGCTTGAAAACAGGTTCAACAAGTTTTCAAATTGACTGTTTTGCTGGAACAACAAATCAAAACGGCTTTAGAATCATTACGGTTGTTTTAGAAGCTACAGATCCTGCTGCTGACAACTCAACTCCTTTCACCCTCACAAATCAACTGATGAACTATGTTTATGGTCATTGGCGTACGACCAGTCTTGTGCAAAAAAATAAATCCTTAGATGATTTTAAAGAAATTGCTGTGATTGATGGAAAAGAAAAATCTGTTCAACTCGTTGCTCCACAAAATATCACTCCCGTTGTTCCTTACGCTACAGATGGTAGTGCAGATACAAAATCACTGACAGTCAAATTCAGTAAGAAAAAAACAGCCTCAGTTGAAGCAACTGTGACTAAAAACCAAAAACTTGTCACTCTTTCTACTACAGTAAAGGATAGTTTAGGCTATCTTCCAAATTGTACCGCAGAACAAATTCCATTGGTTGCTAAGAAAACTGTCCCCCGTAGTAGCGCTCCAAAGGTTTTTTGGAATCATTTTGTAAATTTCGTTAATGAAAAACTATAAAATTTTACTGACAGAAAACTTGTCAGTAAATTAACTCACAAAAAAAGCCGTCAATTTACTGACAGCTTTTTTATTATCCTTTAGATTTTACAATTGCAAGTAAAATTGCACCTGTTACGAATAAAACAATCCCAATTCCAACATAAACCAATTCTTTTTTGGTTTTCTTTTCACCAAGGAAGAGAATTCCTCCAATAGTTGAAATGATAACACCTAATTGTGAGAACGAAAAGGCAATTACGTTACCAGCAGCGCTTGCAGCCATAAGCATAAAGATATTTCCTACACCAAACATTGCTCCATCAATCATATTTTCATAAACATATTTATCCATCGACGGCCCCGGATATCCCGGCCAACTCGCGGAAACGCTTGGCCTCACCCGGTCCAACGTGTCCAACCACCTGAG
>NZ_JBEXNC010000048.1:0-2920 GCF_040610935.1 Lentzea sp. NPDC003310
TTTCCACTTAACATATATTTTGGGACCTTAGCTGTTGGTCTGGGCTGTTTCCCTTTCGACTACGGATCTTAGCACTCGCAGTCTGACTGCCGAACATGTGTATTAGCATTCGGAGTTTATCTGAGATTGGTAATCCTAGACGGACCCCTCACCCAAACAGTGCTCTACCTCCAATACACTTACATTTCGACGCTAGCCCTAAAGCTATTTCGGAGAGAACCAGCTATCTCCCAGTTCGTTTGGAATTTCTCCGCTATCCACAAGTCATCCAAACACTTTTCAACGTGTCCTGGTTCGGGCCTCCAGTGCGTCTTACCACACCTTCACCCTGCTCATGGATAGGTCACTAGGTTTCGGGTCTACATCATGATACTAAGTCGCCCTATTCAGACTCGGTTTCCCTACGGCTCCGTCTCTTCAACTTAACCTCGCATCATAACGTAACTCGCCGGTTCATTCTACAAAAGGCACGCTCTCACCCATTAACGGGCTCGAACTTCTTGTAGGCACACGGTTTCAGGTGCTATTTCACTCCCCTCTCGGGGTTCTTTTCACCTTTCCCTCACGGTACTGGTTCACTATCGGTCACTAAGGAGTATTTAGGGTTGGGAGATGGTCCTCCCGGATTCAAACTGGATTTCGCGTGTCCAGCCCTACTCAGGATACTGCTAGGTATAAGCGCTATTTCGTCTACGGGATTATTACCCTCTTTGATTAACCTTCCCAGGTTATTCGACTATAATGCTTAAGTCCACGTTGCAGTCCTACAACCCCAAGAAGCAAGCTTCTTGGTTTGCCCTTCTTCGCGTTCGCTCGCCGCTACTTACGAAATCGTTTTTACTTTCTCTTCCTGCAGGTACTTAGATGTTTCAGTTCTCTGCGTTACCTTTACATGAGCTATGTATTCACTCATGAATAACTGCTAGTAGCAGCTGGGTTTCCCCATTCGGAGACCTAGGGATCAATGCGTACTTACTGCTCCCCCTAGAATATCGTCGTTAGTCACGTCCTTCATCGGCTCTTAGTGCCAAGGCATCCACCGTGCGCCCTTATTAACTTTGCCATGATGATTTATAATCATCGTTTTTCAAGTATAAGTTTGTAAATTCTTTAAAATTCACAGCTTTTGGTTTATTTATCGTTATTAGATATTGTTATTTAGTTTTCAATGTTCAAGTGATTTTAACGTCTTGTCTGACAATGGAGCCTAGCGGGATCGAACCGCTGACCTCCTGCGTGCAAAGCAGGCGCTCTCCCAGCTGAGCTAAGGCCCCACAATCAAGAATTTGATTCTTGCTTAGGTTTATCACTAAACCCCTCAAAACTGAATAAAGTTGAATGCTCACGTCTTTGTATATATTCCTTAGAAAGGAGGTGATCCAGCCGCACCTTCCGATACGGCTACCTTGTTACGACTTCACCCCAGTCATCGGTCTTACCTTAGGAAGCGCCCTCCTTGCGGTTAGGCAACCTACTTCGGGTACTCCCAACTCCCGTGGTGTGACGGGCGGTGTGTACAAGGCCCGGGAACGTATTCACCGCGGCGTGCTGATCCGCGATTACTAGCGATTCCGACTTCATGTAGGCGAGTTGCAGCCTACAATCCGAACTGAGAATGGTTTTAAGAGATTAGCTAAACATCACTGTCTCGCGACTCGTTGTACCATCCATTGTAGCACGTGTGTAGCCCAAATCATAAGGGGCATGATGATTTGACGTCATCCCCACCTTCCTCCGGTTTGTCACCGGCAGTCAACTTAGAGTGCCCAACTTAATGATGGCAACTAACAATAGGGGTTGCGCTCGTTGCGGGACTTAACCCAACATCTCACGACACGAGCTGACGACAACCATGCACCACCTGTATCCCGTGTCCCGAAGGAACTTCCTATCTCTAGGAATAGCACGAGTATGTCAAGACCTGGTAAGGTTCTTCGCGTTGCTTCGAATTAAACCACATGCTCCACCGCTTGTGCGGGTCCCCGTCAATTCCTTTGAGTTTCAACCTTGCGGTCGTACTCCCCAGGCGGAGTGCTTAATGCGTTAGCTGCAGCACTAAGGGGCGGAAACCCCCTAACACTTAGCACTCATCGTTTACGGCGTGGACTACCAGGGTATCTAATCCTGTTTGATCCCCACGCTTTCGCACATCAGCGTCAGTTACAGACCAGAAAGTCGCCTTCGCCACTGGTGTTCCTCCATATCTCTGCGCATTTCACCGCTACACATGGAATTCCACTTTCCTCTTCTGCACTCAAGTTTTCCAGTTTCCAATGACCCTCCACGGTTGAGCCGTGGGCTTTCACATCAGACTTAAAAAACCGCCTACGCGCGCTTTACGCCCAATAATTCCGGATAACGCTTGCCACCTACGTATTACCGCGGCTGCTGGCACGTAGTTAGCCGTGGCTTTCTGATTAGGTACCGTCAAGACGTGCATAGTTACTTACACATTTGTTCTTCCCTAATAACAGAGTTTTACGATCCGAAGACCTTCATCACTCACGCGGCGTTGCTCCGTCAGGCTTTCGCCCATTGCGGAAGATTCCCTACTGCTGCCTCCCGTAGGAGTCTGGACCGTGTCTCAGTTCCAGTGTGGCCGATCACCCTCTCAGGTCGGCTACGCATCGTTGCCTTGGTAAGCCGTTACCTTACCAACTAGCTAATGCGGCGCGGATCCATCTATAAGTGACAGCAAAACCGTCTTTCACTATTGAACCATGCGGTTCAATATATTATCCGGTATTAGCTCCGGTTTCCCGAAGTTATCCCAGTCTTATAGGTAGGTTATCCACGTGTTACTCACCCGTCCGCCGCAAACGTCAGAGGAGCAAGCTCCTCATCTGTTCGCTCGACTTGCATGTATTAGGCACGCCGCCAGCGTTCATCCTGAGCCAGGATCAAACTCTCCATAAAAAAT
>NZ_JBEXNC010000049.1:0-2571 GCF_040610935.1 Lentzea sp. NPDC003310
GCCGACTACATGATTCGAACACGCGACCCTCTGATTACAAATCAGATGCTCTACCAACTGAGCTAAGTCGGCTAATACCTAGTATGCGGATGAAGGGACTTGAACCCCCACGCCGTTAAGCGCTAGATCCTAAATCTAGTGCGTCTGCCAATTCCGCCACATCCGCTAGGATTATGACCCGTGCTGGGCTCGAACCAGCGACCCTTTGATTAAAAGTCAAATGCTCTACCAACTGAGCTAACGAGTCATTAGTATTTCTACTAACGGTTCTGACGGGAATCGAACCCGCGATCTTCGCCGTGACAGGGCGACGTGATAACCGCTACACTACAGAACCTTTATTCACTTAATGGCTGAAACAACCAATGGGAGTTAACGGGATCGAACCGCTGACCCTCTGCTTGTAAGGCAGATGCTCTCCCAGCTGAGCTAAACTCCCAAAACTTGGCCACTCGCCTATCTCCCAGGGGGCAACCCCCAAGTACTTCCGCCGTAGATGGACTTAACTTCTGTGTTCGACATGGGAACAGGTGTATCTCCATCGCAATGATGACCAAATCATTAAATGTTACCTTGAACATTCAAAACTAAATAACAATTCTTCTAACTTTTAAACCATAAGCATATTATATTTGACTCTTTTGGTAAAGTCCTCGAGCGATTAGTACTGGTCCGCTCCAAGTCTCGCAACTCTTCCACTTCCAGCCTATCTACCAGATCATCTCTCTGGGCTCTTAATTCTTACGAATGGGTAATCTCATCTTGAGGTGGGCTTCGCACTTAGATGCTTTCAGCGCTTATCCCTTCCCTACATAGCTATCCAGCCGTGCTCCTGGCGGAACAACTGGTACACCAGCGGTAAGTCCATCCCGGTCCTCTCGTACTAAGGACAGATCCTCTCAAATTACCTACGCCCGCGACGGATAGGGACCGAACTGTCTCACGACGTTCTGAACCCAGCTCGCGTGCCGCTTTAATGGGCGAACAGCCCAACCCTTGGGACCGACTACAGCCCCAGGATGCGACGAGCCGACATCGAGGTGCCAAACCTCCCCGTCGATGTGAACTCTTGGGGGAGATAAGCCTGTTATCCCCAGGGTAGCTTTTATCCGTTGAGCGATGGCCCTTCCATGCGGTACCACCGGATCACTAAGTCCTAGTTTCCTACCTGCTCGAGTTGTAGCTCTCGCAGTCAAGCTGGCTTTTACCTTTACACTCTACGATTGATTTCCAACCAATCTGAGCCAACCTTTGAGCGCCTCCGTTACTCTTTAGGAGGCGACCGCCCCAGTCAAACTGTCCGTCAGACACTGTCTCCCTGGCCGATTATGCCAGCGGGTTAGAGTAACCATAAGTCAAGGGTAGTATCCCAACAACGCCTCAATAGAAACTAGCGTCCCTATTTCAATGGCTCCTACCTATCCTGTACATGACTTACAGGTACTCAATATCAAACTACAGTAAAGCTCCATGGGGTCTTTCCGTCCTGTCGCGGGTAACCTGCATCTTCACAGGTACTAAAATTTCACCGAGTCTCTCGTTGAGACAGTGCCCAAATCATTACGCCTTTCGTGCGGGTCGGAACTTACCCGACAAGGAATTTCGCTACCTTAGGACCGTTATAGTTACGGCCGCCGTTTACTGGGGCTTCAATTCATACCTTCGACTTACGTCTAAGCACTCCTCTTAACCTTCCAGCACCGGGCAGGCGTCACCCCCTATACATCACCTTGCGGTTTAGCAGAGAGCTGTGTTTTTGATAAACAGTTGCTTGGGCCTATTCACTGCGGCTGGCTTTTACACCAGCACCCCTTCTCCCGAAGTTACGGGGCTATTTTGCCGAGTTCCTTAACGAGAGTTCTCTCGATCACCTGAGGCTACTCGCCTCGACTACCTGTGTCGGTTTGCGGTACGGGTAGATATGACTTTACGCTAGAAGCTTTTCTTGGCAGTGTGACATCAGAGAGTTCGCAACCGTAGTTGCTTCCCCATCACAGCTCAATGTTAAAGAGAAATGCATTTGACACATCTCACACCTCACTGCTTAGACCAGAATCCATTAACTGGCATCTCTTAGCCTACTGCGTCCCTCCATCACGATCATATCTAGTACTGGAATATCAACCAGTTGTCCATCGACTACGCCTTTCGGCCTCGCCTTAGGTCCCGACTAACCCAGGGCGGACGAGCCTTCCCCTGGAAACCTTAGTCTTACGGTGGATAAGATTCTCACTTATCTTGCGCTACTCATACCGGCATTCTCACTTCTTAACGCTCCAGCACTCCTCACGGTATACCTTCATCGCGGTTAAGAACGCTCTCCTACCATTGATAAAATATCAATCCAAAGCTTCGGTAATATGTTTAGCCCCGGTACATTTTCGGCGCAGGGTCACTCGACTAGTGAGCTATTACGCACTCTTTGAATGATAGCTGCTTCTGAGCTAACATCCTAGTTGTCTGTGCAACCCCACATCCTTTTCCACTTAACATATATTTTGGGACCTTAGCTGTTGGTCTGGGCTGTTTCCCTTTCGACTACGGATCTTAGCACTCGCAGTCTGACTGCCG
>NZ_JBEXNC010000050.1:0-2487 GCF_040610935.1 Lentzea sp. NPDC003310
AGCTTGAATTCATAAATAATCGCTAGTGTTCGAAAGAACACTCACAAGATTAATAACTAGTTTTAGCTATTTATTTTGAATAACAATTCAAAATATGGTGGAAACATAGATTAAGTTATTAAGGGCGCACGGTGGATGCCTTGGCACTAGAAACCGATGAAGGACGTTACTAACGACGATATGCTTTGGGTAGCTGTAAGTAAGCGTTGATCCAGAGATTTCCGAATGGGGGAACCCAACATGAGTTATGTCATGTTATCGACATGTGAATTCATAGCATGTCAGAAGGCAGACCCGGAGAACTGAAACATCTTAGTACCCGGAGGAAGAGAAAGAAAAATCGATTCCCTGAGTAGCGGCGAGCGAAACGGGAAGAGCCCAAACCAACAAGCTTGCTTGTTGGGGTTGTAGGACACTCTATACGGAGTTACAAAAGAACATGTTAGACGAATCATCTGGAAAGATGAATCAAAGAAGGTAATAATCCTGTAGTCGAAAACATATTCTCTCTTGAGTGGATCCTGAGTACGACGGAGCACGTGAAATTCCGTCGGAATCTGGGAGGACCATCTCCTAAGGCTAAATACTCTCTAGTGACCGATAGTGAACCAGTACCGTGAGGGAAAGGTGAAAAGTACCCCGGAAGGGGAGTGAAAGAGAACTTGAAACCGTGTGCTTACAAGTAGTCAGAGCCCGTTAATGGGTGATGGCGTGCCTTTTGTAGAATGAACCGGCGAGTTACGATCTGATGCAAGGTTAAGCAGCAAATGTGGAGCCGCAGCGAAAGCGAGTCTGAATAGGGCGTTGAGTATTTGGTCGTAGACCCGAAACCAGGTGATCTACCCTTGGTCAGGTTGAAGTTCAGGTAACACTGAATGGAGGACCGAACCGACTTACGTTGAAAAGTGAGCGGATGAACTGAGGGTAGCGGAGAAATTCCAATCGAACTTGGAGATAGCTGGTTCTCTCCGAAATAGCTTTAGGGCTAGCCTCAAGTGATGATTATTGGAGGTAGAGCACTGTTTGGACGAGGGGCCCCTCTCGGGTTACCGAATTCAGACAAACTCCGAATGCCAATTAATTTAACTTGGGAGTCAGAACATGGGTGATAAGGTCCGTGTTCGAAAGGGAAACAGCCCAGACCACCAGCTAAGGTCCCAAAATATATGTTAAGTGGAAAAGGATGTGGCGTTGCCCAGACAACTAGGATGTTGGCTTAGAAGCAGCCATCATTTAAAGAGTGCGTAATAGCTCACTAGTCGAGTGACACTGCGCCGAAAATGTACCGGGGCTAAACATATTACCGAAGCTGTGGATTGTCCTTTGGACAATGGTAGGAGAGCGTTCTAAGGGCGTCGAAGCATGATCGCAAGGACATGTGGAGCGCTTAGAAGTGAGAATGCCGGTGTGAGTAGCGAAAGACGGGTGAGAATCCCGTCCACCGATTGACTAAGGTTTCCAGAGGAAGGCTCGTCCGCTCTGGGTTAGTCGGGTCCTAAGCTGAGGCCGACAGGCGTAGGCGATGGATAACAGGTTGATATTCCTGTACCACCTAGTATCGTTTTAATCGATGGGGGGACGCAGTAGGATAGGCGAAGCGTGCTGTTGGAGTGCACGTCCAAGCAGTAAGGCTGAGTGTTAGGCAAATCCGGCACTCATAAGGCTGAGCTGTGATGGGGAGAGGAAATTGTTTCCTCGAGTCGTTGATTTCACACTGCCGAGAAAAGCCTCTAGATAGATAACAGGTGCCCGTACCGCAAACCGACACAGGTAGTCAAGATGAGAATTCTAAGGTGAGCGAGCGAACTCTCGTTAAGGAACTCGGCAAAATGACCCCGTAACTTCGGGAGAAGGGGTGCTCTTTAGGGTTCACGCCCAGAAGAGCCGCAGTGAATAGGCCCAAGCGACTGTTTATCAAAAACACAGGTCTCTGCTAAACCGTAAGGTGATGTATAGGGGCTGACGCCTGCCCGGTGCTGGAAGGTTAAGAGGAGTGGTTAGCTTCTGCGAAGCTACGAATCGAAGCCCCAGTAAACGGCGGCCGTAACTATAACGGTCCTAAGGTAGCGAAATTCCTTGTCGGGTAAGTTCCGACCCGCACGAAAGGCGTAACGATTTGGGCACTGTCTCAACGAGAGACTCGGTGAAATCATAGTACCTGTGAAGATGCAGGTTACCCGCGACAGGACGGAAAGACCCCGTGGAGCTTTACTGTAGCCTGATATTGAAATTCGGCACAGCTTGTACAGGATAGGTAGGAGCCTTTGAAACGTGAGCGCTAGCTTACGTGGAGGCGTTGGTGGGATACTACCCTAGCTGTGTTGGCTTTCTAACCCGCACCACTTATCGTGGTGGGAGACAGTGTCAGGCGGGCAGTTTGACTGGGGCGGTCGCCTCCTAAAAGGTAACGGAGGCGCTCAAAGGTTCCCTCAGAATGGTTGGAAATCATTCATAGAGTGTAAAGGCATAAGGGAGCTTGACTGCGAG
>NZ_JBEXNC010000051.1:0-2464 GCF_040610935.1 Lentzea sp. NPDC003310
GCTACGCCATTACCTTGATGAGCGTTTGTTTGATCAGCTTTTCCGCCTTCATTTTTGTTACCTTGTAAGCCACCGTTAGCTACGCCATTACCTTGGTTGTCATTTTTTTGAGTAGCGTCGCCGCCTTCACTCTTATTGCCTTGCGCACCGCCATTTAGTACACCGTTACCTTGATGAGCGTTTGTTTGATCAGCTTTTCCGCCTTCATTTTTGTTACCTTGTAAGCCACCGTTAAGTAAACCATTACCTTGATTCTCGTTACTTTGAACAGTCTTTTGTTGTCCTGAATTGTCATTTGTTTGTGCTGCGTGAGCTGATGCATTACCGAAAGCTAAAGGAGCAGCTAGAGCTAGTGAAGAAATAGTAACTGCTATTAACTTGTTGTTATATTTTCTTAAACCTTTCTTTTGTATAGTGTTATTTTGAATTTTTTTCATAAATAAATTCCCCTTTCTAAAATAGTGTTTCTATTACATAAAATAACATTACCGTTTTTCAAGTATATCAAACATTTTTTAGAAAATTTGTGCAAAAAAATGTAAAATATCCCTATTTTTTGTAAAGAGATAGAAATATCTTTTTCTGATTTTAAAACAGAACCGTTTATTTAAAGATAAGTTTAAGCATGTCGGTATGACTCATAGTATATCTCTAGTAGGAAAGTGCAATGACAATGATTCTATGGAAGGCATATGGAAAATTATGAAATGCAAATTGCATTTAAAGATTTCAATGAAGATAAACAAATTATTAATGAGTATATTCATTTTTGGTTCAGAGAGAATTACATTGAAAATAGTTGATTCTGTTTTATACAAAATCAACCATCTCATTTATTTATTAATATTAAGTAATGTCTTTAACTATGAAATAATTTTTTGATTAGATTTACAATTCCTCCACCATTACTTTTATTGCCTTGTAATCCGCCATTAAAGAAGCCTTTACCTTCATGGGCATTGCTTTGAGCAGCTGATCCACCATTATTTTTGTTACCTTGAGCACCGCCATTAAGGAATCCGTTACCTTCATGATCATTTTTTTGGGCAGCGTCACCGCCGTTACTCTTATTACCTTGAGCGCCACCGTTTAATATGCCATTACCTTCGTGGGCATTGCTTTGATCAGCTGATCCGCCATTATTTTTATTACCTTGTAATCCACCATTAAGGAAACCATTACCATGGTTTTCATTACTTTGAACAGTCTTTTGTTGCCCTGAATTATCATTTGTTTGTGCTGCATCAGCTTCTGCATTACCAAAAGCTAGAGGTACAACTAAAGCTAGTGAAGAAATAGTAACTGCTATTAATTTGTTATTATATTTTCTTAACCCTTTTCTTTGTACAATATTAGTTTTAGTATTTTTCATAAATAAAATTCCTCCTTAATTAATAATTAATGTCTTTCCTATAACAATGTTTAACCACTAGTCGAATATATTAAACATATTTTCTGAATTTAAAAGTTTGAAAAAACAACCTACTTATACCGAATGTGAATGCCATATTAAATAATATAACTGGATAATAAATAATATATGAATTGCTCCCTACCTTCAATAATAATAAAACACCTTGAAAATCATACTAGGAGAACAAAAGGTTCAAATGAAACAAAAAATTGATAGTAGTTATAAGATATAAATATATGCTATTTTTACATGGTGACTCTTTACTCATACATAGTATCGATTTATTCTTTGTTATATATTAATTTTTGTTTTTAAATTTAATTATAAAGTCTTCTCAATACACAATAACTTTTCTTTATATAAGTAAATATGTTAGCATCAAGTTAGTGTCAATATTATTTAGTTGACATCTTAGTTTGTCTTTAGACTCAAACAACAACGATACCTATTCCCTAGTCACTCATCTTTTGAGTGACTTTTTTAGGGATTTTTGAGAAGGTTGATTCACTTTAATAAAGAATGTACTTTTATTCGTCTAAAAAAATGGCAAAAGTCACTTAATTTTTAAGTGAAGAAAATCTTAAACGATAAATAATTATTTCAAGCTATAATGAGTATAATTAAGATGATTTCACTTATTCTTATTCATTTTTAAAATAAGGTAATTCTGGCACACTATTGAGTACTAAACAGCAATGCAAGCATGTCTAAGATAATATTAGTGAAACTATTAACTCAAAATTTGATATATTTATGTGTCTAGTCAATCATCTGGTTTGTAGTTTTGATGTATATAAAATAAGTCACTTTCAAAAGTTTATGATGCAATTTACTCAAAGAAAAAATATTATCTTAGTAAATTTTTAGTATCCTTGAAAATTTATACCTTATTCACTCTTAGTCGAACAAATAATTTAAAATTATTGATTGAAAAAAGTCTGAGCTGTGTCTAATAAAGATTAAAAATAATGTTATAAAATTTTAACTTTTCATATTTCATTATCTCGTTTAATCCTATAAACAGTTTGTCTTGTGATTCCCACTTTTTAG
>NZ_JBEXNC010000052.1:0-2119 GCF_040610935.1 Lentzea sp. NPDC003310
GCCGTGCTGGCGCACCGGCTCGTGATGAAGCCCGAGACGTGGACGTCCGGCGTGAGCGGGGTGCAGGTCGTCACCGAACTGCTCGGTCCTCTCTATGACGAACTGAAAGAATTGAGAGGGCTTAATGGAGTCAAAGACCACTTGTCTTATGTATCTAGCAAGCGTGAAGAATATTCTAAGCACAATATCGCTAAGTATTTGAAGAAAGCAATCGAGCAATATCTACCTACGGTTAAAAGGCAGGACTTATGATGAGTGAAAAGTTAAAGACAATTAAAGTGGACTAATGTCAAATATTTAGACACAAAATGAGCTATATTTTTGGAAAGTCAACGAAAAACTAGACACGGAGTTAAGAGAATTTAAGAATTATATTTTTCAAAGTCTTTTGGCGACTTGTAATCAAGACCTGAATGCATCCTTTTTGTATTGTAATAGGTCTCAATGTATTTAAATATTTCTTGAGTAGCCTCAGCTCTTGTCTCAAAATGAGCATCATTAATAAGCTCCCTCTTTAGCGTCTTATAAAAAGACTCCATCATTGCATTGTCATATGGATTTCCTTTACGACTCATGCTAGATTGAGCACCGACTTGACGAAGAGTAGATTGATAACGAGAGCTTGTATATTGACTCCCTTGATCAGTATGGACAATCAAGCCAGGCTGAGGATGTTCTTTCCCACAAGCTTGTAAGAAGCAATCCCTCACCAGTTTATCTTGCATCCGTGAAGACATTGACCAGCCTACAATCTTACGTGAAAAAACGTCGATATTCACGGCTAAGTATAAGGTGCCTTCTTTGGTAGGGATATAGGTCATGTCTCCCAGCCATACTTTATTAGGAGCTGTTGCTTTAAAGATCTGATTAATTAAATTGGGTCTTGAAAGCGAAGCTCCTTTTCTGTTGTAATGTTTATATTTATAACGGCTTCCCTTGGCATAAAGTCCCATCAAGTGCATCAGTTTCCCAACACGTTTCGTGTTGGTCATAATACCAGTATTATGAAGTACCTTGGTAATTCTAACCGCACCATAGCGTCCCTTATGCTCATGAAAGACAGCTTTTATCTTCTCTGAGAGAATTTCTCTCTCCACTTGTTGTTTTGAAGGACGACGATGCATGTATTCATAGAAACCTGAGCGAGAAACCTTAAGAACTTTTACTGCATGCTTAATTTTTATCTTCCCATGATGTTTCAAGAGAAATTCAAAACGTTTTACTTGCTTCGCTTCAAGAAGACCCGGAACTTTTTTAGAAGTTCAAGTTCCTCCTGAAGATAACGATTTTCTTTCTCTAACAATTTAATCTTATGTTGGGCATTAGCTAGGGCTGTCCCATTGCCTGGAAAAGCACTTTCTCCATATTCTTCAACTTCTTGAACCCAGCGATAAAGACTATTGGCATGAACCTCAAGCTCTTGGCTGACTTCTTTAACAGAGAAACCCTCTTCAAGAATGAGTTTTACTGCAGAATTTTTAAATTGTTTATCGAATTTTCTTCTTGCCATAATAAACCTTTCCACGATTTCTCTTAACTTTGTGTCTAGTTTATTATAACCTTTCCATTCGGAGGTCTTTTCTTATGGTCAAATATTCCATAGAATTAAAACAACGCGTTATTCAAGATTATTTATCTGGCAAGGGAGGCTCTACCTATCTTGCTAAACTGCACAACGTAGGTTCATCTAGTCAGGTTAGACGCTGGATTCGCAATTATCGAGCAGAGGGACTTCCTACAGCTCACTCCAAAGTCAATAAAAATTATTCTATGGAGTTGAAAGAAAATGCGGTACAATGTTATTTAACAACTGATTTAACGTATGAAGCTGTGGCAAGAAAATTCGAAATTACTAATTTTACCTTACTTGCAAGCTGGGTTAATCATTTCAAAATTTATGGAGAAGTCCCAATAAGCAAAAAGAGAGGACGGCGTAAAAAACTAGAAAGCATTGCATCGTCTATGACTCAGAACCCAAATGATTCTCAACGAATTAAAGAACTTGAACAAGAATTACGTTATGCGCAAATTGAGGTAGCTTATTTAAAAGGACTTCGGAGATTGGAGAAAAATGCTCTAATGAACAAAAATCAAGACTCATCTACAGTCTCCGTAAAAC
>NZ_JBEXNC010000053.1:0-1873 GCF_040610935.1 Lentzea sp. NPDC003310
TATCTTTAGGATCCCCTTTTATATAATACATTCCTACTGCAGACAGATGTTTTGTAGTTGTTATATTTTCAACATCGATATGCATTTTACTATCAAATATATGTAACTGATGATGATTATCTCTTTGATTAAGTAATCTTTTTTCATTTGTATTAAAAAGAATACGATTATCGTTGAAATATGTAACTTTAGTTAAACCAACATGATGATTTTTGGCAATTTTATTAAAGTATTGAGGCGCATCCCGAGTATGTTTCTTTTCTTTTCCCGGAACATTATAAACGAAATGATCATGGTCTTTTATGATGGTTTGATAAAAAGAAAGGTTTTTCGCCGAGTTTGCGATGCCTAAACTGAATATCAACGTGATTGAGACCAATAAAAATAATAATAATTTTTTCATATGTATAAATACCTTTCATAGCATGAATTAAGACAGAAAATTCGGTTCTGTTGCAAAGTTGAATTTATAATATAATTTTAACAAAAAGGAGTCTTCTGTATGAACTATTTCAGATATAAACAATTTAACAAGGATGTTATCACTGTAGCCGTTGGCTACTATCTAAGATATGCATTGAGTTATCGTGATATATCTGAAATATTAAGGGAACGTGGTGTAAACGTTCATCATTCAACGGTCTACCGTTGGGTTCAAGAATATGCCCTAATTTTATATCAAATTTGGAAGAAAAAGCATAAAAAAGCTTACTACAAATGGCGTATTGATGAGACGTACATCAAAATAAAAGGAAAATGGAGCTATTTATATCGTGCCATTGATACAGAGGGACATACATTAGATATTTGGTTGCGTAAGCAACGAGATAATCATTCAGCATATGCGTTTATCAAACGTCTCATTAAACAATTTGGTAAACCTCAAAAGGTAGTTACAGATCAGGCACCCTCAACGAAGGTAGCAATGGCTAAAGTAATTAAAGCTTTTAAACTTAAACCTGACAGTCATTGTACATCGAAATATCTGAATAACCTCATTGAGCAAGATCACCGTCATATTAAAGTAAGAAAGACAAGATATCAAAGTATCAATACGGCAAAGAATACTTTAAAAGGTATTGAATGTATTTACGCTCTATATAAAAAGAACCGCAGGTCTCTTCAGATCTACGGATTTTCCCCATGCCACGAAATTAGCATCATGCTAGCAAGTTAAGCGAACACTGACATGATATATTAGTGGTTAGCTATATTTTTTACTTTGCAACAGAACCATGTATAAAATATGAATAATCGATAATCCAAACAACAAGGGACAAACGCTGTCATTTCAGCGTTTGTCCCCTTTCTTTTGTCGTTATCTTCTATACACCTTATTTAATAGTTAACAATGATTGTAAAGATTTATATTTTATTATTCATTTGTTTTACGTTTGCGATTAACAAATAATGTCGCAAGTCCGCTTAAACCTAATATACTTGCAATGCTAGCTAATAAGCCCTTGTTTTCTTGGTTTTCTTCACCTGTTTCAGGAAGTTCATTTGCACTGTGTTCAGTTTTTTCGCCATGTGTTACTTCTTTTTTATCTGGTGTTGTTTCAGTTGTGCTTGTTGTTATTGTTTTTGGAGTTTCAGTTGATTCCGAAGCAGAACCTTGACCATAACCTTGACCATAACCATGTGCATGTGTCATAGCTGGTGTCATTGTAGCAGCTGTAATGGGTGCTACTGGACTTTTGCCATTGTGTTTACCGTCTTTTGATGTTGTATTGTGATTGCCTTTATTGTCAGTGTCTTTAGATGGTTCTGATTTTGAATCACCTTGACCATCATCTTTACCTTGGTGGTGATCATCTTTGTCAGATTGATCTGGTTTTTTAGTATCATCATCTTTTGAACCTTTGTGATGATC
>NZ_JBEXNC010000054.1:0-1792 GCF_040610935.1 Lentzea sp. NPDC003310
GATTAAAAGAACAGTATAAAAGCAAGTGATTTACAAAATTGTAAATCACTTGCTTTTATTATATTAAGTAGCTTCTGACTTATGGTGTAATAATTTTAATAAAAAAGGTAATAGTGATAAGAAAAGTGTTGCTGATGCGAATAACCATGCGTGGCTGGCACCAGTTATCAGTTGATTTGTCTGTGATTGATTACTTATAAATAGTGAAGTAATTGCTGTATAAACTGCAATACCTATATTTTGGACCATTCTTTGAGTAGCTCCAACAGTACCTTGCATATCTTGAGATACTGTGCCCATTATTGCTGAAGTATTAGATGGTAGGAAAAACCCTCCGCCTATACCATATATTAATAATAATAGACTTATTGTTATCGGGTTTAATATATATTGTAATAACCCTAGATTGGTATATGCAGTAATCATTATAACTAATCCTATTTGCCAAGATGAAAGATGATTAATTTTTTCTAAAATATATGGAGGAATTATAAAGCCTAAAGATGTTGTACCTCCAAATACAAATATTGCAAATATAGGAGATGAAAATGATATATTTTTGAATAAACGTAAATCGATGATAGGATGATGAGTTTTTAATTCCCACACAATAAATAAACCAAAAGTAACAATAAAGATTAAGAAATTGCCATATACTGATATATTAAACATTGAATGATAAGACCAAGAAGTTAAACTTATCAGTAAACAAAAGATAGATAGAAATAATAATAGATTTCCACGTATATCTAAATGAATAGATACACTATTTTGTTCTTTAATATATTTTTTTAAAAGTATACAACCTATTAATCCTATAAATATAAAGGGAATATTAATCCAAAATATCCATCTCCAATTTCCTATAGATATTAAAAGGCCTCCAATACTAGGACCTAACACGGGACCTACTCCTAATAAAATGCTCAAAGTTCCTAATGCTGGTCCCTGTCTATGCTCAGGAATGGTTGTAGTAATAATAGCTGTAGCAGTGCCTTGTAAACCACGAAAAGTAATTAATTCTACTACGTTATTTGAAAATCCACATAAAATAGAAGATATCAAAAACACTGTTAGTCCAATACTATAGATATTTAGACGATTGTACTTATCACTCAGTCTTCCAAATATAATAATGGTCCCTGTAAGTAACAAAGTATATAACGTAATACTCCAAGAAATAAAAGAAGCATCAACATTAAAAGATTTAGATAAAGTGGGTAACGCCACATTGATAATACCACTATCTAGAGTTGATAAGAACATACCTATTCCTGCTGTAAAAACAACTAAATGATCGATATATTTAGAAGAATTCATCTATCATACCTCCTCATTTAACTAATTTAAGTTCAGTGAATAAGTAAGTAAATTGACTATTAAAAAATTAATAGTATGTATAATCTTGTTACCTATAATTGTAATATATCAACAAAAAAGATACTCAAAGTATGAGTACCTTTAAAATTTAAAAATAATTAATTCCGATAGCATCTCTGACTTCGTGAAGTGTTTGAGATGCTATTAATCGAGCTTGATTACTTCCATCTTTTAATATTTCATATATATAGTCCAGATTATTTTGATATTGATTTCTTCTATTTCTAATTGGTTCTAGTTCTGCTTGTATGATTTCATTTAAGTATTTTTTAACTTTAACATCACCTAAGCCACCGGCTTTATAATGCTCTTTCATTTCTGCTAAATACTTTTTATCTTTACAAAAAACATCTAAGTAAGTGAATACTGTATTGTCTTCTATTCGACCAGGATCAGTAACTCGAATGTGATT
>NZ_JBEXNC010000055.1:0-1623 GCF_040610935.1 Lentzea sp. NPDC003310
GTATTTCAACGACGACTCCACGAATACTGGCGTACCCGCTTCAAAGTCTCCCACCTATCCTACACAAACCGTACCGAACACCAATACCAAGCTATAGTGAAGGTCCCGGGGTCTTTTCGTCCTGCCGCGCGTAACGAGCATCTTTACTCGTAATGCAATTTCGCCGAGTCTGTGGTTGAGACAGCAGAGAAGTCGTTACGCCATTCGTGCAGGTCGGAACTTACCCGACAAGGAATTTCGCTACCTTAGGATGGTTATAGTTACCACCGCCGTTTACCGGGGCTTAAATTCTCAGCTTCGCGCCGAAGCGCTAACCGGTCCTCTTAACCTTCCGGCACCGGGCAGGCGTCAGTCCGTATACATCGTCTTACGACTTCGCACGGACCTGTGTTTTTAGTAAACAGTCGCTTCTCTCTGGTCTCTGCGACCCCACCCAGCTCCGAGTGCAAGACTCATCACCAGGCGTGGTCCCCCTTCTCCCGAAGTTACGGGGGCATTTTGCCGAGTTCCTTAACCACAGTTCTCTCGATCGCCTTAGTATTCTCTACCTGACCACCTGTGTCGGTTTGGGGTACGGGCCGTGTACCAACTCACTAGAGGCTTTTCTCGGCAGCATAGGATCACTGAATTCACCACAACGGCTACGCATCACCTCTCAGGCCATATGCAACACGGATTTGCCTATGTTGCGCCCTACAGGCTTACACCAGGTATTCCATCACCTGGCCCAGCTACCTTCCTGCGTCACCCCATCGCTTACCTACTACAGCCAGGGTCGTATGCAGCAATCCTCCCTCTCACCCGAAGGCTCGATAAGAGAACATTTGGATACTTAGCACAACTGATTCGATATTTGGCGCGGATACACGGGTACGGGAATATCAACCCGTTGTCCATCGACTACGCCTGTCGGCCTCGCCTTAGGTCCCGACTCACCCTGGGCGGATTAACCTGGCCCAGGAACCCTTGGTCATTCGGCGGACGAGTTTCTCACTCGTCTTTCGCTACTCATGCCTGCATTCTCACTCCCGTAGCCTCCACCACTAGTTCACACTGTGGCTTCCACGGCTACAGGACGCTCCCCTACCCATCCAGACGACTGGCCCGAAGGCGATCTAATGTCTGAATGCCGCGGCTTCGGCGGTGTACTTGAGCCCCGCTACATTGTCGGCGCAGGATCACTTGACCAGTGAGCTATTACGCACTCTTTCAAGGGTGGCTGCTTCTAAGCCAACCTCCTGGTTGTCTAAGCGACCCCACATCCTTTTCCACTTAGTACACGCTTAGGGGCCTTAGCCGGCGATCTGGGCTGTTTCCCTCTCGACTACGAAGCTTATCCCCCGCAGTCTCACTGCCACGCTCTCACACACCGGCATTCGGAGTTTGGCTGACTTCGGTAAGCTTGTGGGCCCCCTAGGCCATCCAGTAGCTCTACCTCCGGCGTGAAACACGTGACGCTGCACCTAAATGCATTTCGGGGAGAACCAGCTATCACGGAGTTTGATTGGCCTTTCACCCCTACCCACAGCTCATCCCCTCAGTTTTCAACCTAAGTGGGTTCGGGCCTCCACGACGTCTTACCGTCGCTTCACCCAGTCAATGGGTAGATCATATCAGAGCGCA
>NZ_JBEXNC010000056.1:0-1607 GCF_040610935.1 Lentzea sp. NPDC003310
AAAGCCCCTGCGGAGGCCTGAGCTTCTACGCGGTCCTGCGCGAACTCCAGGCCTTACTCGCGGTCTAGACAGGCGTCTGCCACACCTGCCGACAACCCGTCCAGACCCAGACACCCACATCCGCAACGACCCGGGTCAACAACACCTACCAAAGCACTACTACTAGGTGTGCTGGTCTGGACGGTGTGGCGTCGGAGCGGCAAGGCAAGGCAAGGCAAGGCAAGGCGGTATCGTCAGCTTGAATGCCCGGTCTCGCCGAACTCGAACTGGGCCGACTTTCCAGCTGTGTAGGCGGCCTGAAGGCGCGGCGTTGCGTGGCCAAAGCTTGGGTACAGCAGGTGGTCCTCGGGTAGGTCGTCGCCGCGGTATGGGCACCACCCGATCTGGCCGTGGACCTTCAAGATGATCCGGCCGCAGAGGCCGCAATCCGTCCACCACCAGGGCGAGGTGCCGGGCTCTGCACCTTCTTGAGGGATGATCATGTAGGCAGTGGGTCCGAAGCCAAGTTCCCATTTGGCAGGCCCGGTGAGGAAAGGTGCCCACCCGATGTCGTCGACCCAGCGGTACTCCGGCACATGGTCCACGAACTCGTTGAGGCTCATGTTCGTCAAGCTGGCTGGGGCTGGCAAGTCCACCTCGCCGAAGTAGATGCAGGTCCGGAGACTCGTTCCAGTGCTTAGCGCCTGCGCCTTGCGGACCTCGATGTCGGTCGGGAACTCGCCCTTCACCTCGAACCACATTGCCAGCTCGGTGTTCGGGTAGAGCTGGAAGTCGGGTAGATACGCTCCGGCATCACCGAGGCTGAAGCCCTCGGGCTCGTACCGCCATGGGATACCGAGGGTGTCGAAGAAGACCGCCCACCTGGCCTCCCGGCGGGACCTGAACCGGTAGCCGGCGTAGCGAGTCTTGATCGGGGTGATTCGCCCCATGGACCGTCTCCTCGAGATAGGTAAGAGGTCGCGCAGATTGGGTGGGGCGGCCTCACCCGCTATGAGGAGCAGGCACGGGCTTGGTGATCACGAAGCTGAATGCGCTTCGTGATCACCATAGGTGTGCCTGCGCGTTGCCATCATGGCTGACTGCCACACCGTGGGACCAGTTTGGCGCGCTGATCCCACTTCGACCAGTGATCGATCCCACCCGTCCGCTGGGCTGCCACCGGCGCCGGATCTCGGATCGGATCGTGTTCGAGAAGCTCGTCTAGATGTCGCGGTTCGCTGTTCGTACGAGGCGATAGCCGACACCACGTGCGCGGCATCACGATCCGCAACAGATGCGACGAATGGATCAAGCCGGATTGTTCACCCAGTTCAAGCAGATCGCGCTGGAGGCGTACGACTGCATGGTGGGCCTGTTGCTGGAGAAAATCGCGGTGGACGGGTGCATCACCAAGGCTCCAGGTGGTTCGCGCGCAGCCCACCCAACAACGGCGGACTCCTTCGCATCAGCGCACCCGCACTCCCACTCGGCGGCTCCGAAATCCGTGTCACCGGAACCCATCCCGGCTTACCCATCGTGCCCGTCACCGCCCCGATTCTCGTCTGGGACCCTGCAACCGCCGCTGTCTGAAGCCCGGCACGTACCCGTACGGCGTCCACTCATCGGCA
>NZ_JBEXNC010000057.1:0-607 GCF_040610935.1 Lentzea sp. NPDC003310
TTTCATACCTAAAGAATAGGTTTTGACTTTATTATGTATATATTTGTTCATTTTTAACTCATCTGTGATTTGATTAATGGGATTTGTACTATTCGATTCATTTAGTAATTTTAAATTATCGTATCCAGACATGAAAGGGTATAAACCTGGATTTTCAATCAGTGCACCTATGTTACTGTGATTTTCATCTTGTCTGATAGAAGTAAAATTCCCTTCTTGATAATCCGAATAACCTAATATCACTTTCATCAAAGACGTTTTCCCAGCACCATTGGCACCGACAAGTCCGACAATATGACCTTCATCTAATGAAAATGATATATTTTCAAGAATTATTTTATTATTAATTTTTTTTGATAAATGATTTACGCTTAGTATACTCACATTATCGTCTCCTTTAATCAAAAGTGGAATAGAATCTATTTTAATCTCATAGCTTCTAAAATTTCTTCGTAAGTATAGTCATTAATGTAGTAATGAAAAGAACAAACTTCACGAATAATTGTAAAGACAACTTGATAATGATATTCACGGCGTTTTATATTAGTATTTTTTATCAAAATATTTACAAGATTTTCAAATAATTTTGGTTCGTTATCGATTTTAC
>NZ_JBEXNC010000057.1:617-1587 GCF_040610935.1 Lentzea sp. NPDC003310
TTTACAGAATCAATTCCTAAAGACAGGTATTTAGGAATTGATTCTGTAAAAATAATATCATTATAGTTTTTATTAATATATTTTGTTATAGATTGAATCAACTGTTTTTCATCAATAATTATTTTGACTTTCGTTTTAATGTGAATAAAAGTTGATACGATTTTTTGAATTTGATTTTCTGATAATTTATTCATTTTCATTTACTCTTTTCCATTACATATTATGATTAAAACTAGCTAATTTTTAATTCTAACATCATTATGTAATAAAAATTCTATCGTAGAAATTAAGATTCTGTAAATTTTTATGTGATAAATATAGACGATAAATAAGAGACAGTGAAAACATTTTAACTGTCTCTTATAACTAAGGTATAACTTATTGTAATTTCTATTTATTGTATAAAGTACAAATATATGTTAAGTTCGACTTAGTGATGTAATAATTTTTTATTACACATAGTAAGAAGTATTTTTAATCGTAGACAAGTGCTTTTTATCGGATAGTCACTCATTAATTTGGGTGGCTTTTTTTATAATTTATTACAGCATTTTGATATTATCAGATTTATAAATTTCAATACATACCGTGATGATTAAAAGAGTGACAATAAGTCTTTCAATCTTTATCTATAGATAAATTTAATAATTGTAATAAAATACCAATAATAGTAACTCCTAAAGCGCTATATATTAGTACGTTTGTACTATTAACATTAAATAAAATAATTCCTCCGACAGCTGATCCAATAGCACTGCCTAAATAATTAATAGAACTATTTAAAGCTACAGCAGGACCTCCATGTTTAGGATGAATTTTTAGCAGTATATGTTGTTGGGGTGCTTGTGTAGCCCATCCCATAGCTCCCCATAGAACAAAGGGTAATAAGCCTAATAGAGGTAATTTGATAGAAACAGGAATTAAAACAAAACTTAATGCTAATAAAATTAAAATAATCACCATAATAAAT
>NZ_JBEXNC010000058.1:0-1552 GCF_040610935.1 Lentzea sp. NPDC003310
AAATGTATGAAAACACGTGAGAACAACGATGTATAAAAGATGAATAAACGATAATCATAAGGAAAAGGCTTAAACGTTGATTTAACAGCGTTTAAGCCTTTTTGTGTAGTTGACATAATTCAACTTATCGGAAGTTATCTATCGTCGTATATTCGAAGATGATATAATATATAGGTCGCCTATCTCTCAGGCGTCAAACTTAGACGTAGAGAGGAGGTGTAATTATGCTTGATAACTTTGTTCACATCATGACCACAGCAGCGAGTGGTTGTATCGTCGCATTATTTGCGCATTGGCTACGCAATCGTAACGATAAGAAAAAATAGGCGACTATAGTCACACCTAAAAATCCCCTCACTATCGGAAGTAGTGAGGGGATTGGTGTATTATGCTTAATAACTTTGTTAAGTTGATTATAACACTGGTTAGTAGAGAAATGCAAAAAAGAACATTTCATTCGAATTTATATAATTTCGAATATATTCTTCAAAAAGTTTTATATTTGTCAGTGATTCAGCAGATAAATGTGTCCAATTAGGCCATTCTTCTTTTTGGCTAAAGTGATTAAATAAGTGAGCGATATGTTTTTCTTCCAATTTTTCTAATTTCACAAAATCATCTTTTAACTTTGAAATGCTTGGAAATAATGGTATATTATAATTCTTTATTTCTAAACCTATTGGTTGATTAAATTCATTATAAATCATAAATTCATTCCCTTTTGTTGTATTTACCTATTCAATCGTTAAAAATTAAAAGAATTCATCAAGGCTTTGTATTCTGCTAAAGTTAAATTCGTAATTAAAGAATGAATAGAATATCCGATGTAATTACCTATAATCATAAGGTCATGTTAATCAAAGATAATATTCTGACTTTTCCGACACATAAAAGTATAATATTTTCTAACGCATATCAAATAAATTGTAGGTTTTATGTTATGATTCTAAAAAAGCCAAAAAAATTAGTTTCTGGAGATACTGTTGCTCTTATTTCCCCATCGGCTGGTCTAACTGGAGAAAAAGATATTTTATATCGTACTAATATAGGAATAGATTACTTTTACCACATATTATGATAATTTTAATATTTAAGAGTAGTTTAATTATTACTATATATTTAGGGTGTATATCAATTATAAGATAAAAATATATGATTATTGGCCATGCGAGAGTATCATCTATTGATCAAAATTTAGGAAGACAACTAGACAACTTGTAAATATTTGCCGCTGAGAAAATATTTACAGAAAAACAATCTGATAAATCTATTGAACATAGACCCATACTTCGAGAAGCACTTAACTTTATGAGAATAAGAAATCGGTTTGTCATGGAATCTATGGATCGTTTGGGACGTAATTATGATGAAATAATCAACACAGTTAATTATTATTTAAAAGACAAAGATTTTTAATTGATGATTACTAGTTTATCTATAATGAACGAAGTCATTAGTAATCTATTATTGGATAATTTTATGAGAAATCTGACTATTCAAATATTAATTATGCCTTCAGAGTAGGAAAGAAATGATAGTTAACGCAGACAAG
>NZ_JBEXNC010000059.1:0-1473 GCF_040610935.1 Lentzea sp. NPDC003310
AACTTAAAGTTTTTACAACAAAACAACCAACAGATTACTATAGAAATGATAAAAGAGTTAGAGATTATTTGGATAATGGTATTGCGCCCAATATGTATTCGATTGCTTTATTGGCTGCAGCTGATAGAACTTATCAGATAACTTCAGAAATTTTCCCCAAAATATCTGAAAGCAACATTATATGTGATAGATACTTATACAGTTCACTAGCGTTCTTTAAAGCTCGTGGGATAGACTACAAAGAAATTCTAATGATTAATAAAGGTGTTCCTACTCCAGATGTTACAGTGTTTTTAGATGTTCCTCCAGAGCGTGCTTTAGAGAGAGTTCGTCAAAGGGATGGAGAAGATATAAAGTATGAAGAAAAAAATGAGTTAGTATTTAACCAAGTAAGACAAAATTTTCTTGATGTTTTACCTAAAAATGCTTTACTTGTTGATTCAACTGTAGGGATTGACAAAGTTCATCAAATAATAACTAATTTTGTAAGCGAGGTAATGGATAAATGATGTTTTCTGATAGATATATACAAAAAGTAGTCAATACAAAATCTCATCTATGTGTTGGGTTAGATCCCATTTTAGAGAATTTTCCTAGCTATATTTTAAAAAAGGCAGAGAGCATCTATGGAAAGACCCCTAGAGGAGCAGGCTACGCTATTTTTGAATTTAATAAAATGATTATTGATATAGTGGCAGATAAAGTTCCAGCTGTAAAACCTCAACTTGCTTACTATGAGAAGTATGATTATTATGGAATAGAAGCTTTTTGGAAAACTGTGGATTATGCTAAGAAAAAGAGACTTATCGTTATTGCGGATGCTAAGAGAGGAGATATCGGAAGTACTTCTCAGGCATATGCAGAAACTTTTTATAAGAATACAGCTGATGAGTGGAGCTCTACTTTATCTGTAGATGCAGTAACAATTAATCCATACTTGGGAAGTGATGGATTAGACCCATTTATAAAATTAGGAGAAGAAAATGATAAGGGCTCTATTATTTTAGTGAAAACAAGCAATCCTTCTTCAGGAGAATTGCAAGATAAAATACTGGATTCTGAAAATAAAACTATCTCTGAAGTTGTATGTGATTATATTATTAAAAGCACGAATAAAGTTGGGAATTATGGATTTTCAGATATTGGAGCTGTCATTGGAGCAACATATCCCGAAGATTTAACTAAGTATAGGAGACTCTTACCAAAAACCTTATTTCTAATCCCAGGAGTTGGTTATCAAGGAGGAGATGTGAAACTATTAGACGCAGCGTTTGATAATAATGGTTTAGGAGCCATCATAACATGTTCAAGAGCAATTGATTATGCTTATAAAGATACAGGTTTATCAGAGCAAGAAGTAAAGAATTCTATTTTAGAGGCAGTTGACTATTATAATGGATTAATAAATAAAGCTTTGATAAAATCTAAAAAGGTTTATTGGGAGAGGGAGAAAAATTGAAAAAAATATATTAG
>NZ_JBEXNC010000060.1:0-1342 GCF_040610935.1 Lentzea sp. NPDC003310
GTAAAATGAAATTTTGAAATAAAATTAAGAAAAAATAGATAAATAATTGACAAATCAAAAAATTTTAATTATCGCAAATTGTAAAATGAAGTTAGCCACCTTGAGTCAAGCAAAAAACATCTGAATCTCTTATACTAGAAGTTCGACCAAATAGTATAAAAAGGAAATTCAGATGCAAGACTATTCTATCACAAGCCAGAGCAAAGGGAAACACCTGACCAATCAAGACCGTTTAAACATTGAACGTTGGCACAATAAAGAAGGACTGAGCAACCGTGAGATTGCGCGCTTATTGAATAAAGCTCATGGGACGATTGACAGAGAGATGAAGCGAGGGGAAATCCAGCTCAAGCGGAAGGTAAAATACTCTGCTAAAAAGGCTCAAGAAAATTATGAAGGATTGAGGGCTCACAGTGTTCGTCCGAGTAAACTCACGACTGAGATTGATTGTTATGTGAGTACACGTCTTAAAGAAGACAAGGACTCTTTGGAAGTCATTCATCAGGCTCTAAAAGGAGTTTCTCTGAGCAGCCTCTACAATTGGGTCAACTGGGGCTGGTTAGAAGCCAAGCGTCATCATCTTTTCTATCCGCAGTATAAGGCGGCAAAGAAAATCAAACCTCGTGCGCCAAAGCATCCTTTTGGTAAGTCTATTGAAGAACGGCCTGAGTTCATTAACAATCGCTTAGAAGTGGGGCATTACGAGATTGACACGGTCATTCTTACGAGAGCTAAGAACAAGGTGCTTTTGACGCTCACAGAGCGAAAATACCGCACGGAGATCATTCGCTTGATTGATGGGAAAACAGCACAGGCGGTCAATGATGAGCTGGTGGAACTTCAAAAAAGTTATGACTTCAAATCCATTACCCCTGACAATGGCCATGAATTTGCAAGGCTCTCTGAGGACGTAAGCTGTCCAGTTTACTATGCACACGCCTACGCGAGCTTTGAGCGAGGGACGAATGAAAACCATAACCGAATGATTCGTAGGCATCTGCCAAAAGGCACAACAAAGACGACCCCTGAAGAAGTCGCCGCTATCGAGTATTGGATGAACCATTATCCAAGAAAAATGTTCAACTATAAGAGTTCATATGAGATGAGCTTGGCTGGCTAACTTGGACTTGCAATTTGCGTAAATAATAAATTTTTAAAAAAATAAAAAAATTACAGCTGAGACTAGAAATTTCAGAAAGTCTGTGTTATAATATATTTCGTCGTGAAAATGACGCTTTAAGCATGACTCGTTAGCTCAGTTGGTAGAGCATTTGACTTTTAATCAAAGGGTCGCTGGTTATACCCAAGCACGGCTCAAAAATAAATTGAATAAAACAATGAG
>NZ_JBEXNC010000061.1:0-1315 GCF_040610935.1 Lentzea sp. NPDC003310
ATGTCAAGACCTGGTAAGGTTCTTCGCGTTGCTTCGAATTAAACCACATGCTCCACCGCTTGTGCGGGCCCCCGTCAATTCCTTTGAGTTTCAACCTTGCGGTCGTACTCCCCAGGCGGAGTGCTTATTGCGTTAGCTGCGATACAGAGAACTTATAGCTCCCTACATCTAGCACTCATCGTTTACGGCGTGGACTACCAGGGTATCTAATCCTGTTTGCTCCCCACGCTTTCGAGCCTCAGTGTCAGTTACAGGCCAGAGAGCCGCTTTCGCCACCGGTGTTCCTCCATATATCTACGCATTTCACCGCTACACATGGAATTCCACTCTCCTCTCCTGCACTCAAGTCTACCAGTTTCCAATGCATACAATGGTTGAGCCACTGCCTTTTACACCAGACTTAATAAACCACCTGCGCTCGCTTTACGCCCAATAAATCCGGACAACGCTCGGGACCTACGTATTACCGCGGCTGCTGGCACGTAGTTAGCCGTCCCTTTCTGGGTAGTTACCGTCACTTGATGAGCTTTCCACTCTCACCAACGTTCTTCTCTACCAACAGAGTTTTACGATCCGAAAACCTTCTTCACTCACGCGGCGTTGCTCGGTCAGACTTTCGTCCATTGCCGAAGATTCCCTACTGCTGCCTCCCGTAGGAGTTTGGGCCGTGTCTCAGTCCCAATGTGGCCGATCACCCTCTCAGGTCGGCTATGTATCATCGCCTTGGTGAGCCTTTACCTCACCAACTAGCTAATACAACGCGGGATCATCTTTGAGTGATGCAATTGCATCTTTCAAACTTAAAACTTGTGTTTAAAGTTTTTATGCGGTATTAGCATTCGTTTCCAAATGTTGTCCCCCGCTCAAAGGCAGATTCCCCACGCGTTACTCACCCGTTCGCTGCTCATCCAGTCGGTACAAGTACCAACCTTCAGCGCTCAACTTGCATGTATTAGGCACGCCGCCAGCGTTCGTCCTGAGCCAGGATCAAACTCTCAAATAAAGTATTTAAGTCACCTTAGTGACTGGCTTGTCTTTCATTATTGATTGACAGATTTTTGATGTATCTTACTACATCACATGAGTCATTCTTCTTTATTCAGTTTTCAATGGTCTAGCTTATCGCTTCAAGACCCTCGTCTCTTGCGACAACTATTATATTCTATCAAACCTAACTAAACTTGTCAAGAATTAACTGTGACTTTTATACCTTTTTTTATCATCGGCGGCGTGACTCACGACGACCGACCGAGGAGGCCCGAGATGCAACCCGTCCCGTTCGTTCCGTGGGTGTGGCGCGACCCGTCCTGGACCG
>NZ_JBEXNC010000062.1:0-1295 GCF_040610935.1 Lentzea sp. NPDC003310
AATAAATAAAGGGGGGCCTTGAATGAAAAGTAAAACACCAACAGAAGCTCGTAAAGATTTTTATCAGTTATTAAAACGTGTGAATAATGACCATGAACCAGTATATATTGAAGGCAAATATGATGAGAGTAATGCTGTTATTATAGGCATGGAAGATTGGCGTAGCATTAATGAAACGATATATCTTGAGGCTACAGGCACAATGGACAAAGTTAGAGAACGTGAGCATGACAACAGTGGTTATACAAACATAGATGATATTGATTGGGCTAGACTTTAATGGCTAAATATAAAATCAACATTAAGAATTCAGCGAAGACAGATTTAAAGAAGATAAAACGTTCTCACTTACAAGAACAATTTTTGAAAATCGTAGAAATACTAAAATATGATCCATATCAACAAAGTCAATCCTTTGAAAAATTGCACCCTAAACATTTAGGACGATACTCAAGACGTATCAATCATCAACATAGAGTTGTCTATACAATTGATGAGGAAAATAAAGAAGTATTAATATTAGCAACTTGGTCTCATTATGAATAAAAAGGAGGACTCGTTAATGAAAATTAATGATGAACTCATTGAAAATTTATTGAAAGATAAATCAGGATTGCATCAAGAAAATGCGAAAAACCTAACAAAAACGCTTGTTGAAAAATATAAAGATCCAAATACATCTCAAAAAACAAAAAAAGAAATTAGAGAGCTTTTTCGACGACTATATAAGTAACGGGGAGAATAACTATACTAATTAGAAAAAGTTTGATTCTTTAATAAATCAACATTATATAAAAAACGAACCCAAAGGAAAAAGTAATGCAAGTCATAAACCTGAACCTGATCCTCAAGTTAATCAATTTTATAAAGATGCTGTTAAGTCAATTCGCCACTCAGGAGACAAACATATTATATTTTTAGAAGGTATTTGGGATCCAGACAATCTTAAAAAGCCATCATATTATAAGGATACTGCTCATAATTTAGTTTATGAGTATCATAACTACCCGACAGAAGCGAATGATTCAGTGAAACAATCATTTGACGAAAAGTTTAAAAAATTCAAGAAAAAGATTATAACGTTCCTAGTTATATGGGTGAATTCAATACAAGATCAATGGGAGAAAAACCTAAAGCACAAAATGGCGATTTAGCTTATATTTTAAATCAGATGAAAAACAAACATTTATCATGGTCACTATGGAATTATGATACTCAACTAGATAATGATCATCCTAACAAAGATTGGTCTCCTATTCATTATAGCGGTTTGGAAATAAATAGTGATAATATTG
>NZ_JBEXNC010000063.1:0-1291 GCF_040610935.1 Lentzea sp. NPDC003310
CTCAACTAGATAATGATCATCCTAACAAAGATTGGTCTCCTATTCATTATAGCGGTTTGGAAATAAATAGTGATAATATTGGGAAAAAAGGATGTTACACGTGATGATGTTATCTATGACGCACTTAAAAATAATAGTTAAAGATAGTATCTACGATTTAACTAACCCCCGATTTATAAAATAATCGGGGGTTTTTGTGGCAATATGACTTTTTACTGTTCCAAAACGTTGCCTTTACCATAAAATGACTTATAATGTGAATTTATATTGACCATATGCTGTATTGTCGATACGAAACAAATTATTTCAACTTTTAAGAAGATACAATGATGACTAAAGATAAGTTTGAACAAGCTAAAGATAATATTAAAAAAACAATTGGTAATGCAACTAATATTGAAATATGAGTATGTCAGACTAACTTTGCATTATAACTATACTTGTCGCAAAAAATCCCAGTCTTATAAATAAAAACTGGGACACTTAGATAAACATTCGCTATTAAGTATACGAAATATATTGTAGTATGCTCGCTTATATTCAACTTTACACGGATTGACTTCCAAATTAAAGTGACATTAAGCTCAGATTAAATTAAAGAAGTTTACTTTTTTAATAATATTTTAACACCTTTAATGATATTGAATACATATAATACTAGAGCAATTAAGAAAAATAGAATTGTAATTATTATAAATATAACAGAGATCAATAATTGATGATTAAAAGGTTTATCATAAATCTCTTTCGAAAAGATAAAAGCACCTCTGCCAACAAAAAAGCAAATCCATGCAAATATGTGATTAGTTAATGCTTTTTTTCCGTGTATAGATGTAGGCTCATCAGCTAATATCCATGTAAATAAAGGTAAAACTATAGGTGCAAAAAATATACTTAAATAACTTAAAGCCGACAAAACATAGCTGTTATCAATTTTACTTGTATTATTAATATTTTTCATACATACAACCTCCTTAATCCTTCCATTTATTATAAAAACATTTATTGAGATTGATTACA
Source organism: Lentzea sp. NPDC003310 (assembly GCF_040610935.1). Lineage (NCBI taxonomy): Bacteria > Bacillati > Actinomycetota > Actinomycetes > Pseudonocardiales > Pseudonocardiaceae > Lentzea > Lentzea sp. NPDC003310. Next base: position 1,021 of record NZ_JBEXNC010000063.1, read on the forward strand.
ATAACGAACTCTATAATATCAAAAACATTCGTTTTTGAAACAGATAGGTAGCTAAGTAATAATGAATCTTTGTTTCATCGATTTTATCTTACATAAAGTCATAAAAATTAAGCATTTTAAAACAATTTCTATTTTTTAACTTATAAGTATCATATCTTGTATTATTAACAAAGTCTTATTTTACCTTTACTTCATGAGATATGATACAGTAATAGTGAAACAAATAACAAAATTTAATAAAGCGTGGTGTACAAATGGCTATAATTGGTTA
>NZ_JBEXNC010000064.1:0-1265 GCF_040610935.1 Lentzea sp. NPDC003310
CAGTAATAGTGAAACAAATAACAAAATTTAATAAAGCGTGGTGTACAAATGGCTAAAATTGGTTACGCTCGTGTTTCAACACAAGATCAAAGTTTAGATAGCCAAATCGATACTTTAAAAAACTTTGGCTGTTCAAAAATATTTAAAGAAAAAGTGAGTGGTCGAAAAACGAAAAGATCAGAGTTAGACAAATGTCTAGAGTATTTACGTGAAGGAGATACATTAGTTGTTTATAAACTTGATCGTTTAGGTCGAACAACAAAACAGTTAATAGAATTGGCTCAATGGTTAGAAAACAATAACATCGAATTACAGATTATTGATATGAATATCAATACTAAGGATGCAATGGGAAAAATGTTTTTTACGATGATGAGTGCTTTTGCAGAACTCGAAGCCAATCTTTTAAGCGAACGTACTAAAAAGGGGCTTGCTTCTGCAAGAGCGAGAGGGCGCGTCGGTGGGCGTCCACCCATGCCTGATCATAAAAAAAGAGAAATTAAGTTCCTATATGATGAACAAAAAATGACCGGTGAACAAATAGCCGAAGCTACTGGCGTAAGTAGGTCAACTGTATATCGTGTAATCAAAAAATAAAAATAATGAAAGATATTTTATAATTCTTTCATTTTACTATGTATTAAAGTTGTATATTTATTTTTTGTGTTTAACTTCTTATTCAAACGTTACCTTTTTATTTGTAAATTTTTAAATAGGATGTAACAATAGGATTGTATGACACAGAACAAAGAGGTGAAATACATAATGGAAAACGTAGTTAATTTTGTAAAAAAATTAATCGAAGAAGTTCAAAAATTAATCAACGGTGGTTCTTCTTCATCTGATAGTGATAATACTTCTAAATAATAATTTAGACCACTCATAAAGAGTGGTCTTTTGATATAAATATTTATTAAAATAATTTACAAATAGTATTAAACAGTATATACTGAAAGTGACAAAAATAGAAAAGCACAAGTGCTGGTAACACTTGTGCCCTGTAAGCCCGTTAAAAAGACGGTGACTTTCGTGATGTTAACCATTCATCCTACTCGCCAAAATTGGGAATGGTTATTTTTTGGCTTATTTTAATCATTGCAACGACTATACCGATAAATATATGTATATGAGCCCTAGGATTAACCTAGAGCTCTTTTTTAATAATGATATCTACATGCAATGATTATAATACTAGGGTCTTTAATAGTATAAACTAATCTATGCTCGTGATTTATTCTTCTACTATAGTAACCTTTCAAATTACC
>NZ_JBEXNC010000065.1:0-1187 GCF_040610935.1 Lentzea sp. NPDC003310
GAATAGTACAAATCCCATTAATCAAATCACAGATGAGTTAAAAATGAACAAATATATACATAATAAAGTCAAAACCTATTCTTTAGGTATGAAACAAAAATTAGGTATTGCCATAGCTTTTTTAAATAGTCCAAAACTAATAATCTTAGATGAACCCATGAATGGTTTAGATCCTAAAGCTGTTCGAGATGTTCGTCAATTGATCTTAAGTAAAGCAAAAGGAGGTAGTACTTTTTTAATATCAAGTCATATTTTAAGTGAGTTAGTTAAAATTACTGATTCTACGCTTATTATTGATAAAGGAAAGATTATAAAAGAAGTTACGCGAGAAAATTTAGAACAAAATGAAGAACAAGATTTAGAAAATGTATTGCTTGATATTATAGATAAGGAGGAATGAAGCAATTATGATTAATTCAATTAAACAAGAAAACTTTAAATTACTCAAAAAAAGATCAACATTCATCATACCACTTATCATTATTGTATTAATGACACTTCAAGCTTTACTTCTTAAAAACTACGTACCACCTAAAGTCTTACTAGAGTCTAACTTTGGCGGTGCTTTTTGGGTCACACTTTTATTAATCATTCAATCTAGTACTATTATTACAATGGAATTTCATTATGGAACCATCAAAAATATACTGTATCGTAACGCCTCTCGTAAAAATATTATATTAAGTAAAATATTAATTTTAGCTATATATTCTTTTATATATTTTGCGATTACAGTTGTATTTTCTTTAATTTTATGCGCCATTTTCTATCATGATATTAGTATATTTTCTAATATCGGAAATGAATTATCATTATTTAATCAAATGCTATTAGGAACGTTGGGATGTTATATTGGTACTTGGTTAGTGTTGAGTATTACTTTGTTAATATCTTGTGCAATGAATAGATCAGAAATTTCTATCGCTGTAGGTATAGTATTTTTCTTGATCACTTCTTTGCTCTCTTCTATATTAGCTATGGCTATAGATAGATGGCCATGGTTAAAATGGGGACCTATAAATATGATGAATATTACTTCACAAATAAGTGATCATTCACTTAAAGCAACTACAAAACTAGAGTTACATGAACTAGTTCTAGGCAATATATTTTATATAATTATTTTCTTAATGCTAGTAGTTTTTGTTTTTAAAAAGAAAAACGTTTAGTAATTGGCATTACATTAT
>NZ_JBEXNC010000066.1:0-1186 GCF_040610935.1 Lentzea sp. NPDC003310
GACTACTAAGTTCTAAACATTCATTACCCAAAATCAATTTGGTCTAACATCGTTTCTCGACTAGCTTGATCTAATCCAAGATACGTTAAGGTCATAGCTTCACTTGAATGGTTTAATAAATTCATCACTAAACCAATATTATAGTTTGACTGCGTATAGACCCGATAAGCGCCTGTTTTACGCATGGTGTGTGTGCCTAGATAGTTGATACCTAATAGATCACCAACACGTGACAAGACCCGGGTTGACCCCAGAGCATAAGGCAGAAAATCCAGTAACGAACAAAAAACGTTCGCTACTGGATTTTTTGTCTTATGTGGCCGGGGTCAGGGTCGTCGGAGCGTATTTCAGAAGCCGAAGGGTGCTCAAAATAGCATAACTGCTCAACTATACACATTCCAAAAAAGTCCCCCACCCAGCAGCAAGTCACTCACCCATCACATCTTCCGCCAGAACTTCAGCATAATCAGCATCGCCACAATCAAGGCGACAGAAATCCCCAAAGTCAGCATCCAAGCATCTTGCATCCCGGCTAACGGGAGTTTCTTCACGTTCATCCCATAGAATCCGGTAATGATCGTTGGCACAGCCATGGTCAGTGACCAAATTGTCAAAAATTTCATTGTATCGTTCAGGTTGTTATTAGCAAGGCTGTTGAGGGTATGATCGATTCGGTCAACGACTTGGGTTTCAATCTCAAACATCCGTTGGACCTGTTCTCCTTCAATTTGCACGTCTTCGAATAAATCAATTTTATCTTGGTCAGCACCGACACCAAAATGGGTCTTTGGCAAACGATCGAGTTCACTGAGATTGGTTTGGACCGCGCTGGACAAAAAGGTCAACGTCTGTTGAAGATATGAAAGTGAAACCAAGTCACTGTTCTTCGTCTTCCGGTTCAACATTTTATCCAAATAGTTGCGTTTCTTGGTAATGGCGCGAGAAATTGGGATAAAACTGACAACAACTGTAAACAGTGTTTGCAGAATAAATGCATCGACGCTCTTAACCTCGGGATTATCCAATGCCGAGTAAAGTGCCGTGTTGACTTCAGGTATGCCGCTTTGATTAAACGTGAATAAAACGCCCTTATGGAGCAACATGCCAAATGGCTGGGTAATGTATCTCAGCGCATCTTTGTCGAGGGCATACGGCGCCAGAAAGATGAATAATTGGTAGTCCTCAT
>NZ_JBEXNC010000067.1:0-1155 GCF_040610935.1 Lentzea sp. NPDC003310
GCCAGCTGAAAAAGTTGGCAAAACCGCATTTACTAACTTTATATTACAAGCTATATTATTAAATTTAATTATTAGAATCTTTTTCAATTCTAATTGTCCTACACCAAGTGAATCGACTTTAATATCAGTGATAACGATATTAATAATGTCTGTATTAACAAAAGTATTGGTTAAAATGCTTTAAACAAGGACCATTAGAAGAAATATGGAACATGTGAACTTATAAAAATATTCAAAATAAATAATTCATCATATAGAAAACCATATTTTTATATTTATACTTCAAAAATAGATACATGATAATTAGAGACATTATTTATTACAAATAACAACACGTTGTTTTTTAATTATACCCTTTCATTAATGAAAATCTGTACTCTTCGTGAAGCTTGGTGCCGCATTAAAAACAGCATTATATGTATTAAAATGTCTTTAGCTTTTATCTATTATATTTAAATAATGGCATTAAGAGTAAGATTTTTTTATTATTTGGTATATTTACTACTTCCTTATTCTTTTCATTTCTTTTTTCAATTTCTTCATCTTAATATTTAAAGAAGCCGTCCAATCTTTACATTCACGTGAAAGATTGATTTTTACTTCTTTTCTCATTTCTTTTTTTAACTGATGAATTTCTTTCATTAAATTAATATCTTTATAAAGAGAATTAGCAAAAGTACTTTTCATATTTCTAAGCGTTGTAGGAGTTCTTTTACCTCTATATTGTCCTTTGAATCTTCCTTCTTTTATAGTTTTTCGTGTGTTTTTTTCTTCGGAAGTAGCTATATGAATATGAATATTATCAGTATCATAATGAATATTTGCACACCAAAATGTATGATTTTCATCCATTTTATTATCTTTAATCATTTGATTAACCATTCGACGAGTGGCTTTTTTTATTTTAGGTTCATCTAATTTATCTAATGATTCATTAAATAAATGATTGTCTTTAAGAAATTGATTATCAAAAGATACAACATCTTGATACATGACATGACTCTTTTTATTTGCCTCTTGAAACTTATCTTTTAGTCTGTTCATCTCTTGTTCTTCGATGAATTCATGTTCAGAATTAAAGCTCATGGTTGTTCTTTTTTTTACATTTTCTTTGTTATATCCTTGTTTCTTTTTTAATTTATCTATCGACATATA
>NZ_JBEXNC010000068.1:0-1144 GCF_040610935.1 Lentzea sp. NPDC003310
TAGTATCCCAGATTTTATAGAAAAGAAAGGTTAATTTTATGTTATTAAAAAATAAGATTTATTCAGGCATTATTATTGTTATTTTTATAGTTTGTTTGATTATAGGATTGAATGAAAATATCATTGGAAATCCTTTAGGAGAAAAAATATTTTATTTATTAGGTTTTCTATTTTTTGTATTATTAATTATTGGTACAACAAAAAATAGAAAGCATTAATGTCTTCTTTTTGCCCCATTTCTTACGATAAACATTTTTTGAGTAGCCTTTTTAATGTTCTTTCAATCGTTTAATTTCTTTTTTTAATGGTCTATCATCACGATACGTATTAAAATTCATAAATGCAGTACTATCAAAGTGCTCTAACAAGCGATGAAATATCTCATTCTCCCTTTTGTATTGTTCTATATCATCTTCAAGTTGGTCATGACGTTGTCGAAGTGCGTCTCTGTCTGATTTGAGTGCTTCGTTGTCTTCTTCTAGATGTTCAATAACTTTATACAAATTATTCGTATTATTCTTAGAATTAGAATCATCCATCGTTATTTGCTCTTTTGGATATTCAATCACCGTCGGTTTAATCCGATTACCCACAGCTGTTTGGCGTATATATTCTGTGACATTCATACTACGTATGTAGGCTAAATCTTGTATCTTTTTGTATTGCGCTTGACTGACACGAACGGTTAAGATTTTTTCTTTCGAGCTTTGTTTTTTTGGCATTGAATCACCTCATAATTAATATATGATAAGCATACATATGTGTGCTTATTTTTATATTAATATAACATACATATGTATGTTAATAAATATGTATGATTCGAGGTGTTGTGAGCTAACATTTGGCATACATATTATCAAACATATTTGTTTGATAATGCGTATGTCATTTGTTAGCTATATAACGGAATTCAAAAATATATTTTTGAATGTAGTGATGGCCTCGCCAGAGCGAAGATAACTCTTACATTTGAATGTAAGAGTATATCGAGCTATACTCTCATTGCGGAATCAGCCTCACATGTTTGAGGCGTAGCGGTGAGAGTATCCATCATTTTACATAAGCGAAGCATTGTCGAAGGTAGACAATCACAGCGCTTGTAAAATGATATTTGCGAAGGTTCTCGAAAGTAGAGAACCACAGA
>NZ_JBEXNC010000069.1:0-1116 GCF_040610935.1 Lentzea sp. NPDC003310
TATAGATATTAAAGTATTTTTGGTTTAACCCTACTATAATAATAGTAATAAATCCTATGATTAATGAAATTAAATATTGACGCTTATATTTTTTGAAATTAGATATTGTTCCACTTTGCCATAAAAATAGTCCTAAAAGCATGTCTAAAGTAATGGCAAGAGTAAGATGAAATAAGTTACTCTGGTAAATACTGATACCAATAAAAGATAGACTAACAATTATTAATAAACTTAATGTTAATTTAGTTTTTTTTAAATTTTCAACGAACATAATAATTAAACCTATGATAGCATAAGCAAAAAAGGGTGTTAAAAACATAGAGGTTATAATACCTACGATTAACAGGAATAAAAGTCTCCTAAACATTAATTTTAAAGGTGATAAGCTTTTTCTACGTGCATTATCCATAAATATACCCATACTAATACCGAATAGTAATGAGAATAAACCAATGAACTTATTTTCTATAAAAACTTCTTCAATATTATAAATGGTAGCATCTGTATGCGTCTTTATAATATTTTCACCGGCTACTCTAGGAAATACTTCTAAACTATTCATAAAGACTATAAGATATATCGCTAAACCTCTAATAATATCTAAACTTACAATGCGTTTTTGTTTCATAATTTCTCCTTTATTATAAAAATTTAATTGAATTTTATATTTCAGCTAATTTCTATAGATAAGTAATATTCAATCAAGATTTTAGGGGGATTAATTAGGATTACATGCTATACGTTTCTCTAATTGACCTTTAGATATGTCATTAAAGATAGTTTTAATTTCTTTTTTCGAATAATCTTTTACGCTTACTTCTAAAGTACGGTATTTTTCTAAAAATTTCTGTCCTTGTATGTACTTTAAAATCGGGGGAACCTTACTACTCTTTTTATAATATAAATACTCCAATATAAATTTATGTTGCTTATAATAAGCCTCACCTTTGTATTTTTTAGAAAGTAATTGTATTTTTCTTAAGGAATTAGTTTTTTTAAAAGCTTTTTTAATAAGTCTATGTTTATTATAATTTGGCAATGCCACACATAACACCTCATATTCAAGAATTGTTAAGTCAAAGATTAAGCTTTTTAAATAATATGTGTCCATTTATT
>NZ_JBEXNC010000070.1:0-1090 GCF_040610935.1 Lentzea sp. NPDC003310
CGGTCGCCGGTCGTGGCGAGCAGGCGCTCGACGAGCTGATCGGCATGTTCGTCAACACCCTGGTGCTGCGCACCCAGGTCGACCCGGCGGCGAGCTTCGGCGCGCTGCTCAGCGAGGTCAGGGCCGACGACCTGGCGGCCTTCGGCCACGCCGACGTGCCGTTCGAGCGGCTGGTGGAACTGCTGGAGCCGGTGCGCTCGACCGCGCGGCACCCGCTGTTCCAGGTGATGCTGACCTTCCAGAACCTGGCCCGCTCCGATCTGGCGCTGCCCGGCCTCGCCGTCTCGGCGGCCGACTTCGCGGTGCCGCTGGCGAAGTTCGATCTCCAGGTGGAACTGGCCGAGCGGATCGGCGCCGACGGCGCGCCGCAGGGCCTGACCGCCGCGTTCGTCTACGCCACCGATCTGTTCGATCACGCCACCGTCGCCGATTTCGCCGACCGCTGGTCGCGGGTGCTCGCCGCGGTGGTCGCCGATCCGTCGGTGCCGGTGGGCGATATCGACGTGCTCGCCCCCGGTGAGCGCGAACTCGTGCTGCGCGAAGGGGATTCGCCCGGCATCGCGGTGCCCGAGGTGACCCTGGCCGACCTGATCTGCATGCAGGCCCAGCAGCGCCCGGACGCGATCGCGGTCTGGGCGGGTGGGTATTCGCTGACCTTCGCCGACCTGCTCGGCCGCGCCTCGGCGCTGGCCCGCGCGCTGATCGCCAACGGCGCCGGCCCGGAAACCCTGGTGGCCGTGGCGGTTCCGCGCACCGAGGAGTTGCCGGTCGCCCTGCTGGCGGTACTGCTCGCCGGCGCGGGGTACCTGCCGATCGATTCCGGCTATCCCGCGCAGCGACTCGAATACGTGCTCGCCGACGCGAAACCCACTGTGCTGCTGACGACCTCGGCCGAGCGTGGGCTGGTGCCCGCCGACCTTCCGGTCGTGCTGCTCGACGCGCAGCTGGGGTATTCGACCGCGCCGCTGCGTCCCGCCGAACGGCGCGCGCCGCTGCGGCCAGACCACCTCGCCTACGTCATCTACACCTCCGGCTCCACCGGCCTGCCCAAGGGCGTCGGCGTCAGCCATCGCAATGTGCTGGAGCTGTT
>NZ_JBEXNC010000071.1:0-1073 GCF_040610935.1 Lentzea sp. NPDC003310
ATCGAATAAGCAACTTTTGCTTCTAAAGATAGTTTTTTGTAAATTTCATTTGTAAAAAAGACTTTAGGTAATTGATAGAAACGTTCTTGATATTGTTCTTTCTTTTTGAAATATTTAATCGGCATAAAAAAGCTCCTTTCATAAAGTTTATAACTATTAGAGAAAGAAGCTATATAACCTTTTTGATAGTAAAAAGTCGTGAATCGTACTTGCGAATATTAAAAATAACAATTATAATATAAGTACAACTAAATTAATAATGACAAAAACTTAGCTTAAAGATTATAGTTTTTCTACTTATTAGCTGTTAGCTAATAAGTTATAGCTTCTTTTATAGCTTCTTTGCTTCTTTCTTTTGTAGCTATAAATTAATTTTAAGGACAACTGTTACCGCAGTTGTCTTTTTAAGTTTATACATTCACTTTAGCATAAAACATTGATAAAAAAAATAAAATTTAAGTTAATAAAGCAACTAGAATTGCTATTTCCCTTTATCTTTTATGTTCATAGAATATCATAGTTCAATATATTCGTCTACGTTACAGACGAATATATTGAACTACGTTTGCAATGTAGACGATTGAAGTAGATTATTTCTTTTAACTATGATAAGGTAGGAATATACATATTCGTCTACATTATAGATGAAATGAATAGAAAGGAGGCTTTATAATGGAAATATATTCGTTTGTATCTACAAAAGGTGGTGTTGGTAAAACATCAATTGCATATAATTTTGCTACATATCTATCAGAAAGAGATAATTATGTATTAGTTATAGATCAAGACCACCAATGTAGTATATCTCAATTATTCGATTGTGATAAGCAACAGCACACAGTAAAAGGAATATATACTGGAGAAAAAGTTGGAATTAAAAATGTTCGAAAAAACATAGACTTAATAACTGGAGATTATTATTTAGATAGAACCGAAGATTGGGTAATAAGTCAACCTAACACAGATACTAAATTATTAACTTGGGTTACTATGAATTTAAAAGACAATCTAAACATATCTCAGTATGATTATATTATTATTGACACACATCCAGACTTCAGAACAGCAACTCG
>NZ_JBEXNC010000072.1:0-1071 GCF_040610935.1 Lentzea sp. NPDC003310
CGCCGCTCGTACGGGTACATGCCGGAAGAGCGCGGACTGTATCCGAAGCAGCCGGTGCTCGATCAGCTCGTCTATCTGGCCAGGCTGCGCGGACTGAGCGCGGCCGAGGCGAAGGCGCGGGCCGCCGAACTGCTGGGGCGGTTCGGGCTCGGCGACCGGAGCAAGGACAAGCTCGAGTCGCTGTCGCTGGGTAATCAGCAGCGGGTGCAGATCGCGGCCGCGGTGATCGCGCAGCCGACGGCGCTGATCCTGGACGAGCCGTTCTCCGGGCTCGATCCGGTGGCGGTCGATTCCATGGCCGAACTGCTGCGCGAGTACGCCGAGCTGGGGGTGCCGGTGCTGTTCTCCTCGCATCAGCTGGATCTGGTCGAGCGGCTGTGCGATCAGCTGGTGATCCTCGCCGCGGGACGGGTGGTCGGGCAGGGCACGGTGGCGGCGCTGCGGGCGACGGGCGCGGCGCGGTATCGGCTGGTCGTCGGCAGCGATCCGGGCTGGTTGCGGGAGTTCGCCGGGGTGCGGGTGATCGAGACGAACGGGTCGGCGGCGGTGATCGAGCTGGCGGACGCCAGTACCGACGCGGTGCTCGCCGAGGCGCTGACTCGGGGATCGGTGCGCGAGTTCGCCGAACTGCGGCCGACCGTCGCCGAGATCTACCGGGAGGTGACGGCATGACCGCCCCCGCTTCGCGTGGCGTGTGGCGGATCGTCGCCGCCAGGGAGATCGTGGTGAAGCTGCGCGATCGCAACTTCGTCATCTCGACGGTGATCACCATCGTGGCCATCGTCGCCTCGCTGGCCGTGAGTGGTTTCGTCAGCAGCAGGCCGGACAAGATCGAGGTCGCCGTCACCGGGCCGGAGACGGTGGCGGTGGTCCAGGTGGCGGGTGGCCTGGCCGCGGCGGCCGATACCGACATCTCCTTCACCGCCTATCCCTACCCGGATCGGGCCGCCGTCGAGCAGCAGGTGCGCGACGGGACGGTCGAGGTCGGATTGGTGCCGGTGGACGGCGGGTGGCAGCTCATCGGCAAGACCGCCGAGAACGACGACGCCACCACCTACATCTCGGCCGCCG
>NZ_JBEXNC010000073.1:0-1057 GCF_040610935.1 Lentzea sp. NPDC003310
ATTTTCAATTGGTGTTTTTCTTATATTAATCATACCTATAGCAACCAATTTAGTTCCATTAATTCCAGAATATGGTAATGAAGTTAAAAAAGCCTTAAAATATATACCTTTTAACTTTTTAATTGATAATGTTTGGCTTGGATCTCTCAAATTAAATGGATGGCAGACATTTATCTCAATAGCTTCAATAATACTACTAGCTATAATTGACTTCTTCACTATTTCTAAGAGAGATTATTAAAGTGTGACAAATCCATATAAATATATTGGAAAAGCTTAAACGTTGTTTAAAAACGCTTAAGCTTTTCTCATTTAGTTTACATAAATTACAATTATAGGTAGTGTCTTTGTATATAGTATTCATTAACTTTCTTTATTTAGATTAAAGTTAGAATAGTAAAAAACAAGGCTATATACTTATATCTAGTTCATCATTTTACATGAAAATATGAAGGAGCGATGGAAATGAAAAAAGAAAATTTACTTACAGGAGACAGACCCACTGGTAAACTTCATATTGGGCATTATATAGGCTCTCTAAAGAAAAGAGTTGAAATACAAGACCAATTTAACAACTTTATTATGATAGCTGACCAGCAAGCATTAACTGATAATGCTAAAAACCCTAAAAAGATTCAAAATAGCTTAATAGAAGTCATATTAGACTATTTATCTGTAGGTATAGATCCAATAAAGTCTAATATTTTTGTTCAATCTCAAATTCCCGAATTAAGTGAATTAACCATGCATTATTTAAATCTTGTTTCTATTTCACGATTAAAAAGAAATCCAACAGTCAAAAATGAAATGAAAGAAAAAAATTTTGGTGATAGTGTTCCAACAGGATTCTTTATTTATCCAGTTAGTCAGGCAGCCGACATAACTGCTTTTAAAGCATCCATTGTCCCTGTAGGTGAAGATCAGATACCAATGATTGAACAGACAAATGAAATTGTTAAAACCTTTAATAATACGTATAAGCAAAATGTTTTAAACAAATCTAAAGCTTTATTACCCGAAAAAGGAATGGGTAGACTTCCAGGGATAGATGGAAAAG